>JAZUOH010000043.1:0-134784 GCA_045604525.1 Acutalibacteraceae bacterium
TGAAAAGAACGACACAAGAGTTGTTCTCCACCTCAGCCCCGCAATTGCGCCTTTCAAGGCAGCGGTTCTTCCCCTTTCAAAGAAGCTTTCGCCCGATGCTCTCAAGGTTTACGAAAAGCTTCAGAAGAAGTTTATGGTTGATTTTGATGAAACGGGCTCAATCGGTAAGCGTTACCGCAGAGAGGGCGAAATCGGCACACCCGTATGTATCACGTTCGATTTTGATTCACTTGAAGACGGCTGTGTAACAGTACGTGACCGTGACACAATGGAGCAGAAGCGAATCAGCATTGATGAGCTTGAGGCTCATATTCAAAGCCTTATTGAATTCTGATTTCAGTCTTAATTATTAACTTAAAAAAGCTCTGACTTTATGATTTAAGTCAGAGCTTTTTATGTAAAAGAAACGGTTGAAAAAAATTTTTTCTTTTTTTGTGACCTTTTGCTGTTTTAATACGTTTTATTAACGGAGGAGCAAAAATGCTTGTTCTTTTTTCGCTCGGTGATTCGGGCGTAAATCTTGCAGATGCTTATGACAGATATGCAGATATGCTTTACCGCCTTGCTCTTACCCACCTTGGCTCAAGGGAAGATGCGGAGGATGCAGTGCACGATGTCTTTGCAAAATATATAAGTACTTCTCCGTCGTTCAAAGACAGTGAGCACGAAAGAGCTTGGTTTATACGTGTTACCGTAAACCGTTGCCACGATATTTTTCGCCGCAGAGCAAGGCGCAATCATCTTGCGCTTGAAGAAGCGGAGAATATATCACATACATACGAGGATGAGCCTGAAATAATCAGGATTGTTCACTCGCTACCCGAAAAATACAAATCGGCTATTGTTTTGCATTATCTTGAGGGCTTCTCGGTTGAAGAAACGGCAAAGATTCTGTCGCTTACAGCTTCTGCAGTTAAAATGCGGCTTTCAAGAGGAAGAGAATATATAAAGGAGCTTATGGATAGTTGATGTTTGATGAAAAAAAGCTTGAGCAGTATCGCTCAATTTCTGCGCCGAAGTCGCTGAAAGAGCGTGTTATGGCGCAGGAAAACAAATCGCATAAAATAATCGGCTTTCCGCGTAAGGCCTTGTCGTTAGCGGCCGGTATAGCAGTTGTTATTGTGTGTGCTTTTTCTCTTGCAAATACCGGCACAAGTATCAGCATAAGCACATCTTCCGCTGCCGGCAGCAGAAGCATAAGCATAGGCACCTGCATCACGCTTGATGTAGATACAAGGAAAAGCGCTGTCATAACAGTTTCTGACGGTATGCTGAAAACAAAAAACAGCGATGAGCTTTCTTCGCAGGCTAAAATAAACGGAGAAGCTCAGCTTGATTGGTTTGTTGAGGAAGATAAAACCTATACATTAACCGTTGAAAGCGGCAAAAAAACAAAGCAGTATTCACTTGGTTTCAATGAACACAGTCAAATGTGGGAATTTGAAAAGATAAATTAAAAAATAAAAATAAAGGAGACAACAATCATGAAAAAAATTCTTGCACTCATTCTTGCAGGCGTAATGCTTCTCAGCTTTGCAGCTTGCGGCGGCAACGACGTCAGCGAGGAAACAACCACGCAGGGAACAGAACAGACAACTGAGCCTGTTGCAGAGGACACAACAGAGGCTACAGTTGAAGAATCCACAGAAGCTCCCGCATCATCCGACAGCGGCAACACAGCAACAGATGCTGCAGGCCTTCTCAACAAGGTATGGGCAAAGTTTGCTGATGATGAAAAGTTCTTCGCAATGGGTGGCCACTTCTCAAGCCCCGTTGACGGTGCAGCAGGTAAATACGACATCACAATGGTAGAGGATCTTGACGGCTCACTCGGCCTTCCCCAGGCTAATGCAGCACAGATTGACGATGCAGCATCTCTTATGCACGCTATGAATGCCAACACCTTCACAGGTGCCGCTTACCACCTCACAGCAGGTACAGATGCAGCAGCTTTTGCATCAGCTATTGAGTCACACCTTGCAACAAGACAGTGGATGTGCGGTATCCCCGAGACACTTCTCATCGTTGCAGTTGACGGTTACGTTGTAACAGCATTCGGCGCAAACGATATCGTTTCCAACTTCAAGACAAAGCTTGCAGGTGAGTTTGCTTCTGCACAGGTTCTTGTTGAAAAGCCCATCGCATAAATAAAACAGACTCCTGACTAAAATTAAAGCACACACGAAAGGAAGATTTTCATTATGCTATTTTCGAGTATTCCGTTTTTGTATTTCTTCCTGCCGTGTGTGCTGCTTTTATATTTCGCTGTCCCGAAGTGTCTGAAAAACACTGTAATTATGCTCGTCAGTCTTTTTTTCTACACTTGGGGAGAGCCGAAATATGTTGTTCTTATGGCGACGACCATACTTTTAAATTATGTTGCAGGCTTGCTGGTTGAGCGGTTTAAGGGTAAAGCACTTTCAAAGGTGTTTATGATTGCCTCGGTAGCAATCTGCCTTGCTTCTCTCGGTTATTTTAAATATGCCGATTTCTTTATTGAAAATTTCAATGCGGCAACAGGGCTTTCAGTGCCGTTATTGCGTATTGCGTTGCCAATAGGTATCAGCTTTTACACGTTTCAGATTCTGAGCTATACGGTTGACGTTTACAGAGGCGACGTGCCTGCACAGAAAAACCCAATAAATCTTGCCGCTTACGTCACTATGTTCCCTCAGCTTATTGCAGGCCCTATTGTCCGCTACTCCGATATTGAAAAACAGCTCGGTAACAGGACGCACAGCTTTGAGAAATTCTCTTTAGGCGTTCGCAGGTTTGTTATCGGTCTTGCAAAGAAGATTCTTATTGCCAACACTCTCGGCGAAATTTGTGATACTTTCCGTGCAACCGATGAAAAGGCAGTGCTTTATTATTGGCTTTATGCCGTTGCTTTTTCGCTTCATATTTATTTTGATTTCTCCGGATACAGCGATATGGCAATAGGCCTTGGAAAAATGTTCGGCTTTGATTTCCTTGAAAATTTCAATTATCCGTTCATTTCATCAAGCGTTACGGAATTCTGGCGCAGATGGCATATGTCGCTCGGCTCATGGTTCAGAGATTATGTTTATATTCCTATGGGCGGCAACAGAGTGTCCAAGCCCCGTTGGTTTTTCAATATCTTTGTCGTTTGGATGCTTACGGGCTTCTGGCACGGTGCGGCGTGGAATTTCATAGTGTGGGGTCTGTTTTTTGCGGTGCTTCTCGTGCTTGAAAAGCTGTTCCTGCTTAAATTCCTTAATAAAACAAGAATTATTAAACGTATATATATTGCGCTTGCAGTGCTTATCAGCTTTGTGATTTTCAACGCCGCCGATATGAGCGAAGCGTTTAGCTATATAGGCAGTATGTTCGGAGCAGGCAATCTGCCGCTTGTAAATGCCGAAATGCTCTACAGCATGAAGAGCTATGCGGTTGTGCTCGTGCTTGCGCTTATCGGATCAACGCCTGTAATAAAGAATACAGCGTTAAAGCTTGAAAACAGCAAAAAGCTGGGCAAGGCTGTAAACGTAATTGAGCCCTTAGTGCTGGTTGCACTTATGGTGGTTATGACAGCTTATCTTGTGGACGGCTCGTTCAATCCGTTCCTTTATTTCAGATTTTAAGGAAGGGGAAGGATAATGACTCGATTTAAAAATATTGCAGTTGCACTTGTTTTCGTCGTTTTAATTTTTGGTATGTGTGTCGGCTTTATTCTCAAGCCTGCAACCGAATTTTCAGACAGTGAGCGAAGGTATCTTCTCAAATTTCCCGATATAAGCGTGCAGAATGTTATGTCCGGCAAATTTATGAAGGATTTTGAATCATATACGCTCGATCAGTTTCCGCTAAGGGACAGCTTCCGCACAATAAAGGCGCTTGTTTCAACAAAGCTTTTCTTGAAGCAGGATAATAACGATATATATGTAAAAGACGGCTACGCGGCAAAGTTGGAATACCCACTCAAAGAAGACTCAATTCAGAATGCGGCAAACCGCTTTAACAATATAATCGATAAATACACGAAAGAAAACAACAAGGTTTATCTTAGCATAATACCCGATAAAAACTATTTTCTTTCACAGACGAGCGGCAGGCTATCACTTGATTATGAAAGATTGGTTTCACAGCTTAAAAACGAAGTGAAGAATAACGAATACATTGATATATTCCCGCTGCTGAGTCTTGATGATTATTACAAAACAGACACGCATTGGAAGCAGGAAAACATTAAAGACGTTGCAGATAAGTTGCTTGAGTCAATGGGCAGTAAATCTGATTTTGTTTCAGTTGAGTTAAATTCCCTCGATAAGCCGTTTTACGGTGTGTATTGCGGTCAGTCTGCATTGCCGCTGAAGGCGGAAAAAATACAGTATTTTTCGGGCGGTTATATCGATTTTCTTAAGGTGTACGATTTCGAGCATTCAAAGGATATGCCTGTTTACGATATGGAAAAAGCAAACGGTAAAGATCCCTATGAAATGTTTCTTTCGGGCTCGATATCACTGCTGAGTATAGATAATCCGAACGCTTCAACAGATAAGGAGCTTGTGGTCTTCCGTGATTCATTCGGCAGCAGCATTGCTCCGCTTCTGGCATCCGGATACAGTAAGGTTACACTTGTTGATATACGCTATATAAGCAGCTTTGTTCTCGGCAATTTCATTGATTTTAAAAATGCAGATGTGCTGTTCCTTTACAGCACGTTGGTGCTAAATAACAGCGAACAGTTCAGATAAAATAAAAAGCTTGATACGAGCTGCACTCCGTAAGTATGTTACCTCGTATCAAGCTTTTATTGTGTTATATCTCAAAACAAAAAGGCGAGAGTCAAACTCTCGCCTTAGTTGTTATAAGGAGTTAATTATGCTTCGGGTTCCGGTTCCGGAGCGGGCTTGATACCAATCTTTTCAACGAATGCGAGAAGGTCCTCATCGCCGATAAGAACGAATACATCGTAAAGAACGATTTCGCCGCTGATAAGAAGGGGAATAAGATCAAAGATAGTCTTAAGAAGACCGCCTACCATGCCGAAGAAATCTGCAACCTCCTGGAAGAAATCCTTAACGGGCTTCCAGAATTCCTGCCAGGGTGTGAGGCGGGTGAAGGGCTCAAGAAGAGACATTGTTCTCTCAAGAGCTGCTGTACGGTCGTCAATTGTGCTCTGCTGACGAATTGTGTTATAAGACTCTCTGTCAAGAGAAGATGCTGCCTCAAGAGCTGCTGCAAACTCTGCCCATGCTGCATCAGAGCCAGCCATCTCATCTTCGTAATAGTAATTGTCACGAAGATATGTTGCTGCTGCTTCGAGAGCTGCATCGAGAGCTGTGAAGTCAGCCGGAATGAGCTGACGTGTCTCAAAGAGAGCTACGAGCTTTGCTGCTGCATCATCGATAGCCTTCTGCTCTGTGATATCGGGGTTAAGGAAACCGTCGTTGTAGTTTGCTTCTGCAGCAATTTCTTCTGCAGCTGCCTTGATTTCTGCTGCGTTTGAGTAAAGATCAACGTTGATTTCGATACATGCCTTGTAAGCATCCTTCCAGGGACCGCGGTCTGCCTTAACAACAGGAACTTTTGCGATAAGCTCTTCGATTTCTGCTGCTGCAGCATCAACATCGTCCTGCTTGTCGATTGTGTATTCGCTTACGGGTGCATCTGTGCGATCCTCGTATTTGTCAAGAACTTCATAAATAACAGCTTTGAAGTTGTCGCCAATTTCGTTTGCTGTAGCATCAAGATTGTAGAGGGGCTTCTTAACTGTTTCTGTAATCTGTACGGGTTCGTTAGCAAGGATTGTTCTGAGCTGCTCAAGAACCTCGAGATATTTAGCTGTATCAGCGGGCTTATACTTAAGGTTTGCGATAGCATCGAGGATAGCTGCTGCTGCCTCGTCAACCTTAGCCTGCTCAAGCTTTGTGCAAGCGCTTACGTCAACTGCAAGAGCTGCATCAAGGTCTGTTGTGTCGCAAAGGTCTCTGTCAACCTCGCCTGCCTTTGCAACTGCTTCGTTGTATGCTGTGAAGTCAGCGGGCTGAGCCTTGATACCGGAAACAGTAAGCTCTGCTGTGTTGCCTGCAGCGATTGTGTAAACGCCGTCTGTTGCTACAAGAGTTTCACCGCCGAGTGCAACAGCAAGCTCGTCTGCTGCATAGTTTTCTGCATCAACAACAACCTTGAAGGAAGTTGCTGAAGTTGTTGCGTAGTATGTAACAGCGTTGTCGTTTACAGTGTAGCTTACACCGTCAACAGCGGGGAACTGAGCATAGTTGCCGGCCTTGAGAGTGATCATAGGACGAAGACCTGCTGTGATTTTGTTTGTGGAAGCGTTAAGGTTTGCAAGTTTTCCTGCAACGCTTATTGTTCTGACAGCTTTTGCGGCTGCTGTGCTTGCGACAGCATCTGCAAGCCAGTACTGTGTTGCTGCGCCATCAAGGTTAGCTACACCGAGAGAATACTTTGTTGCCATAGCTTCGTTGGGGATGATAACGTTAGCTGTGAGTGTGCCTGTTGCTTTGGCTTTTGCTGTTACATCATAATAGATGTATGTAAGTGTTGATGCTGTGATAGCAGCTTTTTCTTCAGCAGTGAATGCTGTTGCATAAAAAGATGCATCTCCGTCATTGAGGTAACCGGGGATTTTACCTGTTGAGTAATTGATGGGATTTGCTGAAGTGGGAGCTGTTGTGTAGAAAGCGATTTTTTCAACAACGTCCTTTGTAATAAGGACAAGGTCTCCGTCTTCTTCTTTTTCAAGAATTTCCCATACGTATTTACCGAATGCGATTGTGTCCTTTGCAGCAGCTGTTTCGTCTGCAGCTGTAACAAAGGGGATTGCTGTAAGCATCATAACAACTGCCATTACAGCAGCGAGAAGACGCTTGAGTGAAGTGGATGTCTGCATTTTTGTTCTCCTCCTAAAAATTTTGTAGGATTTTTTTGCAAATATAATTATATCATATAAGGATAAATTTGTCCCTATGTAATATCTACCAAAAAACACGCATAAAAAATGGAGTTGTTGAATAAAAATAGATATAATTTTATTATATAAAGCTCTCGGGTGTAAAATCACGGTAACGACCGCTGAGAATATTTTCCCACCATTGCTTATTGTCAATATACCAGCTTATCGTCTTTTTAATTCCGCTGTCGAACATTGTCTGCGGAGCCCAGCCGAGCTCATCACCGATTTTTGTAGGGTCAATCGCATAGCGTCTGTCGTGACCGGGTCTGTCTTTAACGTAGGTGATAAGGTCTTCACCCTTGCCGAGTGCAGAGAGAATCGTTTTAACAACCTCGATGTTTGCTTTTTCGTTGTGGCCGCCGATATTGTATACTTCACCGATTCTGCCGTTATCAAGTATCATTGCAATTGCACGGCAGTGGTCTTCTACGTACAGCCAGTCACGCACATTAAGACCTTCGCCGTAAACAGGCAGGGGCTTGCCGTGGCTTGCGTTTGCAATCATGAGCGGAATCAGCTTTTCCGGGAACTGATAAGGGCCGTAGTTGTTGGAACAGCGTGATATTGTGACGGGTGTGCCGAAGGTTCTGTGATAAGCGAGCACAAGCAGGTCAGCTGAAGCCTTGCTTGCTGAGTAGGGGGATGATGTGTGAATCGGTGTCTGCTCGGTAAACATAAGGTCGGGTCTGTCGAGCGGAAGGTCGCCGTAAACCTCATCTGTGGAAACCTGGTGAAAACGGGGAACGCTGTATTTGTTGCAGGCGTCAAGAAGCACCTGTGTGCCGAGAATGTTTGTCTTGAGGAATACTTCAGGCTCTTCTATTGAGCGGTCAACGTGCGATTCTGCCGCAAAGTTGACTACTGCATCAAACTTTTCTTTTTCAAACAGCTTATAAATGAAATCTCTGTCGGTGATGTCGCCCTTTACAAATGTGAATCGTTCGTCTTTGAACGCATCACGCAGAGTTTCTAGGTCACCCGCATAGGTGAGAGCATCAAGGCAGACAAGCTGAGTGTCGGGATAATTGCCGAGCATATAGTAGACGAAATTGCCTCCTATAAAGCCTGCTCCGCCGGTGATAAGAATTTTCTTCATTTTAAAAACACCTTTCCTGAAGGTCATATTTATAACAGTATATCAAATAAATTATGTAAAATCAACCAAAACCGTTAAAGATATGAGGCTTATGTTAATTTGTAATATAAGTTAAGTTGAATATAACGACGAAAAAGCACAAGCGGTCTGCAAGGTGCAGGACACTCGTGCTTTTTTTGTTCGCTTTTTAAAAGTTGCTTTCAACCAGCCTTGAACAGCATTCAGGCGAGTATACCCAGCGGCTTATGTGCGCTGTGTCAGTGTAATATTGCGGCTGCTCGGGCGGATATTCTGCATTGAATGCATCGACTATTATAAGCTTTACCTTCATCCTTTCGGGTATCAGGCTTTTGATGTATACTGTTGCGTGCTGTCCTGCGTATACGTCCGGCACAGGCTCCGCAAGTCCTGCAAGGTTAGGCGTAAGCTCAACAAAAATACCGTATTTCTCAACCGAGCGGATTATTCCCGGCACTGTCTGACCGGGTCTGAAATTCTGTGCATTCTGCTCCCAGGTGCCAAGCAGCTCTTTGTGCGTGAGTGTGATTTTTCCGTCTTCGGCAATGTCTTTTACAACTGCTTTTATATCGTCGCCCGTTGCAAATCTCACATTCGGGTGAGGGATTCTCGATACCGAAACAGCATCAATCGGAATAAGTGCAACAATTCCCGCACCTATATCGGCAAATGCGCCGAAGCCTTCGATGTGCGTGATTTTTGCATCAATAACGTCGCCGGGTGTGAGTGCTGAAATGTACTCGTTGTAACAGTCCTGCTGAACCTTTCTGCGGCTTAAAATTGCAATTTTTTCACCGTAGCCGTCATCTTCAAATCTTGTTATGCAAAACATAACGGGTTTATTTACTCTTGAAATGAGTGCAATGTCCCTTACGCTTCCTTCTTCTATCCCCAAAGCCCCCTCATTTCTTGGTATAATACCTCTTACGGGGCCGAGGTCAAGGTGCAGGTTGTGCTCGTTGTCGCACAGCAATACACGTGCTTCAAGTATGGTTCCTTTTGCGTGAGCCTGTATGAGCGAGCTCATATCTGCAAGTGCGGCTCGGTTTTCGGCTGTTGATATCAGTCTGCCTTCGGGCTTATATCTTCTCATTGACATACGGCGAATTTTTTTCGCCGCTCCCTCCCTTGCTTCTTAATTGACAACTGTTCTATATATATGCATTTTTCGGTGTTACATTACTGCAGTGATTGATATTTTTTGCTGTATATGTTATAATATCTTGAAAATGATGTTGTATGTGCTTGCCTTTAGGCAGAACAAACGTCAAAAACTTATAAAGAAAAGACGAGAGATAATCTATGCTCGATAAACTTGAACAGGTAGAAAAAAGATACGAAGAGATAAACGAGAAGCTTTGTAATCCCGATGTTGTGTCGGATATGGAGCTTTACAAGAAATATATGCAGGAGATGAAGCATCTCACACCCGTTGTTGAGAAATTCCGCGAGCACAAAAAGGCGCTTTCAGATGTTACAGGTGCGCAGGAAATGCTTGAGGATTCTTCGCTTGATGCAGAGCTTCGCGAAATGGCGCAGGAAGAGCTTGAAACTGCAAAGGAGCAGGTGGAAACAACTGCGCAGGAGCTGAAAATCCTGCTTCTTCCGCGAGACCCGAATGACGATAAAAACGTTATTGTAGAAATCCGAGGCGGTGCAGGCGGCGATGAAGCATCACTTTTTGCAAATTCGCTTTACCGTATGTATTCAATGTATGCACAGACAATGGGCTGGAGCAGTGAAATTCTCACCGCAAACGAAACTGAACTTGGCGGATTTAAAGAAGTGAGCTTTATGATAAGCGGCGAGGGTGCATTCTCACGCTTTAAGTTTGAGAGCGGTGTTCACCGTGTTCAGCGTGTGCCCGAAACAGAAAGCCAGGGCAGAATCCACACCTCAACCGTTACCGTTGCCGTGCTTCCTGAAGCGCAGGAGGTTGATATTGAAATCAACCCTGCCGATTTGCAGGTTGATACCTTCCGTTCAAGCGGTGCAGGCGGTCAGCATATCAACAAAACGGAGTCTGCAATACGCATAACTCACATTCCTACGGGCACTGTTGTTGAGTGCCAGGATGAGCGAAGCCAGCACAAAAACAGAGATAAGGCGATGCGTATCCTGCGCTCACGAATTCTTGAGGCGGAGCGTGAAAAGCAGGCAAGCGAAATTGCAGGCGAAAGGCGTGCGCAGGTAGGCACCGGCGACAGAAGCGAGAGAATCCGCACCTACAACTATCCTCAGGGCAGAATGACCGACCACAGAATTGGTCTTACTCTGTATAAGCTTGAGGCTATCCTCAACGGCTCGCTTGATGAAATAATTGATGCTCTCATAACTGCAGATACAGCAGAGAAATTAAGAGCACAGGAATAAGAATGAAAAAAGGTTTTTTAAAATGGCAGAAACAAAGCTTTTTAAATATGATGCGTCGGATTCGCAGTCGCTTGCAGAGGTAGGCGCAATACTGTGCGGCGGCGGAATAGTCGGCATACCTACCGAAACCGTTTACGGACTTGCGGCAAATGCATTTGACGGTGAGGCTGTTGCGAAAATTTTCAAGGCCAAGGGCAGACCGCAGGATAATCCGCTGATTGTCCATATCAGCGATATAAGTCAGCTTGATTCGGTTGTTTCATCAGTGCCTGAATCAGCTTATAAGCTTGCGAAAAAATTCTGGCCGGGTCCTCTCTCTATAATTATGCCGAAAAGTGAGCGTATACCCGATGAAGTGAGCTGCGGGCTTGATACCGTTGCCGTGCGTATGCCGTCGCATCCTGCGGCAAGGGATATAATTTCTGCGGCAGGTGTGCCTCTTGCGGCACCGTCTGCAAACCTTTCGGGCAGCCCAAGCCCGACAACTGCTCGTCATGTAATTGACGATATGTGGGGCAGGGCAGATGCCATCGTTGACGGCGGAGCGTGTGAGGTAGGTGTTGAGTCTACGGTTGTCACACTTGTCGGTGAGAAGCCGAGGCTTCTTCGTCCCGGCGGAATTTCGCTTGAACAGCTTGAAGGTGTGCTGGGCGAGGTTGAGGTTGACAGCGCAGTGCTTGCAGAGCTTGAGCCCGGGCAGAAAGCGGCATCACCCGGTATGAAATATAAGCATTATTCTCCCAAAGCTCGGGTAATAATAATAAAGGGCAGCTTTGAAAACTATCAGAGATTTGTCCGAGGTAAGAAAAACTGTGCCGCACTTTGCTTTGACGGTGAGGGCGAAAAGCTCGATATACCGTTTATCGAAATCGGCAGAGAACACGACAGCCAGGCGCAGGCACATCTGATTTTTGATGCGCTTCGCGGTCTTGATGAAATGGGTGTGCAGACAGCTTATGCACGCTGTCCCGATACCGAAGGTGTAGGTTTGGCGGTTATCAACCGTCTGCTCCGTGCGGCGGCATTCACCGTGCTTGATGTTGACGGTGCAATGCTCATAGGGCTTACGGGTGCGACGGGATCGGGCAAATCAACCGTTGCAAAATACCTTTGTGAAAAATACGGCTTTGCACATATTGACTGCGATAAAATTGCAAGAGAAATTACGGCAGACGGCTCGCCTGTTCTTGTTCAGCTTGCACACGCATTCGGTGAAGATATAATAAGAGGTGACGGTAGTCTTGACAGGGCTTTGCTTGCATCCCGTGCATTCTCTTCAAAGGAGAATACAAAGCTTCTCAACATTATAACTCACCCTGTAATCACATCAATGGCACTTGCAAAGGTTAAAAGCTTTACACTTGAAGGTAAAACGGCTGTGCTTCTGGATGCGGCGGCTATTTTTGAAAGCAAAATCGACAAGCTTTGTGCCTTTACAGTTGTTGTGAGTACGCCTGAAGAGATAAGAAAAGAGCGCATAATGAAGCGTGACGAAATAACGTCCCAAAAAGCTGATGAAAGAATAAAAGCACAGCTTACAGACAGTGAATATGAGCGGAATGCAGATGTTGTTGTCTGTAATTATCCGCCTTATGATATTGAAACAGAAACCGAAAAAATTTTTGAAGCATACAAGGAGAAAAGACAATGAGCAAGAATGAAGAACTCAGAGAAAAGCTTTTCTATGACCCCAAACACGGCTGTAAGGTTATGGAAGAATCCGAAGTAAAAGCCGCTGACGAGTTTTCGGAGGGCTACAAGAAGTTTATGTCCGAGTGCAAGGTAGAGCGTGAGGTTGTAGAATACGTAACAGCACTTGCCGCAGAAAAGGGCTTTGTACCCTTTGACAGCAAGGCACAGTATAAGCCGGGCGACAAAGTTATTTACAACAACAGAGGCAAGGCGGTTATTCTTGCTGTTATCGGTAAAAAGCCTGTTGAAGACGGCGTACGTATTGCCGCTGCTCACATCGATTCTCCCCGTCTCGACCTCAAGCCCAATCCGCTTTATGAGGATGCAGAGTTTGCACTTTTCAAAACTCATTACTACGGCGGCATCAAGAAATATCAGTGGACTGCTATTCCGCTTGCACTCCACGGCGTTGTCATCAAGGCAGACGGTACAAGCGTAAAGGTCAATATCGGCGAAGATGCAGGCGACCCGAAGTTTGTTGTTACAGACCTTCTCCCTCATCTTGCCGCAGACCAGATGAAGCGCACACTTGCCGAGGGTATCAAGGGTGAAGAGCTCAATATTCTTGTCGGCAGCCGTCCTTTCAAGGATGATGAAGGTGCAGAGAGCGTAAAGCTTAATATTATGAATATTCTTAACGAAAAATACGGCATCGTTGAGGCTGATTTCCTCAGTGCAGAGCTTGAGGCTGTGCCTGCTTTCGGTGCAGATGATATCGGTCTTGACAGAAGCCTTATCGGCGCATACGGTCATGATGACAGAGTTTGCGCATATCCTTCTGTTATGGCAATCCTTGATGCAGGTGCACCCGAGTATACAGCTCTCACAGTGCTTGCTGATAAAGAGGAAACAGGCTCAGAGGGCAACACGGGCCTTGATTCATCATATATGGCTTACTTTATCAGTGACCTTGCGCGTATGCAGGGCGGTGTAGGCAGCATTGCAATGAGCAACAGCGAGTGTCTTTCTGCCGATGTCAATGCGGCGTTTGACCCGACCTTCCCCGGCGTGCATGAAAGAAAGAATGCGGCCTTTGCCAACAAGGGCATTGTTGTCACAAAGTACACAGGTTCAAGAGGTAAGGGCGGCACGTCCGATGCAAGCGCAGAATTTATGGGAAGAATCCGCAAGCTGTTTGACGAAAACGGAGTCGTCTGGCAGGTAGGCGAGCTCGGCAAGGTTGACGAGGGCGGCGGGGGCACCGTTGCAAAATACGTTGCATATCACAACATTGACGTTGTTGACGTAGGCGTGCCTGTGCTTTCAATGCACGCACCCTACGAGGTTATTTCAAAAATCGACCTTTATATGGCTTATAAAGGATTTTTAACATTCTTCACAAAGTGAGTTTTTTATGTTAGCTGAGCAGGACAGAGAAAAGGTTTTGCGTAAAAAAGCAATGAGCCTGCCGCTTCGTCCCGGAGTGTATCTGATGAAGGATAAGAGTGGCGGCATCATCTATGTCGGTAAGGCAAAGGCGCTCAAAAACCGTGTGAGCAGCTATTTCGGCTCGCATACAAACCATACGACCAAAGTTATACGTATGGTTGAGCATGTGCACGATTTTGACTATATTGTCACAGACAGTGAGTTTGAAGCGCTTGTGCTCGAGTGCAGTCTTATCAAGCAGCACAGCCCGAAATATAACATTCTTCTCAAGGATGATAAGGGCTACCATTACGTAAAAATCGCAAAAGGCGATTGGCCGAGAATAGATGCCGCAATGCAGCTGGTGGATGACGGGTCCGAGTATATCGGGCCGTACACCAGCTCTTTCGCCGTGCGTCAGACCGTTGACCAGGTAAAGAAAATATTCCGTCTGCCTCAGTGTGCAAAAACATTTCCCGTTACACACAGACAGCGTCCGTGTCTGAATTATCACATTTCGCAGTGCTCTGCACCCTGTGCGGGCAAAATATCACAGCGTGACTATCTGCGCAGTGTGGAGCAGGCTGTGGATTTTCTCAAGGGCGGCTCAGCCTTCATGCTTAAACAAATGCAGGAGGAAATGGAACAGGCGGCAGAAAATCTTGATTTTGAAAAAGCGGCAGTGCTTCGTGACAGAATAGCCGCCATAACAAAATTCAGCGAAAAGCAGAAGGTTGTCAGCACCGATGTTGCTGAGCAGGATGTTTTTGCGCTGAGCTTTGCGCAGGATAAGGCCTGCCTTGCAGTGCTTCGTTTCTTCGGCGGCAGGCTTTGCGATACGGAGCATTTCTTTATCGATGCGCCGGAGGATGCGGCTCAGGCACGATATGAACTGCTTATGGGCTATTACTCAATGCGTGAGCGGATTCCGCCGAGAATTCTTATTGACGCTTTGCCGCAGGATGCGGATTTGTTATCGCAGTGGCTGAGCGAAAAGCTCGGCAAAAAGGTCAGCTTTGCCGTGCCTCAAAGGGGCGGACAGCTGAGCCTGCTTGAAATGTGTCGCTCTAATGCAAGCGAAAAGCTTGCATTAAATCTCGGCAGAAAAGGAAGAGATACAGCCGCGCTTGATGAGCTTGCAAGGCTGCTCGGGCTTGATTCACCGCCCGAATATATCGAATCTTACGATATTTCTCACACCGCAGGCACGGAAAATGTTGCGGGTATGGTTGTTTTCAAAAACGGTCAGCCGTACAAATCGGCATATAAACGCTTTAAAATAAAGGGATTTGACGGGCAGGACGACTGTGCTTCAATGGCCGAGGTGCTCGAGCGCAGGTTTACGCACTATCTTGAGGAAAACGCAAAGCCGGAGGGTGAAAAGCGTGACGAGGGCTTTGCGAAGCTGCCCGACCTTATTTTGCTTGACGGTGCACAGATGCAGGTCAATGCAGTAAAGGCTGTTTTGTTGAGGCTTGGCATAGATGTGCCTCTTTACGGTATGGTTAAGGATTCAAGTCACCGCACACGTGCGATAACCGGTGAAGGCGGCGAAATATCAATCAATTCAAAACGCAGTGCGTTTACTCTTGTTTCAACAATCCAGGAAGAGGTGCACCGCTTTGCAATTGAATATCACCGCAAGCGCAGAAGTGCGGGCATTTCCACCACACTCACGCAGATTGAGGGCGTAGGTCAGAAGCGTGCGGCGGCACTGCTCAAGCATTTCAAATCCGTCACTGCCGTTAAAGAGGCGAGCGTTGAACAGCTGACAGAAGCCAAAGGTGTTGACAAACGCTCTGCACAGGCGGTTTATGACTATTTTCACAATTTGAACGAAGATTAAATTTTATTTAAAAAACTTGACAAATTACAAATAATAAAAGATAATAAAGGCGTATATTGTCGAGTATTGATTAAGGAGTATTATGAGAGTTATTACAGGCTCCGCAAGGGGCAGAGTGCTTGCAACACTTGAGGGCGGCGACGTTGTCCGTCCCACAACAGACAAGGTTAAAGAAGCTATGTTCAGCATAATACAGTTCGATATCGAGGGCAGGCGTGTGCTTGACCTTTTTGCAGGTTGCGGTCAGCTTGGTATCGAGGCACTCAGCCGAGGTGCGGAAAAATGCACCTTTGTCGATTCGGATGCAAAATCCGTTGCTGTTATAAAGCAGAATCTTGAACACACAAAGCTCAGCGATCTGGCGGCTGTTGCACAGATTGATGCGTTTTCATTTCTCCGTATGTCGTCGGATGTTTTTGACGTTGTTCTTCTCGATCCGCCTTACGGTACAGGCCTTTTGCAGAAGGCTCTCGCTTCGCTCGACGGTAAGGTAGCCGAGGGCGGTCTTATTGTTTGCGAGTTTCCTGCAAAAGAGGAGCTGCCTGAAACAGCAGGCGGCCTTACACTTTTCAAACGCTATAAATACGGCAAAACAGAGCTTGCCGTGTACAGATAAAAGGGGAGTGAGCAGATGAAGGTTGCTGTTTGCCCCGGCAGCTTTGACCCTGTAACAATCGGTCATCTCGATGTTATAAAGCGTGCTGCCAGAATGTTCGACAAGGTGATTGTTGTCGTAATGTTCAACTATCACAAAAAGACAAGCGCATTTACACCTGAGGAGCGTGTTGAGCTTTTAAGGCGTGTTACGGCAGATATTCCCGGTGTTGAGGTCGATTGCTATTACGGCCTGCTTGCGGATTATGCAAGGCAGAAAAATGCCGTTGCAATCGTTAAGGGCTTGCGTGCCGTTTCCGACTTCGAGGCAGAGTTTCAGCAGGCGCTTGCCAACAAAAAGCTCAACAGCGAGGTTGAAACGGTTTTCCTCACTGCAAGTGCGGAGAATATGTATCTGTCCTCCAGTGTTGTCAAACAAATCTGCGAATTCGGCGGAGATATTTCAGAATTTGTTCCTGCCGAAATTCGGGATGATATAGAAAAAAGACTCAGAAAGGATATAAAGATATGAGAGTAGAAGATTTGCTTGAAAAAATCGAGGAAGTGCTTGATAACGGTCAGAAGGTTGCTTTCTCTTCAAAGGTTACTGTAGACATTGATGCTATCCGCAACTGTGTAGACGAAATCCGTGCAAATATGCCCGATGAGGTTCGCCAGGCACGTAACATCGTGCTCGACCGCAACAACATTATAAACGAGGCTAACGCACAGGCAGAAGAGGCACTTTCAAAGGCTACTGAAAGAGCACAGGAAACAATCAACAAGGCTAATGCCAAGGCAAAGGAGCATATCCTTTCTTCAGAGGAAATTGCAAGAACAAACGTTGCCCAGGCAGAAGAAAGAGCAAGCCTCACAATTGCAAATGCCGATGCAAAGGCACAGCAGATGGTAGAGGAGAGCGAGGTTGTCGCACGTGCAAAGCAGTACTGCGAGGAGATGCTCAAGAAGGCTCAGGCTCAGGCTGAAGCAACGGTTGCAAACGCAAACGCAACAGCGGCAGAAACAATCGAAACCGCAAACCAGCAGGCAGCGGCAGTCAAGGAGCAGGCAGCAAAGTGGTCAAAGGATATCTGCGCTTCTGCAGCAAACTTTGTTGAGAACATAATCGGCCAGGCAGAGCGTTCACTTGCTAACGGCCTTTCCAACGTCCGCCAGGCAAAGGATAACATCCACAACGCTATCAGCGACCGTACACAGCAGTAATGAAAACATCACAGTTTGTCGCAATGATTGCGGCAATTGCCGTTGTGTTTACCGTTGTTTTTCTTGCTGTTTCGCATAATAACAGTCTGCCCGAGGATTCTATCGAGTTTCAGACGGTGGATTATACCGTGCCGCAAAAGGCACTTAAAACAAGCGTAAATCTGCTTGCGGTAGGCGATAATCTTATTCATAAGCCGGTTTACAACCAGGCGCAGGCAAGAACATCCGATGCGAGCTACGATTTTATGCCCGTTTACGAAAACCTTGCCGATATGATAGCGGCGGCCGATATTGCCGTTATCAATCAGGAAACGATGATGGCGAAAAGCTACGACGTTTCCACCTACCCTTGCTTCAATACACCTACGGTTATGGCTTCACAGCTGGCTTCTCTCGGCTTTGACGTGCTGACCATTGCCAATAACCACATGCTCGATACGCAGAGCTTCGGCCTTATCGAAACGCTTGACCTTATCAACGCTACAGAGGGTTTGACCTCAGCGGGTGCATTCCACGGCAGAGATGAATATACAAAAATCAAAACGGTTACGGTCAACGATATAAGCTTTGCTTTCCTTGCCTATACCGAGCACACTAACGGCATCACGATTCCAGATGCAAAAGAGAGCTACATCGTCTATCTTGATGAGCTTGATGATGTAAAACAGCAGGTGCAGTATGCACAATCCGTTGCTGACGTAGTTGTCGTTTCAATGCACGCAGGTATAGAATATTCCGATGATGAAAACGATATTCAGCGTCAGTTTGCACAGAATGTTGTCAATTGGGGTGCAGACCTTGTTATAGGCACGCATCCGCATACTCTTCAGCCGGTTGAGTATCTTACCGATGAAAGCGGCAGAGAGGTGCCCGTGCTCTATTCGCTCGGCAACTTTGTTTCTGCGCAGGATAAGGTCAGAAGGCTTATCGGCGGTATGGCTAATGTCACCTTCACAAAGGACCACAGCACAGGCAAGGTCACCGTAAGCAAGCCTCAGCTTGATATAGTCATCACTCATTACGGCGCCGGCTTCAGCGGTATCAAGCTTTACAGACTTGCCGATTATACCGAGTCGCTTGCGGCGTCTCACGGCAACAGCAGTATGACGGTCGATTTTATCTATGAGCATATCCGTAAGGTAATAGGCGACGAATATCTTATAGATGAATATAAATCAAATAAATCTGAATAAAGTATAACACCCACCAATCTTGCATATATCTTACTATGAATATTGCATTGAGGTGGGTTTATGTTTGTTGTTTCCGTAAAATCTTCATCAATCAAAGCTGCGGTGCTGAGCGTAATGCTGGTTGTGTGCGCAGTTTTCGGTGTTTATGTAGCAGGTAAGAATGTCAGAGCTTCTGTAAGTTCGGCAAAAAGCGGAATCAGTTATTCTGCTGAGGATGCTTCTCAGCGAATTGCATTTTTGTCGCAATTTGGCTGGGAGGTTGTTCCCGAGCCTGTTGAGGTGCGTGAAATCGTGATTCCTGCCGAGTTTGATGCGGCTTATGAAAAATATAACGAGCTTCAGCGCGAGCATGGGCTTGACCTTTCGGAATACTGTGCCCAAAGAGCAAAACGCTGGACTTATGAAGTGAAAAACTATCCCGGGTATGAATCTTCGGGTCTTGTGCAGGCGAATATATTTGTGCTTGACGGCAAGGTTATAGGCGGCGATATATGCTCGCTTGAAAAGGATGGGTTTATGCACGGCTTTGCAAACCCGAATATAAAGGAGAATGATTTGTCCGATGTCTCAACAGCGACTTGACAAAATAATAGCTTCGCAGGGTGCATACAGCCGCAGTGACGTAAAAAGGCTTGTGCGTTGCGGTGAAATAACCGTAAACGGCAAAGCTGTAAAGGACAGCGGCGTTAAGGTTGACCCGGAAAATGATGAAATAATTATTTCCGGCAAAGTCTTCGGCTACAGCGAGTTTGTTTATATAATGCTCAATAAACCCAAGGGCGTTGTCAGTGCAAGCCGCTCACCCGGCGAAAAAACTGTTGTGGACCTCGTGCCTGCAGATATGAAGCGTGACGGACTTTTTCCTGCAGGCAGACTTGATAAGGATACAACAGGCTTTGTGCTTATCACTGATGACGGAGCTTTTGCTCACGATATTCTGTCTCCCAAAAAGCATATTGAAAAAACTTACGTTGCAGTGCTTGACAGACCGATAGGGGATACGGAGCTTGAAAAATTCAGAAGCGGTGTAACTCTGGCAGACGGCTATGAGTGTCTGCCTGCGGAAATAGAAGTAATCAGTGAAGATGGCTTGACGGTTGAGATAAAATTGCGTGAAGGCAAATATCACCAGATTAAGCGTATGGCGGCGGCGTGCGGCTCTCACGTCAATGAGCTTCACCGTAAGGCTATGGGCAATCTCGAGCTTGATTCGTCGCTTGAAGAGGGCGAGTGCCGATATCTTAATGAAAAAGAATTGGCAAAAGTCAAAATGGGTTGACAAAGACGTAAAAAAAGGTTAATATGAATAATAGTATATTTTGTTTAAAATAAGGATGAATAAATTGGAAAAAGAGTTTGTCTTTAAAAACAAAGAGTTCCGCAAACGCTGCGTAACCGTTATGAAAATAGCGGCTGTGCTTGCAGGTGTTTACGTGGTGCTCGGTCTTATAAACATTCAGTTTTGTCAAAATTTCCCTCGCTTCATTATACGTGTGTTGATGCTGCTCTTTTATACTGTTGAGCTTTGCCTTTTTGCCGAGCGCAACTCCGTATATATTGAAATCGGCGGCGATTATGCGCTGGCGCGGCGGTCCGGTGCGGCGATGATAATAACGCTTATCATAAACTCTATCGTTGAAGCGTATTATGTTTCGGTTTTCCTCAGCCTTTCCGGCACGCCGAGGCTTATATATATGTGCTTTATCATAGTAATAGGCTGTGTTACGACTCTGCCGCTGATTCTTTTTCAGTATCTTAATTTTGAGATGAGCAGTATGCGTGCGGCAAGCATAGTGGGCGTTGTTGCGTCGTTTGTTTCGTTCTTTATCGGCCTTCTGGTTGTTGCAATCAACTCGATTCAGCTTTACGGCGACGGAAACGTATTCAAAATAATCGGCGTTATTTTCGACAGCTTTTCTCCCGTCTATATCGTGCACTGTATAGTTCCGTTTATAACGCTTGAAATTGCCCGCATCACGTTTGTAAGACAGATGAAAATTGATGCAAGGTTTGCTCCCGAAGCTCCCGAGGGTGAGCAGGACGAGCCCGAAGAATAAATAAAATAAAAAGCATTTTTTGCAGACCGATTTTAATATTGGTCTGCTTTTTGTTTCTTTTTAGCAAAAAAGACATCATTTTTGTAATAAAGATACAAAAAGATGTATTTTTATTTATTATTTACATAAAATATTCTCTTTACAACTTGGGATAAAAGTGATAATATATTGACGGTGCATTTTCAGCATTGCTATTTAAATATAGGAGGAATATAAAACATGGCTAGAAAAATGAAAACCATGGACGGTAACAACGCTGCGGCTTATGTGTCTTATGCGTTTACGGAAGTTGCCGGCATCTACCCGATCACACCTTCCAGCCCCATGGCAGACTATGTTGACCAGTGGTCAGCACAGGGTGTAAAGAACATCTTCGGTACAACAGTTAAGGTTGCAGAAATGCAGTCTGAGGCAGGCGCAGCAGGTACAGTTCACGGCTCACTTGCAGCAGGTGCTCTCACAACCACTTACACTGCTTCCCAGGGTCTTCTTCTTATGATCCCCAATATGTACAAAATCGCAGGTGAGCTTCTTCCCTCCGTTTTCCACGTTTCAGCTCGTTGCGTAGCTTCACACGCTCTTAACATTTTCGGCGACCATTCCGACGTTTACGCTTGCCGTCAGACAGGTTTTGCAATGCTCGCAGAAACAAATACACAGGAAGTTATGGACCTTGGTGCAGTTGCTCACCTTGCAACAATCAAGAGCCGCGTTCCCTTCCTCAACTTCTTCGACGGTTTCCGTACATCCCACGAGCTTCAGAAGATTGAAATCTGGGATTATGAAGACCTCAAGGAAATGTGCGACATGGATGCTGTTAAGGGCTTCCGTGACCGTGCTCTCAACCCCGAGCATCCCGTTATGCGCGGTTCTCACGAGAACGGCGATATCTTCTTCCAGCACCGTGAGGCTTGCAACAGCTACTACGATGCAGTTCCCGCTATTGTTGAAGAATATATGGGCAAGGTCAATGCAAAACTCGGCACAAACTATCAGCTCTTCAACTACTACGGCGCAGCAGATGCTGAGCGCGTAATCGTTGCTATGGGTTCAATCTGTGACGTTGCAGAAGAAGTTATCGATTACCTTACCGCTAAGGGTGAGAAGGTAGGTCTTGTAAAGGTTCGCCTTTACCGTCCCTTCCCAGCAGAAAAGTTTGTTGCTGCTATTCCCGCAACAGCAAAGAAGATTGCTGTTCTTGACAGAACCAAGGAGCCCGGTTCACTCGGTGAGCCTCTCTACCTTGATGTTGTTGCTGCTCTTGCTGCAACAGGCAGAACAGGCCTTACAGTAACAGGCGGCCGTTACGGTCTCGGTTCAAAGGATACTCCTCCCTCAAGCGTATTCGCAGTATACGATGAGCTTGCAAAGGATGCTCCCAAGGCTCAGTTCACAATCGGTATCAACGATGACGTTACAAACCTTTCACTTGAAGAGAAGGAATCCCCCAACACAGCTGCTGAGGGTACAATCGAGTGCAAGTTCTGGGGTCTTGGCGGCGACGGTACAGTCGGTGCAAACAAGAACTCCATCAAGATTATCGGTGACCATACAGACAAGTATGTTCAGGCATACTTCCAGTATGACTCAAAGAAGACAGGCGGTATCACGGTTTCTCACCTTCGTTTCGGTGACCAGCCCATCAAGAGCCCCTACTATATCAACAAGGCAGACTTCGTTGCTTGCCACAACCCCTCTTATGTTGAGAAGGGCTACAAGATGGTTAACGACGTTAAGCCCGGCGGTGTATTCCTTGTAAACTGCCAGTGGTCTGCTGACGAGCTTGGCGCAAAGATGCCTGCAGAGGCAAAGCGCTACATTGCAAAGAACAATGTTCAGCTCTACACAGTTAACGCTATCGACCTTGCTGCTGAAATCGGTCTGGGCAAGAGAACAAACACAATCCTTCAGGCTGCTTTCTTTGCACTTGCAAACGTTCTTCCCAAGGACGAGGCTATCGGCTATATGAAGGATGCTGCAACAAGATCCTTCCTCAAGAAGGGCCAGGATATTGTTGATATGAACCACAAGGCTATCGATGCAGGCTTCGGCGCATTCGTTAAGATTGACGTTCCTGCTGATTGGGCAAACGCAGCTGACGATGCAGCTCCCGAGGCATCCAAGGGTGCAGAGAAGCTCGTTAAGATGGTTGATGGCATCATGAAGCCCGTTGGTCTTATGAACGGTGATTCACTTCCCGTTTCTGCTTTCACAGACCATGCTGACGGTACCTTCGAGCACGGTGCTTCCGCTTATGAGAAGCGCGGCGTTGCAGTTATGGTTCCCGCTTGGGATGCTGAGAAGTGTGCTCAGTGTAACCGCTGCTCATACGTATGTCCCCACGCTACAATCCGTCCCTTCGCTCTCACAGCTGATGAGGCTGCAGGTGCTCCCGAGCAGGCTATCATCGTTGACAAGAAGGGTAAGGGCAAGGATGCATACAAGTATACACTCTCCGTTTCTCCGCTTGACTGTATGGGTTGCGGCGTATGTATCGGCGTATGTCCCACAAATTCACTTACAATGGTTCCCAGAGAGACTCAGGATAACCAGCAGCCCGTATTCGACTATATGGTCGCTAACGTAACAGAGAAGGCTGATATGTGCGATAACACAGTTATCGGCAGCCAGTTCAAGAAGCCTCTTCTTGAGTTCTCCGGCTCCTGCGCAGGCTGTGCAGAAACATCTTATGCACGTCTTATCACTCAGCTCTTCGGCGACAGAATGTATATCTCCAATGCAACAGGTTGTTCATCAATCTGGGGCGGCCCCGCAGCAACATCACCCTACACAACAAATGCAAAGGGTCAGGGCCCTGCTTGGGCAAACTCCCTCTTCGAGGATAATGCAGAGCACGGCTTCGGTATGCTCCTCGGTCAGAATGCTATCCGTTCCAGACTTATCGACGATGCAAAGGCTCTCACTGAGTCCGACAAGGCAAGCGACGAAATCAAGGCAGCTTGTGCAGCATACCTCGATACAGTAAACGACGGCGCAAAGAACGGCGCAGCAGCAGACGCTCTTGTTGCAGCAGCTTCCAAGTGCGATTGCGACCTTTGCAAGGATATTGTAGAGAACAAGGCTTACCTTGCTAAGAAGTCCGTATGGATCTTCGGCGGTGACGGTTGGGCATACGACATCGGCTTCGGCGGTGTTGACCACGTTCTTGCTTCCGGCCAGGATGTTAACATCATGGTATTCGATACAGAGGTTTACTCAAACACAGGCGGTCAGGCTTCCAAGGCTTCACAGATCGGCCAGGTTGCACAGTTTGCAGCAGCAGGTAAGGCAATTGCAAAGAAGAGCCTTTCCGAAATCGCAATGAGCTACGGTTATGTTTACGTTGCTCAGATTGCTATGGGCGCTGATATGAACCAGACAATCAAGGCTATCACAGAGGCTGAAGCATATCCGGGTCCGTCAATCATCATCGCATACGCTCCCTGTGAGATGCACAGCATCAAGGGTGGTATGATGAACTGCCAGAACGAAATGAAGAAGGCTGTTGAATGCGGCTATTGGAATATGTTCCGTTACAACCCCGCACTCAAGGCAGAGGGCAAGAATCCCTTCACAATCGATTCCAAGCCTGCAACAGCAAGCTACCGTGACTTCATTCTCGGCGAAGCTCGCTATTCTTCACTTACACGTTCATTCCCCGAGCGTGCAGAAGAGCTCTTTGCACAGGCTGAAAAGGCATCAATCGACAGATACGATCACCTTCTCAGACTCAAGGATCTCTATGCTCCCGCTGAATAATGCAGTAATTAACACTTGCATTTTTACAATTGTGTGTTACAATTGTCTCATAAAAATCTAAAGAGGAGGATTATCACCATGGCATACGTAATTTCTGATGATTGCATCGCTTGCGGCGCATGTGCAGCAGATTGCCCCGTAGGCGCTATCTCCGAGGGCGACGGCAAGTATGTTATCGATGCTGACACTTGCATCGATTGCGGCGCTTGTGCAGGTTCCTGCCCCGTAGGTGCAGCACAGGAGGGCTAATCAGCCACCCTTAATTAAACAAAAACCACGAAGAGCCATCCGGCAGTAATGTCGGGTGGCTCTTTTCTTATTTATATATTCTTTATTACATCATTATTTGTTTGAAAAAAACTGCAGATTTCGCTTCTTTTCACGTGAGAATTGTGGATGATTATTGCCTTGACCACAATATATAAAGGTTGAAAATTAAATTTAAAAAAATCGTCGAAATTAACGAAATTTTTAGAATTTTTTTTGCAATTTTGCTTGACTATTACTGCGGTTATATATATAATAAACGTATCAATAGGGATAAATAGGTGCATTTAGGTACGCTGAAACACCATTTTTAAGCGAAAGGAGGGTATGGACATGGCTGATATTACAAATAACACCGTAGCAAACGAGGAGAAAAAGATCTATCTCGGCTTCAAGGGTATGGCTGATGCTGTGCTCGACGATAATAACAGAATGTCCGTTCCCGCCAAATATCGTGAAAATCTCGGCAAAACCTTCGTTGCTTGCTGTGCACCTGGTCCGTATCCCTGCCTTTACTTCTTCCCGTCACAGAATTGGGATGACCTTTGTAACGAGCTTAACGATAAAAATTCAGAGGTTGCACACACACCTGAGCTTGAATGGATGCGCAGAAACCTCTATAAAAACTCAGAGGATTACACAATGGATGGAAAGGGCAGATTTACTTTGCTTTCATCAATGTGCAAATACGCAGGTCTCAAGGATGAGGTTCTTGTAATCGGCAATATGAAACGTCTTGAAATCTGGAATCCCGAAACCTACGAGGCTGCCGAGGCGGCAAGCCAGCCGTTCAATACAGGCAGCATACCCGACCTCAACTATTAAGAGAGGGGAACAAGATGGAGTTCAACCATAAATCCGTTCTCTTTGACGAAACGATAGATGCGCTGAATATTAAGCCCGACGGCGTTGTTGTTGACTGCACAGGCGGCGGAGGCGGACACAGTGCCGCAGCACTCGAGAGGCTCGGCAAAAACGGCAGGCTAATCGTTATCGACCGTGACCCCGATGCGATAAAGGTGCTGACAGATCGCTTTTCATCAGACCCGAGGGTTACCGTTGTACACGATAACTTCTTTAACATTTCGGCAATTCTTACCGCACTCGGTGTAGACGGTGCGGATTCTATAATGGCTGACCTGGGTGTCAGCTCATATCAGCTTGACACGGCGGAGCGCGGCTTTTCTTTTCACAGTGATGCGCCGCTTGATATGCGAATGAGCAAAACGGGCACAAGCGCAAAGGAGCTTGTCAATGAGCTTCCTGCCGGTGAGCTCAAGCGTATTCTTTACGATTATGGTGAAGAAAAGTTTGCACCCCGTATAGTGCAGGCAATTGTGCGTGAGCGTGAAAAGGGGAGCATTGAAACCACTTTTCAGCTTGCGGAAATAATAAAAGCCGCTTATCCTGCGGCTGCAAGGCGTGACGGACATCCCGCACGCAAAACCTTCCAGGCACTTCGTATCGAGGTCAACGGCGAACTGAGCAACCTCGGACAAGCTGTGAAGGATATGTTTAATTCGCTTAACAGGGGCGGCAGGCTGGCAATCATCTCGTTCCATTCGCTCGAAGATAAAATTGTCAAGAACACCCTTTCATGTTTCACAGGTGGTTGCACCTGCCCGCCGGAATTTCCCGTGTGCGTATGCGGTAAAACGCCGCAGGGAAAAATTTGCTTCAAACCCAAAACCGCAACAAGCCGTGAGCTTGAGGATAACTCAAGAAGCAGAAGTGCAAAGCTCAGGGCGATTGAAAGATTATAATCACAAACGGAGGAAACTGTTTTGGCTTACAATTACAACAATTCAGCAGCTTATGATTTTGATCTGTTTGCACCTGCACCTAAAACTGAATCAAAGCCCAAGCCTCAACAGCGTCCTCAGCCCCGAGTTGTAAAGCCCCGTGTTAAGTCGCAGGCAGAGCTTAAGGCGGAAGCGGCGGCAATCAGAGCAAAGATGCTCAAGTTTGTTTCTGTTCTCAGTGTGGGTGTTGTCCTTCTCGGTGCAAATGTAGTGCTTCATATTCAGGATAATGAGCTTAATAATTCTATCGTAAGGCTTGATAAGGAGCTGAGCGAAAAGAAGAGTGACTATACAAGACTCAACGCTGTTCTCAACGCAAAATTCTCACCTGACAATGTCAAGGCTTATGCAGAGAATACGGGAATGGTAAAGCGTGAGAGATATCAGATAGTTTATTTTGATATCGCAGACGGAAATCAGATTATAGTTGCAGAATAAAAAAGGAAGTTTATAAATATATTGTTGTTAGGACGGGAGTTGGGTTAGGAACTTGGCTCTCGTCGTTTTGACCATTATGAAGGAGGCAGGAGCGATGGCTCGCGGTGTATCAAAGCAGATGTCAAAGCGTGCAACGGGGCTTATTATAGCTCTTTTAATACTCGGTTTCGGTACGGGTATTGTACAACTTGGCAACATTCAGATATTAAACGGTACCGAGTACCGTGAAAAAGCGGAGAGCCGTTATCTCGGTGACAGCCTTGTGCCTGCACTCAGAGGCACAATATACGATTGCAATATGAACGTGCTTGCTCAGAGTGCATCCTCGTGGCTTGTTTATATCGACCCTGCCAACATTACGGTTAGTAAAAAGGATAAAACCGAAGCACAGATTGAAAGCGACCTGAACACAAAGCGTGAGCTTATTGCAAACGGTCTTGCTCAGATACTTGATGTAGATGCGCAAAAGGTGCTTGAGCGCACAAAGAAAAACACCCGATACGAAAAAATCAAGGGTGAAGTTGAACTGAGCCTTCGTAATAAGGTTATAGAGTTTATTGCGGAAAACAAGCTTTATAACTGCATTGGCGTTCAGGTCGATACAACTCGCTATTATCCCTACGGCTCGCTTGCCTCAACGCTTATAGGCTTTACCGGAGACCAGGATATGGGCAGAGCAGGCCTTGAGGCAAAATATAATGATGTTCTCACCGGCATTCCGGGCAGAATAATAAGTGCAAAAAGTGCGTCAAGCGGCAGTGTGCCTATCGAATACACTTCCATAAACGAAGCGCAGCAGGGCACAAGCCTTGTACTTACTATTGACAGAACGATTCAGTCAAAGCTTGAAACAGAGCTTGAAAAGGCTTACGAAAGCGCAAAGGCAAAGGCGGCATACGGCATTGTAATGGATGTTAAAACGGGCGCAATTCTTGCAATGTCAAATATGCCCAATTACGACCCCAATAATCCGTCAACGGTGTATTCACAAACGGAAAATGACCGTATCGCTGAGATTGAGGATGAGGAAGAACGTAAGGCGGCTATATCGGCAACTGTACAGGAACAGCGCAAGAACAGCGTTATCACCGCTTCTTACGAGCCCGGCTCGGTTTTTAAGCTTGTAACGCTTGCCGCGGCACTAGAAGAAGGTGTTGTTTCCGAGAGTACAACTCACAACTGCGTTGGCGGTATTCAGGTGCCCGGTCACTATATCCGCTGTCATAAGCGCGAGGGACACGGCGCACAGACGCTTCAGATGGGCCTTATGAATTCCTGCAACCCGTTCTTTATTTCAACGGGTCAGAAACTCGGTACAGAGAAGTTTTACGATTATTTTGAAGCTTTTGGCTTTACCGAAAAAACAGGCATTGACCTTTCAGGCGAGGCAGAATCCAAAACAGGCTATGCACACCACGCAAGAGAGGATTTCGGCCTTTCACAGCTTTCGAGTTACTCCTTCGGTCAGACGTTCGAGGTTACTCCTCTGCAGATGATAACTGCTGTTGCGGCTATTGCAAACGGCGGCAAGCTTATGACACCCTATGTTGTTGCAAAACAGCTTGATGAGGCAGGCAACGTAATTGCTCAAACACAGCCCACTATGAAACGTCAGGTCGTTTCGGAATCAACATCAAAGCGTGTGCTTACCATGATGGAGGCTGTTGTCAGCGCAGGTACAGGTAAAAATGCCTATGTTCCCGGATTCCACGTTGCAGGTAAAACAGGTACGTCACAGAAGCTTCACGACGGTGAGGGCAAATATGTTTCATCCTTTGCCTGCGTAGCTCCCGGCGATGACCCCGAAATTGCCATTCTCATTGCGATTGACGAGCCCGTCGGCCAGATAAACGGCGGTCAGATTGCTGCTCCCGTTGCCGCATCTCTCGTTGAAGAGGTTATGGGTTATCTCGGAGTTGACCCCGAATACAACGAAAAAGAACAGAATCTGATAGATGCTGCGGCACCTTCACTCGTCGGCAGAACAGTTGATGATGCAAAGGATATCGCACAGTCGCAGGACCTTACGGCAAGAGTAATCGGCAGCGGCGAAATCGTCGTCAAGCAGATTCCCGCCTACGGTCAGACAATGCCGCAAAACGGTGTGGTTATACTTTATACGGATGAAAGAGAGGAAGAAACGGTAGTTGTTCCCGACTTTACGGGTATGAGCCTTTCGGTAGCACGAAGAAGCGCAAACAACCTCGGTATTAACATTAAAATATCGGGCAATGCCTTCAGCGGAGCGGATATACTTGCTTATAATCAGGATATTCCAAAGGATACCGAGGTCAAATACGGCCAGGTCGTAACAGTCTACTTTAAGTCATATTCGGGATTGTCCGATTCGCTTTACGGATAATCCTTCTAAAAGAGGTAAGGAAAAATGAATATATATACTCTTTTAAAGGGGGCAGGCTATGATACCTGCGGCATTACTGATGCTGAGGTTTCGCTTGTCACCGAGGATTCAAGAAAGGTCACTGAGGGCAGTGTGTTTGTGTGCGTCAAGGGTGCCAGGTTTGACGGCCACGATGCCGCAGGCGATGCTGTCAGGGCAGGTGCCGTGCTCATTGTTGCACAGCACGATACAGGTGCGCCCAACCAGTTAATAGTATCAGACACAAGAGAAGCGTTTTCGCTTCTCTCTGCGTCGTTTTTTGAGAATCCTGCAAAAAAACTTCGTCTTGTAGGCGTTACGGGCACAAACGGCAAAACAACTACTTGCTTTTTACTTAAATCTGTGCTTGAGTCACTCGGACACAAAACAGGTCTTGTCGGTACGGTCAAGAATATGGTGGGCGACGTTGAATATCCAGCTCACCTTACTACGCCCGACCCGTTTGAGCTCAATTCACTGTTTGCAAAAATGGTTGAGGCAGGCTGTGAGTTCTGCGTTATGGAGGTTTCCTCGCAGGCACTTGCACAGTGCCGTGTTGCAGGCCTTCACTACGAGGTTGCCGCATTCACAAATCTCACGCAGGACCATCTTGATTATCACGGAACGTTTGAGAATTATATTGCCGCAAAGCATATTCTTTTTGAAAACTGCGACGTTGCGGTTGTGAATACCGATGATGAAGCTCATTCGGCAATGACCGAGGGCACATCCTGCAAGGTCGTTTCGTTTTCGGCACTTCGTGACAGTGCAGATTATTCGGCTAAAAATATTGAGCATAAGCCCGGCGGAGTTTCATATTTCCTCGTCGGCATCGGTAAGCTTGAACGCATCAAAATGAAAATTCCCGGCGGCTTTACGGTTTATAATTCAATGACTGCCGCTGTGTGCGCAATCGAGCTCGGTCTGCCCTTTGCAGAGGTTACTAAGGCATTGAGCCAAGCTACGGGCGTGCCCGGCAGAATCGAGGTTGTGCCTACCGAAACCGATTATACGGTTATTATCGACTATGCACATTCGCCCGACGGACTTCAGAATATTCTCGGCTCGCTTCGTAAAATTGCAGGGGCAAGAATTATTACCGTATTCGGTTGCGGCGGCGACAGAGATAAAACAAAGCGTCCGCAGATGGGAAAAATTGCCGCAGATATGTCGGATTTTGTAATTGTCACCTCTGATAATCCCCGTACGGAAGACCCTGCAACAATTGTAAAAGAGGTTGCAGAGGGTACAAGGGGCGCAAAGGTGCCCGTTGTTGAGATAGTTGACAGAACGCAGGCTATAGAGTTTGCGCTCAATGAAGCTAATGAAGGCGATATAGTTCTTCTTGCAGGTAAAGGTCACGAAACCTATCAGATTATAGGCACCGAAAAGCATCATTACGATGAGCGTGAGGTTGTCAGAAATCTGCTTAAATAATCTTTTGGTGTGGGGGATAATATGATACCTCTGAATTTAAAAGAAATAAGCGCCGTGCTCGGTGTGCACTGTGACAGAGATGCGCAGGTGCTCAGCATCTGTACGGATTCAAGAAAAATTACGAAAGGCTGTCTTTTTATCGCTCTTGTGGGAGAGCGCTTTGACGGCCACGATTTTGTTAAAGCTGCACTTGAAAACGGTGCTGTTGCCGCAGTTTGTTCAAAGTCCGTTGAATGTGACGGTGAGGTGCTGCTTGTAGAGAATACAGGCAGGGCACTGCTTGATATCGCCGCATATTACCGCTCTGTTTTCTCAATTCCGTTTGTAGGTATTACGGGCAGTGTCGGCAAAACCACAACGAAAGAAATGGTTTATGCCGTGCTCTCCGAAAAATACAATACTCTTAAAAACGAAGGCAATCTCAATAACGAAATCGGCCTGCCTTCTACGGTTTTTCGTCTTGACAGCGATTACGAGGCGGCAATTCTTGAAATGGGTATGAGTGCATTTGGCGAAATATCAAGGCTTGCACGTGTAGCACAGCCGAATATCGGCATAATAACAAAAATAGGCGTTTCTCATATTGAGCATCTCGGCTCAAGAGAGGGTATTCTCAAGGCAAAGCTTGAAATTCTCGACGGCTTGAAGCCCGGTGCGCCTCTTGTTGTAAACGGTGATGATGATTTGCTAAGCACGGTTTCTCTTGCTGACAGAAAAGTTATCACCTTCGGTATTGAAAATGCAAGCTGTGATTACAGAGCTGTTAATATCGAGCAGGCGGGCTATTCCACGAGCTTTACCGTTTTGTTTGACGGTAAAGAACAGTCCGTTACAATTCCCACTGTCGGTACGCATAACGTTTACAATGCTCTTTCAGCCTTTGCGGCAGGCATTTATCTGGGTGTTACTCCAGAAAAAGCCGCAAACGGTCTTTCAAAATATGTTACCTCGGGTATGAGGCAGAATGTTAAGGACTTCGGCGGCATAACAGTTATTGAGGATTGTTATAACGCAAGCCCCGATTCCGTTCGTGCCGCGACAGAGGTTCTCTGCGGTATGAAAGTAAATAAAAAATGCTTTGTTTTCGGTGATATGCTTGAGCTTGGCGAGCTTTCCGAAAAGGCTCACCGTGAGGTCGGTACGCTCGTTGCTTTAAAGCAGATTGACTGTTTCTTCACTTACGGAGAAATGGCAGCTGTTTCTGCACAGACTGCTGCTGCGCAGGGCGCAGAATGCGTAAAAGCCTTTGACGATAAGCAGGCTCTTGCAGACGAACTCAGAAACACACTTTCTTCGGGCGATGCCGTGCTGTTTAAAGCAAGCCGCGGTATGAAACTTGAAGAGGTAATAAAACAATTTATGTTGGAAGGATAAGGTGTACCGCCGATGAACACTTTTCTTGCTTTTGGTCTTGCCGCAGTTGCCGCCTTTGGCGTTACGGTGCTGCTCGGTTTTATTATGATTCCGTGGCTGCGTAAGCTGAAGTTCGGCCAGACGATACTTGAAATCGGTCCCAAGTGGCATAAGAGCAAGCAAGGTACTCCTACAATGGGCGGTCTTGTGTTTATCATAGGCACACTTGTGTCGCTTGCCGTTGTTTTTCTTACCGATAAATTTATGGGCGGCGATATTATAGCAGGCGAAAATCCTGTGCGCTCGGCTATGTATACCAAGCTGTTTTCGGGCCTTGTTATGGCACTGTCGCTCGGTCTTATAGGTTTTGTCGATGATTATATCAAGGTTGTAAAAAAACGTAACCTCGGCCTTACCGTAAGGCAGAAAACGTTTATGCAGCTGCTTGTTATAATTGCGTATCTCGGCAGTCTTAAAATGGCAGGCTGTTCGTTTATGTATATTCCGTTTTACGGCTCAACAGGCGACCTTGGCATCTTCTTCTTTATATTCGGCCTTGTGCTGATTTACGGCGCAACAAACGCTGTTAATTTCACAGACGGCATCGACGGACTTTGTTCTTCGGTTACGCTTACAAGTGCTGCATCGCTTATCGTAATTGCTTTTATGCGCAATAACCTTGGTGCAGGTGTTGTTGCGGCGGCGCTTGCAGGTGCCTGCGCAGGCTTTCTTGTCTGGAATTGGAACCCAGCGAAGGTTTTTATGGGCGATACGGGCTCAATGTTCCTTGGAGGTATGGTTGTAGCACTTGCCTATATGGTTGACTGTCCGCTGATTCTTCTGCCTGTCGGTATAATCTATTTTATCGAAGGCCTTTCCGACGTGCTTCAGATTGGCTATTTCAAGCTCACTCACGGCAAACGCATTTTTAAAATGGCACCCATTCACCACCATTTTGAAATGAGCGGTTGGAAAGAGAAGAAAATTGTTGTTGTATTTTCACTTGTCAATATAATCGGCTGTGCAGTCGGCATAGCACTTGTAAAATTCGGTTAAGGGGTGTAGGAAGTGAACGACGTTTTAGCTAAAAAACGAGATTCTTTGCTGAAAAGCAAATTTATAGCAAAGGGAAACCTCGACGTAGGCTTTCTTCTGCTTGTTTTTGCCTTGCTTGCCATAGGCCTTGTTATGCTTGCTTCTGCAGGCTATTCGCTGGCTTACTACAAGCTTGAGGACAGCTATGACTATATCCGTGACCAGGTGATTTTTGCAGGCCTCGGTTTGGTAGCAATGTTTGCCATATCAAAAATCAATTATAATTTCTTCCGCCGCCTTATAATTCCCGCAACCGCATTTTGCATAATTCTTCTGATAATTGCGCTTATTGTTGCAAAGATTGAAGAAATACGAAATCCTTCGGGCAGTGAAGAGTTCGGCCGATGGATTCCCTTGCCGGGCGGAATTCAGTTCCAGCCCTCTGAAATAGCAAAGGTCGGCCTTATCGCTTTTTATGCCTGGGGCTGCGAAAAATGGCACAAATTTGTCACAAGCAACGACCTTGTGACCTCGGCAAAAGCGGCACTCATTTTCGGCGGTGTCGGTGCACTTTTTACGTTGCTTGTTTTCCTTGAGCATCATCTGTCGGGCACGATTCTGTTCTTTCTTATAACCGTTGCCATGCTGTATCTCGGCGGCTTCAATAAGTGGTGGTTCAGAATTCTTATCCCGATTATCATACTTGTTGTTGCAATATTTGTAATCAAGCCCGATTTTATGGGAATAATAGATGAATATCAGCAGGAGCGTATCATCGCCTGGAAGGATAAAACCTATGAGCCCGACGGTGCACGCTGGCAGATTGATAATTCGCTTTATGCAATAGGCTCGGGCGGTATTCTCGGCCAGGGTCTGGGCGATTCTAAGATGAAGCATCTATACGTTTCCGAAGCACAGAGTGACTTTATTTTCGCTATTGTGTGCGAAGAACTCGGCTTTGTCGGTGCATCGGTTATTCTCGTGCTGTTTGCGCTTCTCATCTACCGTGGCTATAAAATTGCAATGCGCTGCACCTCAAAGTTCGGTATGCTTCTCGTGCTCGGAATTATGGTGCAGATTGGTTTACAGACTATACTGAACGTTTTTGTTGTAACCGATTTCTTCCCCAATACGGGTATAAGCCTGCCGTTTTTCAGTGCAGGCGGTACGTCGCTGATAATTCTGTTGTGTGAAATGGGAATTGTTCTGTCGGTTTCGCGCAGCTCGAATATGATTAAGGAGTGAGGCTAATGCTTAACGGAAAGAACATTATTTTTGCCGCAGGCGGTACGGGCGGCCATATCAACCCTGCACTTGCCGTTGCCGGTGAAATACGCAAACGCTATCCGCAGGCAAATATTATGTTTATCGGCACAGCCGAAAAAATGGAGGCACGCCTTGTGCCTGCCGCAGGCTTTGCTTTTAAAACAATTCAGATAAGCGGCTTTAACCGTGTGCTCAACCTTAACGGAATAAAGCAGAATATAAAAACGCTAAGCTATCTTCTCAAATCCTCTTCACAGGCAAAGAAGATAATCACCGAATTTAAGGCAGATGCCGTTATCGGCTTTGGCGGATATGTCAGCGGCCCCGTTGTACGTGCCGCCGCAAAGCTCGGCATACCTACCGCAATTCACGAGCAGAATGCTTTCCCGGGTGTGACTAACAAAACACTTGCAAAAATGGTTGATGCCGTAATGCTCACACAGGAGAGCGTTGCACAGTATATGCAGCCCAAAAATCCTCCCGTTGTAACAGGCCTGCCTGTACGAGGTGAGCTTCTGGAGGCTGACAGAGAGGTTTCAAGAGCCGAGCTCGGCCTTGACGAAAAACCGCTTATTCTTTCTATGGGCGGAAGCCTCGGTGCAAAAGCTATAAACGATTCAATGCTTGAGGTTATTGCCAACCGAACACAGAAAAACGATTGCTGGTTTATGCACGCCACGGGTAAAGATTGTAAGGATTTTCCCGACCGTCTTGCAGCAAAGGGTGTTGACCTTAACAACAAGCATATAATTATCAGAGATTATATTGACGATATGTACCGCTGTCTTGCCGCTGCAGACCTTGTTATCTGCCGTGCGGGTGCAAGCTCGCTTTGCGAGTTTCAGGTTATGGGCAAACCGTCAATTCTCATCCCTTATCCATTTGCAACGGAGAATCATCAGTATCACAACGCAAAGGCTCTTGCCGATAAGGGTGCGGCAATTATAGTTGAAGAAAAAGACCTTACACCTGCTGTGCTTATGCAGCATATTGATACACTGCTTGAAAGTCCGGGTAAGCTCACCGATATGGGTGTGGCGGCTAAAAAAATGGCAGTTACCGATGCTACGGACAGAATTGTAAAAACTATCGAGGGCATCGTTAAATAATTTCATTCACTTGAAAAGCTCCTGCGGCATATTATGGCTTATGTAATATGCTTTAGCGGGGTGTAATAATGGCAAGCTATGTGATTGAGGGCTTGAACAGAGTTGAAGGCGAAATCAGAGTGCAGGGATCAAAAAACGGAGCGCTTCCGCTCTTTTCGGCATCTGTGCTCGTCAGCGGTAAAACGGTGCTTGAGGGCTGTCCTGATTTGACCGACGTTAAAGCTGCCGCCAATATTCTTACATATCTCGGCTGTCGTGTAACAAACGAAAACGGTGTGGTTACCGTTTGCTCGGATGATGCGCAAAGGTGCGATATACCCGATACGCTTATGCGTGAAATGCGTTCTTCAATAGTTTTTTTAGGCGCACTTCTCGGCAGATTCGGAAAGGCTGAAATGACTGCGCCGGGTGGCTGTGAGATAGGCCTGAGGCCCATTGATTTGCATCTTGAGGCAATGCGTGCCCTAGGTGCCGTTATTGACGAAACGGGCGGCAGGCTGATTTGCTCTTGCCCGAAGGGGCTTTGCGGTGCGCAAATTTCGCTTTCTTTTCCGAGCGTAGGCGCAACAGAGAATATTTTGCTTGCAGGCTGTACTGCAAAAGGCGAGACGGTTATTGTGAACGCTGCGCGTGAGCCCGAAATAGTTGAGCTTGCTGAGTTTCTCAATTCCTGCGGTGCTAAAATCAGCGGAGCAGGGGAGAGTGTAATAAAAATTGAGGGTGTGCCGAGACTTAATGCGTGCGAGCACACTGTGTGGCAGGACAGAATTGCCGCTGTTACCTATATGGCGGCCGCCGCTGTCACAAGGGGAAGCCTGCGGCTTTTGCTCGACAGGCAGGATTTGCTCTTGCCGATAATTGAGCCGCTTAAAAAAACAGGCTGTACCGTAAGACAGGACGGCAGAGGAATATTTATTAAATCAGATAAAAGACTTGAAAAATTCGGAATAATAAGAACGATGTCTTATCCCGGCTTTCCGACTGATTCGCAGGCGGATTTTGCCGTTATGGCAAGCGTTGCAGAGGGTACGAGCACCGTTGTTGAAAATATATTCGAAAGCAGGTTCAAATATGTCGCCGAGCTTAGAAGAATGGGCGCACATATACGTACGGTTAACCGTGTTGCCATAATAGAAGGTGCGCAAAAGCTGTGCGGTGCAAACGTTACCGCACCTGATTTGAGAGGCGGCAGTGCACTTGTTGTTGCAGCACTGTGTGCCGAGGGTGTTTCACGTGTGGATGAAATACACCATATTGACAGAGGATATGAAAATTTTGATTTGCAGCTAAAAAGAGTGGGAGTAAAAATTAAACGGGAGGAGTAAAATATGGAAGACAAAACCGGCAAATTCAACCTCGGTGACAATCCCGAGGGATACCGCCGTAATACCGACTATGACCTTGACCTTTTTGCCGTGCACGAAAAAAAGCCTGCACGCAATGAAAATACACAGCCTGCAAAAAAAACGCAGGGCGGTCAGCGGCCGCACAATGCAAGCAAGAACAGCTTTTTTGCCAAAAAGCCTGCACAGCCCGTGCCGGATAAAAAAGGCCCGAGCGTAAAACGGCACGCAAAGCCGCCTGTTGCGAAGGAAATAAAGCCTGCTGTGCGCAGACCGTCACAGCAGCCGCCTGTGCGCCGCAAGCCTGCAAATGATATGCGTCCGGAGGAAAAAGGGCTTTCGCAAAGCGAGCGCAATATGCTCCATTCACAGCGCCGTAAAGCTCAGCAGCAGCGCAAGCAGCTTATTCAGTACGCTTTGATTGGTGTTGCGGTTGTTGCTGTAATGGTTGTGCTTTCACTTACCGTGTTTTTCAAAATAGACGAAATTGTTATCGCAGGCGAGGCTTCGCCTTATACCGATGAACAGATTATAAAAGAAAGCGGCATCAGATTTGATGAAAACATCATTATGTGTGATGCCGACGGCGTAAGCTCAAAGCTTGCAAAGGCATTGCCTTATATTGGAAGTGCAGATGTTAAACGCTCGCTTGGCGGTAAGGTTACGATAACCGTTAAGCTCACACCCGGCTGCTTCTCGTTTATTGAGGGGGACGTTGCGGTGATAGTTGATAAAAGCGGTAAGGTGCTTGAAAACGAAGCCGCTCTCGAAACTGCAATAAAATATTCTGTTGTGCAGGGTGTTACGCTCACCTCGGCAACCCCGGGTGAAAAGGTTGAAGTCAGCGACAAGAGCAAATTTGAGCTGATAACCAATCTTATGAATCAGTTTGAAAAAGCAGGCATAAAATCCGTAACCTCAATTGATGTTACGAGTGTTTATGATATAAGTGCCGTGTACGAGGGAAGAATCACACTGCGCCTTGGCGATACGGGCTCGCTTGAGCGTAAGCTTGCGCTCGGTGCAAAGGTAATTGAGCGTGAGAACCAGATTGACCCGATGCAATACGGCAGTATAGACCTCGGCTCGGTAGAGGGCAAAGCGTTCTTCCGTCCGCTTGATGCGCCCGAAAACGAGGATATATACGAGGACGTGCCGCCCGAAGAGGAGCCAAGCACAGCGGAAGAAGAATCAGTCACAGCTGAGGAATAATATAACTTTTTTGTAAAAAGTATTGTTTTTTGAGAAAAACTGTGATATGCTTACAATATCTGATTATGTCTAAAGGACTAAGTATTTTTAAATAAACGATTTATGGAGGGCACAAAGATATGGGTTTCGAAATCGAAAACGAAGTTGAAAACGTGGTGCAAATTAAAGTTATAGGTGTCGGCGGTGGCGGCGGTAACGCTGTCAACCGTATGATTGCTTCAGGTATCAGAGGTGTTGAGTTTATTGCTGTCAACTCAGATAAGCAGGCTCTTCTCACTTCACAGGCAACACATAAAATCCAGATTGGCGAAAAGGTAACACGTGGTATGGGCGCAGGCGGTAAGCCTGAGGTTGGCCAGAAGGCTGCAGAAGAAAGCCGCGACGTTATTTCCGATACACTCAAGGGCACAGATATGGTCTTTATCACCGCAGGTATGGGCGGCGGTACAGGCACAGGTGCCGCACCTGTCATTGCACAGATTGCAAAGGACATGGGCATCCTCACTGTCGGTGTTGTTACAAAGCCCTTCAATTTCGAAGGTAAGCGCAGAATGACTCAGGCAGAAAACGGCATTGATATGCTCACAGAGCACGTAGACAGCCTTGTTATCATCCCCAACGAGCGTCTTCGTTTTGCAAGCGAAACCAAAATCACAATGAGCAACGCTTTCGCAAAGGCAGACGATGTTCTTCTTCAGGGCGTTAAGAATATTTCCGAGCTTATCAAGATTCCCGGCGTCATCAACCTCGACTTTGCAGACGTTCTCTCTGTTATGAAGGATGCCGGCCACGCTCACATGGGCATCGGCTATGCAAAGGGCAAGGACAAGCCCGAGGTTGCAGCAGAGGCAGCTATCTCCAGCCCGCTTCTTGAAACATCAATCAAGGGTGCAAAGGGCGTTATCATCAGCGTTACATCCTCGCCCGATATCGGTCTTGAGGATATCGAAATCGCAAGTGAGAAAATCAAGGATGCAGCACATCCCGATGCAAACATCATCTGGGGTCTTTCCTTCGACGATTCTCTTAACGATGAGCTTTACATCACTGTTGTTGCAACAGGCTTTGGCTTCAGCAACGGCATCGAAGAGCCCCCGAAGGTAGAGGATCTCTTCAATGCTTCCGCACCCGCAGCTCCTGCAGCACCTGCTGAGGCAGCTCCCGCAGAGGCTCCTGCAGCACCTGCCGCACCCGCAGCAGATGCAGGCGATTCAGCCGCAGGCAACAGCAACTATTATGATTTCATCGAAAACCTTTTCGGTAACAACTGATAGAGTTAGACTATTCTCTTTGTCTGATTTTTAAATTTTAAAATGAGCGGTGTAATTGCGAGAGAATTTTCCTTGTTATTGCACCGTTCTTGTTTTTAACCGCCGATTAAATCTTATTTACGATTCTCAGCGGTTACTTTTCTTGGAGGGTTAGTATTATGAAACTTATCGACGGTAAAATTATTTCCGCACACATAAAACAGCAGGTCAGCTTACAGGTTGATGAGCTTAAAGCGCAGGGCGTCAATCCCTGCCTTGCAGTTATAATTGTAGGTGACGACTTTGCTTCAAGAACCTATGTAAATAACAAGAAAAAGACCTGTGAAGAGGTTGGTATCAAATCACTCGAGTTCGCACTGCCTGCAGAAACGACGCAGGATGAGCTGCATGAGCTTGTCGAAAAGCTCAATGCGGATGAAAGCGTAAACGGCATTCTCTGCCAGCTTCCCATTCCTGCACATATTGACGAAAAGGTTATTCTCAACGCAATAAAGCCCGAGAAGGACGTTGATGCATTCCACCCCGTAAACGCAGGCCATATTATGATTGGCGACTGTGTACTCAAGCCCTGCACGCCTGCAGGTATTATGGAAATGCTTAAATACGAGGGTATTGATGTTGCAGGCAAAAACTGCGTTGTTATAGGCCGAAGCAATATCGTCGGCAAGCCTATGGCTATGCTCCTTCTTGCCGCAAGCGGTACCGTTACGGTATGCCATTCAAAAACACAGAATCTTGCCGAAATCACAAAAAATGCGGATATTCTCGTTGCCGCAGTCGGTAAGGCAAAGTTTGTTACAGCCGATATGGTTAAAGACGGCGCTGTTGTAATTGATGTTGGTATGAACAGAGATGAAAACGGTAAGCGTTGCGGCGACGTTGATTTTGAGGCTGTAAAAGAAAAGGCTTCTCATATCACACCCGTGCCAGGCGGTGTAGGTCTTATGACTGTTGCAATGCTTATGCAGAACACCGTTACTGCGGCAAAAAATCAGAACAACTGAGGCTTTATTATGATTAAATCTCTGATTAACCGCTGTTCACCCGAATTTGCGGAAAGCTTTGTGCTTGAAACTGTTGAGAGTGAAAACGGTAAAAATATTTTCAGCTTTGAAGTCTGCGACGGCAAGGTGCTCATAAAGGGCGATAATGCCGTGAGTATGGCTGTGGCCTATTACCGCTTTATGAGTGAATACTGCGGCGCATATTTCACGGCTGACCATTCGCTGGCTTACGGCGAGTTTTCACTTCCTTCAGAAAAATACGAAGGAGTAATAGAAAGTAAATACCGCACCTGCTTTGAATACACCACCTTTTCCTGCTCTGCTTGCTGGTGGAATTGGGAAAGATGGGAGAAGGAAATAGACTTTATGGCAATGAACGGCATCAATATGCCGCTTGCTGTTGTTGGCACGCAGGCTGTTTGGCTCAAAACGATGGATGATCTCGGTATGAAAGAATCTCTGTCGCTTTCGGGTCTTTCAGGTCCTGCCTTCTGGGGCTGGCAGCTTTCAAACTGCTTTGACGGCTATCTTCCGCAAACAAAGCGTGAAACTGTCGAAAAACAGATTGAGCTGGGCAGAATGATAATTGAGCGTGAAAAAGAGCTCGGTATGGAGCCGATTCTTAACGGCTTCTCTGGCTATATTTTCCGCAACTTTATTCAGGGTAAAGTGCGTGCACGAATGAAAAAGACGGATGAATGGTGTCTTTTCCCTGCGCAGTATCAGCTTTCTGTGCGTGATACAATGTTCCACAAAATCGGCAGTATGTATTACAGAAATCAAAAGCTTCTGCTCGGTGAGAGCCGATTTTTTATGGCGGACCCGTTTTCCGGTCACGAGCCCGTGAAGCGTGATGCCGCTTTCCTTGCGGGTCTCGGTAATGCGATATATAAGCTCATCTCAACACAGAGTGAGGACAGTGTATGGGTTGTTCACTCTTCTGCTGTGCGTCCTGCGATGCTCCGCTCCGTGCCTAAGGAAAAGGTGCTTGTTATTGATTCGGGCAGTCTTGCAGGCGAGGAGGCTTTTGAGGGTTGCGGATTTATTCTTTCAACTCAGCACAATAACTGCGATGTAACCGCCATTCACGGCGATATCAAAAATGTTTCGGGCAACAGATTTGCTTCGGAAAACGAGAAGAATCCCAATGTCTGCGGTGTTGCTTCGCTTTCTGACGGCGCATATTCAAACGAAGCTTTCAGACAGTACTCTTTTGCGGCGATGAGCGGCGAAAAAGACGTTGATGCCTGGCTTTCAAAATATGCTGCAAACCGTTACGGTACGGAAAGTGAGTCTGCGTTTGAGGCACTTACGCTTCTCAAAAACAGCTGTTGGCGCTCCGGTCAGCCCTCACGTGAGCACGCAAGTGCAATCTGTACACGCCCGACTACGCTTTTAAGACACGCCTCGATAGGCGACAGCGGCAGTGAAATCGGCTATAATATTTCCGATGTTTTTGCGGCGGCACAAAAGCTGCTTGAGGCTAAGGGTAAAACCTATGAGTATGAGCTCGATTTGTGTGACGTTCTTCGCCAGGCACTCAGCGACCTTGCTAACTCTGTGTGCAAAAAAGCATTGGATGGATATAAAAATAAGGATGTTGCCATGTTTGAAGAGAACACAAATCTCTTCCTTACGATAATTGAGGATATTGACAGGCTTCTCACAACCAAAAAGGAGTTCAGCTTGCCTTATCATTTGTCGCTTGCGCGTGAATCCGGCAGTGACGATGCTGAAAAACAGAACTACGAAATCAATCTGCTTTCGCTCGTTTCTATTTTCGGTCCCGTCAAGGATACTGTTCTTTACGACACCTGCTGGAAAGAGTGGGGCGGTATGCTCGGTTCATTCTATGCGCTTCGTTGGCGTGCACTGTTTGAACAGCTTGCCGCAGGTTTCAAAAAGCTTCGCCGCATACCCGAAAAGACAAAACAGCAGATTTTTGACCGTGATGCTTATCTCGGCTCGGAAATCGGCGGTGCACTCTCAAGGGTAGAAAAAGAGTGGATTGCAACTTATGCACCCGATAACGATGCCGTTGGTAAAGAAAACACAGTTGATGTTGCTTGTGAGCTTGTGAGCAAATATGCGGCAAATTTTTAATATTTTGCGGTGTTTTTGATAAAAACAGTAAAAGGACTTTCGGAAAAACCGAAAGTCCTTTTTTGGTGCCGATTTTTTGATATTTTGATATGTGCTTATTCTGCATCCTGCCACGCTTTGCAGACGTCTACCCATTCTGCACCCGGGCAGAGTGATTCAAGCTCGGGCACGCTCAGCTCAACCGCACTGTTAGAGCTTCCTGCGGCAGGGTAAACTATGTCAAAGCGCTTGAGTGAAACATCAAGATGTATTTTTACGCCATCGTTTACTGCGAAGGGGCATACACCGCCTACTGCGTGACCTATAAGCTCAACGGCTTCGTCGGGGGTGAGCATTTTTGCCTTTGCGCCAAACTGCGCCTTGTATTTTGCGTTGTCAACCTTTGCGTCGCCTGCGGCAACGATAAGTATTGCCGAATCGTTTACTTTAAACGAAAGGGTCTTGGCTATTCTTTTTCCCTCGCAGCCGAGAGCCTGTGCGGCAAGCTCAACGGTTGCGCTCGATACGTCAAATTCTTTTATTCTGTTTTCCATACCTTTTTCACGAAGATACGGTCTTACTCTTTCTATCGACATTTTAATTTCTCCTTAAAAATCAATTTCAACCTCTACGGGGCAGTGGTCCGAGCCGAAAATATCGCAGTGTATCTTTGCGCCTTTAAGCAGGCTGTTGGCGTTTTCATCAACCAGGAAATAGTCAATTCTCCATCCTGTGTTCTTTTCTCTCGCTTTGAAGCGGTAGCTCCACCAGGAGTATACGTTTTCAAGGTCGGGATAAAAATATCGGAATGTATCGGTGAAGCCGGATTTGAGAAGCAGGTCAAACTTGCATCTCTCTTCGTCTGTAAAGCCGGGGTTACGACGGTTTGTTTTCGGATTTTTAAGGTCTATTTCCTTATGCGCTACGTTCATATCGCCGCATACGACAACGTGTTTGCTTTTTTTGAGCGAAACAAGATATTCTCTGAAATCGTCCTCCCACTCCATTCGGTAGTCGAGCCTGCGAAGCTCGTCCTGCGAATTTGGTGTGTAAACGCATACAAAATAAAACTTGTCAAACTCAAGCGTTATTACTCTGCCCTCGTGGTCGTGCTTTTCGATATCAATGCCGTAAAATACGCTTATCGGCTCCTGCTTTGTGAACACTGCAGTGCCCGAATAGCCCTTCTTTTCCGCATAGTTCCAATACTGATAATATCCGTCGGGGTGATAATCTATCTGACCCTCCTGCAGCTTGGTTTCCTGTACGCAGAAAATATCTGCATCAAAATTTTTGAATATATCGTCAAAGCCCTTGGTCATACAGGCTCTGAGTCCGTTTACGTTCCAGGATATAAATTTCACTGTCAGCACCTCGTAATCAAAATCTATATAAGTTTAACACATTTAAACGCTCTTTTCAACCTCAATATTGTGCTGTTTTTTTGTGCATTTTAGGTTGATTTTCAATATATATTGTGTTATAATTCTTACGTGTTATATTATTGTTTATAATTATTATATTTTTGCGTGTTTATTTTATAGGAAGGAGAAAGCAATGTATCAGCAGTATCCGTATCAGGCACAGCCGGGGTGCGACCTCACGGGTGAGCATTACCGTAACCTCAGACGTCACGGCGTTTTTGTCGGCGGATGTCTGCTCGGCTATTTTGCCCTGCAGGAAATTTTAGCTGGGCTGATGGCTTTTCTGGGCTTTTCGGACGATTATCAGACCAACCCTGCTTTTCAGTATGCTGTTGCGGCTTTCATCTTTTCTTTTATTGCTCTGGGCTTACCGTTTGCGCTTTACAGCCGAAAAAAAGGCAGTCCGTCATATTTTAAGGTTCTGCCTTTCCATACTCCGCAGCCCCGCAAAAAGATTGTTTGCCTTGTGCTTGCGGGTTGGGGTGCATGCCTTGCTTCCAACTTCGTGGCAGGCTATATATCGTCTTTCTTCTCTATTCTCGGCTTTGAAGAAAATCTGCCCGAGGCACTTACTTCGGCAACGGGCCTTGATACGTTTATGAATTTTCTGTGTGCCGCCGTTATGGCTCCGCTTGTTGAGGAGTTTGTTTTCCGTGGTGTTATTATGCAACCGCTCCGCCGCTATGGCGACAGCTTTGCGGTTATCACCACCGCCGTAATATTTGCACTTGTTCACGGCTCACCGTCCAATATCATATTTGCATTTCTTTCGGGCACGGCAATTGGCTATGCCGTAATATATTCCAAAAGCCTGTGGGCAGGCATTGCTATCCACGCTCTTAATAATGCCACTGCGGTCTTCTTTACAGAGTTTGACCTGCTCCCGACCGAAACAGTCGATATGCTTTTTGTGCTGTTTTGTGTCGCTGTTGCGGTTGCGGGTATTATAGCGTTCACGGTTTACGGCCGTGCATACACCTTAAGGCTCAACCGTGAGCACTGCGGCCTGAAGCTCGGCAAGCGAATCAAAGCCGTGTTTCTGAACGTGCCTGCGGTAGCTGCTTTTGTATACTTGCTTGTTCTGATTTTTACAAGCATTTTATAAACATTTCTTTTATCCGGAAAGAAAGGGAATTTTATGAGCGACAGTGAATCAATGCTGCGTGCAATTGAGCTTGCAAAGCAGGCCGCACTTATTGATGAGGTGCCCGTCGGTGCCGTTGTTACACACAACGGCGAAATAATAGGCGAGGGCTTTAACCGCCGTGAAACCGGCAAAAATGCACTTGCCCATGCCGAAATTGAGGCTATCAATATGGCCTGCAATAAACTCGGCGGCTGGCGTCTTGCAGAGTGTGAGCTCTTTGTAACTCTCGAGCCATGTCCGATGTGTACGGGCGCAATCATCAATTCAAGAGTAAAGCGTGTGGTATTCGGCGCTTACGATTATAAATCCGGCTCTATGGGCAGCGTTGTTAATCTGTGCAGTTTGCCCTACAACAGCAAGCCTAAAATAGAGGGCGGCTATATGCAGGACGAATGTGCGGCACTGCTCACAGAGTTTTTTGCAGCGCTTCGTGTGCGTAAGGCGGCCGAAAAACAAAAGAGAAAAGAGGCGCTGAGCGCATGTACCTGCACCTCGGACAAGACACAGTTATAACTTATGATGAAATTCTCGGCATATTCGACCTTGAGGCAACAACCGTCTCAAAGGCTACGAGAGACTATCTTGCAAACGCCACAAAAACGGGCAGGGTAGTCACCGTCGGCTACGATTTGCCGAAATCATTTGTTGTCTGCCGAAATAAAGACGGCGGCACAACGGTGTATATTTCACCTATCTCTCCCTCGACCCTGCTCAAGCGTAGCAGAAACGGTCTGACGGGTATCAAATAAAAGCAGGAGGAAGTTCGTTTTGGATAATCAGGAAACAGTTCAGAACATGGAAAACTTCACAGATGAAATTAACGAAGAGGGTATCGGCCCCGTTGAGCAGATGGATACTGCCGTCAATGAGGAGTACGGTGCCGGTCAGATTCAGGTCCTTGAAGGACTTGAGGCTGTACGTATGCGTCCCGGTATGTATATCGGTTCAACAGGCCCCAACGGTCTGCACCACCTTGTGTACGAAATCGTCGATAACTCAATTGACGAGGCTCTTGCAGGCTTCTGTACACATATCGAGGTTGAAATTGAGCCCGACAACGTAATAACCGTACGTGATAACGGCCGTGGTATCCCTGTTGATATGAACGAAAAAATGGGTATGCCTTCTGTCACCGTTGTTCTTACCGTTCTTCATGCCGGCGGTAAATTCGGCGGCAGCGGCTATAAGGTGTCGGGCGGTCTGCACGGCGTCGGCTCGTCGGTTGTTAACGCTCTTTCCGAATGGTTTGAGGTTGAAGTATCCCGTAACGGCAACGTCTACCGTCAGCGCTTTGAGCGAGGCGAAATCAGAAGCGATCTTGATATTGTAGGCACAAGTGAAACAACGGGTACGTTTATCCGCTTCAAGGCGGATGCCGAAATATTTACCGAAACCACGGTCTACGATTTTGAAATTCTCGAGCGCAGACTGCGTGAGTCTGCATTCCTCAACGCAGGCCTTAAAATCACATTCACCGACAGACGTGACCCCGATAATGTTGTAGAGCGTGTGTTCTGCTACGAGGGCGGTCTGAGCGAATTTGTAAACTACGTTAACGAGAGCAGAGGCTTCACACCCGTACAGCCTGCACCTATCCATTTCTCAAGCGTGCGTGACGATTCGAGTGCTGAAATCGCTCTTATGTATAACGACGGATATAATGAAACCCTTATCAGCTTTGCCAATAACGTCCGCACAATCGACGGCGGCACTCACGAAACGGGCTTCAAAACCGCACTTACCAAGGTCTTTAACGATTACGGCAAGAAGTACGGCATCCTTAAGGACGGCGACAAAAACCTTTCGGGCGAGGATGTGCGTGAGGGTCTTGTTGCAATCATCAGCGTTAAGCTGACAGAGGCACAGTTTGAGGGTCAGACAAAGGGCAAGCTCGGCAACACCGAAATGACAAAGCTCGTTTCCAAAACAGTTGTCGATAAGCTTATGACCTATTTTGAAGAGAATCCGCAGGTTGCCAAGGCGCTCCTCAATAAGGCTTGCGAGGCTTCCCGTGTTCGTGAGGCGGTTCGTAAGGCTAAGGAATCTGCACGTAAAACTGCTCTTTCAAATTCAAGCTCACTTCCCGGTAAGCTTGCCGACTGTACGGATAAAAATCCCGAAAACACAGAGCTTTACATTGTCGAGGGTGACTCTGCAGGCGGCTCTGCAAAAGAGGGCAGAGATAAAAACTACCAGGCAATTCTTCCTCTCTGGGGTAAAATGCTCAACGTCGAAAAGGCAAGACTCGACAAGGTTATCGGCAACGAAAAGCTGACACCCGTTGTTATTGCTCTGGGTACAGGTATTGACGAGGATTTTGATATTTCAAAGCTTCGTTATCACAAGATTATCATTATGGCCGATGCTGACGTTGACGGTGCACATATCCGCACCCTTCTTCTCACTTTCTTCTTCCGCTATATGCGTCCGCTTATAGATAACGGCCACATTTATATCGCACAGCCTCCGCTGTACAAAATCACAAAGGGTAAAAAGGCAATGTACGCATTTTCCGATGAAGAGCGTGACGAAAAGGTTGCCGAAATGGGCGGCAGCTGTGACATACAGCGTTATAAAGGTCTTGGTGAAATGAACCCGATTCAGCTTCGTGAAACCACTATGGACCCTGCAAACCGCACAATGCTTCGTGTAACTCTGGAGGATGCCATTGCGGCAGATGAAACCTTCTCAATCCTTATGGGCGATAAGGTTGAGCCCAGACGTGACTTTATTGAGAAAAACGCTAAATATGTACAGAATCTTGATGTCTGATAAATTGGAGGTATTTTATTATGTTTGAAAACGTTCTTGATTCAATCTCTCTCATCCGTGAAACCGATGCTCAGGTAGCAGACGCAATGCAGCTTGAGCTTGCACGTCAGAAGCGCAACATCGAGCTTATTGCTTCCGAAAATATTGTTTCTCCCGCAGTGCTTGCCGCAATGGGCAGCGTGCTTACAAATAAATATGCAGAGGGCTACCCCGCAAAGCGTTACTACGGCGGCTGTGAGTGTGTCGATATTGTTGAAAACATTGCTATCGAGCGTGCAAAGCAGCTTTTCGGTGCAGAACACGTAAATGTTCAGCCTCACTCAGGCTCACAGGCTAACTTTGCTGTTTATAACGCATTCCTCAAGCCCGGCGATACGGTGCTTGGCATGAGCCTTGACTGCGGCGGTCACCTTACTCACGGCTCACCCGCAAATCTCAGCGGTAAGCTTTACAATTTCGTGCCCTACGGTGTTACTGCAGACGGTTTTATTGATTATGACGAGCTTGAAAGACTTGCTCTTGAAGTCAAGCCCAAGCTTATTGTTGCAGGTGCTTCCGCATATCCCAGAACGATTGATTTCAGACGCATCGGCAAAATAGCAAAGCTTGCGGGCGGTCTGTTTATGGTTGATATGGCTCACATCGCAGGTCTTATTGCGGCCGATTGTCACGATTCTCCCGTACCCTTTGCAGATTTTGTCACAACCACTACGCACAAGACTCTCCGCGGTCCCAGAGGCGGTATGATTCTTTGTAAGGAAGAATATGCAAAGGACATCGACAAGGCTATCTTCCCCGGCAGCCAGGGCGGCCCGCTTATGCACGTTATCGCAGGTAAGGCAGTCTGCTTTGGTGAGGCACTCAAGCCCGAGTTTAAGGCATATCAGCAGCAGATTGTAAAGAACGCAAAGGCTCTTGCAGATGCACTTCTCAAGAAAGGCTTCAACCTTGTATCGGGCGGTACAGATAACCACCTTATGCTTGTTGATCTTCGTCCCTTCAGCATCACCGGCAAGGAGCTTGAAAAGAGACTTGATGAAGTTTTCATCACAGTCAATAAGAATGCAATTCCCAACGACCCCGAAAAATTCTTTATCACAAGCGGTGTGCGTATCGGTACGGCCGCAGTTACCTCAAGAGGTATGGTTGAAGAGGATATGGTCAAGATTGCAGAGCTTATCCACCTTGCCGCAACAGACTTTGAAAATAGTGCAGACTATATCCGTGCAGAAGTCAACAAAATTTGCGAAAAGTATCCCATATATTAAGATTAAAAGCAGCCGAACGGAGACACTTCGTAAAGAAGCAGTCTCCGTTTTTTATATAAACAAAATTACACTTTCAGTTTGTGAAAGTATCATAAGAAATGTAAATACTTGCCAAGAATAAAGTATATCTTTCTCGACAGGTAGAGTGTTATTGCAAACTGTTGTTTGCAGTGATATTTTTGCCTTAAAGCAAAAGTGATATTGAAACCTTGCGGTTTCAGTGGTATTATATTCGCTGTTTAACTGTCTTAAGGACAATATCACGATGCGAAGCATCATATCACTGCGAAGCAATATCACTCGCCGTTAGGCGAATATAACTGAGGCGCACTTCCTTACGAAGTGCGCCTCAAAGGCTGCTTTTTTTATTTATGCTTTCTTTTGTGGCGCTTTGCAAGCCCTTGCGAAATGGCTGGAAACGTATTGTCGGTGTCGTTGGACGGCTGGATTTCGTATGTGCCGTATTTGTTTACCATATCAAACGAATCATCCGGAATTTCGTTCTCAGATATTTTTGAGCGTTTTTCTTCGCTGTGGCTGTGTTTCATTATATCACCCCATATTTAATTTGCTCAAAGCAAAAATAAATATGTTGCATTATTATTCCAAAACGTATATAATGTTGAACGTATTATTTTTAGGGAGTTTTTTAAATGCAGAAAAAACACGAAAGCAAGGGGCTTGACGTCAGTGTTAAATCGTATATCACTGCCATAGCCGTTATCCTTGTGCTTATGATTTTTACTTTTGCGCTCACTTTTTTAATTCCTGGCGGCGAGTATGCACGCACGGTTGATGCCGCAGGCAATACCGTGCTTGACCCCGAGCAGGGCTTCAGTTTTGTTGAGGGCGGTATTTCGCTTGGTAAATGGCTGGCTTCGCCCGTGCTTGTTCTCGGTGCGGACGGAGGCGGAACAATAATTGCCATTATTGCTTTTTTGCTTATTATTGGCGGCGTTTTCACAAGCCTTGACGCCTGCGGACTTATGAAATATATGCTTGACCGTATTGTTGCACGCTTCGGTCAGGCACGTTACAAATTGCTTGCAGTTGTTACCTTTTTCTTTATGGCAATGGGTGCTTTTATCGGCTCTTTCGAAGAGTGTATACCTATGGTGCCCATTGTTGTTGCGCTGAGCATCAGCCTTGGCTGGGATGCTATGACAGGTATGGGTATGAGCCTGCTTGCAGTTGGTTGTGGCTTTGCTTCGGGTGTCTGCAATCCCTTTACCGTCGGTGTTGCTCAAAGCCTTGCAGGTCTGCCGATGTTCTCGGGTATATGGCTTCGTCTAATTGGCTTTGCCGTAATTTACGCAGTTCTTCTTGCTTTTCTTTATCGCTATGCCAAAAAAGCAGAGAAGGTCGGCGGGGGAGTTGCCGCTTTGTCCGACTTCACACGGGATAAGCAGATGGACAAAGCTCTTGCCTTCTTCGTTGCAATACTGGTTGTCGGTATTCTTGCCGTGCTCAGCTCGGGCTTTATAACTGCTTTGCAGGATTATACAATGATTATAGTTGCCGTTACGTTCCTTGTTGCAGGCGTTGTTTCTGTTGTTCTTTCGGGTATGAAGGCAAAGCGTTTGGCAAGTACGTTCGGCAAGGGAATAGTCAACATTCTTCCTGCTGTGGTTTTGCTTCTGCTTGCAAGCTCAATCAAATATACGCTTACCGAAGCAAAAATTCTTGACACTGTTCTTCATTGGGCTGTTGAAGCTATGGAGGGTATGCCAAGAGCCGTGATAATTCTTTTCGTCTACCTGCTTGTGCTTGTGATGAATTTCTTTATCAGTTCAGGCTCTGCAAAGGCTTTTCTTCTCATTCCTCTTATTGTGCCTATGGCTCAGCTTTTTTCAATCGAGCCTCAGCTGTGCGTTATGGCGTTTGCTTTCGGCGACGGCTTTTCAAACGTGTTTTATCCCACAAATGCCGCTCTGCTTATTGCGCTTGGCCTTACAGGTGTCAGCTACGGAAAATGGATTAAGTTTTCGTGGAAATTCCAGGCGGTTAACCTTGTAATCACAAGTGCGTTGCTTCTCGTCGGTTTAGCGGTTGGTTATTGTTGATTAAAATCAATTCATTGTTTTTCAAAGCTTTCTCTCATCCTCTCAAGCACACGTTTTTCAATTCGTGATACATAAGACCTTGATATTCCAAGCCGCTGTGCAACCTCCCGTTGTGTCAGCGGCTTTGTGTTATATAAGCCGTAACGCAGTATTATTATTTCTTTTTCGGCACGGTTTTTCATATTGCTTACAAATTCATAAATCTTATGTGTGTTTTCGCTTAGGTCAATATCGTCTGCGATTGTGTCGTCTGCGTATACAACGTCGCTGAAGGTGAGGGGGTTGCCGTCGCTGTCGCTGTCAATCGGCTCACTCATTGAAATGTCCTGTGCATTTTTCTTTTGTGTGCGAAGGTGCATAAGCACTTCGTTTTCAATACATCTTGCCGCATACGTTGCAAGCCGTGTGCCTTTTTCGTAATCAAATGAGTTTACCGCTTTTATAAGCCCTATTGTGCCTATGGAAATAAGGTCGTCGCTGTCGGCTGTCATAGAATAGTATTTCTTTGTCACGTGAGCCACAAGCCGCAGGTTGTGCTCTATGAGCTTCTGAGCGGCTGCTTTGTCACCGCTCTTCATTTTTTCAAAATAGGCTTTTTCATCTTTTGCGTTCAAGGGCTTTGGAAATGAGCTTGCATTTTGCAGGTGAAGCGGCAGATAAATAAGGTTTGACAGTACGGTACTTAACAGTTGCAGAAGCATTTTGTGATGCACTCCTTTTGGCTTTATATTTGAACCTTATGCCGTAAGGACAAATAATATTAAATAAATTTAATACAGTAAAGTAATAAAAATCATTGATTTGTGAGTTCTTTTGTGTTATAATTGACAAAACTTTATTTGAGGAGGCGGGTTTTTTGGCAAAAAAGAATAAAACTTCTGAAGAAGTAACAGAATATACCGAAGACTTTTATGCTAAACAAAACCGACGCTATGTCGGCACTAAAGAAACCGTAGGCTATGTCATTTTTGATATGGCGCAGAGCTTCAATATCAATTCCTATTCAGAGCGATTTATCACAACCATTTTTAAAATGGATTTGGGTTTGCAGGCTGTTGCAAATCTTATCAACAGTATATGGGATATTATTAACGATACTTTCTCCGGTGCCGTTGTCGATAAAACCCGTACACGTTGGGGCAAATTCAAGCCCTATCTTATCGTTCTCGGTATTCCGGGCACAATTGCAACCTGTCTCTATTGGCTTATGCCTGCAATTTTCCCAACGGCTTCATCCACCTCAATGGCAAAGTTCTTCTTCTACCTTGTCCTCGCCATTCTGCGCGAAACGGGCGGCACCTTCCGCGGCTTTGCCCAGACGGGTATGCTTGCAACCATAACGCCAAACCCGATAGAACGAACGCGTCTGATTACACAGGCTCAGTTCTTCTCGGGCTTCCTGGGTGAAAACCTGCCTCAGCAGATTATGGACCTTGTTCTCGACCTTATCGGTAACCAAGTTATTGCCAAGGGTAATTTCGAAGGCGCATACAGAGGCGTGTTCATGGGCATGGGCGTTTTCACCTCGCTTGTCAGCGGTATTGCTGCACTCTGGTTTGCCACAATGGCAAAAGAACGTGTTATGCAGTCGATTGAAACCCCGAGTATCAAAGAGGGTATCAAATCAATTGTCAACAACAAGCCCATTCTTCTTCTCACCCTTTCCGATACGCTCAGCAGCTTCTCGCTGTTCAGCGGAAGTAAGAAGGATTACTTTATCGATGTTCTCAACTTTGCAAGCTTGGGCAACATTGTCGGTATTCCCGGTGCTATTGTTCACCCGTTCTCCTATGCACTTGTTCCGTGGTTCCGTAAGAGATTCTCAACACGTGCTCTTGCAATCCTCGGTAAATACAGTATTGATATTACATACATCCCCGTATTCCTGCTCGGCTGTATAGGCGGCAAGAAAAACGGTCTGTACAAAAAGGTTGTTCCTATGGGCATAGCTCTTGCCCTGCAGGAAACGTTCTATATGTTCTTCTACGGTGTCCGCCACGTTATCCCCAGCGAAATGTATAATGAAGCTATGGACTATTGCGAATGGAAGAACGGCTACCGTACAGAGGCTATGACCTCTGCCGCAAAAGGCCTTGCACAGAAGCTTTCCGGTACCTTCAGCAACTTCCTGAAGACTCTGTTCAAAAAGTGGATTGGTTACGATATCAATGCTTATGCCAGCGGCTCAGCTCAGACGGACGATACAAAGTTCTGGCTGTTTGCAATGTGCACGGTGCTTCCGCTTGTTACCACCACTCTCGGTATCATTCCGCTTCTTTTCTACGACCTTGCAGGTAAGAAGAGAGATAAGATGTACGAAGAGCTTCTTGCCCGCCGTGCAGTTATGGCTTCCGAGGTTACAACAGGCGATGCAGATGCTCTTGACAAGGTCAAGGCTCAGCAGAAGGCTGTTTCCGAAGAAAATAAGTCAATCAAAGACCTCAAATAAGAAATACAAAACATATACAAAAAAGCTCACGGTTCAATCGGACCGTGAGCTTTTAAGCTTTGCTATTCTTATGCGAACAGGCTTAAAATTCTTGAAAGGAATTCGACTATTCTGAGAAGTGTTTCAAAAATTCCTGTCAGTTCAGAAAATGCATCGGGCAGGTCTACCGTAGCGGCAGAAGCAGAGAAGAGAGCAGGGAAGGTGAGGCAGGCGGTTGAAACAAGGCCTATAAACAACTTTTTCACTTTTATTCACTCCTATTATATAATGTAATAAGTATATATAATATTATATCACACAATCAAACCGTAATCAAGTAGGGTCGATTCACGAATCGACCGCTGAAGCGATTCACGAATCTCTCTGTGTTTTTCTTGATTCACGAATCGACCGGTTTGTGTTGTGCGGTTAATTTACCACAGCATTTAGTGCAGTATGCAACTTTAAGACAACATTTTGTACAAATTTTATAAAAAAATTTTCAAAATTTGTTGCTCTTTTCCTTGCAACGGGTAGAATCTTGTGTTATAATCGGTATGTATAATAGTGTAAGTGTATACCTATCGGTATCTGCACTATTAGTTTACATATATATTAGGGTGTTCCTGAACCCGACAACACAGCATTTTCCCTCAAAAAACGCAAACCAAAAAACAAAATTCCTATGGAGGTGCTTTTTCTTATGAAAAAAGTAAAGAAGCTATTATGTATACTTCTTGCTTATGTTATGCTCGCAACCTCGCTTGCAAGCACAGCATCAGCTTATGAAGCATACACCTCACCTGCAGGCTACGACAGTCTCGGTAAGCCGTACTACACATACGAGCAGACCTGCTCTATGTTGCTCGACTTCCTTGACACAGTCCTGTATGACGCAAACATCAACGAAGTGATTGACCTGAGTATTCTCGGTACAATTACAATCAACCTTACTTCTGTTGATAATACGTTCAAATCAATTTCAGACCTTCTCGATATGGGTCTTGTCAATGTAGCCCAGACGCTCAGCCTTTTGGGTGACCTTAAAGACCTTGATGAGTCCGCTATCGTTGAGCCCAGAAGAACAACGCATAAAGACTCTGAGGTTTTTTATGCTCTTCTTGAGTTCCTCAGCGATAACAGACCCGTTCTCGAGAAGCTTGTTAACGGCACTATCGATTTCGGTATGATTCTTGAGCTTGTTCTTCCCGAAGACGGCGATATGGGCTTCCTTTATGATATCCCCGGTTTCCTTAAGGAAATGATTTACAAGCTCATCTACAACAGCCTTATCAAGGCTGAATCCGAGCCCGATATCGAAACGCTTCCCGCAGGTGTTACTCTCGATTCGTTCACAATCGACGGTCTCCTTCAGGATGTTGTAGACCAGCTCCTTATCGGTGACTACAACGTTTCAACACAGTCATACACTGGCTTCCTTCCCAGTATGGCAGGTAAGACTTCAATCACAACAGGCTCTTCTTACGACCTTATCCAGAGTGCGATTGATGCTCTTATGAACGATATTCTCGTTCCCACTCTTGTTGAGTCTCTTCCCGATACGCTCGATATCGAAACAAGCGAAGAGTGGCCCTACGGTAACCCTGCAGAGCCCGGTCTTCTTCCCACTATCATCGGTATCATAAACGACTACCTTCAGCTCGGTTATCCCTATGATGCTGAAGAGTATCCCGTAATCGAGCTTGAAAAGGCTCTTACATGGCTCCTTGTTGGTGAAACCACAACAGACGAAGCAGGCAACGTTACAAAGACACCTGCTGCTCTGTACAATATTATTGCATTTACCGACCACGGTATTGATATCAACGATACTCTTTACAATAATATTAAGGGTCTTCTCCGTGAGCTCGGCCCCGGTCTTCTTCAGATGCTTCTTCCCGAAGTTATCCCAGAGGATACAGAGTTCCCCGATATGACTGAGTGGACAACAGACCAGTTCATCTCCTATATCGTTATGCTTATCGCTCCCGGTATTGATTTCTTCGACGGCGTCAGATTCCTTCCCGGTTGCGACACAATTCAGGAATGCCTTACTTATATACTTATCAGCCTTGTTATCGACCTTCTTCCCGAAAACGATTACTACGGCATGATTGAAGACGGTACACTTGATCCCGAAAACGGCGCTTGGATTGAAGTAGGTACAGACTACCTCATTTACCTTATGAATTCTCTTATTGACATCAACATTCCTGCTGATGCTCACTTTGAAGAATTTGTTGACTGCCTTGTTAACTGGCTCGTCGGCGAGTTTGGCTTCATCTTCAACACAAGACAGAACCTTGCAGGTATGACTTGCTGGGAGAAGCTTGATGCAACGGTATTCACCATTCTCGATCCCACTCTCCTTACAATCCAGCACACAAGCGACACAACATCAGAGTCACTTATTGTTGATACACTTCTTCACGGTGTTGAAACATTCGATATCGAGAGGATTCTCAGCTTCATCGGTAAGAATTCATCTCCCGATGCAGTTCTCAACAAGCCGCTTGTAAACTTTGTTCTTGATCTTCTCAGCCGTATTCTTTCAAGCCTTATGAACGGTCTTGAGATCATTCCTTACTCAACTCAGAACCTTGAAGACCTTGTCTACGGTTCAACAAAGGGCGGTAAGCTCGGTCAGTTTGCAGGCAATCTTCTCTCCGCTCTCTATTCAGAGAAGGATTACAACTTCCCGACTCTTATCCCGCTTCTCGGTTCAATCATCGGTCTTAGCCAGAACGATAACTTCACAGTTAACGCTCCCGTTGGTTACCCCAACAAGACCATCAACGACCTCAAGAAGCTTATGGCTGAGTACAGACCTTCAAACGACGGCCTTGTATACAGCGATGACGGTTACTTCACATACGGTGAAGAGGACTACGAATACCTCTTCCAGTTTACAAACTTTGACGATACTTTCAGCGACTGTGAGTCACTTGTCGAGAGATATAACGAAAATCCGAACTCCGTTACAGCACTCGAGATAAAGAACCTCTACTACAGACTCGGTCACTATTATGAGGAGCTTACTCCCAGAGAAGAAATCTGTAAGATTCAGCTTGCTTATGAGATTAACTATGCCGAGGCTAATAACGCTGTAGAAAATCTTGACGAAAACGGCAAGAAGATTTACACAGACAGAACCTGGAGACTTTACAGCGAAGCTCTTGCTAACGCTTATAAAGTAGCAGCAGATCCCGAGGCAAAGCAGTCTGCGGTTTCTATAGCAAGACAGGAGCTCTTCAAGGCTCAGAATAAGCTTAAGAGCTATGTTTCACTTGCAAGATATACAGTTCTTGATGCTATGATTAAGAGAGCAGAAGCTATTCCGGAAGAGGATTACAAGCTTTACACAACAAACTCTCTCGCAGCATTCAAGGCCGCTTATGCAGCTGCAACAGCTCTCGACAGAGACTATGACCTTAATGATCAGGAAATAGTTGATACAGCAGCTTCCGATCTCGGTACAGCTCTTAACTCTCTTGAATTCTGGGAGCTTAACTATGAGCTCGGCTCAGAGATTATCATTGATCCCGTTGTTGCAAGGGATACAAAGACTATCCTTAAGTTCCGCGAATCCAGCGGTGCAGCTATCACTGATGTTTCCGCTACCGTAAACGGCGGAGCAACTATCGGAGAGATGTATGAAGAGGGCGATTATTACTGCTGGGAAATCGATCCCGCAGGCGCAACTCTTTACTCCGTAATTACAGCTACAATCAAGTTTACTCAGCCTTCAACAGGCATGCAGTATACAACTTATGCTTACACATTTGTTTCTGCAGGTGATTATGAAATCAACTTTGATGTAAACACTTGCCAGCCTGGTTATGTACGTAACGAGTATCACCTCGGTGTATACGGCATCCAGAGCTCCAACTACAGCGGTGTTATCGAATATAAGGTTGACCACGCTGCAGCAGGCAGTGCAGGCGATTGTAAGACAGTTCCTATGGGTACTGTATACGCAGACCGCAGCATTTACAGGGATTTCTCAGAGCTTCCCGGTCTTATGTTTACTGTAACAAAGTATGCTTCAACATACGCTGAAGGCTATATCGGCAACGGTGTTTTCAAAGAAATCAGTGTTGACGTAACAACTTCAAACGAAGCAGTTACAGTTTCTCCCACATCCTACAGCCTCACACTCAACCAGGATGATTCCAATAACTTTACATTTGCTGGCAACCTTCCTGCAGCAGGCGAAACACTTACAACTCTTATCACTCCCACAGTTACCGCTCTTGCAACAAACGGCGGCTCAACAATCTCTTATCCCAAGTTTGAGCTTCGTGTAATTGCTTACGATAAGTCAGTTCTTCGTGAAAACGTTAACGCAGCAATTTCATCCTGCCGTCAGGAATGGTTCTATGCAGGCGGTTGGGATATTTACAAGAAGGACCTTGAGGCTGCTGTTGCAATTCTCAATAATCCCATGGTAACACAGGCTCAGATTGATGAAGCAAACCTTAACCTTCTTGAAGCTATCGAGTGGCTCGAGTACAGATCAGCAGATTTCGAAGAGCTTCACAAGCTTATCTCAATTGCTAACTCACTCGATCCCGACGATTACGAGAACTTTAATACTGTAACAGATATCCTCAAGACAATTGACTTCTCACAGGATGTTCTTCAGCAGTCACTTGTTAACGAGACTATCGATAATCTCAGAGCAGCTATCGATAACCTCACACCTGCACAGGATCGTATCATCATCCGTTGCTACGATTACTCAGGCGGCCAGATTCTTGCAAATCTTGAGGAAACAGAAATTTCACTTGCTGAAACAGGTGAATCCGTCCTCATCAGCACAGACGTTATTTACGGTAATGTCGGCGAAAAGGTTATTGTTAACGTACCTGAAATGCTTGGCTATCAGGCAAAGGAAGGCAGCAAGGCTCAGCTTGTAACAATCACAAAGGGCGGCGTTGTTGTAGAATTCTACTATGCTCCCAAGGAGTACCGTGTAATCTTCAATGCAAACGGCGGTACTGTTGAGCCCACAACGGCTTACGTCAAGTACGGCGCAACATATGCAGATCTTCCTGTTCCCACTCGTGACGGTTATGAGTTTGTCGGTTGGTATAACAAGCTTTCCGGCGGTATCAGAGTTGACGAAACAGTTAAGGTTACAACAAGCTACTACTCAACTCTCTATGCACGTTGGTCAAAGATCAAGACAACAGACACAGAGCTCGGCACAGAGTCTACAGATAATGTTGCTACGGATACACAGCCTGAGCAGACAGAGCAGACAATCTTTGAAAAGATTATCGCTTTCTTCTCACAGCTTATCGGTCTTATCTTTTCAAATGTCTTCGGTATAGGTTAAGATATTGACACAGTAACTACAAAAACTACTTGTGTAATAGGGGAATATGCAAATGAAACTTAAAAAATTTATAAGCTTTCTGCTTGCATTGACGCTTTGTTTCAGCACACTCGCTTGCGGCATCGTGGCCGATGCCGCAAGCTACACAGCTTCAGTTCTTCAGTATATGCTCGATAACCATGCTTCTTATCCCGAAGCACGTTATACACCCGAGTCTTATGCTATTTACTCTGCTGCGCTGACAAATGCACAGAATGTCAATGCAAACGCTAATGCTTCAGCAGAAGATATCAGCAATGCTGCTTCAACACTTGCTGCAGGCGAGTCTGCTTTGACAGTTATCAATGCAGAATATACCTGCGCACTCGATATCCGTGTGCCCAGCACTGTAGAGAGCGGCAAGAGCTTTACAGTTGCTTTTAAGGATGCAGCTTCAAATGAAATCACAAACATTGTAACAACCGTTGACGGCGGTGTTGTTGCTTCTGATTTCACACTTCAGGATAACGGTTATTATCTTGCAACAATCACTTCAACAGGCATTACAGGTGATGCTGTCACCGTTACGGTTTCTTACGATCTGTTAGGTGCACCGCATGTAACTTATTTCCACGTTCTTATTTCTGGTGACGGCGAGCACACAGCTGTCAAGAATGTTCTCGGTGCAAAAATCGCCCGTGAAATGGCTAAGAACAGACAGGTTACAGATTACAACGGCGGTTTCTCAACATATCTTTCGGTTATGGCCAATGCCATTGAGGTTTATGCTAATCCCAGCGCAACTCAGACAAGAGTTCAGAGAGCAATTGAAAATATTGACCTTGCTGTTAATTCACTTGTCAGTGCCTACGCTGATTATTCCGAGATATATGCTCTTGTAGCTTATATCAACGAGCTTGATCCCGATAACTACAACTCTTTTGTTGAAGTTACAAATGCACTTGCACTTATTCAGTATGACCTTCCTGCAGAAAGACAGTCAGCTGTTGACCAGATGGCTGCAAATGTTCAGAGCGCAATCGACGGTCTTACTCTCAAGATGTCAAGATACACGGTTCTCGCCGTAACTCCCGATGATACAGTTGAGGGCGGCTACCGCACTCTCAGCTCACAGACCTATGACGGTACACGTACTTATGTTGTTCGTGTAACTGCTCCTGTTCATCCCGGTTACGAAGCATCAGAGCAGTATCAGACAGTTGTGCTTGATGCTGATGAAAAGACAGTTACTTTCGTATATCAGCCCGTTATTTATTATGCATACTTCCACGCAAACGGCGGTACGGTTGACGTAGCTTCAAAAGAGCTTGCTTACGGTGCTGAATATGGTGAGCTTCCCGTTGCTACCAGAGACGGTTACAGCTTCCTCGGTTGGTTCTCCGATCCGACAGGCGGTGAGCAGATTATTCCGGATACAATGGTAACAATCAACTATGTAGAGAATCTCTACGCTCATTGGAGCGATGTTGAAAAGTACACCTTCACATTTGATGCAGGCGAGGGTACACCTTGTGAGAATCTTACAGCTGCTTACGGCGAAGAGATTGAAATGCCTGTTCCTTACAGATTCGGTTACTCTTTCACAGGCTGGTATTATGATGAGTACTGCACACAGCCTGCTAACTACACTGTAATGCCCGACCTTGGCGATACAGGCAAAGTAGTTAATCTTTATGCAGGTTGGACAGAGAAGGTTTACAATATTACTCTTGATCCCGGCGAAAACGGTACGGTTTCAACTCCCGAGTATTCCGTCACATTCGGCTCTGCTTACGGTGAGCTTCCCAAGCCTGTAAAAGACGGTCACACATTTGTAGGCTGGTTCACAGCTGCAGAGGGCGGCGAGCAGATAACATCTGCTGTTCTTGTTGATCGTGATGATGAGCATATACTCTACGCTCAGTACACTGTTAACACATATACTCTCTACTTCGATACTGACGGCGGCACAGAGATTGAGCCCATCACAGCTCTTTATGGCACTGTGATTGATATTGATGCTCCTGTTAAGGGAAATTATCTTTTCACAGGCTGGACTCTTAACGGCGAAGCTTATGAGCTTACAACAATGCCTTCGGGCAATGTAACAGTTAAGGCTGTATGGCAGCTTAACACAGTTTGTAACTATTATCTTGATGTTTATAAGACAATAGATGGTAAACGTGTGCCCGCTACATCTATCAAACCTGGTGATAAGATCGAGGTCGAAGTAAGTATAAAGACAAATTATTTAGCTGGTCAGGGTATATTCAATGTTATGTTTGACAAGCGAGTCTTTAAAATTGGTGCTTTGTCAACATTGAAACCAAATACAACATCTGATTATATTAAAACTCTTGCCAGTACAAGACTTTCTGGTGCTGTGAGTTTTGCTAGTGGTTGGTCAGGTAGATTTGCTGATGGTGATCCAATTCCTGAGGAACACATACAGTGTACGCGTATCTTGACTGGTGCGGGTACCACGACTGCAAGTAAACCTCCTGTGGTTGTAAGTGAAAAAACGCTTGTATATACAATGCCGCTTACTGTTAATACAACTATTGATGCATCTGTAACAGAAGGATACATTTTTATTGATTATAATATGTGTAAGTCACCTGAACATAACGGAAATACATATCACAATAGTGTTGCAGTACTTAATTGGAATGAGACAACTTCTAAATACGTTTCTGATCCTGTCAACCTCGTTCCTGAGCTTTCAAATGCTAAGGTTTCTCTTGACATTGCTGCAACAGACTGTGAGCTTGCTCCCGTAGACGGCAGCACAACAGTTGTTGAAACAGATAAGAGAATTGTTTACGGTCTTGCACAGGAGCTCACACTTGATTCCTTCAAGACAGAGTATGCACAGGTTCTCGGTACAGGTACAATTGTTTGTGAGGATTCTGTCCTCGGTACAGGCTCCGTTATCAAGGTTATGGACGGTGCAACCTGCCGCCTTGAGTACACTGTAGTTATCTACGGTGATGTTGACGGTAATGGTACCTGCGATGCAAACGACTCGTTCCTTGTCGGTATGATTGACAGAGGAATGCTTTCACTCGATAAGCTTAACGCTTATGAGAAGATGGCTGCAGACCCGAACCACGACGGTGTTATTAACGCAGCCGATGCAACCCTCCTTGGCGATACAGCCCTTCTTAAGGCAACTGTCAGCCAGGTTGGTTAAAGCATAACCCCATAAAACACAAAAAATGCCGTTCGGCTTATGCCGGGCGGCATTTTTAAAGGAGATGCTTTTTTGAAAAAAGTGTTTTTTGCCGAATTATCAGAGAATGGCTATAGGGAGCAGAGCGAGGCGGCACACTCTCTGCTGAAAAAAGAGCTTGCACCGTTTCTTGGCTGTAATGCGAGCAAAATAATTATAGCTAAAGATGATAATGGCAGACCTTTTGTTTTGGGCAGAGCAGATGTTTTTATCAGTATCAGTCACACTAAGGGTGCGGTTATGGTTGGCTTTTCCGACAGGCCGTTAGGTGTTGATATAGAACAGGTTAAAATTCGTCGAAAATCGGTTGAAAACCGCATTTTTACAAAGAGTGAATCAACTTTAGTGGACTTGTCTGACAATGAAAATAAAACCTTTTTTACACTCTGGACGCTTAAAGAAAGCTATCTCAAAGCAATCGGCACCGGCTTTGCAGATAATGCTAAAAGCATAGAGTTTCTGAATGTCGCAAACCCTGTTAAATCAAATTGCGAGGCTTTTGCGTTTGAAACAGGGGAGTACAACGGTTGTGTATTTTCTGTTTGCGAAAAAAATTAAGTCTATTTTTATATTTATATAAATTTTTATTGATATTTTTATTTTTCTGTGGTAAATTTAAAGTAATCACAAATAGGAGGCAGATGTGGCATGAGCAAAAAAACCGTATTCCTTACCGGCGCATCAGGTAATATGGGCTGGGAAGGCTTCAAGCAGCTGTATGCAAAGAAGGATAAGTTTAATATTGTTGTTCTTCTTCGCGACAGTGAGAAAAACAGAAACAAGTTTGCAAATTATATGAATGATCCCTCAGTCAGAATTGTCTGGGGCGACCTAAGAAAATATGAGGACGTTCTTGATGCTGTCAACGGCTCAGATTACGTTCTTCACGTTGGCGGTATGGTTTCTCCGTCGGCTGACTATCTCCCCATTGCAACTATCAAAACAAACGTAGGCGCTGCACAGAATATCGTTAAGGCTGTCAAGGCACAGCCTGACCCCGATGCAGTTAAGGTTGTTTACATAGGTACGGTTGCTGAAACAGGCGAGCGTGATGACCCGATTCATTGGGCACGTACAGGCGACCCCATCAAAATCAGTGTTTACGACCACTATGCAACAAGTAAGGTTATAGCAGAGTCTGTTTTTGCAGAATCCGGCCTTAAATATTGGGTATCACTTCGTCAGTCCGGTATCCTCTATCCCGAAATCCTCAAGAATATGGAGCCCATTATGTATCACGTTGTTATCAACGGTGTTCTTGAGTGGGCAACTGTTGAAGATTCCGGCCGTCTTCTTGTTAATGTCTGCGGCGACGATGTTCCCGAAGAGTTCTGGAGAAGATTCTACAATATCGGCTCCGGTGCACAGTACAGAATCACAAATATGGAATTTGATGAGCTTCTTCTTGGCAAGTGCGGTCTCGGTCTTGGCGACCCCAAGAAGCTGTTTGACCCCGATTGGTTTATCACCCGTAACTTCCACGGTCAGTGGTATCTCGATTCTGACGTTCTTGAGAGCTATCTCCACTTCCGTGCAAACACTCCCATCAAGGAGTACTTCAAGAGCATGATGGACAGAGTTGAGTGGTTCTACAAGCTCGCTTTCCTTGCAAAGCCCTTTGCTTTTGCTGTTAAGCCCTTTATGAAGAAGATTGCTCAGACTCCCGTTTACGGTACACTCTGGTGGAAGGCAAATAATGTTACTCCCAGAATCAACGCTTATGTCGGCTCAATGGAAAAGTGGAACGCTATCGGCTCTGATTGGAGCAAGGTTAAGGTTTACCGTCCTAACGATGACCCTGCAAAGGCTCTCGTGCTTGACCACGGTTATGATGAAACAAAGCCCTTCGATTCTCTTACTCTTGAAGATCTTCAGAAGGCTGCTGAGTTCCGTGGCGGTAAGTGCCTTGCAACTGAGATTGTTGATATGTATACACCTGTTAAGTGGCAGTGTGCACACGGTCACGAGTTTATGATGAGCCCGAACCTTGTTCTTCGCGGCGGTCACTGGTGCCCCGAAGAGCTTCCCTCATCCCTTGAGAAGGCAGAGCAGAAGAAGTTCCGTTGGGCATACGATGACGAAGCAAAGGTTAACCCCTTCTTCGCACAGGTATGGTATCCGCTTCACGACAAGGATGAGAACAACGTTTACACCGAAGAAATCTATGCAGATTTCAAGGAGTACAAGAAATAAGCCGACAAGGTCGGCACCAAATACCTCAGTCAAGTTGATTCGCAGAACACAAGCAATAAAACGAGATAAGTTTGTTGCATAGTTCTGAATAACGACAAGGTCGGCACCAAATACCTCAGTCAAGTTGAGTCACAGAATCCAAGCAATAAAACGAGATAAGCTTGTTGCATAATTCTGAACAGCGACGAGTCTGATACCAAATGCTTCACTTAATCTGAGGTGCATAGCTTACAAAACAGCGATTAAACCTTTACGGTTCTATCGCTGTTTTTTTATTTTAAAATGCACGCAGTTTATAAAAAATTTATTATTAGAAAATATATGAATAATTTTGTAAAATATTAACAAACTTTTAACTAATTACAGATAATTATTGAATTATGAGCGGCTTATTGCTATAATATGGATAAAGGGAAATAAGAGTATCCGCTAAAAAGGAACGGGTACGAAATTTAAAGGGAGGTAAATATATATGTCAGTTTATTCAAAAAAGGTTTTGTCAGTTATTCTTTGTGCAGTTTTACTTTTTACCACCGCAAGCGTAGCCTTTGCTGCGGAGGGAACAAGATCGGTTGTTGACAGCGGCTTCTGCGGCGCACAGGGCGAAAACCTAACCTGGACACTCTACGATGACGGCGAACTTGTCATAAGCGGTGAGGGTGAGATGGAGGATTATTATTGGTCACGGTTCAGAGCTCCTTGGTATGAGTTGTGTTCACAGATTAAAGTGATAACCGTTGAAGAAGGTGTTACAAGTATCGGGTGTGAGGCTTTTAGCCTGGATCATACAGTTAGGTACTACAGAGTTAATTTGCCTAAAAGTCTCAAAGTGTTTGGAGATGCTATAAACAGCACAATTAAAAACCAATACTCTTTTAGATATCTTGCAATTTGCTATGCCGGTTCCGAAGAAGACTGGAAAAGAATAGAATTCAAGCAATATGATTATTCAATCGATTTTAAGGATGAGAGTTGGTTCGAAAAGTCATATACGCATTCGGAGTATGGCATCATTTTTGATACTTTTGATAAAAAATATATAATGTACTTTAACGGTGAAGAACCGCAGACACTTTGCGATCTTCAGATAAAGCAGGATCAATTCAATTCAAACGCAGGCAAAGAAGTGCCGATATATGCAAAATATTATTCCGAAACCGATATTGATAAGGTGGTCTTTTATTCCATTCTCGGTGGTAATACCGAAAAAATCGGCGAAGTATATATGAGCGATATCACTTCGGTTGTTATGGATAGAATAACAACCAGTGTAATATTACCGGAAGGCAAAAAAGGTGATATTTATGTAAAAGCTGAGTTGATTTCTGCTGACGGTACAGTTTTAGCAACATCGGACGAATATATGCTTAAAAATACCAGTGTTGACCATAGAACACAGGAAGAAAAGATAAAGGATTCAATTGAATCTGCTTTTCTTGAAGCAAAGCTTTTAGGACTGTTTACTTTGTTTTATGGTGTGCTGGGACCGATTATCAGCGTGGTTTTTTCACCTTATTATCTTTGTCTTACTATTAAAGAATTGGTAAGAGCAGCACGAATATAAACGGTATAAATAAAAGGAGTATTATATTATGAATAAAAGTATTAAAAAACTTATGTCGTTTATCCTCTGTGCCGTGCTTCTTTTCACCACCGCAAGCGTAGCCTTTGCGGCGGAGGATAATTCAGAAGAAGTGCTTGAAAAAGACTATACCTGTCATAATTATCATTCAAATGATTACGCAATGGGTTTTATTGTTGTCACATTTAACAGTAAATATTCTCAAACGGGCGAAATACCTGAGGTGTGTATTTATTTTGGCAGTAGCGGAAAACATCCCGTAACAGAAGATTTAATCACGTTAAAAGTTTTTGAGAATGAGGGAAAAAGATATCCTCAGCTGTTTATAAAATTGAATTACGTCAGTATAAACCGTATTGAAATCGGCGAAGGTGCTTTTGTTACGGAATCGGGCGAAAGCAGCGGAAAAGTTAAAATACCCGGAAATAAAATAACCAAAGCCAATGACCTGGGCGTGTCTTGCAGGCTTGAGGCGTTTGAAATAGAAGAGCACATTGATTTAATAACCGGCAAAATGTGCCGATATACGGCAGTAGGAAAGCCTGTCAGAATAGTAGGTTACGGTGAATACGGCGAGGCGTGGCTTAGTGGAATAACAGTTACATATACCGTAAACGGAAAAACTACCGAAACAAATTCCGGTGAATTTGTGCCGCAGGAGCCTGGCAGTTATGTCGTCGAGTTGAAGCTTGGTGATGTTGCCGTAAAAACATTGGAGTTTGATGTTCTGAGTGAAAGTAAGGCATATTCAAAAAACCTTGGCAATGCAACCGTATGGCTGCTTCTTACACCGTTATATCTTGTGCTTGGTACAGGGTTATTTGTTTTTATACCGGGCTTCGGAACCTGGATCGGATCCACAACGGTGATGGCTGCTTTTGCTATGATACCGCGCTTTTTCACGGCCCTTTTTAGCGGTCCTATCTATAAAGAATATATAATCAAATAAAAGTATCGATTAAATATATCAAGAGGAGGTAAAAACAATGAACAAAAAGTTTAGGAAATTTCTTTCTGTTATTCTCTGTGCAGTTCTTCTTTTCACTACCGCAAGCGTAGCCTTTGCGGCAGATGAATACGAATATTTTGATCAAGGACTTTTCAGCTACAGAGTAAAAGACGGTGAAGCAGAAATTAAGAAATGTGATCCCTCTGCTGTAGGCGATGTCGTGATTCCTGCTGTTGCAAACGGTTATCCCGTTACATACGTTGGAGGCAAATCCTTCGAGAATTGTTCGAAGATTACGAGCATCACTGTTGGTGAGAATGTCAGATACTTTAGGTACAATCCATTTCCCGGTTGTTCTTCACTTGAACGTTTTATTGTGTATGGAAATAATTCGCATTATATGGTAGATAAATACGGCGTTTTGTACTCAAAGAATATGAAAAGTTTAATTGCTTATCCGGGCGCAAGTATAATGGAAGATTACATAATACCTGATGGTGTTGAGTATGTATACGCAGTGTTTGATAGTTGCGCAAATCTCAAAACCCTTACCGTGCCTGAAAGCGTGAATTTCAGGATGAACTGTAAGTTTAATAACTGTCCCAACCTGACCGATGTTTATGTTGGCGATATAGAAAGAAGTTGGGAGCTTATGGACGGAGGCGATTGGGATTTTGATGAGAGCGTTACCGTCCATTGCAGAAAAGAGAATATAAAAGATAAATTTGACCATTTCTTGTATCAGGTAGGTTGCTTTCTTGGCCCGATAATGTTTTTCGGTACAACTTTCGGTATGGCAATATTGGGCTTAATTTCTACTCCTTTTGTTAAACTTTGGCAACTGATTGAAGAATTATTTTGAAGGAATGGTTTTAAAAAGGCGATTGATAAAAATGATGACGATTTCTATTCTGGCTATTATTATAAATACGCTGTGTTATATTTATCAGGATCTTTTGGCTAAAGGAATTGATATTTCGTTTTTACATCAGCCGTATCACGATTTTATGTATGCTGTTTTGGGATGGTTAGCACCGTAATGATGTATAATAGGAGGAGAAAATAATGAACAAAAAGTTTAAGAAAGTTCTGTCCGTAATACTTTGCGCTGTTATGCTTTTCACAATCGCCAGCGTAGCTTTTGCGGCGGAAGATGCACAGACAGAAGAACTTGAAAAAATATACAGTTGTGATTACTATTCTGATTTTGATACAGTTGTTATAACTTACACTAATAAATATTCGGTGGCAGGTGAAATTCCTGAAATAACTATTCAGACTCGGTCACCTAAAGATAATGAAATTACGGAAAATATTGAAGTCAGCGAAGAGAAAATCCAAATGAAGGTTTTTGAGCGGAATAATTTTTACTATCCGCAGATAATTATCAATACGGATTTTTGCGAGGAAATTCTGGGTGTTGAAGTTGCGGCCGGAGCCTTTGCAACCGCTGACGGAGTTGAAAGTGCAAAGTTGGTGATTCCTGCTTCAAGAGTAAAAGATGCGAATAATTTTTATATAAAATGCCGATATGATTGTGTTGCGTTTTCTGAAACACCGGCGGATTCTGAAGAGAGAATAATAAATTATTGCGCAATAGTCAACAGACCTATTGAGGTATCAATTGAGGGCGGCAATGGCGGTTACGGAAAGGCTTGGCTTGAAGAATCAACTTTTTCGTATACGGTAAACGGAAAAACAGCAGAGATTGATTCGGACAGTATTATTCCCGAAAAACCGGGAGTATATGCTATAAAATTAAGCTTGGACGGTGTGTTTACAGAAGAAATGACAATAGAAGTTGTTTCGGAAGAAGTTGCAGTTAAAAAAGAGCGTAAAATTGCAACAAGAAATTTGAAAGAATTTCCGAAAGATTTTTTATTGGGTTTGTTGGCTTTTATTATTGTGCCCGGTATGGGTACTGTTGGTGGCGGTGCTATAATGATAAACTCTTTTGAGTATGTGTCGGATTTTTTCAAAGCCTTGTTTGGTAACCCCGATTACGGAAGGCATCTTGCCAAGAGCAATGAGTGATTATATTCAATAGGAGGAGAAAACAATGAACAAAAAGTTAAAGAAATTTTTGTCAGTTATCCTTTGTGCTGTGCTGATTTTCACTACCGCAAGCGTAGCCTTTGCGGCAGAGGATAATTCGGAAGAAGTGCTTGAAAAAAACTACGCCTGTCATAGTTATCCGAGTGGTTTTATTGTTGTTACATTCAGCAGTTGGTATTCTCAGATAGGTGAAATACCTGAGGTGTACTTGAACGACAGTTCGAGCATATATCCAGTAGCAAAAGATGATATTGATTTTAGAATTTTTGAGTATGGGGGGATAAGATATCCTCAGTTGTTCATAAAGAACACAAATAATTTCGAGGCCATAATCGGTATCGAAATCGGTGCCGGCGCATTTGTTACTGAATCGGGTGAAATAAGCGGTAAGGTTATAATACCTAAAAACAGAATAAATGAGCTTAGTGGTTTTGCTGTGTTGTGTAAGTTTGAAGCGATTAAATTAGAAGAGCACACAGGTTTAGTCAGCAGCAAAAGCTGCTACTATGCAACCGTTGGAAAGCCTGTTACAATAGTTGGTCACAGCGAACACGGTAAGATGTGGCTAAGTGAAATGACAGCTACATATACCGTGAATGGAAAAACTGTCGAAATAAACTCCAATGAATTTATACCGCAGGAGCCGGGAAAATACGTTGTTGAGTTGAAGCTTGACGATGTTTTTACAAAAACGTTTGAGATTTATGTTCTGAGTGAAAAAGAGGCGTATTTAAAGAACCTTGGTAATGCAACCGGATGGTTTTTTCTATCACCGCTGTATGCCGTGTTTGGTACAGTGTTGCTTTTAATACCAGGCTTTGGTGTGGTTATGGGAGGTTTTACGTGGTATTCTGTAGGTAATATGGTATATCGCTTTTTTTCAGCAATTTTTGACGGCCCCGTTTACATGCATTGCACACTCAATTAAAAAACGAGCGATGAAACTGCCGATTCCTTCTTGAAGTAAAGATATCTTTATGATATGGTTTAGGCAGAATAGGAATGAATATAGCCTTACCCTATAAAAGTAGGGTAAGGCAGGAATAGCTGTCATACCTCGAGGAATGACCGTCAGGAGATATAGGTAATGAAAAAAAGACTAATTATTATCCTTATCTTAGTAAAAGTTCTTATTTTGGTTTTGTCGGGTTGTAATGACAGTTATGATATTAACCAATTATATAAAATTACTGATAACGGCAATTTTACCTATGATTATTCCATCAAAGACAGACATGGTAATATTCTCATAAGTGATAAGGATGTATCACGGGAACCCAAGGTGAATGTTATAAATGAGGATATATTGAGCATTTCAGTTCAAACAGGTACGGGTATTTCTACTCGTTGGACGATTTATTGTGATGTTAACAGCGGAAATGTATCTGACACGTATTATTCTGTTTTAGGCGAATACGAAGAGAATGTTGTATTTGTAAATTATGATAACGGAAGGCATAGTGTTATAATACAGGATATTTTTAACAAAGGAGAGTATTTAAAAGAAGTAGTGCTTGAGGATGCGTCTGAAACAGTAGACCCTATTGTTGACTACGTTAAATTTGATGATAAGATAAAGATAATGTATTTAAAAGGCAACAACTTCTTAGAGACCGAACTAATAATAGAAATGTAATCTGTGTATTAAAAAACAGCGATGAAACTTTTATGTTTCATCGCTGTTTTTATGTTAATCTTGCTGTAATAAAGAATTTTTTGTGATATTTCCACAACACTTTGCTTTTTCTCAAAGTTATAAAACAGGCAAAGTGTGTACTTCTCCGAAAAGAATTATAAATATAAATTGTAAAATTTCGTATATCGTATTTCCGATTCCGTCGGGAAGTAATTCAAGTAAGTCGATAAAATCTCTATAGGCAAAAATAAAATCAATAGTTGAAAACATAATCAGTTCCTCCTAAATTTTAAGTTTTATACTCTTCGTATGATTACGACTACCCGTGTGTTTTTTTGAAAAATTCGGCTATTTGGTGTGATATAACTTATCTCGTTGCCTCAATGCACCTGGAAAAATCTCTTTTATTGAGGCATTGCGACTGATGCTAATCAGGGGCGCCCATCGGGCGTCCGTTTTTGTTGTCATATCGCTTTTACGGCGGACGGCCAATGGCCGCCCTTACGAAATGGCATATAAGTTGATGTGATACAGCTTATCTCGTTTTATCGCTTTTATTCGCAATATCCCTTTTATTGAGGCATTGCGACTGATGCTAATCAGTGTTTGAAGTGGCGCATACCGCAGAATACCATTGCGATACCTGCTTCGTTGCAAGCCTTGATTGAGTCTTCGTCACGGATTGAGCCGCCCGGCTGAATGATAGCTGTGATGCCTGCTGCCTGAGCTGCCTTTACACAGTCATCAAACGGGAAGAATGCGTCGCTGCCCATAACGCTGCCCTTTGCCTTGTCGCCTGCGTACTTGATAGCAAGCTCAAGTGCTGTGATACGGTTTGTCTGGCCGGGGCCGATACCTGTTGTAGCGTTATCCTTTGCAAGTGCAATGCCGTTGGATTTGGTGTGCTTTACAACCTTCCATACGAACATAAGCTGCTTCATTTCTTCCTCTGTGGGCTTTCTGTCTGTAACACAAACGATGTCCTCTTCGTTGAGAAGCTCTGTGTCAAGCTCCTGAACAAGCAGACCGCCTGCAACCTTCTTCATGTCAACAAGACCCTTCTTGTTGGAATCTGCAAGGTTGGGAAGCTCAAGAAGACGGATGTTCTTCTTTGCTGTGAGGATTTCAAGTGCCTTCTCGGAGAATTTGGGAGCAATGATGATTTCAAGGAAAATCTTTGCAAGCTCACTTGCTGTCTCTTCGTCAACCTCTCTGTTAAGAGCAACAATGCCGCCGAAGATTGAAACGGGGTCAGCGTTGTATGCGTTGAGATATGCCTCGTGAATTGTCTTGCCGATACCTACACCGCAGGGGTTAGCGTGCTTAACACCGACTGCAACGGGCTCGTCAAAGCCGAATTCCTTGATAATATCAAGTGCGCCGTTAGCATCGTTAATGTTGTTGTAGCTGAGTTCCTTGCCGTGAAGCTGCTTTGCAGCGGAAAGAACATTGTCTGCTGCACCGACCTCTGTGTAGAAAGCTGCCTTCTGGTGCGGATTCTCGCCGTAGCGCATATCCTGAACCTTTTCGAAGGTCATTGTGAAGCAGTTTGCAAACGGGTCTTCACCGCGCTGTTTTCTGAGGTATGTATTGATCATTGAGTCGTAGTTTGCTGTGTGCTCAAATACCTTGCCTGCAAGCTTGAACTTTGTCTCCTTGCTGGGTGCACCGTTAGCCTTGTATTCTTCGATAACAGTTGCATAGTCTGCAGGGTCAACAATAACTGCAACGTCCTGCCAATTCTTAGCAGCAGCACGAATCATTGTCGGGCCGCCGATGTCGATATTCTCAATAGCGTCCTCAAGTGTAACGTCGGGCTTGAGAATTGTCTGCTTGAAGGGATAGAGGTTGATTGCAACAACGTCAATCGGTGTAACCTCTAATTTTTCAAGCTGCTCCATGTGCTCGGGGTTTGAGCGCATTGCAAGAATACCTGCGTGTACCATCGGGTGAAGAGTCTTAACTCTGCCGTCAAGGCACTCGGGGAAGCCCGTGATATCTGAAACCTGTGTGCAGGGGATGCCTGCGTCTGCAACAGCCTTTGCTGTGCCGCCTGTGGAAACTATTTCAAAACCAAGCTCGTAAAGCTCTTTTGCAAACTCTACAATGCCTGTCTTATCTGAAACGCTGAGAAGTGCTCTTCTTTTCATTGTTATTGCCTCCTTGATTTACTTTCTTTCCTCGCACAGCTTTGCAACTGCGGCGGGAAGTATTTTCCATTCTGCCTGCTCCATAACTCTGCGCTGAAGTACCTCGGGTGTGTCACCGTCAAGCACGTCAACTGCCTTTTGTGCTATGATTCTGCCGCCGTCGGGTATTTCGTTTACAAAGTGCACCGTTGCACCCGTAACCTTAACGCCCTTCTCAAGTGCCGCCTCGTGCACCTTTAAGCCGTAGAAGCCTTTACCGCAGAAAGAGGGGATGAGAGCAGGGTGAACGTTTATGATTTTTTCGGGATATTTCTCAATAATTCTTTCGCTGAGTATTGTCATAAAGCCTGCAAGAACGATAAGGTCTGCCTTTGCTGACTCAAGCTCAGCTAAAAGTGCGGCTTCAAATTCCTCTGCGGTTTTGCCCTTGCGCTCAATTACAACACCGGGCACGCCTGCGTTTTTTGCTCGCTCAAGCGCATAAGCACCTGCGGCGCTTGAAATAACACGGACAAACTGACCGTGCGGAATCTGACCTGCCGCTTTTGCATCAAGCAATGCCTGCAGATTAGTGCCGCCGCCCGATACAAGAACAACTATGTTCAGCATATATCAACACCCTTGTCGCCCTTGATAACTTCGCCTATGATGTGTGCCTTTTCACCAATAGCGTTTACTGCTCTTACAGCCTCGTCAGCCTTGTCGGCAGAAACTGCAACGCAAAGACCTACGCCCATGTTGAAGGTGTTGAACATATCTCTCTCGGGGATGCCCTCGGAAGCGAGGAGGTTGAAGATGGGCTTTACGGGTACAGCCTTGCGCTCAATCTTTGCTCTCAGGTCGTTGCCGCTAAACATTCTCGGAATGTTCTCGTAGAAGCCGCCGCCTGTGATATGAGAAATGCCGTGAATCTTGCAGACATCCTTGATTGCGGAGATTGTCTTGACATAAATCTTTGTGGGTGTGATAAGTTCTTCGCCGAGTGTCTTGCCGAGCTCATCAACATAAATCGAAAGTCTTTCGGGAGATACGTTGAAAGCCTTTCTTACAAGAGAGAAGCCGTTTGAGTGAACACCCGAGGACTCAACGCCGATAAGCACGTCGCCTGCCTGGATATTCTTGCCGTCGATAATATCCTTTCTGTCTGCAAGACCTACGCAGAAGCCTGCAAGGTCGTATTCGTCGTTTGTGTAAATGCCGGGCATCTCTGCTGTTTCGCCGCCTACAAGTGCACAGCCTGCCTGAACACAGCCGTCTGCAACACCGCTGACTATTGCTGCTACCTTCTCAGGAATGTTCTTTGCAACCGAGATATAGTCAAGGAAGAAAAGGGGCTTTGCGCCGGAGCAAGCAACGTCGTTTGCACACATAGCAACGCAGTCAATACCGACTGTGTTGTGAATGTCCATCATAAATGCAATTTTGAGCTTTGTGCCGACACCGTCTGTGCCCGAAACAAGCACGGGCTCTGTGATGCCTGTGAGGTTGGGGATGAACATACCGCCGAAGCCGCCGATTTCATCAGCAACACCGGGGATTCTTGTACGCTCAACGTGTGCCTTCATAAGCTTGACAGCTTCGTAACCCTTTGTTACGTCAACGCCTGCCTCTTTGTAGCTGTTTGAATAACTTTCCATTGTTAAAGCTCTCCTTTATATCAAGTGATTTTTTTACTGTATTTATCAACGAAGTTTTCGCCTGTAACGTCAACGGGGTAATCGCCCGTGAAGCACGCACTGCAAAAATCTACGCCTGAGTTTTCTGCAACCTTCATCATTGAATCAAGGCTGAGGTAGCCGAGTGAATCTGCACCGATGAAGCGGCAGATTTCGTCGATATCGAGCTTGCAGGCAATAAGCTTGTCCTTTGAGCTGATATCTGTGCCGAAGTAGCAGGGGTTGATGAAGGGCGGAGAAGAAATTCTCATGTGAATCTCTTTTGCACCTGCATCACGGAGCTTTTTGATAAGCTTTGCACAGGTTGTTCCTCTGACAATTGAGTCGTCAACAAGCACTATTCTCTTGCCCTCAATTTCGTTGCCGAGGGGATTGAGCTTAATCTGTACCGAGCGCTCACGCTGCTTCTGCGTTGTCTGTATAAATGTTCTGCCGATATAGCGGTTTTTGATAAGTGCAAGACCGAAGGGAATGCCGGACTGATTTGCATAGCCTATTGCGGCATCAATGCCCGAATCGGGCACACCTGCAACAACATCAGCCTCTACCGGATGCTCAATAGCGAGGAATTTACCTGCGTTGAGCCTTGCACGGTGTACGCTTGCACCGTCAATAATCGAGTCGGGCCTTGCAAGATAAACGTGCTCAAATATGCACATCGAGGTCTTTTGACCGCAGTTGTCGGTGTTACTGTAAACATCCTCGTCAGTTATGACAAGAATTTCGCCGGGCTTGATATCTCGTATAAACTGACCGCCTATGCTCTGTATTGCGCAGGATTCGGAGGCAACAACGTAGCTGTCACCGAGCTTGCCGTAACAAAGCGGGCGGAAGCCCTTGGGGTCACGCACTGCAATGAGCTTGTGCGGCGACATAAGGATGAAGGAATACGCACCCTCAAGCTTCTTCATAGCAGAAGAAATGGCTGTTTCAATGTTTTCTGATTTAAGTCTGTGGCGAGCTATGAGGTGAACTATCATCTCGGCGTTGCTGTTTGTCTGGAAAACCGAGCCGTCTGCTTCGAGATTTTTGCGAAGCTTTGCCGTGCTTACAAGCGAGCCGTTGTTTACAATTGAGATAGAGCCCTTTTCATAGCTCATAACCATGGGCTGTGAATTTATCTCGTCCTCTTCGCCCTGAGCGGAGTAGCGTACGTGACCTACTGCAACGTCGCCCTTGCCGTTTGCGGTGAGGGAATCGAGCTTGTCTTTGTTGAATACATCGGGAACGGTGCCGAGCTCTGTAATGCAGTCAACCGTTTCGCCGTTTCTTACGGCGATACCGCAGCTTACTTGGCCACGGTGCTGAAGTGCATAAAGCGCAAGGTAGGTTTCCTGTACGGCATTGTGTTCGCGGTTACGGTTGAAAATACCGAATACGCCGCATTCTTCATGAATTGAAGACATTTTATTGACCTCCCTTGTTCGGATTAAAGCTGAGCAACCTGAGCGGCGAGAGCCGCATCCTTTTCAAGAACCTTTTCTGCCATTTCCTTCTTCATTGCTTCAAGTGCCTGTGCAAGTGAAGGCTCGCTGAGTGCAAGCATCTGTACCGCAAGGATAGCAGCGTTTTCTGCGCCGTCGATTGCAACTGTTGCAACGGGAATGCCTGCGGGCATCTGTACTGTTGCAAGCAATGCATCAAGACCGTCGAGCGTGGATGATTTAACGGGTATGCCGATGACGGGCAGGGTAGTGTGAGCGGCAAGAACACCGCCAAGGTGAGCTGCCTTGCCTGCTGCGGCGATGATTACGCCAAAGCCGTTTGCAGCAGCGTTCTTGGAAAACTCAGCTGCAGCGTCGGGCGTTCTGTGTGCAGACATAACGTGTGCCTCGCACTCTACGCCGAACTCTTTAAGCTTTTTGATGGCTTTGCCAACTACCGGCAGGTCGCTGTCACTGCCCATAACGATTGCTACTTTCTTCATAGTAACGGTACCTCTTCTTCAAAGAATTAAGGCTGTCGCACCGTATAGGCGCAACAGCCCGATATTATTGTTCAAAGAATTCGGCAATGCGGCAAGGTGAGTATGCAAATCCGACTATTGAAAAGAGCATATAGCCACATCCCCTCATTCAAGATAAATATATTTTAATGTAAATGTGTGAATTTTTCAAGACCTAAAGTTATGAAAATAATATTTTCTACATATATATGTATATATTAAACAATCAATACTCCATTTTGGTGATTATAACCATTATAAAAGGGGCGAATATAAATGAAAAAAGTTTCGGTTACGGTTTTATTTGCCGTTTTAATGCTTATGCTTTGCTCGTGTGTGCGTACGGGTGAAAAAGACAGTGTTGATTTTCTTTCCGCTATGATCAAAAACGGCTTTGACTGCACTGTAGCGGAAGCATCGAGCGGAGAACTTTTTAAAGAGAGCTGTTACATAAACGGCTGTAAGCTTTCGCTTTATTCTAACGGTGACGGTAAGCTCGTGCGTGTAAGCGTTACCTGTGTGCCGGAAAGCAGGGTGAATTTTATTCCGCTTGCGACACAGGCAGTTAAGGCGTTTTGCTCTTATACCGATGAAAACGTAAGTGATGTTTTTAAAACACTCGGTATAGGTGATTATCTTCCCGACGACAGCGGCGGTGTAAGGCAGTGTACGACCGAGTGGTATTCGTTTGACTTTACCTGCGATAAGGCAGGGGGTGCACTCGAGGTTACAAGCCTTAGGCTTGAGCCGCCGAGCACACCCGAGGTTACACTGAATACAACAGTTCCGTTTGTATCTTTATCTGAAAAATCCCCGTCTTGAGCAGCCTCGCGGCGGCGCTGTGGGCGGAGTAAAGCAGACGATGATAATATCGTCACCAATCACGTCAACGTCGCACCACGGCACACGTATGTCGTTTTCGCAGGCATAGGGTGAAAACATTCTGCCGCCTCGGCAGATAACAAGGTTTATCACCTGCCCGTTGCATGCATCAATTTCAACATCGCACACATGGCCAAGCCTGCAACCGTCCTTTTTGTTAATCACTTCTTTTGTTCTGAGGTTGGCAATACAGTGCTGCATAAAAACACCTCCGATTATTATGAAAAGAGCACAAAAATATATATGAAAATTTTACTTCAAACTTGATAACTTATACTTTAATTTTACAATATATTGTGTTAAACTGTCGGTATCAATATGTTTGGAGGTATATAACAGTGGATTTTTTGCTTGATAAACTTCGTGTCTTTCTGCCGGAAATCGAAAAGCTTGTCTTTTCCGATTCTGCGGAGCTGACCGATTTTAAATATCTGCCTTGCGGATACAAAGCTGTTGCCGAAATGCCGCCTGCAGTAACGGAAGAATGGCTCGATTTCGGCAAATACGACCGTTGGGGCGACACTACAGACGCTCACGCATGGTTTTATAAAAAGGTTACCCTGCCCGATAGTATGAAGGGTAAGGCGGTAGAGTTTTATTTTGAAACAGGCGCATATAACAAAGAGGTTGAGCGTGACCCGCAGTTTACCGTTTACGTTAACGGCAAGCTGATGAACGGCTGTGATTCAAATCACCGTTTTACGCTGCTTGAGGGCAGTGATGAGTATGAGATTTACGTCTATGCATACACAGGTATGAACTCCTGCCGCCACAGTGTTGTCAGCAACCTTTTTGTTGTGGACGAGCTTTATAAAAACCTTTATTACGACCTTAAAGTGCCTTACGACGTGCTTCGTATTCTTCATGAAAACAGCAAGGAATATGCTGATACGCTCATGCACGTGAACACTGCGCTGAATATGATTGATATGCGTGTGCCCGGCTCTGCAGAGTGCAGAGAGTCTGCGCAAAAGGCTCTTGATTATATGCGCAGCGAGTTTTACGGTAAATACTGCGGTGAGCAGGAAGTGAACTGCATCTGCATAGGTCACACACATATCGACGTTGCGTGGCTGTGGACACTTGACCAGACAAGAGAGAAGGTTGTACGCTCCTTCTCAACGGTTATTGCACTTATGAAGCAGTATCCCGAATATAAGTTTATGTCCTCGCAGGCACAGCTTTATAAATACCTCAAGGAAGAGGCACCCGACGTATACGAAGACATTAAGGAAATGGTCAAAGCAGGCCGCTGGGAAGTTGAGGGTGCAATGTGGGTTGAGGCAGACTGTAACCTCACAAGCGGTGAAAGCCTTGTTCGTCAGGTCCTTTTCGGCAAGCGCTTCTTCAAAAAGGAGTTTGGTGTTGACAGCAAGGTTCTCTGGCTTCCCGATGTATTCGGTTATTCTGCCGCACTTCCGCAGATTCTTCGTAAGAGCGGTGTTGATAAATTTGTAACCTCCAAAATCAGCTGGAACGAATACAATATGATTCCCTGCGATACATTTATGTGGCGAGGAATTGATTCAACAGAAATCTTTACGCATTTCCTTACCGCACAGCGTACAGATAAGAATAACACGGTGCACCTTAATACAACATATAATGCAATGCTTGAGCCCGATTTGGTGAAGGGCTGCTGGACAAGATATCAGCAAAAGCACATAAACAATGAAGTGCTCATCACCTTCGGCCACGGCGACGGCGGCGGCGGACCCACACAGGGACATCTTGAAAACCACGACAGATTAAAGCACGGCTTCCCCTCAATGCCCAACACAAAAATGGAGTTTGCGGGCGATTATCTTGAGCGTGTAAAACAGCGCACCGAGAATCATCCGAAAATGCCCCGCTGGGCAGGCGAGCTTTACCTTGAATTCCACAGAGGTACATATACTTCCAACGCAATCAACAAGCGCTATAACAGAAAGTGCGAGTTCCTCTATCAGAATACCGAGCTTTTCAGTGAAATAAACCGTCTTCTTAATAAAAAGGCATATCCGCAGGAGAAAATCAACGAGGGTTGGGAGTGCATACTTCTCAACCAGTTCCACGATATTATTCCCGGCTCATCAATTGCGCAGGTTTATGAGGAAAGCACAAGGCAGTATAAGGCAATTACCGAGACAGGTGAAAATATGCTTAATTCGGCAAAGGCTGATATTGCCGCAAACATTGCGACCGACGGCGGTATCGCCGTGTTCAATCCGCTTTCATATAATCACAGCGGTGTGGTTGACGTTGACGGCGAAAAGATTTATGTCACCGGCATTCCGGCAAAGGGCTGGAAGGTTGTCAAGGGCAACGAGAGCAAGGGCGGTGTTGAGGTTTCCGATAAGAAACTTGAAAATGCCTTCTTTACAGTTGAATTTGCAGATGATTATACAATCAGCCGCATTTACGATAAGCGTGTTGGCAGAGAGGTTCTCAAGGCAGGCGAGCGTGCAAACGTAATTGAAGCTTATGAAGATTTCCCCAGACAGTATGATGCTTGGGAAATTTCCGTATACTACAAAGAAAAGCGTTGGGAAATTAACGATGTCAGTGCAGTTGAGTTTATAGATGAAGGCGTACGTAAGGGTGTTAAAATCACACGTAAGTTCTTTGATTCTGTAATCGAGCAGAAAGTATGGCTCTATGCCGATGTTGACAAAATCGACTTTGATACCACAGCAGATTGGCATCAGGAACATATCCTTGTCAAAGCCGCATTCCCTGTTGAAATCAACGCCGATAAAGCAACTTACGAAATTCAGTTCGGTAGTGTTGAAAGACCGACTCATACAAACACATCATGGGATGCGGCAAAGTTTGAGGTTTGCGCACACAAGTTTGCCGATATTTCAGAGTGTGATTACGGCGTAAGCATTCTTAACGACTGTAAGTACGGCCATGATATTCATAACTCTGTTATAAGACTCACACTTCTCAAGTGTGCAACACACCCCAGCCCCGTTGCTGATAAGGGCCACCACGAGTTTGTCTATTCACTCCGTCCCCACGCAGGCTCATTAGAGCAGGCAGGAACAGTTCAGCTCGCTTACGACCTCAATAACCCGATGACTGCCTTTAAGCTCGGCAAGCAGGAGGGTACGCTTCCCGAAAGCTTCAGCCTTGTAAGCGTATCAGATGAGAATATCGTTATTGATACCGTTAAAAAGGCAGAGGACAGCGATGAAACGGTTGTACGTATGTATGAAAGCTGGAATAAGCGTGTCAACGGTGCAAAGCTTACCTTCGGCTTTGATATCAGCAGTGCAGTGCTCTGCGACCTTATGGAAAACGAAATTGAGCCGCTTAACGTCGAGAATAATTCGGTTACTATCAATGTAAAGCCCTTCGAAATCGTTACGGTTAAAGTTAAATAAAAACGAAAGCTGCTGTATCCGTTTCGGGTACAGCAGCTTTTTGTCATTTTATCTCTTGCTCAAGATTGTCAAATTCGTCGCAAACTCGTGTGTTTTGATGTTTAGTTTTACCTGTATATCACTTTTACGTCGGAACGTTCAAGAGAGTTCCCTACAATGATATCTAAAAATGATAAATGATGTGACTTTAAACGGAGCAGGCTGACGTTGATGCACCTGACGCATTTAAATGAGCGAGGGGACCATAGGCGGTAGATTAAAGTTGTGTTTAAAACTAAACTTTAATAGCCGTAATGGTGGCAGAACACACTTTTGTGTTCTGCCTGCCGAGCGGATTTGCTTTAGTCAGCCGTAGCGGAGTGCTTACAACTCAAAAGTTCTTTTGGTTACTTTTGTAACGCGTGACAAAAGTAACTGCGGCATGCCGCATAGGATTTGTTTTAATAAAAAATCAGCCGTGGATTTTCCACGGCTGAAACTGTTTAACGTGTTAATTTATTTGGCAGCAGCGGTTGTGGGAGTGGTTGTTGTAACCTCTGCCTTTTTAACGTTGGGGTAGTACTGCTCAAGAATATTTGCATAAATCTTTTCTGCAAGAGCAGGGATAACCGCATCGTCAGCAGCTACCTTGTATGCATCGGAAGCAATTGCCTCGTCAACTTCCTTTGTAAGCTCTTCGCCTGCAAGTGTCTGAGCAATGGAAATCTTCCAGTAGGGGTTAGCGTGCTTCTGTACGAAGTACATTATGTGGTAGCCGTACTCTGTCTCGATAATGCCGAGGTCGCCTTCCTTGCGGTTAGCATCAAGTGACCACTCTTCAAATGCCTTTACGTACTTGCCCTTGCCGAGATACTCGATAAGGCCGCCGTTTGAAGCTGAGCCTGTGTCCTTGCTGTCCTTCTCGCAGATTTCAATGAACTTTGCAAGCTTGTCATCTGCCTTCTCAATCTCCTTGAGAGCTGCTTCGGCAAGACCCTTCTGCTTTGCCTTGTCTGCTTCCTTGTCCTTAGCCTCTTCGTCGAACTGATAGAGGATGTGACGTACGTCTACGGGGATTGTTGAATCATCTCTGTATGCGGGCTTAACCATAAGGATGATATACTGTGTGCCGCTTACGTCAAAGAGCTTCTTGTCGCCGGCCTTTGTGTTCTTGTCGAAAATCCACTTGACCATATCTGCGCTGAAGCTGCCTTCGATAGAAGCCTTATCTGTGTATGCCATAAGAGTTGCTTCGGACTTTGAGTAGTCAACGTTCTTCTTCTGCTCTTCTGTTGCGTATTCGCCTGCGAGCTTGATGAATGTTTCCTCGTTCTTGACCTTAGCAAACATCTCGTCTGCCTTCTTCTTTGCATCTTCCTTAGCCTGCTTTGCAGCGGCATCCTTCTCTGTCTGAGAAGCGTCTTCCTTGAGGTCTGCTGTTTCGGGTGCAATTGCAAATGCACGGAAGTCTACACAGTCATAAGCTGTTGTATCCTTCTTGTATATTTCCTCAAGCTTTGCTGTGTCTGCAAGGTACTTGTCCTGCTTTGTTTCTGCAAGGTAGGTTGAGTATTCGCCTGCGATTGTCTCACGCTCAACGATATTCTCGAAAATCTTCTCGCTCATACCCTTGCCGTATGCGTTACGAAGGTATACGCCGAATGAAACTGCACCGCCGCCGTTCTGTTCAGCCTGAGCCTTGATGTCTTCTTTAAGCTGGTCGATCTGTGCGAATGCCTCGTCCATTGTGCTCTGCTCAACCACGAAGTCAGCATCCTTTGCTGCCATGTCTGCAAGTGCTGTGTACTGCTGAAGGCTCTTGATTGCAGCGTGCTCAAGGTATTCTTTCCATGTAGCCTTGGAGCCGTCTTCAAGCTTGTAATCCTCATAGGGGTATTCCTGGTCTTCGGGGAGCTTGTTGTAATCGAAGCCTGTGTAGTAGTAGCCGTAGCCCTGGCCGTAGTATGAATCATACTGCTGAGCCATTGAGTAATAGTAGTTGTGCATTGAGCGGTAGTAGTATTCGTACTCTACCGCAGAGTAGCTTTCGCCTGCAACAGTGTCAATCTTCTGCATTCTTGCAAAAACGCCGAGGTTGATGCAGGAAACAACTGCGATTGCGACAACGGCAACTACTGCTATAACAGCGGCAATTGTGCCCTTTGTCTTCTTGCTCATTGAGCGTGCAGAAACCTTGTGAGATTTCTTGGAGTTTTTCTTAGCTGCTTTTGCAAGGCGAGCCTTGCGTTCCTCACGATAATCGTTGGAAGTTTTTTCGGTAGCCATTTAATCACCTTTTTCGAATATGTTTTTTGTAGTAAAAACTAACGGGTCAATTATATACTATTTTTATAAAATATACAAGTGTTAAAACTAAATTTGTGTATTAAGTTCATTTAAAGCACAAAATATTGACACATTTCAACAAAAATAAAACGGCAGAATCGGTTTTGACGCCGATTCTGCCGTTGGTAATTATGCGGTTTACTCTTTAACTGTTTCAATAATTCCCTGTGCAAGTCCTGCAATACCCTGAATTTCTGACGGAATAATAATCTTTGTTGCTTTACCGTCTGCTGCCTTTTCAAATGCATCAAGGCTGCGGATTGTGAGGAATGCATTGCTCGGCTCGGATTCGTTGATAAGCTGGATTGCCTTTGCACGAGCCTCTTCAATTGCAATAATTGCCTGTGCTTCACCTTCGGATTCACGAATCTTGGATTCCTTTACGGCTTCTGCATGAAGAATTGCGGACTGTTTGTCGGCTTCGGCGGCAAGAATCTTTGATTCCTTCTGACCCTCTGCAACAAGCACCTGGCTTGCCTTTTCACCTTCTGCACGAAGGATTGCCTCACGGCGCTCACGCTCTGCCTTCATCTGCTTTTCCATCGCATCCTGAATTTCCTTGGGAGGCAGGATGTTTTTAAGCTCAACACGGTTTACCTTGATACCCCATGCGTCTGTTGCCTCGTCAAGAATACCTCTGATTTTTGCATTGATGGTGTCACGTGAGGTGAGAGTATGGTCAAGCTCAAGCTCACCTATGATGTTACGCAGTGTTGTAGCGGTAAGGTTTTCTATAGCTGAAAGGGGACGCTCAACACCGTAGCAGTAGAGCTTCGGGTCTGTAATCTGGTAGAAAACAACGGTGTCAATCTGCATTGTAACGTTATCTTTGGTAATAACGGGCTGAGGCGGGAAGTCAACAACCTGCTCCTTGAGCGAAACCATTTTTGCGACTCTGTCAATAAGCGGTATTTTGAAGTGAACGCCTGTCTGCCACGTTTCTTTGTATGCGCCGAGCCTTTCAACAACATAAGCCTTTGACTGCGGAACGATTTTGATATTCAGTGCAAGAAGAACAATGATAAGCAGAACAATAATAGGTATTACAAATTCCATAATCAATACTCCTTTTTAATTTTTAAGTTTCAGCTTTTTGTTTGAGCGGGCAATGCCGCTTTTTCGACGATAAGCTTTACGCCCTCGATTTTTTGTACCTTTACGGTCTCACCCTCGGGTATAGCTTCTCCGTCGGCAGAGCGTGCTGTCCATACCGTGCCCTGAAGCTTAACAAGGCCGGTCTGTGCGATGTTGTCGATATTCTCGGTTACAATTGCCGTTTCGCCAATGAATCTGTCGGCATTTGTGGGCGAGAATTTCTGTTTGGTCAGCTTTTTGACAAGCGGTCTTGTGGAAATAAGCGCTATGAGCGAAACCGCAACAAATACGATGCACTGCACAAGGGGAGAGGCATCGAGCAATGTTGCAATTACCGCCGCTGCAGCACCTGCTGCAAACCAGATTGTCAGCAGCTGAGTAGTCATCGCTTCAATAATAATGAAGGCAACCGTCACTGCTATCCAGACAAAAACCACATTACCACCTCCTTTTGTCTGCATTATAGCATATTTCGGGGCGTAATGCAATGATTTTGCGTCGGAAACCGGAACATAGTGTGCTTATGCGTTAAAAACTATACAATATATTGTGATACTGCAAGCTCTATATACTTGAGTTTGTATACAAAATCATTGTAAATTATTTGTGAACACACACGAAAAAACAGGCTAAAATATGTTTCGAAAAGAGAATGAAACGTGTTCTTTGAAAGCGGCTATATCGAGCATTGCTTCTGCGCAGGCAAGCGGATAGCTTTTGCCGTCAACGTATCTCAGCTTTTTTATTTTTCTGTCAAGCGGTTCAAAGTAGCCGTGGTCGGTGAATAGCTCAAAATATATAATCTGTTTTTCCCATTCTTCGCAAAGCGTCTCAAGCTCTGCTCTGTCGTTAACGGCGGAGTGTGCAAGGGAATGGAGCATTTCAGCTTTCTTTGTAAGCGTAATATTTACCGTAACCGCAAACGCAGTTACAGCCGTCAGAATTATTGCTGCAATAATGCCTCTTTTCATTTCTTCTCCTTTTTGATTAAACTCGAAAATTTGCCTGCGCCGTATGTCAGCACCATAACGTCTTCGATTTTAACCTTTTCTTTTTCGAGGTGTTTGTTAAGCTTTTCACGTTCAAGCTCGGCTTCGGTAAGCGCAGGCTTTATCAGTTTGCCGTCGCATATTATAAGGTGCTGTAATTCTTCTTTTGGTGCTTTCATTTTTGCAAGTTGTGCCGTTACGGGGCTGAATTCCGGCTTTTGCATAATGCTGACTGAGCCGTTTGTTTCGATGATTGCATACTGAATCTGCTCAAGGTCAAACACACCCTGCTGTCTTGCCGCAGACATCAGGTCCTGCACAGTCAGCCTTAAATCCTTCATTTTCTGTTGGTCAAGCCTGCCGTTGTTTATGACTATTGCAGGGTGGCCGTCAAACACTTTTCTGAAACCCGGTGAATGCAGTGTCAGCACCGATGTAAGAATCGAAAGTCCTGCCAGCAAAAGCACCGTCAGCACCGAGTTGATAAGAGGAATATCGTTGCTGTCGAGCGGAATTGCCGCAATTTCAGATATGAGTATCGTTATAACAAGCTCTGTCGGTTGCATTTCTCCAATCTGTCTTTTTCCCATAAGTCTGATTGAGAGCATAATAACAAAATAAAGTATAAATCCTCTTGTTAAAGTTACGAGCATTTCAAATCTCCTTTTTGAACATCTTTTATATTATTTGCAAAAATTATTGACCTCAAACGTAAAAGGGAATATACTTTTTTCAAATGGGGTGAGATTTTGACAAAATATACACTCGGCTTCGATATAGGAGGCACAAAGTGCGCTGTTGTGCTCGGTAAGGGCACAGTTCCCGAAAAGGTGTCGGATGATTTTATAATTGATAAAATACGTTTTGATACCGTGCAGTCACGTGGTTGGCAAAGAATTATTGAAGAGCTTCTTTCAAGCGCAGAAACTATTCTTTCACGCAACGGTGTGAAATCAGAGCAGGTGCTTGCCTGCGGTATCAGCTGTGGCGGTCCGCTCGACAGTAAAAAGGGCGTTATTATGCGTCCGCCCAATCTGCCTGATTGGGATAATGTGCCGATAGTTGAAATGACTCAAAAAAGGCTCGGCATCAAAACCTGCCTTCAAAATGATGCCAATGCCTGTGCTCTTGCAGAGTGGCGTTTCGGTGCAGGCAAGGGCACACGCAATATGATTTTTCTCACCTTCGGCACGGGTATGGGTGCAGGCCTTATCCTTGACGGCAGGCTTTACAGCGGCACTAATGATATGGCGGGCGAGGTCGGACATATCCGTCTTGCTCAGGACGGTCCCGTAGGCTACGGTAAAAAAGGCTCGTTTGAGGGCTTTTGCAGCGGCGGAGGAATTGCAGGGCTCGCTAAACAGATTGTATTATCTAAGCTTGAAAAAGGTATAAAGCCATCTTTTTGCAGCGATGAGTCACAGCTCGGATTTATAACTGCAAAATCAGTTGCCGAGGCGGCAAATGAAGGTGATGAAACGGCAATTGAGATATATGATATCTGCGGAGAATATCTTGGCAGAGGCTTGGCTTTGCTTGTCGATATTCTCAACCCCGAGGCGATTGTAATTGGCAGTATATATCAGCGCTCATCCGCTTTGCTTGAGCAGAAAATGGAGCAGTCGCTGAAAGCTGAAGCATTGACTCAAGCGGCATCGGTGTGCCGCATTCTGCCGGCCGTGCTCGGTGATTCGATAGGTGATTATGCCGCACTCGGCGTAGCCTTTATGAATGAATAATTGTGTTGGGTGATAAATAAAATGAAGAATTCAAAAGAGATTTACGAACAGCTTTTTGAGCGTTATCCCGTGCTCGAATGCTGTAAAGACGAAATATACGCTTCGTATAAGCTTATGCGTGAGTGCTATTGCTCGGGCGGTAAGGTGCTTGCCTGCGGTAACGGCGGCAGTGCCGCTGATGCTGACCATATAGTCGGCGAGCTTATGAAAGGCTTTTTGCTGAAAAGAAAGATTGATGCTCCTGCGGCAAACGGTGATGATGAGATTCTTTCTCATCTCCAGGGCGGACTTCCTGCAGTGTCGCTTTGTGCTCATTCAGCACTGCTTACGGCCTTTGCAAACGACCTTGAGTTTGACTATGCATACGCTCAGCAGGTTTACGGCCTGGGTAAAAGGGGCGACGTGCTTATAGCTCTCAGCACGTCGGGCAATTCCGCAAGCATTGTCAATGCAGTAAGAGCGGCAGGTGCAAAGGATATAATCAGCATCGGAATAACAGGCTCAAAGGAAAGCAGATTGAGCGAAAACTGCACGGTTTGCATAAAGCTTCCCGAAACCGAAACCTTTATGATTCAGGAGTTGACTCTTCCTGTTTATCATTGCCTTTGCGCAATGCTTGAAGCAGATTTTTTTGACGCTTGAACTCAGGACAAGTCGGTAATAAATAGCAGCCTCCCGTCATATCAATGTAACGATATGATTTCGGGAGGTTTTTTATTTTGAGGTTTATTGTTGAAGAGCGTGCTGTAGAGCTCGGCAGATACATAGTTGAAAACAACACAACGGTGCGTGCAGCCGCTAAACAGTACGGCATAAGCAAATCCACCGTGCACACCGACGTTTCTCACCGGCTTGAGCGGCTTGACCCCGTGCTTTTTGAAAAAGTCAGAGCAGTGCTTGACATAAATAAGGCACAGCGTCATATAAGAGGCGGTCTTGCAACGAAAGAAAAATATAAAAATGAGCCGAAAAAATAATATTTTTTTCTTTAAGCCTTGCAGTTTTTTGATAAGTTATTTATAATATATCCAACTCTATGAAAGGGAAGGGTATAGAAATGGCTTCCAAATACTCGGTTTCTTTGCAAAAGGTAATTGATGTCCATTCTTTTTCAGTGCTCTACACACCCGAAGACCCTGCTCAGATTATGCTCACCATGCAGGAGGTTATACGTCCGGGTCTTATTCTTTCGGGCTATGACGATTATTTCGATGCAGGCAGAGTTCAGTTCCTCGGCCTTACCGAAATTGAATATCTGCGAGGTATGAGTGATGAGCTGCGTGCCGAAAGATTGGATTTCTATCTTTCACATAAGCCTGTTGTGTGTATTGTTACACGTTCGCTCGAATTGCCGTCGGAATTTCTTCCGCTGGCAGAAAAATACGGTGTGCCTGTTCTTACCACCAAGGATTCGACGTCGGGCTGTATGTCCACGCTCATTTCCTTCCTCGGTGTTGAGCTCGCTCCCCGCATCACACGCCACGGCGTTCTTGTCGAGGTTTACGGCGAGGGTGTTCTCATCCTCGGTGACAGCGGTGTAGGTAAGAGTGAAACTGCGCTTGAACTTATCAAGAGGGGACACAGACTTATTGCTGACGATGCAGTCGAAATCCGCAAGGTTTCTTCACGCACGCTTGTCGGCTCCGCTCCCGACAATATACGCCACTTTATTGAGGTGCGCGGTGTCGGCATTATCAATGCACGCCGTCTTTTCGGCATGGGCTCGGTCAAGCTTACGGAAAAAATCGATATGGTTGTTGAGCTTGAGCATTGGGACGTTGAAAAGGCTTACGACAGACTCGGCCTTGAAACGCAGTATACCGAAATTCTCGGCATAAATATTCCGAGCACGGTTGTGCCCGTACGACCCGGCAGAAACCTTCCAATTATTATTGAAGCCGCCGCAATGAATAACAGACAGCGCAAGCTCGGCTACAATGCGGCTCGTGAGCTTCTTCACGGTCTGGGTATGGATGAGGATATTTCGCCCAAGCCCGAAGAAATGAAAATCTGGCACGATGCTTAATTAACAAATTATTTATTTAAAATACGGAGGAATTTCAAAATGTACAGAATAGGCGTAGATCTCGGCGGCACAAACATTGCTGTCGGTGTAGTAGACGACAATTTCAACATCATCGGCAGAGGCAAGATGAAGACAAATGCCCCCCGTGATGCAAAGCTTATATTTGATGATATTGCAACCGCAATCAAAATGGCAGTTGCAGATGCAAACCTCAGACTTTACGATATCGCCTCAATCGGTATCGGCACACCCGGCTCGGTAAACAAAGAGCTCGGTATGATCGACTATGCAAACAACCTTGATTTCGACCACGTTCCCGCAAAGGACCTTCTTGCCGCAAGCCTCGGTATGGATAAGATTTATATTGATAACGATGCAAACTGTGCCGCTCTCGGTGAGGCTCTTGCAGGCGCAGGTAAGGATAAGGACAGCTTTGTTGCAATCACACTCGGCACGGGTGTCGGCAGCGGTATCGTTATCGACGGTAAGCTTGTAAACGGCTGTAACTATGCCGCAGGCGAAATGGGCCACATGGTTATCGCTATGGACGGCGAGCAGTGCAACTGCGGCAGACGCGGTTGCTGGGAGAGATATGCTTCCGCAACAGCTCTTATTGCCCAGACTAAGGATGCAATGAAAAAAGACGTTGACAGCATAATGTGGGACCTTGTAGAAAACAATATAGCAAGAGTAAGCGGCAGAACAGCGTTTGATGCAATGCGCAAGGGCGATGCAACGGCTAAGTCGGTTGTTGACAATTATATCCGCTATATCGCTGTCGGCCTTGTAAACGTTATTAACGCACTGCAGCCTGACGTTATCTGCATTGGCGGCGGTATCAGCCACGAGAAGGATAATCTTCTCATTCCGCTTCGTAAGCACGTTAACCGCGGCAGATACAGCATCTATTCAGACAAGCAGACAGAGCTTTGCTGTGCTGTTCTCGGTAACGATGCAGGTATCATCGGTGCCGCTCTTCTTGATAAATAATCATAAGGGTTAATTTTCAGCTATGAATAATACCGAAAAAATTATTTTGGGTGCACAAAAGGCGGGCATTGAGCTCCGCCTTGATGCACCTATGTCCGAATATACCTCGTTCAGAACGGGCGGCCCTGCCGATATTCTCATTCTGCCCAAAAACGAGCCTGAGCTTCGCAGGGTGCTCACTCTTTGTGCAGATGAGGAAATCAAGCCGTTCATTTTCGGCAACGGCTCAAACCTCCTTGTGTCGGATTACGGCATAAGGGGTGTTTCTGTGCGTCTTGCCTCTAATTTTGACGATATCCGTCTGCTCAATGACGATATGATTTTCTGTACTGCAGGCACAAAGCTTGCAAAGCTGTGTAATTTTGCTCTTGAAAATTCTTTGAGCGGCCTTGAGTTTGCCTACGGCATTCCGGGCTCTGCAGGCGGTGCGGCATATATGAATGCAGGTGCCTACGGCGGCGAGATGAAGGACGTGCTCGTTTCATGCAACCATCTCGATTTTTCGGGCAATCCCGGCAGACTTAACGGCGATATGCTCGCTCTTTCTTACCGCCGCAGTGCATATACCGATAAGTATTTTGTTATCACGGGCATCACCGTAAAGCTTCAGAAGGGCAACAAAGATGAAATCAGCGCAAAAATGAAGGATATTCTTCAGCGCCGTGTTGATAAACAGCCGCTTGATTTGCCGAGCGCAGGCAGCTTCTTCAAGCGCCCCGAGGGCTATTTTGCAGGTGCGCTTATTGAGCAGTGCGGTCTTAAAGGCTTCAGCGTGGGCGGTGCACAGGTGAGCGAAAAGCACGCAGGCTTTGTTGTAAACAAAGGCGGCGCAACCACAGCCGAAATTATGGAGCTTGGCAGACTTGTCAGCGAAAAAGTGTTAGCCGAAACAGGCGTGAAGCTTGAAATGGAAGTTAAATATATCGGGTAAAGCTATGAATGAAATAAACGAAAGGTCCTTTGCGCTCAGAGCAAAGGATGAAATATGTCTTTTATCTGCAGATATTAAAGCCTGCTGCTACCACGCAATGTCCTACGGTCTGTTGCTGTGCGGCAGGTCTTTCAATTCTGCTTCAATGATGCTTGTCACGGAGCACGAAGGTACGGCTCTGCTTTATTCGCAGGCTGTCGGCAGGATTATCGGCACACCGCCTGCCGTAAAACAATCTGCTTCGGGCAAATTCTCCGTGTCTGTCAACCGAAGGGAGGACAGGCTCCGGGTGCTTTCAGCCTTCGGTATTTCCGAAAACACCGTCGGTGTGCGAATCAACCGTGCAAATTTCTCGGAGGATTGCTGTCATGCCGCCTTTGTGCGAGGTGCGTTTCTTGCGTGTGCTACGGTTACGAGCCCGCAGAAGAGCTATCAGCTTGAGTTTCTTTTCCCTTATCTTCATCTGGCGGATGATATGCTCAATCTCTTGCAGGAGCTCAATGTCATACCGAAAATGACAAGGCGCAGAAATAACTACGTTGTTTATATTAAGAAGAGCGAGGTTATCGAAGACCTGCTTATGACAATGGGTGCGCAGAAGAGTGCCTTTGAGATAATGGAAATAAAAATTGAAAAAGACGTGCGTAACAGAATTAACCGCAAGGTGAATTTTGAAACGGCCAATATAGGCAGGTCGGCCGCCGCTTCAAGTGAACAGCGTGAGGCTATCCGCCGCCTTAAAGCAGACGGCAGATTTGAAGGCTTATCGGAAGACCTTCGTGAAATTGCCAACCTGCGTGAAGAGTATCCCGAGGCAAGCCTTCGTGAAATCGGTGCACTGCTTTCAGTCAGCCTTTCACGCTCGGGTATCCACCACAGACTTAACAAAATTGTAAGCATAGCAAACAGCGAGGATTAAACTATCGGTAAAAATCAGAGAGGAGGGGCTGTATGTCCGGCTTTACACATTTACATCTTCACAGTGAGTTCAGCCTGCTTGACGGTGCTTGCCGTATCAAGCCGCTTATTGCTGCTGCTAAGGCACTCGGTCAGACAAGCCTCGCCATTACCGACCACGGCGCAATGTTCGGTGCAATCAATTTTTACAAAGAGGCTGTTGCACAGGGCGTAAAGCCCATTATCGGCTGTGAGGTTTATGTTGCCGCACGCTCAAGGTTTGATAAGGTGCACGGAATAGATAACGAGCGTTATCACCTTATTTTGCTTGCCGAAAACGAAATCGGCTACGGCAACCTCATAAAGCTTGTTTCGGATGCGTGGACACAGGGCTTTTATACCAAGCCACGTGTTGACCGTGAGCTGCTTGAAAAACACCACGAGGGTATAATTGCGCTTTCAGCCTGCCTTGCCGGCGAAGTTCCGCAGGCACTTCTGCGAGGCGATTATGAAGGTGCAAAGCAGACCGCTCTTTGGTACAGTGAGGTTTTCGGCAAGGATAACTACTTTATCGAAATACAAAATCACGGCATTGAAGAAGAGCTTCGTGTTCTTCCACTGCTAAAGCGTCTTTCAAGAGAAACGGGCATAGGCCTTGTCGCAACGAACGACGTTCATTATATCCGTAAGGAAGATTCAAAAATCCAACAGATTCTTATCTGTATACAGACTAACCACATCCTCGGTGAAAACACAGGTATCGAGTTTGAAGCGGACGAGTTTTATCTCAAGAGTGAAGATGAAATGCGTGCCGTTTTTGCCGATACACCGGAGGCTGTAGAAAATACCGCAAAAATTGCCGAAAGATGCAACCTTAACATTGAATTCGGCAACACAAAGCTGCCCAATTTCGATACACCGGGCGGTGAAGACCACTTTGAATATTTTGCCCGTATGTGCCGTGATGGATTTGTTTCTCACTATGGTGAAAATGCACCGCAGGAGTATAAAGAGCGGCTTGAATACGAGCTTAAGATTATAAATAAAATGGGCTATACAGATTATTATCTTATAGTTCACGATTTTGTGCGTTATGCAAAAAGCAAGGGCATTCCCGTCGGTCCGGGCAGAGGCTCGGGTGCAGGCAGCATTGCCGCATATTGCATAGGCATTACGGGCATAGACCCTATGAAATACAATCTTCTTTTTGAGAGGTTTCTCAACCCCGAAAGAGTGAGTATGCCCGATTTTGATATAGATTTCTGCTATGAGCGCAGGCACGAGGTAATCGACTATGTTATTTCAAAATACGGCGCAGACCACGTTTCGCAGATTGTAACCTTCGGTACGCTTGCCGCAAAGGCGGCGGTGCGCGACGTCGGCAGGGTAATGGGTCTGCCTTATGCTACGGTCGATTCGGTTGCAAAGCTCATTCCGTTTGAGCTTGGTATAACGCTCGAAAAAGCGCTTGCACGCTCGTCAGACCTTCGCACACGCTATGAAAACGACGATACCGTGCGTGAGCTTATTGACAACTCAATGCAGATTGAGGGTATGCCTCGCCACGCTTCAAAGCACGCTGCAGGTGTTGTTATCACCCGTGACCCGGTTAAGGATTACGTTCCGCTTGCTTTAAGTGATGAATTTGCCGTTACGCAGTATACAATGACCACTCTTGAGGAGCTCGGTCTTTTAAAAATGGATTTCCTCGGCCTTAAAACCCTCACCGTCATATCCGATGCAGAAAAGGCAGTAAGGGAGATAAAGCCCGATTTTGGTATTGAAAAAATTCCGATTGATGAGCCCGAAACCTATGAAATTTTCTCTTCGGGTCAGACCTACGGCGTTTTTCAGTTTGAATCTGCGGGTATGCGTTCTGTGCTTACACGCATAAAACCCGAATGTCTTGAGGACCTTATAGCCGTTATTTCACTTTACCGTCCCGGACCTATGGATTCGATAGATACCTATATAAAGAATCGCAAAAATCCCGAAAAAACTGTGTATAAAACGGACAGGCTCAGGCCGATACTTTCAGTAACGCACGGCTGTCTGGTTTATCAGGAGCAGGTTATGCAGGTTTTCCGTGAACTTGCAGGCTACTCATACGGCAGGGCAGACGTTGTGCGCCGTGCAATGTCAAAAAAGAAGCACGACGTTATGGAAAAAGAGCGTATGACGTTTATTGAGGGTGCATCAAAAAACGTCATTGATGCCGCTACAGCCAATTCGATTTTTGAGGATATGTCCTCGTTTGCTTCTTATGCCTTCAACAAATCTCACGCTGCGGCATATTCACTTGTCGCATACCGTACGGCGTGGTTAAAACGGCACTATCCGCACCAATTTATGGCGGCACTCCTCACAAGCGTGCTCGACCAGACAGCAAAGGTCAGCGGATATATAAACGAGTGTAACAGACTCGGTATTTCTGTTTTGCCGCCCGATGTCAATTCAAGCTATGAGGGCTTTGTCGCAAAGGACGGTAAGATACTTTTCGGTCTGCTTGCTATCAAAAATCTCGGCAGAGCGCTTATCGGCACTATTGTTGAAGAGCGTGAGAAAAACGGCAGGTTTGAAAGCTTCTACAGTTTTTGCAAGCGTGTCTATTCGCGCAATTTCAACCGCCGTGCAGTAGAAAGCCTTATTTACAGCGGTGCGCTCGACGGTATGGGCCTCAATCGCAGGCAGATGCTTATTATGCTGCCCTCAATTATTTCCGAGCTTGAGAGTGACCGTAACGGTGCCTTGAGCGGTCAGATGAATTTCTTCAGCCTGCTTGGCGAAGAAAGCAACGCAGGCCCCGATATTCCTAAGGCGGACGAGCTTCCGCCCGATGAAAAGCTCCTCAAAGAAAAAGAGGTTATCGGCTTTTATGTCAGCGGTCACCCGATGGCAGGCTATTCTCAGCTTGCGGACAAGCTTGGCTGTGCAAGCATTTTTGATTTGACGGAAGGGGAGAGCTATGCCGATAATTCGCAGGTGAGCGTGCTCGGTATTATAACCTCCGTTAAGAAAAAGGTTACACGCAGTAATGCCGAAATGGCGTTTATCACGCTCGAGGATATGAGCGGCAATATAGAGGCGCTTCTTTTCCCGAAAACCGTTGCGGCAAGCTCATCACTGCTTATGGCGGGCAATATTGTGCTTCTCAAGGGAAGGCTCAGCCTTCGTGAGGATAAGGAGCCGAGCATTGTGTGCGATACTGTTTCACCTTGCCCTGAGGCTGATAAGCTTGATGAAAAAACGCAGAGCAAAAAGGTTAAACACGGCCTGTTTCTGCGTGTGCCGTCAGCAGACAGCGAGGCGGCAAAGAGAGCAGAAAACCTGCTTGCAATTTTTGACGGAAACACTCCCGCTTATTTTTACTATAATGACAGTAAGAAGTATTCACAAAAAGCAATTGCCGTTGATGTGAATGAACCGCTTATAAATGAGCTCAAGCGTGTTTTAGGGGCGGAAAATGTCGTTTTTCAGTGAAAAGTTGCGCTAAATGCTTGACATAATTTTTAATTAGTGTAATATAGAAAACAATTGATTAGACATATTAGACATAGGAGAGATTTGAGTTATGAAAAAAATCGGTGTTCTTACAAGCGGCGGCGACGCACCCGGTATGAACGCTGCTGTCCGTGCAGTTGTTCGTACAGCTTGCTATCTCGGTATGGAGGTTGTCGGTATCCGTTACGGCTACAAGGGCCTTCTTGAAGAGGATTTTATCGACCTTAATATGCGTAACGTCTGCGATATCATTCATCGCGGCGGCACAAAGATTTATACAGCACGTTGCCCCGAGTTCAGAGGCGAAGAGGCTGTACGCAAGGGCGTAGAAATTGCAAAGAAGCACGGCATTGAGGGCCTTGTTGTTGTCGGCGGCGACGGTTCATTCCGTGGCGCACGTGACCTTTCAAACTTTGGTCTTCCCTGTGTTGCAATCCCCGGCACAATTGATAACGACATTGTCTGCACAGACTATACAATCGGCTTTGACACCTGCCTTAACACAGTTCAGGCACTTGTAGACCGTCTTCGTGACACAATCGAAAGCCACAGCCGCTGTATGGTTGTTGAGGTTATGGGCGCACGTGCAGGCTACCTTACACTTAATGCAGGTATCGCTGTAGGTGCAACAGCTATCGTTATCCCCGAAATCCCCTACGATATCGAAAAGAACGTTATCGAAAAGATTAAGCGTACAAAGGCAACCGGCAAGAACCACTTCATCGTTATGGTTGCTGAGGGCGTTCGTTTCCGTGACGGTATTACTGTTGATGAAATCGCAAAGAAGATTGAGGAAGAAACAGGTGTTGAGGCTCGTTCAATCGTTCTCGGCCATATTCAGCGTGGCGGTTCACCCTCAGTACGTGACCGTGTTACAGCAAGCCAGATGGGTTACAAGGCTGTTCACCTTCTTCACGAGGGCAAGAGCAACCGTGTTGTCGTAATGCACGGTGCACAGATTACAGACCACGACATTAACGAAGCACTTGAAATGTCCAAGACAATTGATAAGGACCTTTACAACTGCGCAATGGAGATTTCACTTTAATCTAAGTTATAAAATTATAACAGCCGATTATCTGTCAGATAATCGGCTGTTCTTTTGCTGTATCAGAATAAATTTGCAAAGAAACCTATAAACATTGTGAACATTGCGCTTATAAATTCAAAAGCGTTGTCTGCGTCGGCTATGTCAGCTTCAAAGCGTGTGCCTACATTTTCTGCAGAGGGAGCAAATTCAAAAGAATCAATGCTTATATCTGCATTTTCACCCGAAAAATCAAGCTGGAATTTAAAGACATAGTCTAACTTTTCATTAGCGTATGTAAAGCCGCACTCGTTAGCGGAGCGATAAAGCTTATCAAGGTCAAGTGTTATCTCGTGCCACTTGCCGTCTGCCGGCAGGATATATGCGCTGTCCTTGCTTCCGTCAACTGCAGGGGAATACCAACGGGTTGAATTAACATATATTTTCATTGAATTAAGCGTAACGTCTGCAGTGCCGTTGTTGCGTGCCATAAAGCTTATCTTGCCGTATTTGCTCCAGTCTGTTGCCGTGTCCTGGAAGGGTTTAACGTTATCAACCTTGAAAAGCTGTACGGGTTTTACGGTGAAGCTTTCATCTGTAGATTTTACGCTGAGACCCTTTTCTCCGTTGTATGCACTGTCTGCAGTAAGTGCAACCTCTGCGCCTTCTGCCTTCCAGGTGTCAAATTCTGCGCTGTGCGGGTCGGGCAGCAGGTGCCACACCTTGTCAAGCTCGCACTCTGCCCAGGTCTTGTCTGCCCAATATACAGCACCGGGAATTACCTTTGTCACAAACGGGCTGACGGGCATAAACCTCTCGCCTTCAACCTCGGTGTAAAGGCTTGAGTAGGTGTTGAGTGTGCAGTATGCGTAGCTTGCGCTTACAGGGCTTACGATGTCATCATTCCATATTCTTACCGTGTCGGATGATACGATTTCAGCCTGCGCCTGCACGTAAATTCCGTCTTCACCGCATATTGCAAAGCCTTTAAGATAATTGCTGTCAGCCTTTATGCCGTCGCCTGTGTTTTTAAGCGTCACGTAAATGCTTGAATCCTTTATTTCGCTTGAAGCAACCGAAGCGGCTGTGTAGGTTTCACCTTTTCCGTAAACCATACCGAGTGCCGCCTTTGCCATACGCTCACCGACGGGCTGTTTGGTTGAGGGGTGAATTACACCTACCTCCGGCAGATAGGTGAGCGGCAGGTCGTAAAGCGTGATCATAGCTCGGCTTTCGGGCAGAGCCGACTGTATCTGTGTGTAGCCGAGGTTCCATTCGCTCATTGCGTGTTCGCCGTATGGATAGGGAGCAATCTGTGTGTAAATTACGGGGAAGAATTCATCACCGAAATCAAACATATCGGTGTACATCTGCTGCAGAGCATCAAAGCTGTGTGCATATATATCAGTGCCTATTCGGCCGAAGAGGTCGGTTTCACCCTGGTACCATATAAGACCCGACGGACGGAAGTTGCGGTAAGCGTGTGTGCGCAGGTTGTAGTTTGCCGTCATATCGGCATATATGTCTGTTTCGTTTTCGTTCCAGGCCGATTTTTCTATGTAAAGACCGTTGTCAATAAACTCTTTTTTTAGTGTGCTGTCTGCATCAATCGCTTCTCTTGAAAGCCAGCTTCTTATAGATGAGCCGCCGAGAGAGGAGTTGAGAATGCCTACGGGCATATCAAGCTCTGCCATCAGCTTTTCTGCGAAGAAATAAGCAACTGCGCTCATACCGTAAATATTAGGGCTTTCGCCGTCAAACCACTTCACGTCAATAATATCGTTCTGCGGCTCGGCAGGTATAGCATCAGTGCCGTTGTATGTCGGATATGGGGGCTCGTAGCATATTCTCAGCCACGGGCTTGCCTTTTTGCCGCTGTTCATCATTTCAATTCCCTTTAAGGATTGACCGAGCGGGAACATCATATTGCTCTGTCCGCTTGCAAGCCACAGCTCACCGAAAACAACGTTTTCGAGCACTGCAAATTTGTCGCCGTCCTGTGTCAGCTCAACGGTGTATTGGTTGTAACCGCCTGCAGGTGCAATAAACGATATTTCAAACGTGCCGTCGTTGTTTACTCTGCCCGAGGCTGTACGTATCGGCCAGGAGTTTTCGTTGAGAAGTCGGGCTGTAATTACACTGTCGGGCTCGCCTTCACCTGCAAAAATTGCCGCCTTGTTCTGCTGAAAAAGCATACCGTCACCGTAAACGGTGTAAAGCCTTGCCGCAGTATCCTGAGCAAAGGCAACTGTAACACTGCAAAAAGCAAATAAAACCGCAAGCAGTGCCGAAATAATCTTTTTAGCCATACCAATTCCTCCGTAACGCTTTTATTTAAAACAAATATATCACATCACAACAAATCCTGCAAGGTGAAATGTGTAATTATAACATCCGGCATTCCGAAAATACACGTTAGCATACTGGACGTTTCGTCTCCGCTTGCAAAAAATATATCACTCTTATTGTTATTGCGTAGGGGCGATTCACGAATCGCCCGTTATCCATCGACATATCTCTTTTACGGCGGACGCCCGATGAGCGCCCCTACGATGTGTTTGTTACGCATAAATATTGAATTGCTTTGCAAGTAATGATATAATAATTTATATCTTTAAACGGACAGCAGGTGATACTGTGAAAATAGGTGTAATTACAGATATACATAACAATTTTACCGCACTTAAAGCTGTTGTGAAAGAATTACAGCAGTCGGGATGCGATAAAATTATTTGCTGTGGAGATATAATCGGAATCGGTCCTTTCCCCGAAGAGACCGTACAATATTTGATGCGGATTCCTAATTTGATTGCTGTGCGTGGAAATCACGAACAATACCTGCTTGATGAAATGCCGAGCGATTATCCCAATGAAGAAAATATGGAATACGAGGAAATGAAACATCACAAATGGGAGCACAGCCTGCTGTCAAAGGAATCGGTTGATTTTCTCAGGAGTTTACCGTACAAGGTTAGTGTAACGTGTGATGGCTATGCCTTGACGGTTAGGCATTACTGTATGGACAGTGATGGCCACTATATCAACGACAAAATGAATCCTGACAAAACGGATTTAGATAAGATGTTTGCCGATGTTGAAGGCGATATTATCTTATACGGTCATAACCATTGCAGAAATATTTGCAAAGGCGATAAATTTTATATAAATGTCGGCTCGCTTGGTTGCCCTGCGCAGGATGAAAATATTGCACGCACAGGCATTGTGAATATAGAAAACGGAAATGTTGATGTGAAAACAATTGACTTGGAATATGATGTAAGCGAAGTAATAGGGGCGATTGATAAATTTAATTATCCCGATGCAGATAATATTAAAAGATATTTCTACGGAATATGATGAGTGGTGAAAGAATTATGAAACACTGCGGAACACAAAGGTTAGAAACTGACAGATTGGTTTTAAGAAGATATGTCAGCGAAGATGCACCGGCAATGTTTAAGAATTGGGCATCCGACCCGGAAGTAACAAAGTTTTTAATGTGGAAAACTCATTCTAATCAAGAAGAAAGCCAAAGCATAATGGATGATTGGGTGAAACAGTATAATAACGATAAATACTATCATTGGGGTATTGTTTTGAAAGAAAACGGTGATGAGCCGATTGGTGCTATTGCTGTAGGTTTTATGAATGAGGAAGTTTCTTCAATGCAAATCAGTTACTGCCTCGGCAGGAAATGGTGGTATCAGGGAATAATGTCAGAAGCCCTCAAGGCAGTTATGGATTTTTTGTTTGATGAGGTAGATGTAAACCGTATTGAATCAAGGCACGACCCGAGAAACCCGAATTCCGGTAAGGTAATGAAAAAATGCGGCATGAAATATGAGGGAACTCTGCGCAGCTCCGATTGGAATAATCAAGGTATCTGCGACGCTTGTTATTATGCGTTGCTAAAATCGGAACGCTGATTTTTATTGCAATATAGGAATTTATATGCTACAATTTTTTTATAAACTTGTCGGAGGTAACTTTATGAAAAACAGTTACGACGTAATAGTTGTCGGTGCGGCAACGGCAGGCAGCTATTTTGCACGCAAGCTTGCCGAAAACGGTATCAGCGTTCTTGTTATTGATTCAAAGCCGGTGGAAAAGGTCGGCACGAAATACGACATTTTTCACGTCGGCAGAGAGGATTTTGACAGATTCGGCATTCCTTGGCCTGTAAAGGGTGAGGACTATGCCTTCGAGTTTGACAGCACTCATGTCTGTTCGGCTTTCGGCCACTATCCCAAGTATTCTCCCGGCAAGGTCGTCGGTATGCACATGCACGATTATACCGTGCGCCTCAACCGTTGGGCAATCGAGGGCGGCGCAGAAATTGCGTACGAAACCGAATTTATATCCTGTATATATGAAAATGGCAAGATAACAGGTGTAAAGTGCTGCAGTAACGGCGAAGAGATAAACATATCTGCAAGGCTTGTTGCAGATTGCTCCGGTATTCCTGCTGTTGTAAGACGCAGTCTGCCCGAAAGCTACGGGGTCGAAACCTTTGAAATTGACCCGACGGATATGTTCTACGTTGTACTTCGCTACATAAGCTTTACTAACCCCGATGACAAAATGAATCTCCGCTCCTGGCCTTTCTATAAGACCTGGGAAGCACCGCAGCATAACCCCAACGGTGCAATTCTCGGCATAGGTGCCAACCTCAGCTTTGATATGTGCGAAAAGGTTTATAAGGAGTTTGAATCGGCAGTTGAGCTTACACCGCATAAGGTTGATTATTTTGAGCGTGGTTTCACTCCTTACCGACGTCCGCCTTATTCTCTTGTTTCTGATGCATTTATTGCTCTTGGCGATGCTGCTTGTATTACAAAGCCCTCCTGCGGTGAGGGTGTAACAGCGGCTATGGTGCAGATGGATGCCGCACTTGAGGTTATTCTTCCGCTTCTCAAATCGGGCAAGGAGTGCAGCCGTGATAACCTCTGGCTTGTAAATAAGAAATATATTGATGCACAGGGCGCAGACTTTGCAAACCAGATGGCTGTGCTTATAGGTGCTGTTGCGTCAAGTGCTCAAGAAAATGAGTATTTCTTTGCAAATGACCTTATTTTCAGCACAAAAAACTTTATCGCAATGGGTGAGGGCGGTATGCCCAAATTCTCTATAGGTGAAATTCTCACTATGGCTTACCGATTTATAAAAGGAATTGTAACGGGTAAGCTTCGTATCTCAACGATAATCGCTCTGCTCAAAGCTGTAATAAACGGCGGTAAGATTTCGGGTCATTACAAAAAATTCCCCGAAACCCCTTCAGGCTTCGAGGAATGGTGCGCTAAAGCAGATGTAATCTGGAAAAAATGCGGTAAAATGGCAGATATGGTAAGCGACAAGTAAAAGATAATATTGAATAAATAATAGAGAATAGATATTGGGGTGACCGATTTCTGTTCTCTTTTTTGTTGAAATATAACAATCGGCACAGCAGGTTAAACTGCCGTGCCGATTAACTGTTTTAGTCAGCAAAAGCCTCTTTTACTGCGTAGTATGATGGCTTGGGTTTGCCCTCATAGTCTACAAGGCCCCATTTTGTTTCAACAGGGCAGTCAACCTGGCCGCAAACGTAACAGTCGCCGCTGTCCTGCCAGCAGTAGACAAACATACCTATAACATAATCAAGGTTGCGCACCTTGGGGATTACATAAGAGAAGAAGTCTGCCTGGCCTTCGTGAGTGTGGGGGAATCCGTAAAGACCGAAGCCCTCTTGAAGCTCTCTGTAAAGGTGGTTTGAATATTCGCCGTCAAACATCTGGCTTGCTCTGAATTCGGGTGTCTGGTCAGCATATTTGTCAAATTCATCAGCAAGGTCTTCGGGAAGATTTGCAATGAATTCGTCAATATGCTCACGTGCTTCCTTTTCACTGCTGTAGCCGTAGCTTTCAAGAATTGCCTGCTTTTCTTCCTTCGATTTCGGCTCTCCGAGACCGATGTAACCGAATTCGCACATAATGATAGGCTTACCTGTAATTCTTCTTACAAAGTTGAGAATTGTAATATATTGATTAGGGTTCTTGAGCACAGGCTCAAAGCAGCCGAGGTACATATCAAGGCCTACGTAGTCGCAGTACTGATGATAGTCCTTCATAAGACCGGGAAGCTGAAGAATTGCAAGACCGCCGAGGTTGTAGCCGATGATGATATCGCCTCTTTCGGGGTACATAGCTTCAAGCTGCATGCCTATGAAATCTGCAGCCTCTTCAAGTGTTAGGGGCAGAGTGAAACGGTCAATACCCATTTCGTTTGTAACCTGTATTGCGCCTGCAATGTCTTTAAGGTCGTTGAGATAAAACAGTGCAATATCCTGAATTGCTTTTTTGTTTGCTTCGTCTCTCGGGTCAAGGCCGTATTCAATAAAATCTTCGGGGTAGGGGGTTATTGCCATAACTTTAATGCCTCGGTCGGCATATTCCTGCATCTCTGCCTTCCAGCTTATGTAGCTTTGTGAAAGTGAGCCGTCTTTGTTAAATGCAAAGGGAATGTCGTCACGAATCCAGCCGATGTTTGCATCAGTCAGCAAATCATACTGCTCTCTTGCGTGGCATACACCCTTCATAAAGCCGCCGACCTTTTCTTCTGCAACGGCAATTTCCTTGTCAAAGGGCACCGTAGGGTCAACAACTATAAGCGATGCCAGCGGAGTGATAACCGCAAGAATGAAACCTATAATCTTAAATAAAAAAGTCATAAAAGCATTCACGCTCCTTTTGTTATTACAAATATATTAACATTATTCTTTTTTCTTTTCAATCAATAAATTAAACTTCGTTAATAAGAACAATTTCGTTTGCCTGCTTTTAGTAAATAGCGACAAAGGTGTTATGCTTTGTAGGGGACAGCGTTTGCGACTTCCCGATAATTTCTATTTGCTATTGTTTTTATATCGGCAAAGTGATATAATGTTTTTGCTTAAAATTTCCTATGAAAGGTGATATAAAAATGCTTCCTTTTATCAACAAAATCATTACGCTTATCCTCGTGCCTATCTATTTTTCTCCCTACACTCCGGTGGTACATATTGCAAAGATTTTTAACCAACCTCAACAGCTTATTTCAATTTCCGAGGCAGGTATCGGCTCACCCGAAGACCCCGTTTATCTTACGGCTCACCGCGGTGTAAGCGCACTTGCACCGGAGAATTCACTTCCCGCTTTCGAAGAATCCGTCAAAAACGGCTATTACACAGCCGAGTGTGATATTCACCTTACCAAGGATAACGAGTGGGTTGTTATTCACAACAGCTCAACGGATGCACGCTTCTGCCAATACGGCGAGGTTAAGGATTATACGCTTGCCGAGCTCAAAACCTTCAGCTACAAGAGCGGCGCTAATTTCTGGAAATATGAAGACCTCAGAATTCCTACGCTCGATGAGTATCTCGATGTTTTTGTCGGCACAAAAACCAGACCGCAGATTGAAATCAAAGCAGATAATTACGACCTGCTTTACACTGTCGTTGATGCTGTAAAGGCAAAGGGTCTGACCGAGCAGGCAATTGTTATATCCTTTGACCTTGAACAGCTCAAGGTTATTCATAAGCTTGACCCCTCAATTGAGCTCTGGTATCTTATCGACGAAATTACAGCCGAAAACATTGCCGCCGCACAGGCAGTAGGCGATAACGTCTGGCTTTCACCCAACTTTGACAGAAACAATCAGGCTTCAATTCAGCTTGCCCTCGATGCAGGCATCGGCGTTTCTTTCTGGACAGTAAACACCCTTGAGGATGCAAAAATGCTCTACGATATGGGCGTCAGATATATGGAAACCGACATTCTCTGCAACTGAGACTTCGATAAAGCCACCGAGAACACGCACAAAGAATAATTTGAATAAAGACATTGTTTTTTAGAATAAAGCAGTAATAAAAAATCAGGAAGATTTGTTGTAAAATCCTCCTGATTTTTATTTTGTGAGTTTGTCGTGTTTTTATTGAGTAACCTCTTCTTGTTTGCCTTCAAATTTTGCCTTTGGCAGACTCCAACGGAAGTGTGCCGCAAGCAGTCTGAGCACAAGCACAACCGCCGCACCTGCTATTACCGCAATATGCTCGCCTGCAAGCTTCCACAGCACAATGCAGGTAACCGCACCGAAAAATGATGCACAGGCATAAAAGTGCTTTTTGAATATGTACGGTGTGTGCTTTGAAAGAACGTCACGCATTACTCCGCCGCCTATTCCTGTTATCATGCCGACGAATATCAGCAGAAAAACGTTCGGATTGTCAGCCCTATGCATTGCAACCTGTATACCTACCACCGTGAAAACACCAAGGCCCAGAGAATCCATAATCAGCATAATCAGCTCGTATATGCGGTAATTTTTAAAAAGAAATTTGTGCACGGCAGGTATGAATATTATAACCGATATCGCAAGCGCAACAAGCGCATAAACGGGATTGCTGAAGGTTGCCGGTGGTGTCAGACCGAGTATTACGTCACGCAGTACGCCTCCGCCGACGGCTGTTACTATTCCAAGCGTGCCTACGCCTAAAATATCCATCTTTTTTGTGATTCCTGTTATGGCGCCCGATGCCGCAAAGGCAACCGTGCCTATAAGCTCAAAAACCAAAAACATTGCTTCAGACATATTTTTTCTTCCCTTTATACTTAATACGGTTTGAAATTATAGCATATATGTGCCGATAATTCAATCGCTTTTTACTTTTTATGTCAGAACTGTTAATAAAATGTTTATATACTATTGACATTTTAAAATGACAAGATATAATTGAATAGTCAAAATAAGAAAATAAGGTAGGGAATGACAATGACTTTTGCAAGTATATTGTTAACGTTCAAGCAAATTTATTATGTGGTGACAAGCGTTGTTATGCTTATCCCGATTATGCTGACTATGGGTGCTGACGATAAGCCCGGCACTCAGGTTATCATTAACGAAAACGCAACAAACGCATATATCAACGAGTACGGCAACCCCGATATATCTGCTCACCGCTCCGGTGCAGGCGTTGCTCCGCAGAATACGCTTATGGCATTTGAAAAAATGCTTGAGAATGCTGATGAGTTTGGTGTTGATACATTTGAGTTTGACGTTCAGCTTACAAAGGACGGCGAGCTTATTCTTCTCCACGACCTCACTTTTGATGCAACTTCAGATGCTGTGGAAAAATACGGCAAGAGCAACGTGCTTGCCTCACAGCTCACCTTTGAAGAAGCACACGAGCTCAACCTCGGTGAGAATTTTGAGCTCAACGGCGAATATCCTTACAGAGGCCTCAGAGGCGAAGATATTCCGGATAATCTCCGTGTTGCAACCTGTGCAGAGGTTATTGACCTTATCGAAGCCAACAGCAACGGCAAAGAGTACAGATACATCATCGAAATCAAGAGTATGAATTTCCAGGGCTACGAGGCTGCAGACAAGCTTTACGAAATTGTCAACAGCAGAGGTATGAAGGACAGAGTTATCTGGGCGACCTTCCAGCCTGACGTTGCGGCTTACATGAAGCGTAATTATCCCGATATGCCCCGTTCCGCAGACGTTATCGAGGTTCTTCAGTTCTATTTCTTCTCACGTATGGATTGGGACCTCAATGATGCAAACGTTTCCTACGTAGCACTTCAGATTCCTTACGGCAGCAGTGCGGCAGACCTTATCAACACAGGCACACGTGATTTTATCAACTACGCTCATCAGTATGATATTGCCGTTCAGTATTGGACAATCAACGATGCGGAAGATGCCGCATATCTTATCAAAAACGGCGCAGACACAATTATGTCTGACTATCCCGATATGGTCTGGGACCTTGTAGAGCAGGGTCAAGCTCAGTAATCAAAAGGAACTAAATGAAAAGTGACTTGCAAAGGTAATGCACCGATGCAAGTCACTTTTAAATTTGCCTAATCTTATTTTGCCAGATATTTCTTTGTGTGTACACCGCACCATACGGTAACTGCTATGAGCGAAGCGACAACAAGCAGGTTATGCACCATTGTAATGCTTGTGTAGTTTCTGTAGCTTTCAGAGCAGAGGAACATATATGATACGAAAATAAGTGCCATAAACAGCGGAAGCAGGGTAGAGGAAACCTTTACCATATTTGTCTTCTCTGCGGCAATACCCCACTTTTTTGCAAGTACTGCAACAAGTGCAACCGCAACAAGAACAGATATTACAACATAGAGAATCTGCAGCTTGCTCTCGTCATATCTCTCGAGTACGGGACGGACAATATTGACACCTATGAGGAACAGGTAGCCGAGTATAAATGTGAGAATGCTTGCGGCCTTATCGGGTACCTTTGCGAATGCAAGGTCGGTTACATCCTCTTCATCCTTAATGCCGAGCATATATGCCGTTATAATGCCGCCTGCAATAAAGCCCGTGAAGTATTCCCAACAGCTCCAGGGAGCAACGTTTGCGCCGAAATAATTTTCGCCCAGCATGTGATAGCCGCCGTCTCCGAAATAGAAGAAAAGGTCGGACACCGTAATTGAAAGAGCAAATGCACCGCATACGACAAAGCCTGTTGTTGCCGCACGCTTGTCTTTTATAATAAAGCGGGTTGTAATAAGCACTGCAACGCTTTTTATTGCATAAGTAATCATTTCGACAGACTGAAAATAGTTTCTGCCGCCTATGATTTTCTTTGCCCATGAAACATCGTCAAAGTGCTGCATATATACCTGCCAGGCACTGCCTTCAATTCCCTGCACCTTACAGCCTGCCTCAAACACCTCAACAGCCTGTGGCTGAATTGCCGAAAGAATAAGGTGGGGGATTGTTGCTTTGCTTATAAGGTCAACGGCAAAGAATACGGCAAGAAGAATTATATAGTCCTTCATCTTCCACTGCTTTGCGCTGAAGCTCTGACCCAGGAATATGCCGAAAAGCGAAGCCAGACCGAAGCCGAGGCTCAGCATTATGTACAGAGCAGACGGTACAGAGCAGTAAACGTCGCTTGCATAAGCACTGTTGAGCGGTATAAGGTCAACAAGGTCTTCTGCCTCAAAGATAACGCCCGTAATCTGCCCGAGCAACGTGCCCCAGGCAGGCGTTGTCAGCATAAAAACAAGCGAGATTATTGCAAGCCAACCGAAGTTGAGCTTTTTTCTTTCGCCTTTGACCATTGTAATGAACATTGTGAACATAAAACCTGCGGCAAGCAGACCCCAGGAAGAGCCCCAGCCGTGTGTGCCTCGCACACGCCACATAAAGCCCATCAGCATTGCACCGATAATTACCGTGAAAATCTGATAGGGGATTGAGTATTTGGTTGATTTTACCATTATAATCACCTCTTGGTTTCATATTAGCATAATAATTTTCTTATTTCAATAATTAAATTGAGCAAAATCACAGTTGATTGAAACAGCTTATCGTGTTATAATAATCGGGTAGTTTCGAACAAATTATAGAAAGAGATGTGTAAAATGAAAGATATCTTAACAGCAAAATTTGTCAAAGAGATGCAGGCAACAACCGCCAATATGTACCGTCTCGGCTGGGATGAGCGCAACGGCGGCAACATCAGCTATATGCTTGATGAAAAAGAGGTTGCCGAATACCTCGACCTCAACAGCGTAATCCGCACCATTCCCACAGGCTTTGACGCAACAGAGCTTATCGGCAAAATCTTTATTGTTACAGGTACAGGCAAGTACTTCAAGAATGTTATGGATGACCCCGAAAACAACCTCGGCATTATCCGCATTGCAGCAGACGGCACAACGGCAGAGCTTCTCTGGGGCTATGCAGACGGCGGCAAGTTCACATCCGAGCTTCCTGCTCACCTTATGAGCCACATGGCACGTCTTCGTGTTGACCCCGAAAACCGTGTTGTTATGCACTCTCACCCCACAAATACACTTGCTATGAACTATATTCACGAGCTTGACGAGAAGAAGTTCACACATACTCTCTGGGAGATGTGCACAGAGTGTATCGTTGTTTTCCCCGACGGTGTGGGTGTTCTTCCCTGGATGCTTTGCGGCACAAACGAAATCGGCGAGGCAACAGCAAAGAAGATGGAAGAGTTCCGCCTTGTTGTATGGGGCATGCACGGTATTTATGGCGCAGGCAAGACAATGGACGAAACCTTTGGTCTTATCGAAACAGTTGAAAAGGCTGCACAGATTTATATGCTCACCGCTCATATGCCCAGAGTCAACACTATCAAGGACAGCGAGATGGTAGAGCTTGCAGAGTTCTTTGGCGTTAAGTATCGCAAAGATTTTCTTAACCTTTAATTCAGATTAAACAGCATTAATTAAGGCACGGCAGTTTGTATAGACTGCCGTGCCTGCGTTTTTATATGCTCATAAGCTTAAAACGGAATCCATCCGAAAAGGAAGTTGCCTATTGTCTCAAAAATGTTTCTGAACCAAGCAATAACTCTGTCAAAGAAGTTGCCGAGGTAACCTGTGTTATATTCTGCATAAACGTATTCAACAGTAATGCCGTCTTCATGTTCGTATGAATCGTAATCAACGTATGCGTAATCCTCACCGTTTACTCTAATAACAACACCGACAGGGTCGAAAAAATATCCGTCTTCCGCTACGAAATTCATACAGATCCAGTAGTTTTCGCCGCCTTCGTATGTATAAACATCGTTATAGAAAGAGTCATATGCGAATACAGCATACGGGTCGTAAGTGTCAAAGCTGACACCGTCTGTTTCGATTGTGATATATTCCTCATAATCTTCAACGTCACAGCCTTTGAGGTCTTCGTCAACTGTTATGTCGATAACGGTTATCGCTGTTTCAGCCGCAGGAATAACGTTGAGCTTAATTATTACGTATTCGAGATATCCTCTGCTGTCTTGAATATATGCATCGTATTTAATGTCTTCGCCGTTTACTGTTACGCTTTCAAGCCGGATGTTACCTTCATCATCCTTTAAAAACTCGCATCCATAAGCGGGAGTAAGGCAGATTTCAAGCGCGTATTCTTCGTCTTCAACGAAATAATCAAAGGGGTCACCGCCAAGCGAATCTGTTACGTTTACGCCGTCATCGAGTGATTCCTCAAACTGAACACCCATGCTGTTTATCTTTACGTAGCGGTAATAGTCATCAATCATATATCCCGCAACCGTGTCAACTGTAATGTCAATTTCTTTTACACAGTTGTCTGTTTCAACAGTTGCATAAACTGCGTAATACTCTGTTTCCTCATACTCTTCGTCCAGGAATGCTTCGATATATGCATCTTCACCGTTTACTGTGACGGATTTGAATTCAACTTCTCTCTGAGCAAAAACGTATCCGTCTGTTACGTCAAGAATAATCATAAGCTCATAAACACATCCGGGCTCAAAGGTATCTGAACTGGGGTAATAGCTTCCTCCCTCCAAAACCTCTGAGATAAATACGTGTGCTTCATCGTAAAAAGTGACACCGGGAGTATTGATAGTGATATAGTCCTCATAGTTTTCCATTTTCATACCGGGTTCAACATTTACGGTCAGGTCGATTGTGTCGACAAGCTTTGCCGCAAATGCGTTCAGCGGTACGATTGTCATTATCAGAAGTGACAGAATAACAGCCAGAATTCGCTTTGTTTTCTTCATAACTTATCATCCTTTCAAATGTTTAAAATGAGTATAGTACTCTATTTATGAATGTATCATTTATTTCATCAATAATCAATATCCACATTAAGAATTAAGAAAAAAATTATACTGTGGTATAAAATATGTCGAAAAATCATAACCACCAGTTCAACTGGTGGTTATGATTAATCCTTCTTTATAAGCGAAGCAACCGTCACAGCCGCCGCACCTACAGCTGCGGCACCTGCCGCCGCTTTTGAAATAACGGTCATTGTTATGCTCTGCTTGTCGTTAAGGTTTCGTTTAATCGGGCCGAGGCTCTTGGATTTGAGCCCAAGCTCTTTGAAATGAACAACCCTTGTCCTGATATCTGAAGGTGCATCCTCGTTCACTTCAACAATTCTTACACAGCTCTGACAGCCGTCTGTATAGCATCGGAAGCCTGCTGTTTTGCACTGACCCATCATAATGCCGTCAACAAAGCAGGTAAAATCATTGAGATGGTCGTGACCGAAAAATGCCGCCTTGACATCGCCGGTTTTCTTCCAGCTTTCAAACTGACCTTCGTTGTACTGCGGTGCACAGGGGTCTTCACCCACATAGCCGCTCACAACCTTATCACTTGCAACATAGCGTTTGTTGCTGCGGTATGCGTGACCTGCAACCGAGCTGTAAAATTCCCACGGCTTTGCTTCTCGCAATGCCTCATATTCTTCCGTAACGGGAATATGCTGGAAAAGTATTGCGGGCACAGGCTCTCCGCCGCTTTCTTCTTTAAGCTCGTTTGCCTTGCGCTCATACCACTCAATCTGATCCTTGTGCACCCAATCATAGATTGATACGTTTGCAGAGGGGCATACGTTGTTTGAATCCATAAACCAAAGGTTGAGCACGGTTTTGTCGCCCTTGCTTGCCTTTACGGTGAGGTTGAAATTCATATCACCCGTAATTTCGGGGTCATCATTATAGCAAAGACAGTCGGGGTGTGCAAAATAAGCATCGAGCAACGGCTTTTCATCTCTGTCATGCTCGTGATTGCCGAGCACAGCCGCAAACGGAATGCCTTCGTCGGTAATAGGCTTTACAATTCTTGCAAGCATTTTTTCGGGCTCGTAAGTGTCGCAATAGGTGTCGCCCATAAAAACACAAAGGTCGGGTTTATATTTCTTTACAGCCGTTGTCATAAGCAGCTGCATATCTTCAAATTTGGCTCGGTCTGTTTCTGTTTCAAATTCGTTTGCTTCGTGCAGGTCGCCGAAGCAGAGAATTCTGAATTTTCCGTTATCGTTAAATCTGAGCTGTTTTTTCATTTGCAATCTCCTGAATTATCCGAACAGACCCTCAAAAAGAGGAATGTCAAATCCGAGCTGAAGGTTGTCGTAATATCTGCCTATGTTGTTGAAAAATCCTGCAATGAAGCTGATTGCTTCAACAAGCGGATAATAAAATCTTGCAGGTGTCTTGTAGGAGTGGCCGCCCTCGTTGCTTGTTTTTTCTATTGTTATGCTGCCGATTTTCTCGTCACTCTCAACTGTGTACGAGTTGACTACAATCGAATCTTCAGAGAAATCAATAAGGTTATATATCTTCTCCTGTGTAAGATATGCGTGACCGATTTCATCGTTAAGACCGATATCCTCATCGTCTCTCGGGCGGTTAACGGAGCCGGATACCATATAAATCGTACCCTCTGCGTTTTTAACAGTGCATCCGTCAGCTGTTGCTGATACGTTTTTATTGTTATAAAGCACGTTTGAAATTGTGTAGTAATGGCTGTGACCGAGCAGGCACAGGTCAAAGCCGAATTCATCGGCAATAGGTGCCCACATAATTCTCAACCATTGATTTTCGCTCTCTCTGCTGGGAATTCTGCCGCTGTAGAGGTCGTGGTGGAACATTGCTACGCGCCATTTTACGTCCTTGTTGGCTTCAACAGCCTGCTTTACAAAACGGCGGTGGTCGCCCATGCTGATGTTGTTGCTGTCAATGATAAGGAAAAGTACATCGCCCTTTACAAACCAGTAGTCTGTGCCGACATAAGATTTGAGCAGCATATCCGCTGTGTTGGGCTGGTGAGTGAAGTAGCGGTAATCAACGCTCTTTCTGTCATGGTTGCCTACTGTTGTTGCAGTGGGGATTGATTTGAGGAAGGATGTTGCACAAAGACCCGAATATTCCGTGCGCAGACCGTCGCTGCCCTGGTCGCCAGCAGAGAGAATGAGGTCAACACTCTTGCCCTGTGACTGTGCTTTTTCACAGCCTGTTGAAATTGTATAGTCAAGGTTGTATGCGTTGTCGCTTATGCCTTCTGCATCAAGGCTTTCACCGCTGATATGAATATCTGTCAAATACATTGCGGTGAAGCTCTTGTCAGTGTCTGTTGTGAATGTGTAGTTGTCGCTCATATATTCGCCTGATTTACAGCTGTAAACGTAGGTTTTGCCTGCTTCAAGCTCTGTGAGCACAGCACCGAGTCTGTAATCGCCCTGCGGTGTAGCTTTTGCGGTTGCCTCAACTTCTTTAATTGTCTGACCTGTTATATCAGAGAGAATAACTCTGCCGCTGTCAACATCTGAATACCACGATACATATCTTTCGCTCTCATCACTGCCGGGTGTGAGCATAACCGCGGCTTCAATTTCATCTTTGCCGTTTGCCCAATATGTGTTCCATTCTTCCTTTGTGAATTTCTGTGCGCCTGCGGTAAATGAAACAAAGCTTGTAAGCAGTATTACAAGTGCAAGAGTAAAAGAAGCTGCTTTGTTGAATTTTCTCATTTTGCCGTCATCCTTTCAATGCTGTTTAATATAAAAATTATATTCCTTTTTCGAAAGTCTTGTCAAGAATATTTTTGATGCTTTGTGTTGACCGATAACAGTCGTTTGTGTTAGAATATCAGCAGTAAATTTTAAACGGAGGTCAAAAAATGTCACAGTTTAAACCGATACTCAGATTCATCGCTTCAAGCGATATTCATTATAACCGTGAGGACCCCTCAAGGCTTGCAAATTACGAAAAAGGCCTCGCTCTTGCTTACGAATATGCCGAAAGTCAGGAGTATAAAAACATTGATGCACTCTATGTTGTAGGCGATTTTGCAGACAGCGGCAGTGACGATCAGTTTGCAGATTTCCGCAAAACTCTCGACACCTGCGTGAAGCCTGAAACTAAGTGGATGCTTACAATGGCAAGCCACGAGTATTTTTGTGAGGGCGGCGAAGAGGCGGCACTCAGAAAGCTCAGAACCATTATGGAGCAGGAGCCTGATAACCACATTGTTATCAACGGCTTTCATTTCATAAGCGTAACCACTACACGAGGCTGTAAATTCAGCGACGAAAAGCGTGAGTGGATAAAGAATGAGCTTGATGCTGCAACCAAGGCAGACCCCTTCAAGCCGATTTTCTTCTTCCAGCATCCTCATATTCAGGGCACCGTATACGGCAACGTGTATTGGGGTGAGGACGAAATTACCGATATACTTATGAACTATCCGCAGATTATCGACTTTTCGGGCCACTCACACGCACCCGTCAACGACCCCCGTTCAATTTATCAGCAGCATTTCACCTGCGTCGGCACGGGCAGCTTCAAATATTTTGAGCTTGATGAGTTTGATAAGGTTTACGGCACAGTGCCGCCGAATGAAAAAAATGCCGCACAGTTTATCATTGTCGAGGCAGATGCCGCAGGTAAGGTCGTAATCCGTCCCTACGATGTCATAACAGAGCGTTTCTTTGACTATACTTGGACTGTGGAAACTCCCTGGGAGCCCGATACGTTCGTTTATACCGATGCTCGCTATCTCACATCCATCAAGCCTTATTTTGCAGATGAAGCAAGGCTTGAGCTTGCGGTTGAAGGAAACGATGTTACAGTTACATTTGACCAGGCAAAGATTGATGAGGACAGAGTGAACGATTACAAGGTCACCGTTCGCCGTAAGGCAGACGGCCTTATCGTCCGCCAGGTGTGCTTCTGGTCAAGATACTATCTCAACGATATGCCCGAAACAATCAGCCAGAAGATAGAAGGCTTTGAGGCAGGGGAGTATACCGCAGAAATTACCGCACAGGGCTTCTGGCGCAACAAGTCAACAAACAAGCTCTGCGGCGAGTTTGTAATTGAATAAGGTGTTTATATGAATTTTATCGAAATTCTCAAAGCGGTTTTTCTCGGCATTGTCGAGGGTATAACCGAATGGTTGCCTGTCAGCAGTACGGGGCACATGCTTCTTGTTGACGAGTTTCTCACCCTTGATATGAGTGAAGAATTCAAGGAGATGTTCTTTGTCGTCATTCAGCTCGGCGCAATTCTTGCAGTCGTACTTCTGTTCTGGAAAAGAATGCTTCCGTTCGACTTTTCGGGCGGTATCAAAATAAAAAAGCAGACCTTTTCACTGTGGTTCAAGGTAGCGCTTGCCTGCGTGCCCGGCGCGGTTGTAACACTGCTGTTCGATGATTTTATCGAGTCGCATCTTCACACACCCTCGGTAATTGCCGCGGCGCTGATTTTCTACGGCATTGCGTTTATTCTTGTCGAAATAAAAACCAAAAACCGCCCTGCAAAAACACAGGTGCTTGAAGAAATCTCTTATAAAGAGGCGCTTCTCATCGGTCTGTTTCAGGTGCTTTCAATCATCCCCGGCACGTCACGCTCGGGCTCAACAATAATCGGCGCGCTTATCATCGGTGTGTCACGTGTTGCGGCTGCAGAGTTTACGTTCTTCCTTGCCGTACCCGTAATGCTGGGTCTGAGCTTTATCAAGCTTCTTGGCTTCGGCTTCAGCTTTACAGCAGCAGAAATTGCAGTTCTGCTTGCAGGCACTGTCACAGCCTTCCTTGTGTCACTTGCCGTTGTAAAGGCGCTTATGAATTATGTCAAGCGTAAAGATTTCAAGGTCTTTGGCTACTACCGCATTATCCTCGGCGCAGTAATTCTTATCTACTACGCAGTATTAAGCAGAATATAAAACACAACTCCGCACGGATTTCTCTGTGCGGAGTTTGAATTTTTCAAGCAGTGCTTGAGTCTTTCTCAAAAGATAATTTATTGTTTTTTGACGGAAAGCAGGTTATCATTAAGCTAAAGCTTGCAGGTTTAATTTATTAAGAGGTGACGGTAATGACAATTTATCTTGGTGAAAACATAAAGCGATTAAGGCGAGAAAAAGAAATCACCCAGGAAACCCTTGCGGACTTTCTGGGTGTAACATTTCAAAGCGTAAGCAATTGGGAAAGGGGAGAAAGCTACCCCGATATCACCATGCTGCCCGAAATAGCAGGCTTTTTCAAAGTGAGCATTGAAGAATTGCTCGGTGTTAACAGGGCAGAGAATGAGGCTGAAATTATTAAAGAACTTGAAGCTTATGATAATCTTACAGATGAAAAAATGAAGCAGGAAGAAATAAACAGACATAAAGATTAGTTTGCTAATGATTTTCGTATTCTTTTGAGATATATGACTTGTATTGTTCATTTCAAAGAAAGCACTCCGGAAAATGTTGCAAAAATAATTACGATATATGAAAATATTAAACAGAATTGCAACAATGACAAAATACGTATTTCTGCCAAAAGACATATAGCTGAACTTTATAGAGGACTTTCGGATATAGAAGGAAGCGGAATAACGTTTGAGGACTGCGAAAATATTATAAAAGAAATGCCGAGAATGAGAGACGGATATGAAATGTTTTCCACCTTTTATCCGGTGAATCATCCTGAGCATGATAATAAGATTCTCAATGCCATTGAAGAAAACATACTTCTTCGTCTGACGTTATTCTCACACTTTTATTTTTATAATGACAGATGTACTGACGAATGGCAGATTAAAGCAATCATAAAAGAGATTGAATTGCTTGAATTTATTTATGATGACGGTAATTTCGGTAAAATGTGGAGAATGATAATGAATCTCTACGGCAATCTCGGTGTCAGCTATTTTAAGGTCGGGGACAATGAAAATGCAATTTCGGCTTTTGAAAAATCGGCTGAGCTTGCAAAGAAATTTGACAGTCTTGAAAGAAACACAGTTATGCATTCTGTTCTTTTTGAGGGCAAGACTTTTGATAAGCACACTCTCGGCAGTACGTTTGTTGCAAAAAGCAGGGTTAAAGCTCTTATGTGCCGGGAATATCCTCTGTCCGACGAATTCAAATCAACCGCCGAGTTCAAAGCTGTCATATCCTTGCTTGATTAACGGTTGACTTGCGCAGGGTCGCCCATCGGGCGTCCGCCGAAAAAATATATGCCAAACAAAACGGGCGATTTGTGAATCCGGGCGATTCGTGAATCGCCCCTACTTGTCATTCCGAGCGTGAGCGAGGAATCTTTGAGGCGGGTTCACTCCCTCGGTCAAAGCTTACGTTTTGCCGGCTCCCACACGAGAGAGCCGTTTAAGATTCTTCGCTTACGCTCAGGATGACATTTTGCTTTTCGAGATAGATGATATTTTTGTAGGGGTCGGCGGTCTCCGACGACCCGTGTAATGTGTATCAATTTCGCTAAATATCGTAGGGAAGGGTCTTGACCCTTCCGCAAGGTTTGATGCGACTTAACGGAACGCTCAAGAGCGTTCCCTACGGTTGTAATTCTGTAGGGTCGATTCACGAATCGACCGTTTTATGGTGTGTTGTTGGGGACGGCGTTAACGACGTCCCGCTGTAAAAGCGATATGCCAACGAAAACACACGGATTGTCATTCCGAGCGTGAGCGAGGAATCTTTAAATATTATTTTGCAATTTCCAAAATAATCTCGGTTGAGTATTTGGCTTGAAAATTCAATTGTGCGGTTATTTTGTTTTTTCACCTTAGCTGTTATAATACGCTTAAACCTGAAGAAACGGAGAAAGCCAATGAACACGGAAAAAGTAGGTATGCAGATTGCGGCTTTGCGAAAAGCAAAGGGAATAACACAAAGCGAGCTGGGCGAAAGAACAGGCGTGTCGTTTCAGGCTGTCAGCAAGTGGGAGCGCGGAGAAACTCTGCCCGATACTGCGATTTTGCCCGATATTGCAAACGTTCTCGAAACAACGGTGGATTATATTCTGCTCGGCGGTGATAAGGCGGTGGAATACAAGGGCAGGGTTAACGTAGCGGATATGAGGAAGGGCTTGGACTGTATTAAAAATGCAGGTGAATATCTGGGCAGGGAAAACGCAATTTACCGCGCGGCAATAAACGGTATCAATACTCAGCTCAATACGGATATTGAAGAAGCATTTAAGGACGACTATACTTATGAGGCTTTTCTGGCAGAGGCTGTTATTCAGAATCTGATGGCAGGGCGTTATGTCGATATTACCGACGTAAAAAACAATTTCAAATACGAGCATTTTAAAAGCATTACCGTTGAATATTGCGGCAGATACGGGGTTAAATAACGTTATTTTTATATAAATTTCCGTTCAACCGTTGCGTTTAATCTGAATTTATATTATAATACTGTAAAAATTACGGAAAACTTCAGAGGTGTTTACAATGAAAGAATTCGTTAATATAGGTATAATCGGCACAAGCGGCAGAGGTTCGGGTATGCTCCGTGAGCTTCTTAAATGTGACGGTGTAAGAGTGCCTGCTGTCTGCGACAAGTATGAGGACAGAGCTAAAAGAGGCGCAGAAATAGTCAAGGAAGAGGTTGGCACAGACGCAAACGTTTACCTTGATTATAAAGAAATGTTCGAAAAAGAAGAGCTTGACGGTGTTTATATCGCAACCACGTGGATTACACATTCACGAATCGCCATTGATGCAATGAAGGCAGGCATTCACGTTGCAACAGAGGTTGGCGGCGCCGCAAGCGTTGAAGAGTGCTGGCAGCTTGTGCGCACAAGCGAGGAAACAGGCAAGTTCTGTATGCTTCTTGAAAACTGCTGCTACGACAGAAACGAAATGGCTATTTTCAATATGGTCAAAAAGGGCATCTTCGGCGAGATTATTCACATGACAGGCGGCTATCAGCACGACCTGCGTGATGAAATAAGCCTTGGCAGAGAGAACAGACACGGCAGACTTTTCAACTTCCAGCTTCGTAACGGCGAGCTTTATCCCACACATCAGCTCGGCCCCATCACCAAGGTTCTCGGCATTAACAGAGGCAACCGCTTTGTTTCGCTTGTATCAATGGCAAGCAAATCCAGAGGCCTTAATGAATGGATTAAAGAGAATAAGGGTGAGGAGTATGACCTTGCCGATTACAGCTTTAATCAGGGCGATATTGTAACCACAATGCTCAAGTGTGCAAACGGCGAAACAGTTGTTCTTACACACGACTGTTCACTTCCCAGACACTATTCAAGAGCTTACCGTGTACAGGGCACAAAGGGTATTTATATGGAGGATGGCGAGTCGATTTATATCGAAGGTCAGACCAAGCATATAGAGGGCGACTGGATGCATCAGCCCGAAGACTTTGAGGGCTACCGTGAAAAGTATGAGCATCCTCTGTGGAGAAAGTATCAGCAGGACGGTGTTCACGCAGGCCACGGCGGTATGGACTATCTTGTTCTCAGTGCCTTTGTTGAGAGCGTAAGGCTTGATGCAAAGCCGCCTATCGACGTTTACGATACAGCGGTTATGATGGCTGTAACTTGCCTTTCAGAGCAGTCAATTGCGCTTGGCAGTGCACCTGTCGCATTCCCCGATTTCACAAACGGTATGTGGATTGACAGAGAGCCCTGCCGAAGAGGTAAGTACTGCCTTGACGAGGTTTGTGAAGAGTTTTTTGAATAATAAAGCAGTATAACAGCAGCTCCTTCGGTGACAGTGTTCACCGAAGGAGCTTTTTTATATATGTTTCGGGTTTAGTGCATATTTCGCTTTGGGCAATTGCAGAAAAATATCTCGGTAATCCGCTCAGATATAAGGAAATAAAAAATCTCAACAATCTCAAAACGGATACAATCTTCCCCGGTCAGGTGCTTAAAATACCCGATAAAAATGTTGATTTATCTTAAGTAAAGTGCTATGCTATATTGTATAGAAATGAAAGGAATGAATATAATGATAAGCATAATAAATAAAATAATTACTCTTTTGCTTGTGCCGATTTATTTTTCCGTTTTATCTCCCACATATCCCATAATTGTTTTGTTTAATCAGCCCAAACAGCTTGTTTCTCTTGCAGAAAACGGAGTAGGCTCTGCCGAAGATCCGGTGTATCTTACGGCTCACAGAGGTGTTCACGCTTTAGCGCCCGAAAACTCGCTGCCTTCTTTTGAAGAAGCGGTAAACAACGGCTACTACTCTGCTGAGTGCGATATTCAGCTTACCAAGGATAACAAGTGGGTTGTTATACATAACGCAGAGGTTGACGGCAGATTTTGCCAATACGGCAAAATAAACGAGCTCACTTTGAAAGAGCTCAAAACCTTCAGCTATAATTGGGGCGCAAATCTGTGGAAGTATAAAGATTCACGCATACCTACACTTGAGGAGTATCTTGATGTGTTTGTAGGTACGGATACAAGACCGCAGATTGAAATAGGCATAGAAAATTATGATATGCTTTACAGTATTGTCGATGCAATAAGCCAAAGAGGTCTTGATAACCAGGCTATTGTGCTCACATATAATCTCAAGCAGCTCAAGGCAATACACGAGCTTAATCCCGCTATAGAGCTGTGGTATCTTGTTGATGAAATGACCCCCGAAGCTATTGCACAGGCAAAAGAGCTTGGCGATAATGTGTGGCTTTCAGCAAGCTATGATAAAAACACCGAGGAAAACATAAAGCTTGCAATGAGCGAGAATGTCAATTTTTCACTGTTCACCGTAAATACCGTTGAGGAGGCTAAGGCTCTTTACGATATGGGTGTCAGATATATCGAAACAGATATACTCTGCAACTGATTGATTTTTAAGCACAATATCATAAGTATCGGAGAACAAATTATGATACTGACATTTGTAATAAGAGATAAGCTCAATACATCATATGAATTTTGGGAACAATGGATTGAAGGCGCAAAAGAAATTTATTCTCTTATAAATATTGAGCCTACCAACTGTAGCGTTTCTACTCTGGGAAAGGAGGGAGGCTTGCTGAAATATAAAAGTCTTGAGAAAAAATGGAACGTACAAAAGCAGAAAAAAACTGATAGATAATATTTCTTTTTGGACTTTACCGGATGATTATACTTCAATTGTATTTGACTTTATTGTGGATTTAGAAAGTATAGATGGCATTACTTTTTTATCACTTAACGAAGAATATATGTCCGTTGATAATCTTAATGAAAACAAGATTGTTGATATTCTAAAAAAAATGGTTCCCGACGGAAAAGGAGAAATATATTTTATGGATAATGATGAAGCCCCTGGAACGTATGCATTAAACTGGAATACGCCAGGCTTTTATAAAACATTAAAAGTCATAAAACACTTTTAGTACTCAATCAGGGGACGGTTCTGTGATTGGCACAAAAGGACAGTAAAACTTTAAACTGAGAAAGGATAGCTCTCGATAATTCGGGAGCTATCCTTTTTGGCTTATGACCTTCCTTTGAGTTTATTCATCTGTTATGGAAACGTCTTCATATGTTGCTATTCAATAAATATAATGTGACCGAACCACGAATATCAACAACGACAAGCGGGCGTGTATCCGAAGTGTTGGTTCCTTCTGAACTTGAAGCTACAGAAGTTACAGATGAAAATAATCCTTGATCAGGTTGATTAGTAGTAATATCGGACCCGTAATTAATGATAGGATAGACATTGTCGGATAGCACAGTAGAAGTATAATTGTCTGTAACAGCTCGTATATCAATTGAAGAAAGTCCATTGCTTAATTCTCCTTTTGTATTTTCTTGTTCGCTTTCATGTGATGAAAACATAATGTTTTTATGTGCCACAACGTGTGCAACACTTTCGTCGTGATCACGTTATTTATCCAATCATTAAGAGTAACAGAACCTCGTACAGTAACGACTACAAGTGGTCGATCAGGAACTGGTTCATCTTCAGTTAGTTGAAGATCATGTGTACTAGCATTTGTATTGGTGTAGACAGTATGTATGCTATCATATAAATGTCCATAAATGTTACTTTGATAAGTTCCCAAATTACCATCGCTATTTTCAACTCCTTGTTCTTCGTTATTATTGTTTTTAACATTAACTAACTCAATATTTCAGTACGCTATTGTGTGCGCACCGGTTGCGGATGGAACCCTTTCGTACTCCTTAGATTTCTCATCATAAATTACATCATAATTATATTCTTTGATTTGATTTTCTGCGAAACCGTGAGTAATCAACAAATCTCCTGCAGTATAGTCTACATCACCCATAAACCAACCTGGAATCGCAGGGAGTCCGGTATCAGTAGGATAATTATAAGCTGTATAGCTTAATTTCATTGCCCACGTTGCAAGCAAATGATGATAATCAGCATTATCCAAGCCGCTCAACGTACCGTCAGCATTAACCTCGGTTTCCATCAACGAAATATCGTCCATGTTGAAATCTTCGGTAATTCCCGTCAAAACAACGTCAAATGCCCTGCCGGGGAAGAGATTGACGTTGTTGTAAGTTATGCTGTTCAGAACGTCGGTTGTTTCGTCGGTTTCATCAGTTACTTCGGTTTCGGTGGTTTCTTCTACACCCAACAAGACCATTACACTCATCGCACAATTCTGTGCAACCGTACAATGATTTAATTACCTCTTTCATACCGGTTTGGAAATTGTGATGTTCATCGTTAAATTGGGTGCCAAGATCAATTACCCAGTCCAACAATGTCACAGAACCTCGTATAGACACAACTACAAGTTGTCGTTCAATCCCATCGGAATCCATCTCAACTGAATTTGTTACAAAAATTCCCGAATCAACTCCGGTATTGCCGGTATCCAAATCCATATAGGCATTGTTACCCACGCTATTATTGTCCAAATGCTCATTATTAGCTTCCTCCGTTGTATATTCTGTAATTATCCTGTGTCCAATTGTGTGTGCAGCATAGTGTGAAGCATCTTCATCAGGATAGTTGTAGGCTATTGCCTCAAAGCCATTGCTTTCAAGATCTGCTTCTGCTGTCCATTCATCATTATTGAAAGGTGGCTCTCTGAAATTACCCGGAAGACCTTCGACTGCTTCATTTTCCGCTATTGGGTTATAAGCCGTATAGCTGAGTTCCATTGCCCACGTTGCAAGCAAATGATGATAATCAGCATTATCCAAGCCGCTCAACGTACCGTCAGAAAACAGCTTGTAACTTTATCAAGCTGAGTAACAGTGATTGTCTGTGGTGGCGGTGCCGTTTGAGTTGTGCCTTTAGTCGTTATGGTTACTGTACCGTCTCTTGTGGGACAGTCAAACCGTTTATCTGTAGCATCATCCTCAGATGCTATTCCGTTGTAAAATGATGAATTATTTCAGCCCATCGGAATCACAACCTCTTGCTTTGTTAATTAGATTATAACACAATATGAATAATTTGTAAATACATTTGATGAAAATAAAAAAAGCCGACAAAAATGAAAACTTAATTTGCATATTTTTGTTTTTATGTTTATATTGTCAAAAGATTAATTCTTTTTCTTAAGATAATCAAACAAGCCCATATGCAACTTCCTTTCAAAACATTAAAATTACGATTATTGGTATATCATAGTTGTTGTAGCATTTCAACAAATACAAACTGAACAAAAAACGCCCACATTAAAAGTGGGCAAAAAAATAATTATTCAGTATGCTGTTGTGTTAAGTGATATTCTTGTTAAAGAAATAGTGATATTTTATTCGCCGATAAACTCGCCAAGCGAATACCACTGTGCGAAACACAATAACACTGCAGAGCAATACCACTCGCCGCAAGGCGAATAAAACTGAAAAAGCACTTGCTTTTTGCAAGTGCTTTTTCTGGTGGAGACGGAGAGGATCGAACTCTTGACCTCTTGAATGCCATTCAAGCGCTCTCCCAACACACGCAAAAACACACCTTCATTTTTTATAAATGTAGCGGCAAAAATTTGATAATATATATAGAAAGTATTTTCATTTTCTAAGCTTTCATGAGAACATTTTCATATATATCAGCAAGTCATAATCCTATTTATAAATCACTTTAACAACAATCAAGAACTACGAGATATCTTATGCTCGTAGTTCTTGAAATATCTGTTTTATAGAAATGGTATAAGAATAATTATTCTGTATTCTCTTTATAAACAATGATAAAAATTGATGTTAATCTGAAGAATTATTATAGTCTAAAGTGCTCTATATTTATTATTTCACAATAAACTTATTTTGCAAATGGTCAATTGTTCTTTTTTAATTCTTTATCGAAAAGTTTATTGTTTTTGGTAACTTCTTTCCAAAATCTCAAGTTTTCATTAAACCTAACATCACTTTTTCTCGATTGTTTAATTTTTTCAGCAGTAAGTTTAACGTCGTAGTATCCAGTTAGATAAGCCAACATTGTGGAAACTTCCGCATCAAACTTATTTTTAGGTTCACTATACTTTTTATTTATGCATTCTATTAATTTATCATAATTGATATTATTAATTTTCAAATCAGGTCTTATAATAGATCTTAATGCCCATGATATTGTTCGTTCTAATTCATTGTAAACTATATTACTTTCCCATAATTCAATCAATCGTTCAAACAAACAATCATAAAGGTTTAAAGGTATAATATCAATTTCATTATAACCCGACCAAGCCAAGCACCACGAAGCAGCAAATAGGCTCAAAACATCATCAGTTTTCAACAATTCATACACTTTGTGAAAAATAGTGTCGATACATTTTTCGTTAGCAACTTCTCGGCTTATTTTCTTTTCATTATTCGAAGATTTTTTTATTATTTGGCGAGTAGATCTATAAGAGTAATTCATCATAAGCAAAGAGCCTTTAACATACTCCTTATTTTCTGAGCAATTAAAATACTGTGCTATATCTTGAAGTGATATATCAGTGTGTAAATTTGCTCTCAACCACGCATCGCAATACTCATAAAGATAATTCTTATCAAAATCTTCAAACAACTTATTGTTTATAATATTTGAATATTTTTCTCCATATTTACTTTTTAAGATAATATCAAAAACACTGCTATCATGGAAATATCCCGAATTTCTTATAATAATTCTATCAATACTACGCATGCCCTTTATGATGAAATTTATTGCTTTTTCAAGCATATCCACACTAATTGGCACTTCACTTGCAACACAATTGGCTAAGTGAAATGGAACTATATTTTCGCTTATTTCATGTTTAGAAAGATGACCATTTTTAAAATCATTTTCGAGTTTTTCACATTCTTGTAACAAGGATTCAATTATTACCCTCGATTGGCGACCTGATAACACAGCTATCATAGGTATAACTTCTTTCCAATGTTCTTGTAATAAATGTTCATTGACAACATCTTTTATAGCAGTTTTATATGCATTTTGTATCCATCCTTCAACAACAGCTTTTGCAGTCAAATATTCCTGAAAACTTAAATGCGAGAATTCATATGACGGAACAAGTTTTCCTCTTTCATCTTCCTCTAAACCCAACTGGATTAATAGGCTACTCCTTTCTTCTACCTGTTTTATAAATTGGGATGGTGATAATGTTGTATACCCTAGTAATTCAGGCAATTCTTTTCTTGCTTCGATTATATATTTAGCTAATTTATCTTTGGTTATTTTTTGTTTCCCTTGTAGTGTCATTTGGTAAGCTATATAGGCTAACTGTGGTTCCGTTTCATCCATATCAAGTTTTTCATGAGCAACCGCATTCCACGTAACAAGGAGTAATTTTATCATCTCTTCATATAATTGGCATTTTTTAGTAGGCAGATATCCTACCCAGCGTTTTACAAAAAGCAATGTCGTTAGCAATAGAGGATTTTGTGCTAATGACATAATTCTATCATCAGACAATATTATATCGCATACTTTTTGAGACTCAATTTCAGTTTCTTTGCAATTACCTAAAATTGCCTGATGCCATTTCAAACTTAATTCTCTGATCTGATCCTCTTGCAAATTTGCAATAGAGTAGTGAGAACAATATCCAGACAATGTATTGGCCACTGCGCGAAATCCCGCCTCTCTGGATGTAATTAGCAGTCTGGTTGTAGGGTAAATAGCTACAAATGTACGAAGTTGATTAACAAAACTTATTCTATTCATTTCATTTGCTATTTCATCTAAACCATCGATTAAAAGAAGGACATTGCCATTTTGTAAAAAATCTTCCACCATTGAATCAAAGGCATCTTTGTACTGCCTAATTTCAGCTCTTTTAATAATTGAACTAATTATTTCTAAAATACCACTATTTGCTTCTTCACCAAGATCTCTACAACGAATATAGATAGGAAACCATTCATTGTCTGGTAGACCGTCGTTCACTTTTCTTCTTCTACTAGGATAGGCATATGCTAATGCTATTCTTCGTATCAACGTTGATTTTCCACCACCAGGTTTTGCTAATATGGCAGATTTATTTGAACTTAACACATCGTTAATTGTAAGTTGATTATTTTTATCATCATTCTTATAATATCCCAGTGGAACAAAAATATTCTCTAACTGTACCTTTACAGAGCCAGCTTCTTTATCTGTTGGCATACCTTCAAATTGTATTTCTCCAAGTTCCTTCTCTAAATAATTAAAATATGCGTTTTTGGCAGCATCTTTATCTAAATTTTTATTCACGTTAGACTCTATGTATGAAAGATTAGAAAAATGCAATGAGTATTCATCGGACTTTAATATCTTGTTTGCGATCTCTTTTAAAAGAGGTTTACCATCCGCATGTACAAAAGCAAAATGTGTAGCCATTTGTGTTGGGCAGTTTGAATAATACAGCACCCATATCCAACCATATTCACACGCAATTAAGTCAACATCTTTACACAAACATAAATTATTGTCTTTTTCTACCGCATCTATTGCTTTTTCTAAAGAACAAATCATGTTTCCTAATATTAATTCTCTAATAATTTCATTTGTTCCTAACAAAATAATATTTTCTTCTTGGTCACTTTTAAATCGAGCGCGTTCGTTCTCCTGTTCAATTGCTGTGGTTTTAAATCCTGATTTTGAAACAAAATATCCAACTGTACGTTTCCCTTCAAGCTTGTATCTTTTCTGTTCAACATCTAATATTCCAACAAATTTATTAATCGCATCTCCGCCAACAGGCTCTTTTTGAGCTTTGCATTCAACTAAAGCTACTTTGTTTTCGGTTCGGTGTTTTAAAACCATATCAATTTCTCGTCCAGCTTTTTGGATATTATATTGAAATTCATCAAATCCTAGAGCATGAAATACATCAAAAACTAATCTATTAAATATATCACCTTTTTTACTTTTATCTTTTTCTAATATTAAAATATCTCTATAATTGATACTATCGTTTTTAATTATTCCAGGAAAGGATTTTTCATTATCTATTTTTCCCGGATACTTTCCTTTATTTCTTGTGTTCTCCGTATATCCGACTCCATCCAATAACGCTTTTGTAGCTTTTTCCTCGGTTAAATCAAATAAATCTAAATATACGGTTGTTTTGTATAATGTTCCCATTTTTATATTTTCCAACCTAATGGGAATAAATTTTTCGATTTCTTTATTAATATGTGCATTAAATGCGGTTTGAAATTCTTTCATACAATATTCTGAATCACAAAAGGCTTGTGAATAAACCGCAATATAGTTTTGAGAATACTCTAAAAATTCATTCATGCGCTCAATGAAATCATTTCCAGGTGTAATATCCCAAGCCTGCAAATATACACTATACCCATTTTCTTCCAAAGTACCGCCTATCCACTTTGCCCATGCCTTATCAGTTTTATTATAGCTTATAAAATAATCTTTTTTTTCCATAACGTATGTTTGCCCCTTTTTGTTTTACACATTTCTAATTACCAAAAACCATATGAGTTTACTTTGTTTGCATATTTTTATAACAAATATTGCTTGCTATAAATTAAATCAAATTACTCTTCTCTTTTATAATAATAAATAAGCATATTAAAACAATATTTTCTACCAAAACGCTCCGTTTTTCGACAAAAATGTTTAATTTTCGACTTGATTTCTAAATTCACACATTCGACTAATCTTCTGTTAACAGGTAAAATAAAGCTACCAAATAACAGGAGTTTTTTATTTATGAAATCATTATTTGAACAAAACGCGACACAGTACTTTGGGTATTTTGACCGTGGGAAATTATCAAAGAAATACAATGCTTATTAAAAGTGAATGACATTTTTGTAAAGATTTATATGAACTATACCTTCGATGATGAGAGTGATAAAAGTCTCACGAACTTGTTAAAAAAATAAACGCAAGTTTGACTCTCGTTGTATCAGTTCAAAGGATATATAATCATCTTTTTGAAAACGGTAGGCTTAATTTTTTGAATGCAAACTTCCCTTCAATCATAAAAGCTGGCACGGCAGAATGTTTGATTGCCGAGGAACAAAAGCTTCAATGAATAAAGAAACTTTGGATAAATGGAAAAAATCGCATTTGAAATTGCTTTTGGAGTGTCTGGTAGATTTTTAGATTAATCACAAAATCTTTATAGAATTCTACAGATTGTAATAACAAACCGCAATGGAGTGTTTCAACGGATTCTCCACTGCGGTTTTTGTCGTTCTATACTATAATTCTGCACAATTCGGGAAGATAGTATTTGTCTAAAATAGAGAAATTATGAAAAAACAAAAATTTTTCGTAACTTTTTGCAATATTAGACATATATATTTATAAATACCCAAAATTCGACAACAAGGAGATTTGCCAATGGTTGATATGATTCGAACTGTACATCCTGTGGGTCAGGGAACATTTATAAGTGAAAGATTCATTGAAAGAAACGGCAAAGAAACAATTGTAGTGTATGATTGTGGCTCGCAAAACGGTAAATCTGTGATCGAAAGAGAGATTTTCAACAGTTTTGAGAAAGGCACGGAAATATGCGCGGTATATATTTCTCATTTAGACAACGACCATATGAACGGGTTGGAATTTTTGATAAAACATTGCTATGTTAAAAAAGTTTTTCTTCCGTATCTTTCTCCGAAGTCGTTGTTTATGACAATGGTTAAATACAAGTGTGAAACAGAAAGTGGAGAAACTGACCTTTGTTCGGAGTTGGTTTCAGATTTGATTTATTATGCGCACGAAAGAATGTCGGAACAATTTGCCTCATTTAAAAATGCGGACTACAGCAATATTTTTCCAGAGATTAATTTTATTCGCTCAAACAGTATCAGCGTTCAAAGCATAGATACAGAAAACACCAACATTTGGAAATATATTGCCTTCAACAACGAGAACACAAAAATAAAGAGCAAATTTTTTGAAATGCTTTACTCCGAAGGGATTCCTGATACCTTTGTAACAGATATCAATTCATTTTCACGCATATGGGACAACCTTGCGTATAGAAACATTTTAAAGAAAATATATAAAAAATTAGACGGCGGAATAAACGCCAATTCACTGGGTATTGTTTCTTATCCGCTGACTAGTGCTTATAAAGAACCCATTGATTTCCCGTGCTTAAAGCATAAAAGTTGCATAATGTACTCATATAACAAAAGACAAGATAATGCTGGGGCAATATATGTCGGAGACATGGATTTGTCTGATACAGAATCTGATTTTTATAAAACACGATATAAAGGCAATCAAATTGGCTTGCTCCAACTTCCACATCATGGCTCAAAAAACAGCTATAGCTCTAAATGCATAGATAATATAGAGGTTTTCATTGCCTGTGCCGGATATACAAACCGATACGGACATCCAAGTGGATTTGTTATTGACGACCTGCTGAAAAAACGCAAGGAGTTGCACACGGTGACAGAGCACCCAGGAAGCCGCTACCGCGAACATATTATTATAGAATATTAAGTTAAAATAAAAGGAGTGTTTTTTATGTGTAATGTTTGTGCAGACTGCGAACACAAAAACAAATTTTTTCCTGAATCCGTGCTGAATATCTGCGGTGGAAAAAATCTTTTTGAAAAAGATTGCTGCGGGTTTGTAAACCCCGAGACCATGCAGGGAATTTTTTTGAGCGTTTGCGATGAGGTGAATCATCCGCTTGTGTTTATTCAAAAGTGCAACAAATCGTGCGGACACCCAAAACCGTCCACTGCAGAAAAACTGTGTCAAAAAAAATATAATCATAACGAAAGCGTTTGCGGTAAATGCGGGCAACAGACAATGCCTTATGATAACTATTACAGACTTGAGAGCAATATTTTCTACAGCCGTCTTTCGGGTATTTGCAAATTTGTCAGAAGAGACGAAGATTTGTCAAGCAACATGTGTGGTTTTCATCGCTGTCTGTTGTTCGACTCCTATGCGGCGGCTTATTTTTTGGACAAAGCTTCTCTTCCTGATAAAGAAAGAGTTCGTTTAGACGAAGCTTACAGAAAAGACACTGAAAGCGGCAGGGAATATTTGGAATATATTTGTAAGATTACATATTATACCGAAATCGCAATACCTGTTATGCTTGAAGACAAAATGGTCGGTGTTTTGATTTTCGGGCAAATGCTCAAAAAAGAGAATGAAAATAAACACCGAGATTTCATAAGAAAGCTATCTCAAAAATTCGCGGACGATGAAACATACAAAAAAGAAAAAAAGTTCTTTATGAAAGACGGGTACGAAGAGGAAAATTTCAACAAAAAAGTGAGAGATTGTTTGACTTCTGTTAAAAAACTTGAAAACAGGCTTGAAAATCTTCTTGAAGTTTACAGAAAATGGTATGTCGATGAAATTAGCCGGGAGCTTTTAGAAAAGTTTCCCAAAATAAATACAATATCAGTTCCTAATGACGGTCTCGTTTCGACAGAAATGACTGAAGAAAAATATGAAGAGTTCAAAAAATCTCTTTGGCAGTTGGCAAATTCCCTGCAAAGCAGAATGGGAATTGCCGAAATGATGTGTTTTGTTCCCGAAATTTTGCAAAATGCTGTTAACCGCCCCGATGAATTAGGCTGCATAAACCTTATAGAGAACAAAAGTACAGAGCAATTAAAATTTGACTTTGTGAAATTCCGTTCTCTTTATCCTGACGGAAAGGATATTATTCTTAACCAAAATCATATCAAGGAAATAATACCCAATCTTGAAGGGGAAAACTATGCTTTCAAAAATCTTTCGTATGTTTTATATATAACTTCAGGAGAAAACGAAGGCATCTTACCTATTGCCGTTCTGTTCGGATATGATGAAAAAGAAATCAAAAAAAACAAGAAAACAAAGCTAATTAAAGAATTATCATCTTTGATTTATGAAATCAAGGACCCTGTCTATGTTATTGCATCAGCTATTATAAATCAATATATGGAGTTGGAACAAAGACGTTTTGTTCAGGTTATGCGCCACGAGCTCGGGCAAAGCTATGCGGGATATTTAACACTGATGGATCAATTCGAAAAAGATTTTTCGAACTATTTTCGTGGATTGGAAAACACGTTCAATCACGATGCGATAATGAAGGCTTCTGAAAAAGCAAATGTCGTTTCAAACACATATACAAAGAATTCAAAAACTTTTGCCCATACAGCAATGATGCGTGTTAACGGTACAAGATATAGCGGAGGTGTTCAAACACCCAAAAAAATCTATTTCTTTCCGTACGGTCAGTTTTTATTTAAATGGAACTACATTTTTTCAGAGGCAAAAAAGGTAAAACACTTGCGCTTTCATATGCCTACTGGTGATGTGTATTCCAATCCTGACGGCTATCCTCTTATGTATGCTGACCCCGATATGATTGAACAGGTTGTTTTCAATCTTACAAATAATGCTATGAAGTATTCTCACTTCGGCAGTGCGGTTACTCTTAACTGTCATGCAGACAAAAACAAATATGTTCTTGAAGTAATAAATTATGCTTCTCCGTTATCACAAGAAGATAAAAAACGTATTTTCAATTACGGATATTCCGGAAAAAACCATAGTGAAAAAGGCAGTGGTTTGGGTCTGTATATTTCCAAAGAAATCGCCAAAAGACACGGCGGTGAACTTACGCTTGAACAAGAAATTATCAGTGATTACAATGTTCCGCTTTTACAGCTTTATACAAAAGATACTCTTAAAGGTTTGTTTTCCGAAGAATTGTATCAGGAAGCACAAGCAGAAATAAAAAGATTGAAAATGCCAAAGGAAAGCGGCGGACCAAACGAATGGATTCAGATTATGGGTGACCCGATTCCGCAAAATCCGTTTACGCCTCTATATATTAGACAAAACCTAAAAAACAAAACTGCAAGAATTAAATTTAAGCTTACTATTCCGCTGGGGAAAAATAACAGAGAGGACGTTGAATAATGAAGAAAAAGCTTTTTATTTTGGAAGACGACCCCAATGCAATGCCGATTGTAGATTGGCTGAAAGACAAACACAATCTGGAAGTTGTCCACGCAAGAACAATTGAAGATGCCGTTTATTACCTCGAATATTGTGACGATTCGCCTGTTGAAAGCTATGATTATTTTTTGTTTGATGCATCCGTGCCAGGAGCATCTGTTCCGTCCGTAACAAATGAAATTATAAATTTCCATGCAGAAGACGGTCTTAACGGTATTATTCTTTTTATAAGATACTGTGACAAAATTGCGGGAAGCAATGCGAAAGTTGCATTTATGACGGCTTTCAGCAGTCAAATAAAAAACCGAAAAGAAATAGCCGATGTACCAACAATAGATAAAACATCGGAAAGCTTTATAAAAGACTTATCCGAATTCCTCGCATAATACAAAAAGAGGTTAAATTATGGAGTTAAAGAAAAAATATACCATTGAACAGCATCTTGAAAGGTTTAATGAAAATGAAGACTGTAAATTCATTTGCGGAAGCTGGAACGTTGAAAAGCCTCAATATGTTAACCGCTTGAAAGCCGTTGCGCAGAGATATCCATACTACAGCTTGCACGATTGCACTCATTCGGAAACTATTTTGAGGTCTATTGAATATCTGCTCGGTGAAGACAGAATAAGGTTACTGTCACCTACAGATACATGGCTTATTTTACAATGTGCTTATACTCATGATATCGGTATGGCTCTGTCTGCAAAGGAAATGATAAAGAAATTCAGCGAAGATAAAAGCAAATATGAGGAAAGGCTCGGAAGACTTTGCAGGAGCAATCAGGATATTCAGCAAGCATGGGAATATATAAGCCAGCTAATCGAAGATGACAAAGCCAAAAAGCCGTATGATGTTTCGGCTTATCTTTCCGGCCTATGGGAAGAAAATAATTCTTCAAAGAAAAGGGCATTAAGGCTTGCAAAGCACAATTTAAACGCAAACTGGTATGAAAAATCAGTTCAAACAACCGGATATTTTGCTTTGATATCGCAGTCGCTTTTGCGCTCGGAGCATTCAGAAGAAAGCGTCAAGGTTCTTTCGGAACAGTTGGATGAAAAAACCTATAACGGGCTTATTCAAAGATGGTTCCGTCAGCTATCCTTCAAAATCGGCTCACTGCACACAGGCTCGTTTGATGAGGTAATGGAGCTACCTCAAAAAGTAAACGGCCTTTGCGGTGATTACGCTCACCCGCGTTTTGTTGCGGTTCTTCTTCGCTTGGGCGATTTGCTTGACCTTGACAGCAACCGTTTTAACCAAGCACAGCTGGACGTTATCGGCGAGCCCGATTATGAGTCATTTGTTCAGCAGATAAAGCATGCGGCTATATCGGAGCTTTGCGTAACTCCCCAAAAAATCACAGTGAATGCAGAGCTAAAGCTAAATGATGTTGCGGCTTGGGCAGAGACTACGTATGCAGGCCATCCTGACGCAAAAGAAAAAACGGACTTGCCCAAAAAGCTCTGTTTGCGTGCACTCAAGGAGCTTCGCGACTGGTTGAGCTGGCTTGAAGAGGAAACCAAAAACTTCAGAGTGAACTGGCTGGAAATCGTTCCCGAAGATTTTACGGGAAGCTGCCCGATACTTGATAAAAGAAATCTGTGCATGCTGCTTGATGGAAAGCCTGTGGACGAAGAAACCTTGAATCTTCACTATGAGATTACATCAAAAAGAGCAACGGAAATCATTGAGGGCGCAAGCCTGTATGAAAAAGAAAAAATTGTTTTCGTAAGAGAGCTTATTCAAAATTCAGCGGATGCCACGTGTAGACAGCTTTACCGTGACAAGACAGAAAACAACGGAAAAGGTAAGGATAAGAACAAAGAAAAGCTTTGGCCTTGGACAGAAATCAAAGACTCCGATAAATACCGAATAGATATTAATATAGAAGAGGAGAAAACCGATAATCCGCAAGCTTTAATTGTTTCAATAAGAGACCGAGGTATCGGAATATCGGAAAATATGCTTAAAAAGATGAGATACATAGGCAATATCGTATCTGTGGGTCTTAATAAAGAAGCTGAAAAAATGCCTCAATGCATAAAGCCTACGGGAAATTTCGGTATAGGAATGCAGTCGGTTTTTCAGGTCGCGGATACTTTTGATGTTGAAACAAGAACGCGTTTCGGCGCCGGCATCGGAGACAGCATGCTTCGCAAAATGAAGTTCTATTCAAACAAAATCGACGGCAGTATTATTTCATATGACCTTGAAACGAACACTGAAATTAACAGGGAATTCGGCTACGGAACAAAAACAACCATTGAAATTCCGTTTTCGGACCTTGATGAATGCATTAAGCCGATTTACGATACGCTTGATTTTCCGGTTGATTTGCTGGCAGACCCCGCTGAAGCTTATAAAAAAGCGATAAAAAATTATGCCGAAAGGATTTATTCCAACAATCTCGTTCCTCTTTATGTTAACAACGATAGGGTCGGCGAAAACAAATTCGGAAGTAAACTTATTTTCGTGCAAACTCTTCCGGGCGAAAGCGAGAGTAAAAGATATCTTGTGTATGAAGATAAGAAGCATTCAGACACATTTTCATTCTACGATGAAAATATAGGGGTTATGATTTCATACAGATGGCCTAAAAATGCACTCTACGGATACAACGGGAATACAGATATATATTATAAAAGCATTCTCGTTGATGATTCCTATCTAAAATCCGAAATCAAAATCCCGTTCTTTGACACTCGCATATATCTTTATATGGGAACACCGGAGAATTATCTTGAAATCAACCGAGACCGTTTTTTAAGAGAAAAACACGACAATATAGCATCAAGAATACGGTTAACCCACATCAATGCGATGAAGGCTTTGTTTGCAAGCGATAAGGATACTTCCTTGGTTTGGGAAGCCGAAGATGCAGAGCAAACAGAATACAGGCAGTCGGTCAAAAAATATATGTCCGTTATAGTTCGTAGCTACTCAAAGGATATAGATTATTCGGGCACAAAATATCTTTCTTCAAATGAGCTTTATCCCAACAAATCAAGTTGTCATGGCTATTATGTTAACTTACAAAGTTATCTGCGTTATATGGACAGCAAACAGCCCGGCGAATTTTCTTATATAGACAAAAAACTTCAGGATAATCCTGATACATGGTTTGTGGACGGCGATAAACTGTATCGCAAGGATACCGCTTTGAAAAGCACCAAAAGATACGGAAGATGGCATTTTTTATGCCACGACAGATTTGTAACGTATCCTGAAATAGCAATAAGAAAAGCACAAACCATAACAACTGCCGAAGGCCAGGTTTTGCTGATTTACAAAGCGGGGAAAAGAACCGGCGGAACGGTTGAAATATCCGAAGAAGATTATTGGGAATATGTCACCTATAAATATGAGTTTTACAGCAAAAATCCGGACAAGACAGGGGACATAAGGCTTGTTTTTCCGGGAACAGGTCGCTATGAGGCTGCGGAAGTCTATTGCCTACCCTCCGGAATCAAGTCGCGCGAGGCTCTCAAATTCAACCGATATTTCATAGCGCCGATGAACGCAAGGGATTTGCGTGCTTTCCTTAATCAAAAGTTTGAAGATGTCAGTGAGATTTCAAACTATCTCATGAGCCTTGTTCCCGGCACGGACTGCGAGAAAATCACAAAAGAGGATTATTGGAAGAAAAAGCAGAGTCTGCTTACAGCACACGTTGAAAAATATTCTGCGAAACAAATCCATTCAAATCCGTTTAGAGAGGTTGATTTGGGTGATATTTGCAGATGTTATGTCAACTGGCTTTGGGATTTTTACAAAAACTATCATAAAAAGTAAAAGTTAAAGGATGTGTATTAAATGGATGAAATCTTAGTTGCATTAATAAGCATAGGAGTATCAACTGTAGCTTCTTTAATTGTGTGTTATTTTAGTTATCGTCAAAATTTTGATCAACATTATTCAGCAACAATATCAAATGAGCGAATGGCTTGGATAAAAGAAACCCGTAAATTAGTTGCAGAATTTTTGATGTTTTGCGAAACCTATGAAAAACTTGACGGAGACAATATAAAAGAATTTAACAGATTAAAAAATGAGATTCTTCTAAATCTTAACTCTAATGCAGATAAATACCCTAAAGATGCTGT
>JAZUOH010000044.1:0-38541 GCA_045604525.1 Acutalibacteraceae bacterium
TTATACGGAGAGTCCGAAAAACAACCAATGATTTATATGACTCAAATTACGGTTGATACGGGTAAGAAACAATAAGCGTGATCGAATCAGTATTCTCGAAGCGGATTTTTATTTTTGTGGTGCCGGTGGCGGGGGTCGAACCCGCACGGTATCGCTACCAACGGATTTTGAGTCCGTCACGTCTGCCAATTCCATCACACCGGCAAATATCAGCATTTGCTATTGTATACTAAAAAAGAAAAAAAATCAATAGTAATGTTCAATTTATAAAACATAAACAGTAAAAGCCTGCACAAGCGCAGGCTTTGATTTGTTTACTGAGCTGTTTTTTCCTTTGCTCTGAGTTTTAGCAGACCGTAGGTTATTATAAAAACTACTCTGATGAGGTTTGCGGCAAAGATGCCCCACGCAAGGCCCCACATACCAAAAATTGCAATGCAAGGAATTACCGTTACGGCAAAAATCGCAAAATAGATAAGATTCATTGCAAGCTGGCTTGTTTCGCCCGATATCTTGAGCACGAATGTTATAAGCACAGTCGATGCAAAGAAAAGCACCTGACCTGCATTTGCAACCACAAAATACTGTGAAGCAACCTCATATATATCGGGATAAAGGAAAGGCACAAGAATGTGAGAAGCAAGCGTTGTTGCGCCAACCATAAGCGCACAGAGCACAGCCGTGCCGCCGGAAAAGAGCACGAAGAACTTATAATTGAGCTTGTCTTCAAACTTTGTAAGGTAGCTGATTACAAGGCCCTCAAGCGGCACTGTGACAAGGGCAACAATTTTGCCCACAAGGGTTGCCACATAGAAAACCGTAACCTCGTAAGAGCCAAGGAAGAATATAACGAGAATTCTGTCTGCATTGAGGATAACCGTCTGCACAAGGTTTGCACCGACAAGCTTCCAGACAGACCTTGTATTCTCTTTATAATTTGCAGATTTTTTAAGGAAAGGCGGCTTGAAGATACTACCCCTTATTGCAACAAAGCCTATTGCAAGGGCCTCACCTATAAGCATTGCAACAAGCCACGAGCCTGTGAAACGGTAAAGCAGCACGCCGACAATATAGCCCATCGCAATGAGCACATAATAAACAAAATAGCCCTTGAAATTACAGCTGAGCCTATATTCAACATCACCGTAATAGCGCAGAATTGTGAGCATCATCAATGCAGCATAGCCGACGAAATAAAGCGGGCTAAAGCTTTTGAGCACAACCAGACCGACTGCCGAAACAGCGGCAACAATGCCTGCAACAATCAAAAAATAACGGTTATAATCGCCGTTTGTATGGTCGCGTTTAGCCGAAGAAACCATACGCGAATAATTAGCCGCAGAGCCGAATGCACCGACAACGGAAATAATCGCAAGCAGATATATTACAACGCCGAATTTTTCAGCGCCCATCCTCTCCTCAAGAAAAGGATAGAGTACAAACTGAATTACGCCGTTAAACAGCACAATCGCACCAACGCTGAGTATAAAATCGGTGCCGATGCCTTTTATCAGTTTTTTGAGCATTACGGGAATAGCCTCCCTTTAAAATATAAATACATTAGAAGTATATCACCGATAAAAGCATAAATCAAGAGTTCTGTTGTGTTTCAAATTAGAGTTTGAAAATTAGTCTTATCCCGCCGCATCACTGTTATTTTGTATATCTCTTTAATTGAGGTGTTTGGTGTGCGGTTCGCACAAAAGAGCCGACCCTTGCAAAAAGCAAAGGTCGGCTGAAAAAACATATTTATTTTGCGTAGTCGGTTGCACGGTTTTCACGGATGATGTTGACTTTAATCTGACCGGGATACTCAAGCTCCTCTTCAATCTTCTTGACGATATCACGTGCAAGAAGGGTCATCTTATCGTCAGTGATAATCTCGGGCTTAACCATAATACGGACCTCACGGCCTGCCTGGATAGCGAATGAATTATCAACGCCCTCGAAGGACTTGGAGATTTCCTCCAGCTTTTCAAGACGCTTGATATAGTTCTGAACGTTCTCACGTCTTGCACCGGGACGTGCGGCAGAGATAGCGTCTGCAGCCTGAACAAGGCAGGCAACAATTGTCTTTGCCTCTACATCGCCGTGGTGAGCGTGGATTGCGTGAACAACCTTTTCATTTTCCTTATACTTGCGTGCATACTCAACACCAAGCTCGATATGAGAGCCGTCGAGCTGATGGTCAAGAGCCTTACCGATATCGTGCAGAAGACCTGCGCGCTTTGCAAGCTTGACGTCTGCACCGATTTCAGCAGCCATAAGGCCTGCAATATAAGAAACCTCAAGTGAGTGGTCAAGAACATTCTGGCCGTAGCTGGTACGGTATTTGAGACGGCCGAGAATCTTGACAAGCTCGGGATGAATACCGTTGAGGCCTGCATCAAGAACTGCTCTCTCACCGGCCTGCTTAACAGACTGCTCAACCTCACGCACAGCCTTATCGTGCATCTCTTCGATACGTGCGGGATGAATTCTGCCGTCGGAAATAAGCTTTTCAAGTGTAAGCCTTGCCTCTTCACGGCGAACAGGATCGAAGCAAGAAAGTGTGATTGCTTCGGGTGTATCGTCGATAATAAGGTCAACGCCCGTAATTGTTTCGAGAGTGCGGATGTTACGGCCCTCACGGCCGATGATTCTGCCCTTCATTTCATCATTGGGCAGGGCAACAACGGAAACCGTTGCCTCTGAAACCTGCTCTGCAGCACAGCGCTGGATAGCTGTTGCGACAACCTCTCGGGCCATATTGTCTGCCTCTTCACGAAGCTGCTGCTCATACTCAAGCACCTTGTGTGCCTTTTCTCTGCTGAGGTCTTCCTCAAGGGATTTGAGAAGATAATCCCTCGCCTGCTCTTTTGTGTAGTTTGAAATACGCTCAAGCATTTCAAACTGACTGCGCTTGATAGACTCGATTTCCTCAAGCTTTTCGTCTGCAGCCTTGATTTTACCTGAAAGTATTTCGTCCTTCTTGTCGAGGTTGTCAGCCTTTTTGTCAAGCAGCTCTTCACGCTGCATGATTCTTCTTTCCTGCTTCTGTACCTCGGAGCGTCTTTCTCTGAGCTCGTGCTCAGTTGCTGTACGCTCTTTGTGGATTGCATCCTTTGCTTCAAGAATTGCTTCTTTCTTTTTTGATTCAGCCTGGGCAATAGCGTTGTTGATAATACGCTCTGCCTCCTGACTTGCCGAGCCGATTTCAGCCTCGGCAACCTTACGCCTATGTAAACCGCCGAGAATGAAACAGACAACGCCCGAAACAACTGCGGCAGCAACAATCAATGCGATTGCAATACCAATATTCAAAATTGCACCTCCTTAATAAATTTTCAAACAAATGAATAAAGGTTAGTAAATCAGAAAATTCACGGCAGAAGAGAAATACGGCTTGTATCTGCCAATGAAGCAGCACTGCAAATTGGGGCTGAAGCATATACCGCCACATTTACACACTACATAATGTAGTTTATAACTTTTAAAGATTTGTGTCAAGGTATAAATATAGTATTTTTTATGTTTTTTATAAATTTATAAAAAGTTCATACATTAGAATATATGCAACAAATTCACCAAACTCACACGATTATGATTGTAAAAAATAGTCATAGCAATATTATAAGCACTGTGGTATAATAATCAGGTAATAAAATTCGGAGGCGGCTTTTATGAAAAAGCGTATAGGTATCCTCATTTCAATAGTCCTTGTTCTGGCCGTAGTCGCAGGCTCTTTTGCTTTCTTTGCGCAGGGTGCTGCAGGCACAGCGGGCGACGCAAACCTTGACGGCAGAGTTACCGCAGCAGACGCAATGCTTGTTCTGCGTGCTTCATCAGACCTCGTACAGCTCGACGAAGAGCAGACAATCCGTGCAGACGTCACGTATGACGGCACGGTCAACTCTGTTGATGCGCTGCGCATACTTATGTACGTCACAGGCAACGTATCCGACCTCGGCGACATAGGCGGCGAAGAGGGCGACGACATCATAATTTAACGGTTTTGATGTGATTTTTAACAGTTGTGTATGAGCTCGCTTGCGTTGATACACAACATATTGTGCAACATCCCGAATCGAGTAAAAAAACAAAAAAATGCTTGACCTAATCCTCTTATTTGTGGTATATTAGTCGTACCTCTGTAAGAGGGTTATTTTTTTGTGCCCTTTTTTGAGGGAGGCAATTTAAAAATGGAGGTGCCGAATTATGGCCGGAGACGCAAGAGTAAGAGTTACTCTCTCCTGCACTGAGTGCAAACAGCGCAACTACAACACAAAAAAGAACAAGAAGAACACACCTGAAAAGCTGGAGATGAACAAGTACTGCAGATTCTGCAAGAAGCATACTCTCCACAAGGAAACAAAATAATCGGGAGGTTTAAGAAAATGGCAAAGGATCAGAACTCCGAGGCAGCAAAAAAGGTTGCCGATGCCGAAAAAGCCTCAAAAAAGAATGCCGCCAAAAAAGACGGTCAGCCGAATATTTTTGTTCGTGCAGCTAAGGCTGTTGCAAAGTTCTTCAAAGACCTTAAAGGTGAATCAAAGAAAATTGTATGGCCTAACGCTAAGACAGTTCTTAAAAACACCGGTATCGTACTTGCAGTAGTTCTTATCATCGGCGCAGCAATCTGGCTCGTCGACTGGGGTCTTTCAGCAGGTATTGATGCAATTCTCGGTATTGAGGTCGGTGCAACTGAGGCTGTTTCGGGAGAAACAACTACAGCTGCTTCAGCAGTTGTAACAACCGCTCCCTCAACAACAGCAGCAGCTACCACAGCAGCTACAACAGTCGCCGAAACTTCTGCTGCTCAGTAAAGCGGGAGGTTAATCATGGCTGATGATGCAAAGTGGTATGCGATCCACACCTATTCAGGCTACGAAAACAAGGTAGCCGACAGTATCCGCAAAATCGTTGAAAACCGCAGCATGCAGGAAAGCATTCTCGATGTTTCAATCCCCACAGAAATCGTCACCGAAATCCGTGAGGACCAGAGCACACGTGAGGTTGAGCGCAAGCTCTTCCCCGGTTACGTGCTTGTCAAGCTCGCCGTTAATTACGACGAGGATGACCAGCCCAAGATGAGCGATGAAACATGGTATGTTATCCGCAACACACGCGGCGTTACAGGTTTTGTCGGCCCTGAGAGCAAGCCTGTTCCCCTCAAGGAAGAGGAAGTTCTCAAGCTCGGCGTTGAAAAACGCTCCATCGAGGTCAGCTACGAGGTTGGCGACACAGTCAACATTATGGATGGCATTATGGACGGCTTCAGCGGCGTAGTTCAGGAAATCGACCTTGAAAACAATATGGTCAAGGTTACCGTTTCCGCATTCTTTGGCAGAGAAACACTTGTCGAGCTTGAGCTTGACCAGGTAGAGCCTGTCACAGACTGATTTTATTAACTTTGGTAACTTCGGGTTATTACCCGTGTTATGGGGCTTCGTGTCCCGTGGGAGGAGCAAAATCCTTTTAAGTGCTCCGCTCAACCACAATTTTGGAGGTGCAAACTAATGGCTCAGAAGGTAGTCGGCTTTGTTAAGCTGCAAATCCCCGCCGGTAAGGCTACACCGGCTCCGCCCGTTGGTCCCGCACTTGGTCAGCATGGTCTTAACATCATGTCTTTCACCAAGGAGTTCAACGAGAGAACAAAGAACGATATGGGTCTTATCATCCCTGTCGTAATCACAGTTTACGCTGATCACACATTCAGCTTTGTAACCAAGACTCCCCCCGCATCAGTCCTCATCAAGAAGGCTTGCGGCATTGAGAGCGGTTCGGGTGTTCCGAACAAGACAAAGGTTGCAACAATCACAAAAGAACAGGTTAGAAAAATCGCCGAGCAGAAGATGCCCGACCTTAACGCTGCAAACATTGACACTGCTATGAGCATGATAGCAGGTACAGCTCGCAGCATGGGCGTCACTGTCGTTGATTAATGCTCGGGAGGTTTAAAACAATGAAACACGGTAAAAAATATATTGAGAGCGCAAAGCTCGTAGACAGAGCAAAGCTCTACGATCCCACAGAGGCTCTTGAGCTTGCAGTTAAGGCTGCAACAGCTAAGTTCGACGAAACAGTCGAAGTTCACATCCGTCTCGGTGTTGACTCACGTCACGCTGACCAGCAGGTCAGAGGCGCTGTTGTTCTTCCCAACGGTACAGGTAAGAACGTTCGCGTTGCTGTTTTCGCAAAGGGCGACGATGCTGAAGCAGCTGCAGCAGCAGGTGCAGAGGTTGTCGGTGCAGAAGACCTCGTTGCAAAAATCCAGGGCGAAGGCTTCATGGATTTCGACGTATGTATCGCTGCTCCCAACATGATGGGTCTTGTTGGCCGTCTCGGTAAGGTCCTCGGTCCCCGCGGTCTTATGCCCAGCCCCAAGGCAGGCACAGTTACTCCTGACGTAGCTAAGGCTGTTCAGGAAGCTAAGGCCGGTAAGATTGAGTACAGACTTGACAAGACAAACATCATGCACTGCCCCATCGGCAAGGCATCATTCGGCGCAGAGAAGCTTGCTGAAAACTTCAACACACTTCTTGACGCTGTTGTTAAGGCTAAGCCCGCAGCAACAAAGGGCCAGTACATCCGTTCCTGCGTTGTTGCTTCAACAATGGGCCCCGGCATCCGTGTTAACCCCTCAAAGGTTGGTTAATTTAACCGGATATTTTAAAAAATCGCTTGACAAAGCGTTGGCTATATGATATTATAGTCAAGCTGTTCCAAAGACAGCAGGCGCAGTTACTACTGCATAAAGGTTTCACGCCACCTGCCGAGGATAAAGCTTAAACAAAACAATTAACTTTGTTTTCTTATGCTCTGTCCTCCTCAACGGTGGGCAGAGCTTTTTTGATATTTATTTTTTTCGGAGGTGAATCCCACTTATGCCAAGCGCAGCAGTTCTTGAACAAAAGAAACAGGCAGTCGCAGCACTCGCCGAAGAACTTAAGAATTCTTGTGCCGGTGTTATCGTTAACTACAGCGGTATTTCCGTTGCTGACGACACAAAGCTCCGTAAGGATCTTAGAGAAGCCGGTGTTAAGTACACAGTTGTTAAGAATACTCTTCTCAAGCTCGCAGCTAAAGAGGCTGAACTCGAGATTCCTGAGGAGGTTCTCAACGGCACAACAGCTCTTGCAACAAGCGCAGACGACTATGTTGCAGCAGCTCGTATCCTTTCCAAGTATGCAGACACAAGCAAGACATTCGAGGTTAAGAGCGGTTATCTTGACAAGGAAATCATCAGCCTTGAGAAGATTGCAAGCCTTGCAAAGCTTCCCAGCAGAGAAATCCTTCTTGCTACAGTTTGCAACGCATTCAATGCTCCCATTTCAGCATTTGCTCGTGCAGTACAGGCTATCGTCGACAAGGGCGGCGTAGATGCATGTGCACCCGCAGAAGCAGCTGCAGAGGCTCCCGCAGAGGAAGCTCCCGCAGAAGCTTAAACTTTAAAAATTACAAAAACTATTTATTGTTAAACGGAGGTTAAAACCATGTCAGAGAAGATTACTTCTATCATTGAAACACTTAAGGGCCTCACAGTTCTCGAGCTCTCCGAGCTTGTTCACGCTGTTGAGGAAGAATTCGGCGTATCCGCTGCAGCAGCAGTTGCAGTTGCAGCACCCGCAGAGGCAGCTGCAGCAGCAGAAGAGAAGACAGAGTTTGATGTTGTTCTCGCTGAGGTTGGCGCAGAGAAGATCAAGGTTATCAAGGCTGTTCGCGAGATCACAGGTCTTGGCCTTGCAGAGGCAAAGGCTCTTGTTGACGGCGCTCCCAAGACTCTCAAGGAAGCTGTTTCCAAGGACGATGCAGAAGCTGCTAAGGCAAAGCTTGAAGAAGTCGGCGCAAAGGTCGAGCTCAAGTAAGTTAATCCTTAACACAATCATAACGGGTGTTCGTAACGGACACCCGTTATTTTTTTGCAACGAGACGTTGCATCCAATGCCTCAATTAAGTTGATACGCAGAACAACGGAGATAAAACGAGATACGGCGAGTCGCCGCACACAATACCTCAATTAGATCGATAGTAAAAGAATTGATATAAAACGAGATAAAGATAATAGTAAACAAGCAACGACCGAGTGAAATCAATCACCCGGTCGTTGTTTGTTTATTATGAATTTTTTATTGTCATTCCGAGGAGTAGGGGCGCCCATTGGGCGTCCGTTATTTTTGTATAACGCAAAGACAATGCCCTACGCTTACCTCGGTGCCGCCATCATACTGCGTGTATCTCAGTTTGCTGAGGTCTAACGTAAAGACAGTGCCCTACGCTTACCTCGGTGCCTCAATTACACTCTGTGTATCTTACTTATCTGAGGTATTAAAAAACTGAGGCAGATAGTCTTTGTGAGCTTCCTTCATCTCATTGAAGCAGTTGAGAGCCTTCTCCCAGTCGCCAACGAGGGGATGAACAAGCAGAGCATTGAGAGCAGCCTCGTTTGAGCCTGTCTTTGCAGCCTCAACCGTGTAACGCTCATACTCCTTGACAATGCTCATAAGGCCGATAATGTGGCGGTTTGTGATTTCGCCAAGGTCAATGGGCTCTGCGCCGTTCTTGCCGATACGTGCAGGAACCTCGATAACGTCATCGGGCTTGAGGAAGGGCAGAGTGTTGCCGTTCTTAATATTTACAACCTGAACGTCGCCGATATCGTTTGCAATAGCATTGATGAGCGAAACAGCAACAAGTGAATACTTGTGGCCGCCACGCTGGTCAAGCAGAGCAGGCTTTACGTACAGACCTTCGTCTGAGTACATTTCAAGAAGCTCTTCTTCAATCTCCATACACTTCTGTGCACGGCTCTTTTCACCCTTGAGAAGATACTCAAGCTTTGCGTTGCGGCAGTAGTAATACTGAAGATATGATGAAGGCAGAGCGTGGATTGCGGCAAGAGTCTCAAGCGAGAAGCCGTCGTCCTTGATGTTTGCCATAACCTTGGGTGAGAAGCCGTTTGCGATAAGCTCGTCAATCTTTTCTTCGCCGTTAACCTTAACGGAAGTCATCCAGCTGAGGTGGTTAAGACCGACATACTTGATTTCTGCATCCTCACCGACAATCTCTTTTGTATCGTCAAGCATATCAATCGGAACGTTGCAAAGACCGATACACTTTACGTTTGTGTTATTGAGAACGTATTCGGTAACAATACCCGAGGGATTTGTGAAGTTGATAAGCCATGCATCCGGGCAGATTTCCTCAATCTTATTACAGATGTTCTTCATAACAGGGATTGTACGCAGAGCCTTGAAGAAGCCGCCGATACCTGTTGTTTCCTGACCGATAAGACCGTACTTGAGCGGAATTGTTTCGTCAAGATGTCTGCAGGGAAGCTTACCTACACGAATCTGAGTAACTACGAAGTCTGCGCCCTGAAGTGCAACATCAAGGTCGTCGGTCAGCACTGTTTCGCAGTCAATACCTGCTGCCTTGAGCATACGGATACAGAGGTTGCCGACAATGTTTCTCTTGCGGTCATCAATATCCATAAAAGAGATTTTCTTGAGCTTGAGTGAATCTCTTGCCTGAAGGAAGCCGTCAACAAGCTCGGGGCAGTAAGTACTGCCGGAGCCTATAACGCAAACATTGATTTCTTTCATATTTATTTTACCTCCGATGAGTTTTTTTACTTTACAAAATCTTGCAGAATCCAGTTAATACAACCGAATACGGGAGCAGCTGTGAGCTTCTTGAAATTGAGCTTCTTTTCTGTGAGCTTGCCTGCCTTTTCAATCATAAGGTTGACATACTCTTCGCTGGGAAGCTTTGTGTGAATCGAACCTGCAAGCACAACCTCAACCTCATCATCAAAATCAAGCTGATTTGCGTGAGCGGCAATAAGGTAAGCACCTCTTGTTGCAAGCGCATCAATTGCAGCCATAACGGGCTTATCGCCAAGCTTTGCTGCCGCAAAGAAGAAATCGATAAGACGCATTACAAAGCGTGACATCTGAGTTTCATCCTCATACATGGCAACCGTGCCGAGGAATGCTTCCTTTGACTTGATGCCGAATTCCTCAAAGAACATATCTGTCATAGCTGTTTTCTCAACATTAAGCATAACGTCATCATAAATGATGCGGTAAGCAGTAATTGCAATCTGATGTCCGCCGCCGATATCGCCCGAAAACTCGCCGAGACCTGCAAGCTGACGCATCTCACCCTTGCGGTCAATAGCATTACAGCACATACCTGTGCCCATATTGTAGCCGATGGCCGCACCTGTTTCGGAGCCGGCTTTTACGCCGAGGAAGCCATCGTTGAAAATTTCAAAATTCTTAAGACCCTTTGCCGTAAGCTTATCGCACATAATATCGTGCTGATAAGGATGGTCGATGCCTGCAAGGCCCATAAGTGTGAAGCTTACATCGTCAAGTGTGATGCCTCGCTTTTCAACAAGCGCAGTAAGACCGCTCCAGATAATTTCGGAAGCCTCGTCAAATGAGCCCTCCATATTCTCGTGGTTACTGCCGGGGGTCTTGACCTCGTCAAGCGTCTCCTTGTTTTCATTAAAGAGTGTGTAGACGGTTTTTGTGCCGCCGCCGTCAACGCCAATGTAGTACATAAAATATATTTCCTTTCTGAATTATTTGTTATTTGAATATTTTTCGAAAGCCCTTTCTGAATCTGTAAAGATAGAGAGTTACGAGCTTTGTCAGCATTATATCATAAGCCACAAAGACAAAATTTGCAAGCGCAAGCAGAATCGGTATACCGTATCCGCCAAACTCGCCCATATCGTCAAACGGGATGCCGAGAACATAGGTTGTAAAATAAAATCCTGCGATTGTGGCCGCATTGAAAATCACAAGCTTAACTATCCACTCTGCAACACGGGGCAGATGCTTTTCAAGCGAAGACTTGATTATTGGATAGTAGCCAAAAAAAGCTATGTAAAACGTTGCCGCCTCTTTATCCGGCACAACGAACACGGCAAGCAAGCTGACCGCCGCATAGACGATAAACGCCCACTTTTTGCCGATTTCAATAACCATTACAATAAGCAGTGCGCCTGCCATAAGCGGCAGTGCATAAGACATAAACGGAATTACTGCCGTAAGAAGCATAAGCACAACGCTCAGCGCACTTATAATACCACCGAGTGCGGTTTTTGAGGACTGCTTCATCTTAACAACACCTTATAAGGTCGCCGCCCATACATTCACAGCAGCAGTCCGCACACAGCAGACCCGAGCAGATATCGCAGGCTGAACAGCCCGAATTTTTTTCTGTTCTTCTCTCTGTGCGGTAGCCGCCTGACCTGTCGGAATTTATATTGTCGCAAGCTTTGCGGTATTCGGCATTTGAAGGGTCAAGCTGACTTGCACGCTCAAAGTTGCGTGCCGCCTCCTCTAACCAGCCCTTGCGGTGCTGTACGGTGCCCTTGAGGTAATACCACTCTGCCGTGCGCTGACCTGCGGGGATTCCGTCAAGCAGCATTTCGGCATCGTCTACCTTGCCGCTCTTGATTTTTGCTCTGATATCTCCAAGCTCTGCCGATGCGGTATATCCGCCGTATTCACGCTGATAAGTGCCGCTGTATCCTGCAGACTGTGCGCCGCCGTTACCTGTGCGATTCATAACAATCGCATCATAAGCACGGTCAATTTCAGCCATTTTGGCGCTGTTTGGCGAGCTGCCGTTTTCACTGTAAATTCGTGCAAGCTCACGGTAAGCATTCTTTATCTGCTCATCACTTGCTGAGGGGTTAAGCCCCAGAATCTCATACGGATTCATTTTCATCTCTCCTTCTTATTTGCTCAACAGTATTATACAAACCGTCAAACACGATATTTTCGAGAATTGCGCCAAAGCGTTGCGGATTTAAGCTTTCATACTCCCTTGTAAGCTGTGCCGCAGTAATATTAAGCACGCCCATAGCATATTCTCTGTTTTCTTCTTCACTTTTATCCTTTTTGTTAAACACATTGAATGACCCTGTTTTCATGTCATCCTTCATATCGTCAAGCGCATCTGCAAGATAAACCCAACGGCCTGCAAGATAGCCGAAGCGATCAAGCTTTTGCGCTGTTTCTCCCTCAAAGCCGTAGCATAAAAGCTTACCCATTGCAAAGGCTGACGGGTGCGCAGAGGCATCTATTCCTGCATCCTTTTTATTCTCCACTTTGCTCTGTTCAAGCATTGCGTTGCTTATAATTTCATCAAGCTCGGGGTAAAGCTTCTTCGCCTTGTTGCGTTTGAGCGAAAAAAACGGACGAAGCACCCGTTTAATAAGCCCTTTGAAAAAAGACGAATCGCTTATATCGTCACAAAGCTTGAAATAAACCATTATCATTGCGGCGGCCGCCGCAAACGAAAGCTCGTTTTCGCCGTTAATGCATTGCTTGCATTTTTTTGTCGGATTAAAGCTGCAGCGTGAATCCTTAAAGCCGCAGCATTCATCGGCAAAGGCAAGCCGACTGAGCGCAAGCAAGGTAAAATCATAATTGAGAGTCAGCCTTGCAAGCTGACCGTATTCTTTGCCTATCTGCTTGCACAGTGAGCAATAAACCCCTTGATAAGCCTCATAATCTTTAATTTTCAGCTCAGGCTTATATATCTTTACGTAACCGAACAATTTTAATTATCTCCAATTACAAAAGTAATGAATTGATTTATCAATTCAAATCATGTTGCAACGCAACAATTCATGGCTTTAGCCAAATCATGATTTGCAAAACAAGTTTTGCATTATTTGCGGTTTAACAAAACGCATTATTATATTTTGTTTATTATACACACCGAATGTGCGGCAATACCCTCGCCGCTTCCCGTAAATCCAAGGTTTTCTTCGGTGGTTGCCTTTACATTTACAAAAGAAACATCAACACCGCAGGCAAAAGCAATATTGGCACACATTTTTTCAATATGGGGTTTGAGCTTGGGAGCTTGCGCAATAACTGTTGCATCAATATTGCCTACCTTATAGCCTGCACCGCCGAGCCTTTCAACAACCGCTTTAAGAAGCTCAAGGCTGTCGGCATCCTTGAATGCAGGGTCGGTATCGGGAAACATTCCGCCTATATCGCCCATTGCCGCCGCACCCAGAAGCGCATCGGATATTGCGTGCAGAAGCACATCCGCATCAGAGTGACCGAGAAGGCCTTTTGTGTGCTCAATTTCAACTCCGCCGAGAATCAGCTTCCTGCCCTCAACAAGTCTGTGCACATCGTAGCCATGACCTATACGAAACATTTTACTCATCTCCCACCAGCGACTCTGCCATAGGAATATCCTCGGCTGTCGTGATTTTTATGTTTGAATATGACCCTTCAACCATTTTAACCTTACCGCCGCTTATTTCAACAAGGCGGCAATCGTCCGTCATATCCTTTGCCTTTTCACCGAGCGATTCAACGCAGGACTGATACATTTTCTTTTCAAAGCACTGCGGCGTATGCACAGCCCAGAGCGTTGCTCTGTCGGGCGTGTCGGTGATAACACCGTTTTCATCGGTAACCTTGATTGTGTCCTTTACGTGCACACCGCAGGCGGCGGCACCGTATTCGAATGCGGCAGTTACAGTGCGGCTGATAATATCCTGCGACACAAGCGGCCTTGCACCGTCGTGAATTGCAAGCATTACGCTGTTTTCACTGCAGGCTTCAACTGCGGCGGCAACACTTTTCTGCCTTGTTTCGCCGCCTGGCACAATGCACTTCACCTTTTTATACGGTGAGAGAAGCGCCGAATATTCTTCCTTATCCTCTGCCCTTGCCGCAACGATTATCTCGTCAATATTTTCGTTTTTATCAAATGCTTCCACACTTCGGCAGAGCACCGGTTTGCCCTTTATTTCGAGCAGGAGCTTATTTATGCCGCCCATTCGCCTTGAGCTGCCTGCGGCAACGATAACCGCACTGACAAAGCCTTTATCAGCCATTCTCCCACTCCTTTCTGCACTCTTCAACGGCAGATTTATATTCATCATAAGTCATAAACGTATTTATAAGCTGTAAAAACGACGAGGTTGAAAGCCGCTCGGGCAAATCAAGAATTTTAAGCAGTGCCGCCTTCTTTGCCTGCGAGTTTTCACCGCCGCTGAGCCCGTCCTCATAAAGGTCAATCATCTCAACCTTTTTCTTACAGCTTTCGCTCTCTTCATACAGCACGCCTGCTTTAGTGAGTGCCTGCACAAGCGCCTGCGTGCGCATACCCTCAACGCCTATTTTGCCCTCTTTTGACGGCGAATCCTTGCGCTTTTCTTTGCCGAGCACATCGGGGATATAAGCGTGTGTTACATTCTCTTTCGGCAGACTGCCGCCGAGGAACGAACGGATTTTAAAGCCCGCCGAATCACTGTCCGTTAAAATAAGTATTCCGTTTTTTTCAGCCAACCGCCTTATAAGGCGCTGTTTTTCTTTATCCTTAAAAATTGCAAATCCGTCCGTCTGAATAATCGTTGCATCAATCAGCGATTCGAGCCGTATTTTATCATACTTGCCCTCGACTATGACGGCCTGCTTAATCTTAATCATTACAAACCTACCCTATAAGCATTAAGCGAAGCATAAGCTCCTCTAAAATTCTTCTTTCATCAAGTGCTGTGCTCTTGAGCCTTGTATCTGCATCCGCAAGAATATCAAGGCAGGTGCGAATCTGCTCAAGCGACATATTTGCGCTGCTCCTTGCGGCATTCTTTAATCTGAATTCACGACGTTTGTAGTTGAACACCTGCGCCGCGGCATCTGCGGCTTCTCCCGAGCTTAGGGCAACCTGCGCACGGTACATATCAACATAAACACTGACAAGTGTGCCGAGAATTGCAACCGGCTTTTCCTTTTGAGCAAGCAGGTCGTTTAAGATATTGAATGCCTGCTGTGCCGTGCCGCTGACGAGTGCTTTTGAAAGGTCAAACACACTTGCATCAAGCGAGCGTGTGCAGATTGCATCAACATCCCGTCTGCCGATTTCGCCCTCACCTTTATAAAAGCAGAGCTTTTCAAGCTCGTTGAGCAAAGTGTTGAGGTCGTCGCCTACACGGTTTGCAAGGTAGGATGATACATCGCGCGACATCTGACAGCCACGCTTTGCCGCACCGCTTTCAAGCAGCTTGTAAAGCTGTGCGCCGCTCATTTTATCGAGCCTGAGCACCGTGCCTACTGCGCTTACCGCATCAATAAAGCTTTTTGCCTTATCCTTTTTTTCATCAATGGTTACACTGTCCATCCAGAAAACAAGCACACAGGTCTCATTCGGGTCACCGAGCAAATCCAGAAGCGGCTCAAAATCGTCATTCTTCATTTTGTCAACCGCAAGGTCTTTTACAACCACACAGCTGTAATCGCTCATAAACGGCATTGACTGAACAGCCTGATAAAGCTCATCAAACACAAAGCTTTCGCCGTTTATTCTGTGCAGGTTAAAGCCTGCCATAGCCTCGTCCACGCTCTTTTTTTCAAGCAGTGAAACATAGTGCTTTTTGAGGTAATCCTCATCGCCGAATATAAGGCAGACCTGCGGCAGGTCGCCCGAGGATATCTGCTTTTTAAATTCCTGCTCGGTTAAAACCGCCACTTAAATCTGCCCCCTTTTCAGAATGAATTTATTTTATACTTCCCACACCTGTTAAAATCAAGTGTTAGATTGGAATTTTCATAGGTTGAATATACGTTATCGCTGTTCACTGCAGTGTTGCCGCCTGCCGAAACTATAACGGCCTTGTATTCTGCCGTATTTATCCACACGGGAGGCTCGGCAAGAGTGAACAAAAAATCTGTTCTGCCTGCATCAAACTGCGGCGTATCGTAGCCGAAAACAAAAAGCACACTGCCCCATTTGCTTTCGAGCACACAACGGTCATATCCGTCTACACATTCATAGCGGATTTCACTGCCGTGAAAATCATAAGCAAAGCTGTCGGTTTTAACAGTATCCGCAGGCAGCTTATTTATATTGCAGTCCTTTGCCGCAACCGTCTGACCGTGAGAAAAATTATCGTAAAGTCCGTCAATGCAGAGATTATTTTTATCCGCTCTTTTGTGAACAACAGCAAGCTCAACATCCGTTACACCAAGCTCATCAAAGACATTGCTCACAACGTACTCTGCTCCGTCACAGCCTATGAGCACAGCCGATGTGCCGTGTGAAACCACAAAGCACGCCGCATCCTTTGCATAAACAGCCGTTACCTTTATGCTGCCCATATTGACAGCGGCAAAGGCACAGGACGTAACGGCAAGAGAGCAAGCAGTAAGCACTGCGCTGAATATGTATGCTCTTTTTCTGTCTGACACAAAAAACAGTATAAGTGCAACCGCAATCAATACTGCCGCCAACCACAGTTTCATAACGGAGGAATCAACCTTTACTGTTGCAAATTCGTTATCGGATAAAAATCGCACAAGCCACAGCATATATCGGCAAACTGTTCTGCACACAAATGCGGCAACACGTGCAAAGAAGCCGAAAGGCAACAAACTCATCAATACAGTTACAACTGCACTTATCATAAGCATGGGCACGGCAAAAAATGACATCAGGTTTGCAGGCAGAAACACAAGCGAAAACGTGCCGACAAAAAGAATCATCACAGGCAGTGTGAACAGCGTTGCAACACACGAAACCACTGCCGCATCGGAAAGAGACGTGAAAACAGCCGATAAAAACTTATGCTTTACTCTTTTGCATATATGTAAATCAACCGATTCTATATACGGCAGAAAAAGCACTATGCCAAGTGTTGCGGAAAACGAGAGCATAAACGACCAATCTGCCACGGCATAAGGGTTGGGAAGCGTTATTATAAGCGCCGCAAGACCCAATGAATTGAGCGAATCGCCCTTGCGTGAAATCAGCTTGCCCGAAAGCATTACTGAAACCATAATGCAGGCACGCACCGCAGAAACTGAAAAGCCGGACAAAGCCGCATAGCCTACAGCAATGGGAATACACAGCAGTGCGCTCACTCGCTTTGTGCGTTTTGAAACCGCACGCAGCAACTTATAAAGAGCCAACACAATTATATTCATGTGCAAGCCCGACACCGCTAACGTATGTGAAAGACCGCACGCCTTGAAGGAATTGCTCACCGTGCCGCTCATTGTGCCTTTATCGCCCGTAAGCATACTCACGGCAAGCTTCCCCTCTTCGCCGCCTACAAGGCTTTCAAGCGAGGAGGAAATATATGTCTTAACCCAGAACACAGCGTCGGCAAAGGGGCTTTTGCCAACGGCAACAATTTTAACTGCACTGTCTGCCTTACAGTAAAGATATATCCCCTTTGACTTATAATAGCTGTGAGCCTCATCATTCTGCCCTATTGAGCTCACGTCACCGAAAAACTCAATTTCATCACCGATGTTTATTTTTTCGTGCGAGAGCATACGAAGCTTATATTCGGCTTGAGCACTGCCGATTAACACAGAATCGAGCGTATAATATGTGCCGTTTGTATCAGTGCGTATATCCGTTACGACCGCTTTTATTTTTATATTGTTTGCCTCAAGATTCAATGCAGGCTGATATTCACGCTCCTTGCCCTCAAAGCTGACACAGGCCGCAACAACACCGAGAGCCGCAACAATATAAGTTGCACGCTCGGGTAATGATTTGGCACAAAGCACAATAAGTAAACAGCCTGTTGCCGCCGCAAGCAACACTGCGGTTGCACCGCCTGCAAAATTAAGCACCAGCAAACCAAAAACAAAGCTGAAGCCTGCAAGTGCAAACGGGCGGGAAATCATTTAAATATCAGCGGTAATTCTTCAAGAAAAACTATATCGTCACGCTTTGCGGCATCACCCTCAGCGAGCACTGCAGCTTCTGCAACAATCTTTGCATCAAATTTTTCCATAAGCTTTTCCATTGCAACAAGTGATTCACCTGTACTGATTACATCGTCAAGTATAACCACTCTCTTACCCTTTATCTGCTCTCCGTCTGCACCGTCAAGAATAAGCGTCTGCTGAGCATCGGTTGTAATTGAGCGGACATTAACGGTTACGGGGTTCTGCATATAAAGCTTTGCCCTTTTTCTTGCAACAAAATATTTTTTGCCGCTCTGTCTTGACATTTCATAGGCAAGCGGAATGCTCTTTGCCTCGGGAGTAACTATGTAATCAAACTCAGGCAGCTTTTTCAGAAGCTCCTCACAAGCCTTTACGGTAAGCTCAACGTCACCGAAGATGATGAAGCCTGCAATGCTTACCTTATCATTAAGCGGGCAGACGGGAAGCTCCCTGTCAAGCCCTGCTATTTTCATTTTATAAAACTCGCCCATTACAAATTTTTCCTTTCGTAATATCACTAACTTATAAGTGATATATTTGCCTTGCGGCAAATGTGATATAACCTCGATAAATCTCGGCTGTGATATGATATAAATTCCTTCACGCGCCGCAGCGCATATCACGTCACGAAGTGACATATCACGCCGACAGGCATATCACAAATTCCGTAAGGAATTTATATCACTGAAAATCCGTTTTACGGATTTTCTTAGCCCGGAGGCCAGGTGAAATCTCTGCCGCCGAGAAGGTGGAAATGAATATGGTGCACGCTCTGACCAGCACTTTCACCGCAGTTGGTTACAACACGGAAGCCGTTATCAAGGCCGAGCTCCTTTGCAAGCTTTGCCGCAACCTCAAAAATGTGAGCGACAAGTGCAGAGTTGCTTTCATCAATTTCAGCAGCTGACTTTATATGCTCCTTGGGAATAACAAGTATGTGAACGGGAGCCTGAGGGTCAAGGTCATAGAAAGCAAGCACCTTTTCATCCTCGTATGCCTTTTTGCTCGGAATCTCTCCCACAGCTATTTTACAAAAAATACAATCGGACATTTTAAAATCTCCTTTGCAAATTACATTTATTTAAGCATTCCGCTTACGATACCGCTTGCCGCCGCAACAGCATCGTCAAGCTTTGCAAGGTCCTTTGCACCTGCCATTGCAAAATCGGGCTTACCGCCGCCGTTACCGCCTGCAAGCTGTGCAACCGCACGGACGATTGCGCCTGCGTTTGCACCTGCCGCAACTGCAGCCTTACCGCAGGCAACGGCAATGTTTGCACTGCCTTTTTCGTTGTTGACACAGGCAATGACAGCAACAACATCGTCGCCCTGCTCCTTTGCCTTATCACCGAGAGAGCGGATATCATCGGCAGACATATCCTCTGCCCTTGCTATTATAAGCTTAACTGCACCAAGCTGCTCGGGTGCGGAGAAGATATCGGCAGACTTGAGGTCTGTAAGCTGTGCGGAAAGAGCTGCAATTTCTCTTTCCTTTTCTTTTATTTCAGCCGCCATTGCGGTTGCCTTACGCTCAAGCTCATTTGCGTTGCCGAGCTTCATTGCCTTTGCAGTGTTTGCGATAAGCGAATTGAGAGAGGCGATATACTCAACAACGCCCTTACCTGTCACAGCCTCAATTCTGCGCACACCGGATGCAACGGAAGATTCGGAAACAATTTTGAAAAGGCCGAGCTTGCCTGTATTGTCAACGTGTGTACCGCCGCAAAGCTCTGTTGAAAAATCGCCTGCTTTTACAACTCGAACAACATCGCCGTACTTTTCGCCGAATAGTGCCATTGCACCCATCTTCTTCGCCTCTTCAATCGGCATTTCCGTGCTTGTTACCTCACAAGCTGAAAGCACAACCTCGTTAACCCTGCGCTCAACCTCTGCAAGCTCCTCTGAGGTCATAGCAGAGAAATGAGTAAAATCAAATCTCATAGCACTGTCGTTTACAAGCTGACCAGCCTGCTCAACGTGTGAGCCGAGGATTTCACGAAGTGCCGCCTGAAGAAGATGAGCGGCAGTGTGGTTTCTCATTGTGGCGGCTCTTACCTCTTCGTTATATACGGTAACAGCTTTGTCGCCAACCTTTATGCCATCACCGACGAGTGTGCCCTGGTGGAGATATGCGCCGTCGGGGTCTTTTGTTGTCTTGCTGACTTCAAATACGCTTTCACCGATTCGGATTACGCCCGTATCGCCGACCTGACCGCCGCTTTCTGCATAGAAGGACGTTTTATCAAGCACGACAACCGCACTGTCACCGTCGTTGATGAAATCTTTTCTCTCGCCGTCTGCAACAAGTGCAAGCACAACTGCATCTGTGTTGTTTTCGGTGTAACCTGTAAATTCGGTTGCGGCAATATCCTTGAACGAAACGCCGTTGTTTCTCCAGTCGGAGTCAGCCGCATTTCTCTTTGCGCTCTTTGCCTTGAGTCTTGCTTCCTCAACAAGCTGACGGAATTTCTCCTCGTCAACCGTCATATTCTTTTCGCTTACAATTTCTTTTGTAAGGTCAATAGGGAAGCCGTATGTGTCCTGGAGCTTGAATGCATCCTCGCCTGAAAGAACACCGTTTTCAGCCTTTTCCATCATCTCGTTAAGAAGACCGAGACCGGAATCAATGGTCTTATAAAAGCTTTCTTCTTCCATTGAAATAACTTTCTTGATATAATCCTGCTTTTCAACAAGGTTGGGGTATGCATTTGCGTTTTCTGCAATAACGGTATCACAGACCTCTGCAAGGAAGGGTCTGTCGATGCCGATAAGTCTGCCGTGTCTTGCGGCGCGGCGGAGAAGACGGCGAAGCACATAGCCTCTGCCGCTGTTGGAGGGAAGAACACCGTCGCCAACCATAAAGGTTGTGCTTCTGATATGGTCGGTGATAACGCGAAGGGAAACATCCTTCTTTGCATCATCGTGGTAATTGATACCTGCGATGCTTATGATATGCTTCATAATGTTCTGAACAGTGTCAACCTCGAAAAGGTTATCAACATCCTGCATTATGCAAGCAAGTCTTTCAAGACCCATACCTGTGTCGATATTGGGGTTTGCAAGGCGTGTGTAATTGTTCTTGCCGTCGTTTTCAAACTGGGTGAAAACAAGGTTCCAGACCTCAATAAATCTGTCACACTCACAGCCTACCTTACAGTCGGGACTGCCGCAGCCCTTTGAAGGACCTCTGTCAAAATAAATCTCCGAGCAGGGACCGCAGGGGCCTGCACCGTGCTCCCAGAAGTTGTCCTCTTTACCGAAACGCACCATGTGTGAGGGGTCAACGCCAACCTCTTTTGTCCAGATATCGTAAGCCTCGTCATCCTCGAGATAAACACTGACATAAAGAAGCTCTGCGGGGATTTCAAGCACCTTTGTAAAGAATTCCCATGCCCATGCCGTTGCCTCTCTCTTGAAATAATCGCCGAATGAGAAGTTGCCGAGCATTTCAAAATATGTGCCGTGACGTGCCGTTTTACCGACGTTTTCGATATCGGGCGTACGGATACACTTCTGACAGGTTGTAACCCTCTTTTTAGGGGGAGTTACTTCACCTGTGAAATATTTTTTCATAGGAGTCATACCTGCGTTGATAAGCAGAATACTTTTATCGCCCTGAGGTACCAGCGAAAAGCTCGGCATTCTCAGATGCTCTTTTGACTCAAAAAAAGCGAGATATTTTTCTCTTAATTCATTAAGACCTGTCCACTGCATTTTATTCAAATTCCTTTCAGAATAAATTACTTAATAAGTGAGGATTACTGCCGCAACAACGAGTGTTTTGTCGCTGCGGTTTGCAATAGAGTGCTTCTGACCGCCAAGGCAGACACAGCTGTCACCCTTATAAAGTGTAACCCATTCGCCGTTGTCATAGTACTCTGCCTGACCCTCGACAATGTAGAAAACCTCTTCCTCATTCTCGTGCACGTGCTCACCGATTGAGCAACCCGGCTCGAGAGTAAGCGTTGCTATAAGCCTTGATTTGCCTGCATACTCGCCTGCCTCAAGCATATTTGTTACAACAACCTGTCCGTCACCGTCACGCATATTCACCTTGACGGTGCTTTTCATTTCGTCTGCTCTCTTTATCATTTATCTGTCATCCTTTCTTTTAATCAAATGGGCATCCCGGTATCTTTCTTGCATCAAGACTTGACTTTTCAAGATTGAGAACCATATCAACATCACTGCCCTTATATCCTTTTTTGAACGCTACGCTTATAAGCCTTACAATCCAGAAAATCGGAAGCAGAAGCGCACATTTTTTTACCGAAGGATAGTTTATTGACATAAACTCTCTGTCCGGAAAAAGCCTACGCAAAAGATACTGCTTTTTGCTGATATCCTTTATACCGTCAGCTGTCCTGTGCTGCTGCGTACCGTAAGTACCGCTGTGGAAGATGTAATCTATTATATCGCTCTGCTGTGCCGTAGGCTCATTGCCGTCAAACAGCACACCGTTGACACCGATTATTATATCCGTAAACTCATCGAGCTTTATTTTCTTTAATTTCTCATACACAGCCGTCATATCAAGCTGTGTTTTCTTACGGAGAAACAGCCATATATCCGCAAGCGACCTTAAACCGGTACCGCCGTGAAAATAATGCTTGGCAAGATGTGCCATCATAAACACAAAAAAATCTTCATCGGGATATTTAACCCTAAAGCCCTCATCAGCTACCGTATGCTCAAAATTGTTGCCGAAATAAGCATTGTAAAGCGGAATATCCGTATCCATAAGCACACCGTGAAACTCAAAATTCATAAACGGCTTTCTAATATACGAAACATTAACACCGTCTGTACCGCTCGCCTCTTTAAGCTCATAACCGCGCTCGGTCATAATTTCTTCAAGCTCGTCAAAGTGAGCCGTATCGTAAAGAATATCAACGTCGCACATTGAGCGAAGCTCGGGCGAGGGATAGAGATGCTTCATCACACTGCCCTTTAAGAGCATATATTTTATGCCCCTGCGCTCAAACTCCTCGGTAATATCCTGCGTTTCAAATTCCTGCGTTGCTTCACGCGCAAGAGAAATTTTATAAGCCTTTTCGTAAGCCTGCTCATACTGTGGAGGCATCATATTCAGTTTTTTGAGGGCAACGCCTACAATGTTATCAACACTGTGCGACTTTGAAAAGCTGTAAAGCAAATCGTGGTCGATTTGCAAATTATTTTCAAAGTCCGGCTCAACACCGTCAATAACATACGCAATAAGCCGTGCCGCAATAACACCGACTTCCATTTTTATCCTCCGATTGAGATTTCAGTATCGGACTGTATATCAACAGTTTTATTTATTCCGTCAGAAACTACCTTATATGTGCCCTGCGGCAGTACACAGGAAAGCTGGCCTTTTTCGTTCGTTTCAAAAACAAATTCATCACCATCTGTATTGGTGAAAACAACCTCTTCGTCTGAATAGCCGCTGAAATTAACTCTGTAAACTCCGCCTCTCTGAAGCAACGCCGCCTCAACGCTGAGTTTTGCATTAACCAACGGGTATGCTTTATAGCCTGCGTTTTCAAAACGTCGTTGAGATGACGGGGCAACCGTATCCTTTGTGCTTGAAAGCACGATTTGAGCAACCTGTGCAGCAGTGAATTTCGGATTGACCGACCAGACAAGAGAAGCTATTGCCGTAACAACGGGAGCCGCCATTGACGTGCCAGATTTTGTGAGATAGCTGTCATCCTGCACACAGCTGTAAACCGAAACACCCGGGGCGCAGATATCAACCGTATCGCCGACATTTGAGCTTGGCGATTGCACATAGCCGTCACCTTCACGTGCGGCACTGCCGACTATGATAATTCTGTCGAGAATATCTTTTTTTGAAATGCCTATGGGCAGGAGCATATTGCCTTCGTTTATCGGGCAAAAAACACCGTTCTGCGAAGCGTTCACTGCGTGGCCGCCGTCGTTACCGTTGCCTGCCGACTGAACAACAAGAAAATCGTAACCTTTTTTGAGCAAAGAGCCCATAGCAAAGGAATAGAGCTTTGCATCAAGATTATTTATAAACTTCGGGAAGGAGGAAGAATTTTCCGGAATTGAGGAAGAAGAACCGATTGACAGGTTGATAACCCTTGCTCCGGATTTTGCCACCTTGTTAAAGCCAAAGAAGATTGCAACGTCTGCAATCCACAGCTGACCGTCGGACGGAGTCCAATCATAGCATATCAGCTTCGAATTCTGACAGATGCCGCTTATACCCACACCGTTGTCTGCCTTGGCGGAAATAATGCCCGCAACGTGCGTGCCGTGGCTGTTATCACGGTTGCGTGAAGCAGAGCTTCTGTCGGGGAAATAAATCTTACCGTCAAGCTCAACGTGGTCCGTATCAAAGCCGCCGTCGATAACACCAATATCTATCTGACTAAAAAGACTGCCGTAGCCCCATGCACCTCTTGCATCTACTGCCTCAAGCCACCAATTATTGCCGTATGGGCTCGATTCGTTCCAGTGCTCCTCATATAAATCATAATCGGTAAACGGATCGTCGGGCGTATACTGCAAACCGAGCTTGCGGGCAGGGCAGATGCTTGCAAAAGCAACAGCATCAAGCTTATTAAGCTGGGCACACAGACTGTTTAACTCATCAAGATTTTTATTGGATGTGCGCACAACGCAGAGATTCATATCCGGCAGACTGCCTACCGTTACACCCTGCGCTTTTCTCAGCACATCAAGCCTTGAAAAAAACGAAGCATCCTGCTCAAAAAACACAAGCACGGTGTTTTCGATATATCCTGCGGATTCGGTGTATTCAACAACACTGTCGTCATTTATGTCTTCAAGAAAATCGGCACGCTGAACCATAAGTGAAAGCACATCGGAAAACACACTCTCGGCAAAAGCAAAGCCGATTTCTGCCGTAAACCCGCTGAAAAAGGTTACAACTGCCATAACAAAGCTTATAACCGCAGACACAAACGCACACCTCCACATTATTTTACTTGTATATAATAATATATATAAATAGATTTGTCACTACCTACGGAAAAATTTTTTGAAATTTTTATAAATTACATTTTGTCGAGATGTGACCTTGCGGTCACTCGATATATTTTACTTTGCAAAATCCGATATGTTTTCACTTTGTTCAAACTCGATATGATATAAATTCCTGCTTGCGCCGCAGCGCATATCGAAAGCGAAGCATATATCGAACGCATCAGCGTATATCGAAAATTCCGCAAGGAATTTATATCGATACATTTTGTCTGTCGCAGACAGATAAAATGTAATTTGCCAACCGTCGCAACTTGTGATATAATTCCATTGATTTCTGTCGGGGAAGCAGGTGCAAATCCTGCACGAGCCCGTCGCCGTGAGGTGCAAAAAACAAACTGTTTTCCTACCCGTTGCCGCAACAGCGGGGACAAGCCATTGAAAAGTACACTTTTTGAGAAGGCGGAATACAACGCACCGCAGTCGAAATACCCGCTGAGATAATTGCCCGATTCGCACAGCAGCGAGCGCCTGCTGAAAAGGGAAGAAAACAAAATATAAGGAGAGACAAATTATGCAAAAGACAAAACTCAAAAAAATGTTGTCTGTGCTTGTTTGTACTGTGCTTGTTGCGGCAATTGCACTGTTTACATACGGCTGTAACGGCAACACCAACACACCCGAAACACCGAATGCAGAAATCACAACCGATGCACCTACCGAAATCGGCCAAGGTGCAACAAGCTTTATTTTTAACGTGATTGATGCTAATGGCAAAACCACCGCCTTCAGCGTAAGCACCGATAAAGCAATAGTCGGTGAAGCCCTGCAAGAGGTAAACCTTATTGCAGGCGAGGAAGGCCCCTACGGTCTTTACGTGAAAACCGTTAACGGCACAACACTTGATTATGACAAAGACGGCATGTATTGGGCCTTCTGCATCAACGGTGAAATGGCACCTTCAGGTGTTGATATGACCGAAATCAAAAGCGGCGAAGTATATTCATTCAAGGCCGCAAAATGAAGCTGAACGTTCGTGAAATTGCCGTTTTCAGCATGCTGGGCGCAATGATGTTTGCATCAAAGGTGCTGATGGATGCACTGCCCAACATACACCTGATAGGCACGTTTATAGTTGCGATAACCGTTGTTTACAGAAAGAAAGCTTTATACCCACTGTATATTTTTGTTCTTGTAACCGGTTTGCTCAACGGCTTTGGAACCTGGTGGATTCCTTACCTTTATATATGGGCTGTGCTGTGGGGTGCGGTAATGTTGCTGCCCCAAAATATGCCTGCAAAAGTAAAGCCGTTTGTCTATGCAGGCGTGTGTGCTTTACACGGCTTCCTGTATGGAATTCTGTACGCCCCGGCGCAGGCATTGCTGTTTGGTCTGAGCTTTGAAGGTATGCTCACCTGGATTGCCGCAGGCATTCCTTTTGACATAACACACGGCATCAGCAACCTTGTTTGCGGTATGCTTATATGCCCGCTTGCCGCTATACTGAAACGTGCAAATAAATACATTAAGTAATATTTTAAAAAACTACAAAAAGATAAAAAATTCCAGGCTCACAACTTTGATGTGAGCCGGGAATATATATTTTGCAGAGAATTATTCTTCTTCCATTCTTGCCTTTGCTTCTTCAATAACCTTCTGCTGAACGTTCATAGGAGCATCCTCATAACGTACAAACTCGAAGCTGAAGTGGCCTCTGCCCTGTGTTACCTGGCGGAGAACAGTTGCGAAATCGCCCATTTCTGCCATAGGAACCTCTGCTACAAACTCCTGAAGTGAGGGTTCATCGGACGGACCCATACCGATAACACGGCCGCGGCGCTTTGTGATATCGCCCATGATATCGCCGAACTTGGATTCGGGCATATAGACCTTCAGAAGACCGACAGGCTCAAGAATTGTGGGCTGTGCCTCGGGGATAGCAGCCTTGAATGCAAGAGCAGCTGCAGTCTTGAATGCCATTTCGGAAGAGTCAACAGGGTGATATGAACCGTCGTGAAGGGCAGCCTTGATGCCAACCATCGGGTAGCCTGCAATAAGACCCTTTGCAATGCACTCACGCAGACCCTTTTCTACTGCAGGGAAGAAATTCTTGGGAACTGCACCGCCGACAACCTCGTCTGACGTGAATACGAAATCCTCTTCGCCCATATAAGGCTCGAAGCGAATCCAAACATCACCGAACTGGCCGTGACCGCCGGACTGCTTCTTATGGCGGCCCTGCTTGTCAACAACCTTGCGGATAGTCTCTCTGTATGCAACACGGGGAACAGTGAGATCAACCTCTACGCCGAACTTAGCCTTGAGCTTTGACTTGACAACATCAAGGTGCTGTTCGCCAAGGCCGCTGACAACCTGCTCACGTGTTTCCTTGTTAATTTCAAACTTAATTGTGGGGTCTTCCTCTGCAAGACGGATAAGACCTGCAGCAACCTTTTCTTCCTCGCCCTTCTTGCGGACATTGACTGCCATGGAGAAGCAAGGTGCAGGGAATACAACGGGGTCGAGAACAACTTCGTTCTTGGGTGCATAAAGTGTATCGCCCGTAACCGTGTTTGCAAGCTTTGTTACGGCACCGATATCACCTGCGGGGATGCAGGCCGCATCCTCCTGCTTGCCGCCACGTACAGTGACAAGCTTGCCCATACGCTCGGGCTCACCCGTGCGTGAGTTGACAGCCTGAACGTCTGATGTGAGCTTACCGGAAATTACCTTGAAGTATGACATCTTACCTACGAACGGGTCAGCAACCGTCTTGAAGCAGATAGCTGCAAGAGGACCGTTTTCATCACAGGCTACGTCGCCCTCGCCAGCATAAGAACCGTCGGGAGCAAAGTTTGCAATGCCGTCAAGAAGCATATCAACAGCATCCATTGTATAGCCTGCGCAAGCAAATACGGGAACAACTGCGCCCGAAGCAACGCCTTCTTTAAGACCGTTGACAATCTCTTCAGGGGTAAACTCTTCACCCTCGAAGAATTTTTCCATAAGAGCATCGTCAGCAGAAGCGACAGCCTCGTTGAAAAGGTCTCTCATAGCGTTTACTCTGGCATCATCGGGCATTGCAATTTCATTTGCATTGCCGTAGGTATATGAATAAGCCTTGTTTGTTACGAAGTTTACGTAGCTTACAATTTTGCCGTCAACTATCTGGGGAACAACAATCGGGCAGGCGGAAGCACCGACCTGGGCAACGATTGTGTTGAAAGTACGGTAGAAATCGTTCTGCTCGGTATCAAGTCTTGTAACAGCGAACATTTTCGCAATGCCGCGCTTGTCAGCAGCCTTCATAGCCTTTTCTGCGCCGACGTCAAACTTTTCCATACCGCCGCCTACAACGATAAGTGCGCACTCTGCGGCACGCATACCCTCGGATATGCCGCCTGCAAAGTCGAACATACCGGGAGTGTCGATTATATTGACCTTTGTGCCGTTCCATTCAAGAGGGGCAACGGCTGTGGAGACGGACGCTGTGCGGCGCTTCTCCTCGGGGTCGAAGTCGAGAACTGTGTTTCCGTCAGCAACACGGCCAAGACGGTCTGTTGCCTTAGCAATATAAAGCATGGCTTCGGCAAGAGTTGTTTTACCTCTGTCGCCGTGACCTGCAAGAGCAATATTACGGATGTCTTTTGCGTTGTACGCTTTCAATGTGGTTTCCTCCTTACAGCCGAAATTTTATAAAATTTCCGACCGCTAAATATACTGAATGGGACAGCATCCGCCGTAAAAACGAATACTATGGTGAATTATAACATATCCTTTTCACTATTACAATAATTTTTTTAGAAATTGCACAAAAATTTTATGTTTTTGCAAACATCTTTTATCAAATTCTTTTTTCGACAACAGTTAAAAAGCAATTGCCTTATTGAATATATTGATATATAATAGGGATATAAACTGTTGATTAAAGCGAGTTGTTCGTAAAATGACAAAAACCGCATTTAGAATAATAGCTTGCGTGCTGGCACTGATTTTTGTGTGCGGCACACTTTCCGCCTGCTCAAAAACAGTCAAAGATGCTGAGCTTCGCTGTCCGATGGCAACCGAGCCCGTTTCCGTAGACCCACAGACCGCAGCCGACAGCGAAAGCATGACAATCGCCGCAAACTGCTATGAAGGGCTTATGAAAACCGACAGTGACGGCAAAATAGTGCCTGCGGCGGCAAAATCGGTTGCATCGCCGGACGGAATGACATATATATTCCGCCTGCATGAAGACAAAAAATGGCACATCAACTCCAACCATGAGGAGATATTCGGCGAAGGCTACGAAACCGCAATTGACCTGCGTGTAACGGCTCACGATTTTGTTTTCGGGCTTCAGCGTGCGCTCGACCCCAACACCAAAGCAGAGCAGGCATACCGCCTTTTTATGATTAAAAATGCCGCAAAGGTAAACAGCGGTGAACTGCCCGTGAGCAGTCTGGGTGTTACTGCGCTTGATGACTACACCGTACAGATTCAGCTTGAATATGCAAGTAACGAATTTATGCAGATACTTGCCGAGCCTATTGCCGCACCGTGCAACCGTGCTTTTTTTGAGGCAACAAAAGGCAGATACGGTCTCAACGCCGAAAGCGTGCTGTGCAACGGTCCGTTTTATCTTTCACGCTGGTACAAGGGTAGTAACATACTGCTCCGCCGAAATATTGACAATCCGCAGGCACAGGCACTTGTTTATTCCGTAACCTACGCATTTACGCAGGACAGCGAAATCATTCTTAACAACCTGCTCGAAAACGACTATGCCGTCGCCCCTCTCACAGCAAGCCAGGTGCAAACCGCCAAAGATGAGGGCTGTGACGTAAAAGAAATCAAAAACACGGTATGGGGTATGCTTTTCAACTGTTCAGACAGTATGATGAAAAGCACAAAACTGAGGCTTGCACTCGCAAAATCAGTTCGTTTTGACGAAATCCGCTCAGCCTCGTCAGATATGTCGGGCAGTGCAAGCGGCATAATCCCACCCTCCTGCACTATAGACGGCAAGGCTTACAGCGAGGTTGCACCGTCGCTCGGTGCACTGAAATATGATACTGCAACCGCAAAGAAATATTTTGACGAATATACACAGGGCAAAGAATGTTCCTTCAGCATACTCTGCACCGAAGAATATGAAACAGCCGTGCGCAGAATTATACAGAGCTGGCAACAGCTTTTCGGCATAACGCTTTCGGCAAGGGTTGAGGCCGTAACGGCAGATGAGCTTGACAAGCGTGTGAGCGCAGGCAGCTACCAATGTGCATTTGCCCCCATTACAACCGATGCGCAGACAGCAGTTGAATTCCTTTACTCATTCCGGGGCGGCGCAAACGTCTGCCGATATTCCTCCGGCAACTTCAATAAGCTTCTTTCACAGCTGTTATCCGCCGGCACGCCGGAAAGTGTTGCAAGCGGCTGTATGGCGGCGCAGAAGCATCTTCTCGAAAACGCCGTAATCTGCCCGCTGTTTTACCAGAGCAGATTTATCGCAACAAATCCGCTTATAACAGAAGCTAACATTTTACATTCGGGCAACGTTATAACTCTGCACAACACCGAATTACTCAAGGACTGACGAAATGACAACAAAACGAAAAATCACACTGATAATAAGCTGGCTACTTGTGGGCGTATGTATGGCAATAATATTCTCGCTCTCTCACCAGCCCTCAACCGAATCTGCCGAGCTGAGCACAAACGTAATGAACCTTGTTGGCAGAATTTTCACAAAATTTGTAGAAGCAATAGGCCATGACAATTTCCGCTCGCTTGCTCACGCACTTGAATATTGCGGGCTTGCACTTTTGCTTTTCAATGCGTATTATCACACTTTTTTAAAGCCGTGCGCACTGCTAAGCTTTGCTTCATCTGTCGTTTATTCTTTGGCCGACGAAATACATCAGATTTTTATTGAAGGCAGAGCCTTCCAGCTTGTTGACCTTGCCGTTGATGCAGTCGGCTCACTCGCAGGCGTTGCCGCAGGGTATATTATTTATCTGTTTATAACAAAGCACCTGAGAGGTAAGAAGAATTGAAAAAGAACGACGAATTTCAGCTTGAAATAACGGGTATGACCGCAGAAGGTAGCGGTGTAGGGCGCAAAGACGGTATGGCCGTTTTTGTAGCAAACACCGCCGTTGGCGACACTGTGCTTGCCCACGCAATAAAGGTTAAGAAAAGCTATGCTGTTGCAAAGGCAATGGAAATTATCACTCCGTCACCCGACAGAATCGAGCCTGACTGCCACGTATTCAACCGTTGCGGCGGCTGTGTATACAGGCACATCAGCTATGAAGCAGAGCTTAAAATCAAGCAGCAGCGTGTTGAGGATGCATTCAAGCGCATAGGCGGGCTTGATGTGACGCTGCAGAATATTGTCGGCGGAGACACACGTTGCCATTACCGCAACAAAGCACAGCTCCCCGTAGGCAAGGAAAACGGCAAAACAAGAATCGGCTTTTACTCATTCCACAGCCACAATATTATCGACTGTGACTGCTGTAAGCTTCAGCCCGAACGTTTTTCTGAAATAGCTGAAAAATTCAGACAATGGATTGATGAAAACAACATAAGCGTTTATGACGAAAATTCTCACAGCGGACTGATAAGACATCTTTACATCCGATGTTCGAAAGACTGTAAAGAAATATCTGTCTGCATTGTAATCAACGGTAAAGCTTTACCAAAGGCAGATGAGCTTTGGTCAACGCTTGCTGCCTTAGGCGTAACGGGGCTTAGCATAAACGTCAACAAAGAAAAGACCAATGTTATTCTCGGCAGTGAAACAAAAACGCTTTACGGAAAAGCTAACATAACAGACACACTGCTCGGCACAAAGTTTGAAATTTCGCCGCTCTCTTTCTACCAGGTAAACCGCAGGCAGACAGAAAAGCTCTATTCAATTGCCGCAGAGTATGCCGCACTCACACCCGAAACGGTACTGCTCGATATGTACTGCGGAGTAGGCACAATCGGTCTGACAATGGCAAAAAAGGTTAAAGAGCTTATAGGTGTTGAAATTGTTGCACCGGCTGTTGAAAACGCAAAAAATAACGCCGCATTAAACGGCATTACAAACGCACGCTTTATATGTGCCGATGCGGCAAAAGCGGCAGAAAAGCTTGAACAAGAGGGAATAAAGCCCGACGTTGTTATTCTCGACCCACCTCGCAAGGGCTGTGACGAAGAGCTGATAAAAACAGTTGCAAAAATGTCACCCGAAAGAGTTGTCTATATTTCCTGCGACCCTGCGACCCTTGCACGTGACTGCGCTGTTTTCGCAACCCTCAGCTATGAAATAGCAAAGGAAAACGACATTCACCTTATAACACCCGTAGATATGTTCCCCGGCACGTCACACGTAGAATGTGCCGTAAAAATGTGCCGTAAGGCATAACCTATTTAATAAAAAACGGAGATGATATTAAATGTTCAGAATTGCAGCATTTATATTTGCGGCGCTTACAACCTTAGCGGCAATATTCATTGAAAAAACACCCTTCTTTAAAAAAAGGTACCTTTCGGGCAAGATGCTTCGCTCGCTCGGATTTTTGCTGACGGGTATATGCGCATCGGCGGCAGTTGAATTTACCTCCTACTCCGCCCTTATGCTCGGCGGTCTGCTGCTCGGTGCGGTAGGAGATTTCTTCCTTGATTACAAAGAGCAAAAGCATTTTCTGTGGGGTGCGCTGTTCTTCGGCGCAGGTCACATACTTTACATACTGAATTTCCTTACAAGCTTTTCTGCAAAAATGTTTGTTGCACCTTACTTAAAACAAATTATCGGAATATCCGCAATTATGGTTGTAATGAGCGTTATTGTAGTGCTGCTTAACAAGCTGAGATTCCCCGGCAAATTCAAACTGATGATACCGTATGCGCTTTTGCTGCTTATATCCTTTATAATTTCCTTCGCACGGGGTATGATTCTTTTTGTAAACGGAGATTTACCGATTTCCGTTTGCCTTATAGGTGCGAGCGCACTGTTCATAGCATCCGATACGGCACTCGCAATAAGCAAGTTCGGCACACCGCCCCATGAATTTTTCCTGAGAATGACAAAAAGGCTTGTAAACCTCGCCTATTTCCCGGCACAGGCATTGTTCGCATTGAGCATTCTGTTTTATAACATATAAGATAAAACACCTTGAACGTGACATTTTCCGTTCAAGGTGTTTTATTATAATTATTATATCTTACTTATTATTTTCAATAAAATTTGCAAGGTCACCAACGGTGAGACAGCTTCTGAAATTATCGGGCGTAAGTCTTACACCGAACTCGTTTAAAAGGTCATCGCCAAAACAAATAAGGTCGAACGAGGTCATACCAAGCTGAGTTTTAATATTTGTTTCGGCTGTTATTTCATCATCCGGCTCAACGTAATTGAGCAGCATTTCAACAATTTTCTCTACCATTTCAGTGTACCTTATCCTCTCTTATTTTATCAAGAATTTCTTTCACGGTAATATCGGGGTTTTCAAGGCCGAGCATCAGCGTATCGTGAAGCTTATCATAAAAATGAAGAAGTTCAGCACCCGGATTGTTGCAGATTCTGTATTCAAAATTAAAATCCAGACCGTTATCGTAGCTTCTGTGCATAACCGTAAGATAAAGCGGCTGAACGGAAGCATCGTTATTATACCAGAAGCCGCGGCTTGAGTTTTTCATATCCTCACCGTAGTAGGGCATCTGGAAATGCGGATGATACGAGAAGGTTATGCATTCATAAGTATATCTAGTTGAGCTCTTCATTGCAAGATGGCGGAGAATAACAGCCTCCATCGGGCTTATGTTCGAATGCTCAAAAATCTCATTTTGTGATTTTTCGATTACTCTTACAGCCTGCTCAAACGTCATTTCGGGCTCAACGATATTTCTCATTGAATAAAAGTGCATTCTTACGCCGCCTGCCTTTTTGTCAAGCAGGGTTGCGCGGCGGTTGACCATAAGCTTGTAAGAGATATCCTTCTCATCATCGTTGAAGGAGGAAAGTGCAGTGCGCATACCCATCATAAGCATACAGGGCAGTGACAGACTGCGCTCTGCGGCAAGCTGCATAAGCCTTGCGGATGTTTCGGCATCAAGGCTGAATTTGAGCGTTCTTGAGGAGGGATTATCGCCGTCAAGAACCTCTGCCTTGCGCAGGTTAGGCTTCTTCTTTTCAATCCTCTGCTCTTTAAGACGGCTCGGGCGCACATAATCGGTATAAATCGGCTCGGCAAAATTCTTGATTGTGCCCTTCCAATATTCCTTATCCTTCTTGTGCTGCTCGGAGCCGCTGTATTGCAGCTCTTTTTCAACCATGTCGAGATATTTTCTCATCGGCTTGGGATATGCCGTGCCGTATTTTTTATTCAGATATATTGAAATTGCATCTGCAAGGAACGCCTTTGATGAATAGCCGTCAAAGGCAAGATGATGCAGCTTCATATAAATGCCGTGATAATCGTTCTCAAGATGCATTATCTTAATTTCATTTACAGGCTTTTCGTACATATCAATTATTGAATGAGAACGCTGCTTGATAAATTCGTGAGCATCATCCCATTTCATTGCGGAAAGGTCTTCTTCGGTTATTTCAATTTCGGCCTTGTCTGCAAGATATTGGTAGGTTTTTCTGAAGCCCTTCTTGAATCGAATGCGCATTGCATCGCATCTTTCAACAGCCTCGTAAAGTGCTTCCTTCATAAGAGCTGTGTCAAATTCACCCTGCCAATAATAGCCTGTTACAATATTGAGCACGGGTGCATCCGTGCTGTGGTGTTCAGAGAGATACAGCATTAGGTGCTGTGCGGGAATCAACGGATATGCTTCGACTTTTTTGCCGTTACTGAGTTTGACTGTGCGCATTTCTCTTTTACACTCCTTTTGTTTCTCTTCCTTTAATCTGAAGCTCAGAACGTTATGCTCTTACGCTTGATTTTGCCCGTAGTTGTTTTCGGGAACGGGATATCTCTTATGCGGATGCGTGAAATTTCACGCTCTGCCTTTTCACCCTTGTTTGCTTCTTTTACTCTTTCTTCATAGTAAGCCTGAAGGTCGGGTATATCGAGCATTCTTACATAGTCTGCATCCGGATATACTTCGGCAACTATTCTGTCATTCTCTGCACTAATGACAATTTCTTTTATCGTCTTTTCATCGGCAAATTTCTTCTCAAGCTCTTCGGGCGAAATATTTTCACCGTTGGAGAGAATTATAAGATTCTTGATTCTGCCCGTGACATAAAGATGTTCACCGTCCTCGCTGAATCTGCCAAGGTCGCCCGTTTTAAGATAGCCGTCCTCGGTGAACATTTCAGCAGTTGCCTCAGGCTTGTTGTAATAGCCGAGCATTACGGACTTACCTTTAACCTGAATTTCGCCGTCAACAATTCTTACATCGCAGATACTCTTGAGAATTTTGCCGCTCGAATCTTTATTAACTTCCGTAAAATCTGCCGTTGTGATTTTGGGGCTTGTCTCCGTCATACCGTAGCCCTGTCTGAGCATAATGCCGTACTTCTCATACTCTGCAACAAGGCCGGGGGCAAGATAAGCTCCGCCGACAGCAATCCAGCGAATGTTCTTGCCGAAAACCTTTTCGGCAACCTCACGGGGTCTCATATCGGGGAATTTTTTATGAAGAATATTTACCTTGCGTATAAGAGCCTCACAAATCATAGGCACAAGGCGCATTGTTGTGGGCTGGAAAACGGCAAGATTTCTGCCTATATTAGCCATATCGCCGTTAAGGCAGACTGTAAGGCCGTCAAGAAGCGGCTTGAAATAGTCGCATGAAAAGCAGAAAATGTGATGCATAGGCAGCACTGAAAGATAAACGTCATCGCTGTCAAGCTCAAGCTCGGGATAGGTTACGTTTGCAATAAGGTTTTCAGAAGAGAGCATAACGCCCTTTCTGACACCGGTTGTGCCCGAGGTGTAAATGATTGCCGCACATTCCTTGGGGTCAAGTTCAACCTCGGAAAGCTCTGCATATTTTGACTCGGAATTATACTTTTCATAAATATGTGCAAACCATTCGGAATTGCCCATATTTACGCTTACTTTAAGCTTGTCGTAATGTTCGATAATTTGTGCGGCGCTCTCTGCAAAATCGTTTTCAAAAAACATTGCCTCTACGTCGCCGTCTTCAAAAAGCTGTACCGCCTCTTCAACAGAGATGTTGGCCGCAAACGGCAGGAAAACGTTGCCGCTGATAAGCGTACCTGTGAGAGCTGTTATATATTCGTAAGAGGTTTTGCCTATAACCGCAATGTGCATTCTTCTGTCGCAAACACGGCGGATATAGCGGCACAGCGCAAGGCTGTCCTCCCTGAGTTTTATAAAGCTTTTTTCAACAATCTCATCACCGTTAAGGTATTTGATAAAAGGCTTATCGGCATAAACCCTTGCACTGTTGTCTATGAGGTCCCTCACGGTATGGATTTTTTCATAAGCATCGTTTATCTGAACTACTGAATTCATAAAACATTTCCTTACCTTTCAATAAAAGTGGATTTGCCCGTTCATATTTTCGAAATACATAAGAAACACAATGGCAATATATATTATTTGTGTCACATAAACGTAAACTTATTATATTTTACACAAAATTTATTTATATTATTTCGTATGAACATAATGGTGTGTTACACATAAAAAATCGGTGAAAATTTCTCAACCATCGCCATTGAGAAAAAGTCATCATCCGAAAGAATAATATGGTCCGCCACACGTATATTGATAAGCGCAAGCGACTTTACGAGAGCTATCGTCGCTTCGGCATCACCTCTTGAAGGCGAAGCAAGTCCTCCTGGGTGGTTATGCACAATGATAACGCTTTCAGCATTGTTCTGCAGTGCAATCTGTGCAACCTTGCGCACATCAATCTGTGCAAATTTGAGCGAGCCTTCGGAAACAAAAACAAAGTTATTTATCCTGCCCTGCGAATCAAGGCAAAGCACAGCGACGTGCTCATTTTTCAGCCCGAAGAAGCGAGGTATAAGATAATCTTTCAAATCCTGCGGCTTTTTGATTGTGCGGATATTATCCGCTTTATCACCCGCATACCTGCGAAAGAGCTCGGGCACGAGCGTAATAAGTGTTGCCGCAACATCGCCTACGCCCTCAACCCGGAGCAGCTCTTCGTAATCTGCCTCCAGCACGGCAGTCAGCGAGCCGAACTGCTTAATAAGTCTGTGCGCCGTGGGATTTGTGTCGCCCCGTTTGTTTGCATAAAAAAGCAACAGCTCCAGCACCTCGTGCTCTGCAAAGCCACTGAGCCCCGTTGCCTTGTATTTTTCACGTATTCTTTCTCTGTGTCCGTCATGCAGACCCGCTGTCTGCTTTTTGTTATCCATATCAAAACACCTTATGGCTGTGATAATACAGTTTTAATAGCTGCGGTTATGCACCATACTCCCACAGAAATTTTGAATCAACGTCCGAAGCAGAAACGGTAGTTTCATTATCGGTTACAGGCACGGCAGTTGTTTCTTCCTGCGTCTGTGTTTCTTCGGGGGTGCTTGCAAACATGCCCTCGTTTCCAAGCATAAGCTGCACGGCAAGGAAAACCGCAACGGCAATAAGCAGCAAAGCAGCAACTGTAACTATCCTGTTTTTTGTCCGCCTTGTCATAAGCCTTCCTCCCCTTATGAAATCATACCTTTATATAATAACATATTAAATTGAGCAAGTCAATTACATTAAATTCCGGGCAAAAACTGTAAATCAAGCCCCTGAAAAACCCTATATTGTGTAGCACCGCCCAACCAATCGCAAGATGTATCGAAAAGCAAAAAAAGGTTGACACAGCACCCCTTTTTGTTATATAATAGCACCTTGTAAGGTCTAAAGTGGGGTATAAGCCCAATATGCTTTTTTCCGCTTAGGTCATAAATCACACCTTGAATGGAGGTTATGAAAGAATGAAAAGGACTTATCAGCCCAAGAAGCGTCATCGCAAGATGGAGCACGGCTTCCGCAAGAGAATGGCGGACAGAAACGGCCGTAAGGTTCTCGCCCGCCGCAGAGCAAAGGGCAGAAAGCAGCTCTCTTACTAATATCGGGTAAGAGCTCACAAGGGCAACGGTTATGGCTTCAACTATCACTTCACTAAATTGCAATACCGACTTTCGCCGTGCATACAGCCGCGGCAAGGTCTATACAAATCCTGCACTGGTAACTTACGTAGCAAGGAACCGTGCGGGAATTTGTCGTGTCGGAATTACGACGAGCAAAAAAATCGGCAATGCAGTTGAACGAAACCGCTCCCGCAGAGTGATAAGGGCGGCGTTCCGTGCAGTTATGCCAGAGGCTAACGGCAATTGGGACATCGTTTTTGTCGCAAGAAACAAAACAAAATACCTCAAAAGCACTCAGCTTGAAACCGTTATTTTCAACCACTTGAAGCAGGCTGGTGTTATCCACTCATGATGAAAAAAGCAGTGTTGCGGTTAATCCGCTTCTATCGCGAAAAAATATCGCCGTACAAGCCGCCCATGTGCCGCTACTATCCCACCTGCTCGCAATATGCGATGCAGGCAATAGAGGTGCACGGCCTGTTTATCGGCAGTCTGCTGGCAATACGCCGGCTTTTGAGGTGCAATGTTTTGTTCCCCGGCGGATACGACCCCGTTCCGCCTAAGAAAAACCACACGGAGGACAAATAATGGAGCTTCTTTACGATGCGTTCGGCTTTGTGCTCGGACTGCTTTATAAGCTTGTCAATAACTACTTTGTAGCTATCGGTCTTTTTGCGCTTCTCGTCAAGCTCACTCTTCTGCCCAGCGCAATCAAGCAGCAGAAAGGCACGCCAACACAGACACGCCTTCAGCCCAAGCTTCGCAGAATTCAGGAGAGCTATAAGGGCGACAAGAACGCAC
>JAZUOH010000045.1:0-6074 GCA_045604525.1 Acutalibacteraceae bacterium
GCTTCCAATTGATATACTTATCAGATTAGCTGATTTTTTTGATACTTCAACCGATTATATTTTAGGCTTAACAGATATTTCGGAAAAATACCCTCGTTCAAAAAAGTAAATAAATACGAGAAAACGCCAACTCAGTTAATTCTGAGTTGGCGTTTAAGTTTAATCTGATAAATTACATAAGGCTTCTGTAAAGAGCTTCAATTTCTGCTTCGCTGATGTCACGGGGATTACCGGGACGGCAAGCATCTGCATAAGCGTCTGCGGCAAGTGCCTTAACGTCTTCTTCCTTTACAACACCCTTGAGGCTTGTAACAATGCCTACATCTTCAGCAAGCTGACGTACTGCCTCAACAGCAGCGTTTCTTGCATCTTCAATGCTCATTGCATCTACACCCTCAACACCCATTGCTTTTGCAATGTCACGGTATTTTTCGCCTGTTGCAGGTGCGTTGAATGCCATAACAGCAGGAAGGAGAGTAGCGCAAGCCTTGCCGTGAGGCATATCGTAGTAAGCTGAAAGTGTGTGTGCCATTGAGTGGTCAACACCGAGACCGACGTTTGAGAAGCCCATGCCTGCAATATACTGGCCTAAAGCCATACCGTCGCGGCCTTCCTTCTCGTTCTTAACAGCACCGCGAAGGCTTCTTGCAATAACCTCAATAGCCTTGATGTGGAACATATCGGAAAGCTCCCAAGCACCCTTTGTGATGTAGCCTTCAATAGCGTGTGTAAGTGCATCCATACCTGTTGCAGCTGTAAGACCTGCAGGCATTGAAGCCATCATATCGGGGTCAACAATAGCAACTACGGGAATATCGTGAACGTCAACGCAGACAAACTTGCGCTTTTTCTCAACGTCTGTAATAACGTAGTTGATTGTAACCTCAGCAGCTGTACCTGCTGTTGTAGCAACAGCGATGATGGGTGCGCAGGGGTTCTTTGTGGGAGCAACGCCCTCAAGTGAGCGAACGTCCTCAAACTCGGGGTTTGTGATGATAATACCTATAGCCTTTGCTGTATCCATTGATGAGCCGCCGCCGATAGCAACGATGCAGTCAGCTTCAGCGGCCTTGTATGCAGCAACGCCGTTCTGAACGTTCTCGATTGTCGGGTTGGGCTTGATATCGGAAAATACGGTGTAGGGGATACCTGCATTGTCAAGAAGGTCTGTAACCTTTGCTGTGATGCCAAACTTTATAAGGTCGGGGTCCGATGCAACAAAAGCTTTTTTGAAGCCTCTTGCCTTAATTTCGTCGGGAATTGCGTTGATAGCGCCCGAACCGTGGTATGATGTTTCGTTAAGTACAAACTTGTTCATTGTCATTCATCCTTTTCATATTTTTGAGCATAAAGCTTGATTATATTATAAATTGGTTTTGTCTTATTTTCAAGTGTTTTTACTTATATCAAACCAGAGTTTAATAAATAAATCCGTAAATGTGATATTAGGTGTTGTTCTTATAGCAAGATTTGCAAATTGACTGCTGCTTTCATAGGTAATGCCTGGCGTAACGCTAGATACATAAACCGGTATATTTTGCTCTGATGCCTTTTTGCAAAACGATTTCAATTTTGAATTGGAAGTGTTTAACGTTGCAGAGTGATACGGTCTGATTATAACGGCGTTGTAATTGTTTGTTTCATAATCAAAACTGTCGGCAGGGTGTGAATTTATTACAAGAATTTTCGGTTCTTCAATTAGTTTTGTTTTATCTGCTTCGGCAGCTCTGCAGTCCACAAAGCGACGGTGAAGCACAATTTTGCCTTCAACGTATTCGGCATAATAGTTGTTGTTCAACGTGTATACGCTGTCGTCGTATTCAAGGTGTGTAAGCAGGTTTATACCTGCGTGAAAATAAGTTCGGTTATCGAAGTTTCGATAGGCAACAAATACACCTTTACCTTGGCGCTGTTTAATAAACTCTACAGCAGCTTCAAAATTTGCACTGCCGTTTGCACGTTCATCATGCAGCGGATAATTTGAAGAAACAAGAATAACGGGCAAGCAGTTGTTGCCGAGTGCATAACTTAATGCTGTTGCAGAATACTGCAAAGTATCGGTACCGTGTGTTACTATTATTCCGTCGTAATTCCGGTGAACAGCTTTTCTGACTTCTTCTATAAGCAAATTCAGATGCTTTGCATCAAGATTTTCGCTGAGTATGGTGTAAGGCTCTGAGGTTATGAATTCAACTTCATTGCCGAATTTTTGCTTGTAGCGTTCAATCAGCAGCTTTTTAGATTTGCTGTCGGGTGAAATCCAACCGTCATTTACACTGCTTCCGATTGTGCCGCCTGTGAATATTACGAGTATTTTCAAGAATTATCCTCCTTTGTCGAGGTTTCATTTTAAATTGCCAAAGGGTAATGCTTATATATTGATTTTACACTTATGTGACAGCTGTATCAAGAAGTAATAAACAATTTGTTGAAAAATAATTTGTGTTGTGATATAAAAAACATAAAGGAGGGTCTTAATATGTTTATGAAGGTGCTTACAGCGTTAGTTTTGGCAATTCTCAATTTCTTTAGCATAATTTTCGGTCCCGAGGCATTTGTCGAAAAAGAAGTTGAGATAAACGGTTCGCTTGCCTGTACCGATGAGCTTGGCAGAAATGTTGTTACTGCAGGTGAGAGTGAAAAGCTTGTGGGTGTGTTTTATTTTTTATGGCAAGGTCAGCACGGAAAAAATTATCTCTATGATAACTCGAAAATAGTTGCCGCCAATCCGTCTGCCGTTAATTCTGAGGCAGAGTGGATGTCATCGGGCGGAGGTAAAATCAATGAGTTTCATTTTTGGGGTGAGCCGCTGTTTGGCTATTACACCTCTGATGATGAATGGGTTTTTCGCAAGCACGTGCAAATGCTTACTGATGCGGCAGTGGATTTCATTGTAATTGACACAACCAATGCATTTACATATTCTGCAAGTACAAAAAGGCTTATTAAAATATGGTATGAATATCTTGAAGATGGCTGGAATGTTCCGCAGATTGCTTTTTATACAAACTCATATTCCGGCGATACAATGAACAGAATTTATGATGAGGTTTATAATGATTCGCAGTTGAAATCAATGTATCCACGTCTTGATGAGCTTTGGTTCAGGCTCGATGGTAAGCCGCTTATAATAGGTGACGCTGAAGATGAGGTTTTGCGTGAGGATGTAAAAAATTTTTTTAGAATCAAAGCTAATCAGTGGCCTTTTTCCGATAAGAAAAAAGACGGTTTTCCGTGGATGGAGTTTGAACGTTCGTTGACACTGCAGTCTGTTTACAACTACGGCGGCACAAAAATTATGAACGTTTCACTTGCACAGCATTCGGATACCTGCGCTTTCAGCAATGCGGCGTGGTACGGCTCAAATGACAGAACACGTTCCTGGCATTCCGGTTCTAACGATACCTCCGAGAATGCTGTGCTTCAAGGCTACAATTTTGCTGAGCAGTGGGAATTTGCAATTAAGATGAATCCGGATATAGTTTTTGTCACCGGTTTTAACGAATGGGTTGCACAGCGTCAGCCGTCTCAAGAAGGACGCCCCATAGTTTTTGTTGACTGTGCCGATGAAAATGCATCACGTGATTTTGAGCCGTCAGCAGGTATTCTTGGCGACAATTATTATATGCAGCTTGTTAATTATATCGCTCAGTATAAAAAATCAATTTCTAAAGTAAAGCAAAGTGAGAACATTTCAATTGCGATGGACGGTGGCTTTAATCAGTGGAACAATCCTGCAATAACGGCAGTTTATAAGGATTACAGCAACGATACCGCTGACAGGAACTGTGAAGGTTTCGGTTCGCTTGTTTATACCGATTATTCGGGCAGAAATGATATTGTAAATATCAAAGTGGCAGATGATAATGACAATTATTATTTCTATGTTGATACTCTCGAAAAGCTTACCGACTCTGACGGCGGCGCCTGGATGACACTGTTTATAAATGAAAATATTGCCGTTAACAGAAATGCACCCGTGAACGGCAAAACAACTGTTGAAAAAATGACAGACGGCGGTTATGAAAAAATCGGCGAAGCTAAAATATGCTTTGAGGGCAACAAGCTGATGCTTCAGGTTTCAAAAGCTCTTATCAGCTCTGACGAAACCCTGCGATTCAAATGGGCTGATAATTATACCGACGGTGATGTTTATTCTTTCTATACAAAAGGCGATGCCGCCCCGTACGGCAGACTATGTTATTGTTATTAAACGTAAGTGTTGATTAAGTTGAAAATATAAGTAAATCGGGCGGTTTTAAACCGCCCGAAAAAATTATTCAGTTTGCTAAACTATGTTGAAATAGTTACCGCCCTTTTTTATTACAAAAACGTCGCTTGATTCATCTGTAATATTTATGTCTTCAGCAGGGCGACCCGAGCCAAACCCGTTTTCAGGCATTGATATATCTTTTTCACCCTGCGGTTTTTGCGGTCGGTCTTGAGGAATCTGGCCATCAGGCGGAGGTTGAATTTCGTCGGGTTTATGGTTTTCATCCGGTTTTTCCGGAGGAGCGAATACATCACTCGGAATCTCGTGCATATCTTCCGGATTTTCGGGTCTTTCACCGTGTATTCCTCCGGGCATCGTGCTTTGCTGCGATAAACCGGTAAGTTTATTTTCGCCGCACCAAAAAGTGTAATCACCTTCATTAAGACTTTCGTTCGCTATGATAAGATATGTAAAGTCGTTTGCAGGCTCACAAGAATATAAAATTTTATCTTTATCATTTCTTAATGAATATAATTTCCCGCCTTTCTGTCGCTCGTTAAAAGTGAATACAACATAGTTAATGTTTTCTTCCGCAATTCTGTCAAGCATATTACCACCGGCAAAAACTGCTCCACCGTATAAATGTATGCCCATATCTGAATCAATTCCAGCATCGCCGCTGTTGCCGCAAGCCCAAGCCGAAACTGAGCCGCCGTTAATAACAAGCCAGCCGTTTGAATCTATTCCATCTCCTTCTCCGGTTGCACCGTTTACAGTGATATTTATGTTGCCACCGTTTATGGTTGTAACTGATACATTATCTTCGTTTGTGTTAATACCGTCATTGCCTGATACTATGTTGATATTTCCGCTGTTTATTGTGAGATGAAGCTCACTGTCAAGGCCCTCGTTCTCGGCTTCAATGTTGAGTATACCGTCATCTTTCGATTCGCCGCTAATGTTCATAGACATTTTTGAATAAAAGGCACCGTCATATTTGTGAAGTTTTTTACTGTCAACTACCTCTGTGCCTTCATCATTAAGCTCGTAAGATTTATAAATTTTTGCAACATAAGAGCCGTTTATGTTGTTTTCTGAGCCATCTGCTATTATAACGTTGGCACCTGCATTTGTTGTATCAACTGTTTGGGTAGCCGTCTGTTCATCTTTGTTCCCGCATTCGTAAACATTGTAAAAAATTACCGCAGGTGCAACATCACAGTTAATATCAGCGTCATTAAGGTAAAGTGTAACAACAGCATTTGGGTCAGATTCGGCTTCTTCACCAAGGTCAACAGCAATCTGTCCGAATGAAAGACTTCCCTTTATTTCATATGTACCGGGTTTTGTAATGTGCACAACAGTGTGTTTGTCTGCCTCATCCTTAGTGTGCTCATCTGCTTCGGTACCTTCTCCGTAGGTGAATTCCTGACCTTCAAGGTAGAAAACAATATCATTTGCACTGTAAACAGCAGATGCAGTATCAGTGGAAATTTCATTGTTGTCAACTTTAATACCGTTGTCTGAAAGCTCAATTGTAGATGTTATTTCAACCTGAGGTGTTTTTTTATCACTCTGACATCCGGATAAAAGAAGAATAAGTGCGAAAGTAAAAAGTAAAAGCTTTTTCATATAAATCATCCTTTCATTAAAATATTATCTAATATGACTTTAACGAAAATGTTGAGTAATTATCAAAAATATAAAAATAGCAGGGAACAAGAGTAATTTCCCTTTTATTACAAGTTTTGAGAGAAGAGTGAAAAGTGAAGAGTTAATAGTGAAAAACTAAACACGACAAGCTTCTGTCGAAACTTATCGTTTTTCATTGGTGCGGGTAACAGGGGTCGAACCTGCACGC
>JAZUOH010000046.1:0-36114 GCA_045604525.1 Acutalibacteraceae bacterium
TCACGTGGGCTCCCGAGATCTGGGCCAGAGATGCTACGTACATCTGGAAATTGCGGTCCCGGATCTCGTTGCCCTGCTTCAGATAATTCCCGGTAAAATCAGCAATGTACTGGGCGTTGGCAGACATGGAGTCCTTTTTCTCCTGGATCACGTAGCGGTAGGACAGCAGGGTAAATGCCGCCGACAGCAGAGAAAAGGAGAAAAACACGACCCCCAGCATCACGGCCAGTTGTCGCTTATAAAGTGTTTTCACCGGGGATCACCGCCCTTTCCAAAAAATCAAAGTCAGCCCACAACCTCAAACTTGTAACCTACGCCCCATACGGTGCGAAGCTCCCACTTGTCCGAAACACCCTCAAGCTTTTCGCGAAGGCGCTTGACGTGAACATCTACCGTACGTGAATCGCCGTAATAATCGAAGCCCCAAACCTCATCAAGAAGCTGGTCACGTGTGTAAACTCTGTTGGGGTTGCTTGCAAGGTGATAAATAAGCTCCATCTCTTTGGGCGGTGTATCTACCTGAACACCGTTTACACGAAGCTCATAATTTGTGAGGTTTACAACAAGCCTGTCGTACTGTACCTCCTGCACTGCGGTATTGGATGCCATTGATGCAGTACGGCGCAGAACAGCCTTGATACGGGCAACAACCTCTTTGGTATCAAAAGGCTTTACTATGTAATCGTCTGCACCAAGCTCAAGACCGAGAACCTTATCGAAGGTCTCACCCTTTGCAGTGAGCATGATAATCGGCTTTTCGGAGGTTTTGCGAACCTCACGGCAGACCTGCCAGCCGTCAAGCTTGGGAAGCATAATGTCAAGCAGCATAAGGTCGGGCTGCTGTTCACGGAACATTTTGACAGCTGTTGCACCGTCGTTGGCAATAATTACGGTGAAGCCGTCTTTCTCAATATAGAGTCTGAGCAGCTCACAGATATTGGTATCGTCATCGACAATAAGAATTTTTTCAAGTGCCATTTCATTAACTCTCCCTTTAAAATTAGTTATACTATTCCAAGGTATACGGTGTAATTATAACACATTTTTTTCAAATGTGAAGTAAAAATTAAAAAATTTTGAAAAAATAAAATTTTTTATTCTGATTCAATTTTATTGACGAGCAGTTGATTATTTGATATTATATATAATAATTATTTATTAGTCGCAGTCTGCCCAAGGCAGGCTGACAAAGAAAGGCGGAATTTTCAAAATGAGCAAAAGCAGCAAGCTCTCCCCAAATCTCTGGCTTAATATCATCCTTTTCGGATTCATGGGTCAGGTTGCATGGGCAGTAGAAAACAATTTCTTTAACGTCTACCTTTTCAACGAGGTTGGCGGCACAATGGAAGACACATCGATGATGGTTACCGCAAGTTCTATTGTAGCGGTTCTGACCACACTGTTCATGGGCAGCCTGAGCGATAAGATAAACAAACGCAAAATATTCATCTGCGCAGGCTATATCGTATGGGGCTTTACCGTTATGGCTTTCGCCTTCCTCCACCCCGACAATATTTCCAAAATAATCGGCACATCACCTGCGGCAGCTGTTGCAACCACCGTTACGCTTGTTATTATAATGGACTGTATTATGACCTTTATGGGTTCAACAAGTAACGATGCCGCATTCAACGCCTGGATTACAGACATCACATCCTCTTCAAACAGAGCAAAAACAGAATCCGTGCTTGCAATCCTGCCCGTAGTTGCACTCGTCGGTGTTACAGCCGCATTCGGCAGCCTTTCGGGCAAATTCGGTTATCCCGTATGCTTTGTAGGCCTCGGCCTTATTGTTACAATCTGCGGTGTTATCGGTCTTTTCTCAATTAAAGAATCCAGAACAGGTGTCAAAACCACCGCAGGCTTTGTTGAAACGTTGACCTACGGCTTCAGACCCTCTGTTATCAAGAGTAATAAGAGCCTTTACCTCTCACTTGTATCAATGGGTATCTTCGCAGTTGCAAGCCAGGTATTCTTCCCCTACCTCTTCATTTACGTAGGTCACTGCATAAATATGGACACTCTCAAAACCACTCTCACAGTGCCCGTTATAATTCTTGCGGTTGTTGTAGTTGCCGCAGTAATCACCGCTCTCGTTTCATTCATCATCCTCAGCGACAGAAAGGGCAAAGCTCCGTTCCTTTTCCCCTCTGCAATACTGTTCATCGTCGGCCTCGTGCTCGTATACTTTGCAGGCGACAACATTGTATGGTTTGCTCTTTCCGCACTTATTGCAATGGCCGGCTACGGTCTTCTTATGATTATGCTCGGTGCCGCAATACGTGACTTTACACCCGAAGACAAGGCAGGTCAGCTCCAGGGTATCAGAATGATATTCTCCGTACTTCTGCCCATGACAATCGGCCCCGCTGTAGCTGTTGCGGTAACAAATAAGTTTGCTGTTGCAACCTATCTTAACGAATTCAACGTAGAGGTAAACGTACCTGCACCGCACATCTACCTTGCCGCTGCTGCAATCGGCGTGCTCATATTCATTCCGCTTGTTTCCCTCTCAAAAACACTTAAAAAGAATAATGCTTAAATTCCGAAAGGAAGGATTAAAGATGAAAAAACTTATCAGCATATTACTTTGCATCGCTATGCTTTGCGGTGTTGCACTGATTCCCACACAGGCAGAGGAAGCCGAAATCAAATGGGACGGTGACCCAGTTGTATTTATTCAGGGCTATACGGGCTCACCGCTCATCAAAGATAAGGGTCTTGAAACCGAAGAGACAATTCTCGGCCCGGGCTCCGAATTTGACATCGGCAAAATTCTTTCCGCTCTGCCCGGAATCGTTGGCGGCATCGTTATGTATATATTCGGCGACAGCAAGCTGCTTGTAAAGAGCTTTGCAGACCTTGCACACGACAAGCTTGACGGCCTTGCCTGCAACGACGACGGCTCATCAAAGCACAATGTAACAACCTTCCCCTACACTGCCGAAGAGGCCTGTGCCGCATCACTTGTTGCAAACGGACAGGAAATATACATCCCCGAAGCGGCAATAACAAGCGAAATAAGAAAAACCGTACCCGACGAGTATTTCTTCGTTTTCAACTCTGACTGGAGAATGGGCCAGATTGAAATATCCGAGCGCCTTGATTGGTTTATCGGCGAAGTGCTCCGCATAACGGGCAAAGATAAGGTTGATATCTACGCACTCAGCCACGGCGGCCAGACTGCCGCAACCTACCTCTACTACCACGGCACCGAAAACGAAGTTGACAACGTTGTGCTCAACGTACCTGCAATCAGAGGCACAAGCATTGTAAACGGCCTTCTCGGTGACGGTGCGGCAAACTTCAGCATGGATGAAATAAGCCGTTTTCTTGCAGTTATGCTCCGTACCGAAACCGACCTTAGATTCCTCGGCAAAATTCTGCCGGGTGAATTCCTTAACGGTCTGCTCAAGGTAGTTTTCGTTGATGTATTCCAGCCCCACGCTCTTAAATTCGGCAGTATATGGGACTTTATGGATATTGAAACCTACAAAAAGTATAAAGAAGCTCACCTCAACCCGCTTGCAAACTACGGCATAATAGAAAAGGCAGACAAAATGCACTTTGACTGTATGGCAAACATCGGCGAAGGTCTCAGAGCTGCTCAGGCCTCGGGTGTAAACGTCAGCATTATGTCAAGCTACGGCACGAGGCTCGGCTCGGGCGAACCGATTGATGCAGACTTTGTCATTGACACCTCAAGCACATCGGGCGCACACACTGCACCCTTCGGCGAGCGTTTTGCAGACGGCTACACCGCAAAGGGCACCGTATGCAACAACAAAGAGCACAACCATATTTCGCCCACACGCACGGTTGATGCAAGCTGCTCATATCTGCCCGAAAATACGTGGTTTATTTACGGCCAGTATCACGGTCAGGCGGCTTATGACAGCTATTCGATGTCACTGCTGCTCAAGCTTCTTCTGACAGACGATATTACGGATATTTATTCCGACCCCGCATATCCCCAATTTGAAACCGCACAGTGTCCCGTAGACGCTGTATACGCAAAATTCACAAACGAGACATCCGGCAGATTCAACGAAGACAGCGACACGCTTCTCGTACGCAATCTTTCCGGTGAACACACAATAAAGCTCATATCCGTAAAAGCTGACGGATGCGAATTTGAGTTTGACAAAAAGGGCGGAATTGCACCGGGCGAAGAAATGCTTATTAAATGCAACGGCGTTTCTGACGAAAGCTTTGTGTGCATCGAAATTACATATCTCCGCCAGGACTCACCTCTTTCAATTTTCACAAAGCAGATTTATTTTACCGCCGCATAACAACTAAGGAGTAAGTGAAACCGATGAAAAAGATATTCTGTGTATTTCTTTGTGCTGTTCTTGTTTTCTGCTCGACAGCAGTTTCGATAAACGCAGAACAGGAATCGCCCGCATACGAGTGGGACGGACACCCCATTGTGTTCATCCAGGGCTATTCGGGCCCGATACTTGTAAGAGACAGAGGGCTTGAAACAGAAGAAGAGGTATGGGGCATCAACCCCAAAGACCTTGTCAAAAAGCTTATAACAAACCTTTATGACATCGTAACAAGCCTTGCCGATTATGCAGACGGCAACACTGAGCCGTTTGTGGAATGCTTCCGCAACGTATCGGCAGAGCTTATTGACGACATATCAATGATGCCCGACGGCACATCCAAATACAATATTTCCTCATACCCTTACTATGTATGGGAGGCTTCGGTCGAATACATCAACGAAGAAAAAGACGGCAAGTATCTGCCTATGACCGAGGGCGAATTTATTGAGGATATTTGCAAAACAGTACCCGAAAGCCAGATATTCATATTCAATGCAGACTGGCGCAGAAGCCAGATTGACAACTGCGAACACCTTGTTCAGTTTATTGACGAAGTGCTCAAGCACACAGGCAGTGATAAAATTGACCTTTACGGTATGAGCCACGGCGGTCAGCTTGCGGCAACCTACCTCTACTATCACGGCACAGAGGGCAAGGTTGACAACGCAGTACTCAATTCGCCTGCAATAGGCGGCACAAGCCTTGTTATGGAGCTGCTCGGTGCAGAGCCTGTCGAGTTTGATATATGCGAGCTGTTAAGATTCGGCTGTGTTATGCTCCACCTGGAGCTTGACCTTCGCTGGCTCGGCAAGCTTATGCCTGCAGAATTCCTCAACAGCGTGCTCAAAACAGCGTTTAACGAGGTGCTTCTGCCCCACGCAGTTTATTTCGGCAGTGTTTGGGACCTTATGGACGGGGACACATACATTCAGCTCAGAGATAAGCTGCTTGACCCTGTTGAAAACGCTGCAATTATCGAAAAGGCCGACAAGCTGCACCTTGAATGCATACCCGATATGAGCAACGGACTCAAGCGTGCACAGGAATCGGGCGTGAACGTAAGCATTATTTCAAACTACGGCACGATTCTCGGCACAGGCGAGCCCGTAGACTCTGATTTTATTATCAACACAAAAAACACATCAGGTGCTTTCACTGCGCCCTACGGCGAGCATTTTGCAGACGATTACGTTCAGCTGAACACAACCTGCAACGACCCCTCTCACAACCACATTTCGCCCTCCCGCACGGTTGATGCTTCTGCAGGCTTCCTGCCCGAAAACACATGGTTTAATTACGGACAGTATCATAACCAGAGCTGGTGGGACGTTTACACAAGAGGTCTGCAGCTTGAGCTTCTGCTCACAGATAATATCACCGATATTTATGCTGACCCGAGATATCCGCAGTTTGAGCAGGCACAGTCTCCGCTTGACGGTGTGCACGCCACCTTCTCAAACGAGAAGACGGGCTTCTACAACGCTTCAAGCAACACGCTTGTGCTTCGCAACCTTTCCGGCGGCGGACTTAACATAACGTCAATTAAAGCAAACGGCGAAGAAATACTTTCAGACCAGCTTGTTATTAAAGAAGGTAAGAGCATTGAAGTGCCCTTCACACCATCTGCGGACGAAAGCTTTATAAAGCTTGACATAGAATACTCAAGACGAGGAAAGATACTTTCCGACCCGTTTGTAAGAACAGTTTACTTCTCACCTGCAAAATAAAAGTGAAACAAGGTGACCCCCGATGAAGAAGAACAAAATAATTATAGCCGCCGTATGCGCTGTGCTTGCGGCCGCAATTGCAGCTACGGCAATATCTGCAGTGCTCAAAAACAAGGTTTACACCCTCAAGGATGCAGGCGTTGAAAGCACGGAGGATTTAACGCTCATATCTCACAGAGGTATGAATGTGTTTGCACCCGAAAACACGCTTGAAGCAGTACAAAAGGCAGCTGAATTCGGCTATAAGCAGGTCGAGTTTGACATACGTCTGAGCAAGGACGGCGTGTGGGTGCTTATGCACGACGAGGATATTGACCGCACGACCGACGGCAAAGGCAAGGTAAGCGAGCTGACATACAAACAGCTGCTTGAATGCCGTGTGAACAGCGGCAAAAAAGAGCTTGTTGTTATTCCCTCGCTTGATGAAATGCTGTCGCTGTGCTCAAAGCTTGAGATACACCCCGTAATTGAAATCAAGCAGAGCGGCACGGAATTTATAAGAGACCTGCTCAACTTTATAGGCTACCGTTGCGGCGACTGCACGATAATAACCTTTGACCGTGCACAGGCAGAAGAGATTTCAAAGCACATCAAATCGGGCGAAACCTCACTTTTCAGTGCAACGGTAGATTACTACTGGCTTGTAAGTGAGCTGAGTGACGAAGCCCTTGAAACCGCAAAAACCGACACTTCCGTAGGCGTTTCCTTCAACGGCAACAAATCGGGCAGTGAGGAAGAAATAAAGAAATTCACAGATGCAGGCATAAAGCTTGCAACCTGGACAATAGACAAGCCCAAAAGGCTCGGCGAGCTGTACTCACTCGGCGTAAAAACAATCACCACCAACCGCATAACACCCCACGGTATTCCGGAAGAAACAACTGTTGAGGTAGAGAAAAATGCAAGAGACTAAAGCCGCACACGGCTGTAAATGCCGCAGCTGCGGGATGCAGCTTGTTACGCTTAACAAATCGGCAGACACATTCTGCCGCAATTGCGGTGCACCTGCACTGACGGCACAGAATTACGAAAACTCAATAATACCCGAATATGCCCTTGAATTTGACGTTGATAAATCCAAAGCACGCAGTATCTTTGTGCGTCACCTTGCCGCAAGGCCTCTTGTCAATGGTGAATTTATAAAAAGAGCAAGGAGCGGAAATTTTGCCGCAGTTTATATCCCTGTCTGCCTTACCGATATTGAAATGCAAACTGACATCACAACCGGGCAGGGAAACGTAAGCGTTGAATCCTATGCCCAAAACGTTGTCACCAACCTCAGCACTTTTGCGGACGAGCTTCTTTTCAGTCTGCTCGGCCCCTACGATTTTGAAAAGCTTGTACCTTACAGCGACGAGCTTAAAAAGATTCCGTTTGAATTTTTTGCAAGGGAAGCAGCAGAAGAAAAAACGAAAGAAAAGCAGGAGGGTATTGAGGTGCAGGCTCTTTCCGAAGGCAAAAGCGAACTGCAGCCGGAGGGGCATCTCAGGCACGACACCTGCACCCACACCGTGAACTCCCGCCGTGACAGATATGCTCTGCTGCCCGTATGGGTGCTCAGCTGTAACACAAAGACCTACAGCGGCAGAATATTCATAAACGGTCAGACCGGCAAAATAATCGGTAACCCTCCCCCGAGCATTGCACGTATGGCAGGCATTTTCGGCGCGATTGCCGCCGCCTGCACGGTTATAGGCGAAATTATATATACGGCGGTGAACGGACTATGACAAAAAGAATAATTGCTTTTATTTTTTCAGTGCTTATGCTGCTGTCGCTTACCGTCACAGCCTTTGCTGATGAAATAGAATACAACGAATACGACAACTATGAAGAATTCGAGCAGGATTACTACGACACCGTGGTTTTTCCTGAAAACGATAAAACGGTTTTGCGGTACGGGAAATTTTCGGCAATACCCGTTGTTGTTGGTGTTGCCGCAGGTGCAATCACTGTGCTTATACTTCTGCGCAGACATTCGGCACTTGACAGGCAGGCACCCGCACCCTACCGCTACACCGTAAAAGCAAAACACACCAGAAAGGTAACATACAAATGACAAACAACAAAAAACTTGCACAGCTTTTATTCCCGCACATCACCAAAACACCGGACGACCTTGAGGCAATGTATCCGCCCCGTAACCTTCCCGAAGGCGCAAGAGTAACACGTTTCGCCCCCAGCCCTACCGGATATCTCCACATGGGCGGCTTCTTCGGTGCACTTGTAGATATACTCACGGCTCAGTCAACAGGCGGAGTATCCTTCCTTCGTGTTGAGGACACCGACAAAAAGCGTGAGATTGACGACGGTGTTTCGGCAATCATCAACGGCTTCAAATATTTTGAGGTTGAATTCACAGAAGGTGTAACAGGCTTCGGCACTGAAAAGGGCGCATACGGCCCGTATACACAGAGCCAGCGTGTTGAGATATACCAGACGGTTGCAAAGAGCCTTGTTGAAAAAGGTCTTGCATACCCCTGCTTCTGCTCTGCAGACGAGCTGACAGCACTGCGTGAAAAGCAGGAGGCTGACGGTGCACTCATCAAGGGCTACTTCGGCAAATACGCCAAGTGCCGTGATATGAGCTTTGAAGAGCAGGAGAGAAGAATCAACGCAGGCGAAAGTTACGTGCTGCGTCTTCGCTCAGCGGGCAATGAGGATAAGAGAATTGCGTTTGACGACGTAATCAGAGGCAGAATAGAAATGCCTGAAAACATCATTGACGAGGTGCTCCTCAAGTCAGATGGCATTCCGACATATCACTTTGCACACGCTTGTGACGACCACTATATGAGAACAACTCACGTAATCAGAGGCGAGGAATGGATTTCATCCGTACCAAAGCACATTGAGCTGTTCAGAGTATGCGGCTACAAGCTGCCAAAGTTTGCACACACACCGCAGGTGCTTAAAATTGACGAGGAGACGGGCGACAAGCGCAAGCTTTCAAAGCGTAAGGACCCCGAGGCAGCAGTCAGCTATTTTGTAGAGGAAGGCTTCCCGAAAGAGAGCGTGCTTGAATATCTTCTTACGCTCATAAACTCCAACTTTGAGGATTGGCGCAGAGCAAATCCGAAGGAGGATATTTCAAAATTCCCGTTCAACCTCAAGAAGATGAGCTCCAGCGGCTGTCTGTTTGACCTTGTAAAGCTCAATGACGTGAGCAAAAACGTAATATCCGTTATGAGTGCTGAGAAGGTATACGAAAACGTTGCAAAGTGGTCGGCAGAGTTTGACCCCGAGTTCAATGCAATCTTCACCAAAGACCCCGCATTCTCAACAGCAGTGCTCAATATCGACCGTGAGGGTCCCAAGCCAAGAAAGGATATTGCAAAGTGGAGCGAGGTAAAGGCATTTGTCAGTTACTTCTACAACGAGCTTTACAGCGCAGACACAAAGTTTGACGAAAAGCTTGATAAGGAAGACGTGAAGGCAATACTTGCAAAGTATCTTGAAATTTACGACCCTGCAGACGACAAAGACACCTGGTTTGCAAAAATCAAGGATATGTGCGAGCCGCTCGGCTTCACACCAAACGTAAAAGAGTACAAAAAGAACCCCGATGCATACAAGGGCCACGTAGGCGATGTTTCGGGTGTTATCAGAATGGCGGTAACCTCACGCTCCAACACACCCGACCTTTGCGCAATTATGCAGCTGCTCGGCAAGGATGAGGTAACAGCCAGAATAAATAAAGCCATTTCAACACTTTAATACACGGAGGTAAACAAAAATGGAAGAAGAGAGAGTATCAAATTTTATTCACGACTTTATTGACGAAGACCTGGCGGCAGGTGTCAACACAAGGGTGCAGACACGTTTCCCTCCGGAGCCCAACGGCTATCTTCACATCGGCCACGCAAAGGCTATATGCATTGACTTCAGCACAGCTGAGAAATACGGCGGCATCTGCAATCTCCGCCTTGACGACACCAACCCCTCAAAAGAGGATGTTGAGTATTTTGACGCTATCAAAGAGGATATCGAATGGCTCGGCTTCAAGTGGAACGAGTGCCTTTATGCTTCAAGCTACTTTGATTTTATTTACGAATGCGCAATCAAGCTTATCAAGGACGGCAAGGCTTATGTCTGCGACCTCAGCGCAGACGAGATAAGAGAATACAGAGGCACACTCACCGAGCCCGGCAAGAACAGCCCCTACCGTGACCGCTCGATTGAAGAAAACCTTGACCTTTTTGAGCGTATGACAAAGGGTGAATTTGCAAACGGTGAGCGTGTGCTCAGAGCAAAGATTGATATGGCTTCGCCCAATATAAATATGCGTGACCCCGTTATTTACAGAATCGCACATGTCAGCCACCACCAGACAGGCGACAAATGGTGCGTATACCCGATGTATGACTTTGCACATCCCCTTTCGGATGCAAAGGAGAGGGTAACGTATTCTCTCTGCTCGCTTGAGTTTGAAAACCACAGACCGCTTTACAATTGGTTCCTTGAGCAGATTGGCTTTGACGAGCCGCCCAGACAGATTGAGTTTGCACGTCTTAACGTAAACTACTGCCAGACAAGCAAGCGCAAGTGCCTTGAACTTGTTGAAAAAGGCATTGTCAGCGGTTGGGATGACCCGAGAATGGTTACCCTCTGCGGTATGCGCCGCAGAGGCTATCCCGCAGCAGCAGTACGTGAATTTATCAACCGTGTAGGTGTTTCAAAGGCTTACAGCGTTGTTGACTACGGTCTGCTTGAAGCCTGCGTACGTGACAACCTCAATGCTAACGCACCTCGTGCAATGGCTGTGCTTGACCCGCTCAAGGTTGTTATCGACAATTATCCCGAGGGTCAGACAGAAACAATCGAGGTTGAAATCAACCCCGACAAGCCCGAGCTCGGCAAGAGAGAGGTCACTTTCTCACGCAACCTTTTTGTTGAGCGTGATGACTTTATGGTTGAGCCTGTTAAGAAATATTTCCGCCTCTTCCCCGGCAACGAGGTAAGACTCAAGGGCGCATATTTCGTAACCTGCACAGGCTACGAAGCAGATGACGACGGCAACGTAACCTGCCTGCACTGCACGTACGACCCTGCAAGCAAGGGCGGCAACTCACCCGACGGCAGAAAGGTCAAGGGCACACTCCATTGGGTCAGTGCAGACGACTGTGTTGAGGCCGAAGTACGCCTTTATGACAGACTTTACAATGTCGAAACACCCGAAAGCGATGCAGACCTCAACCCCGATTCACTCAAGGTCCTTACAGGCTGTAAGATTGAGGGCGGTCTCAAGGGTATGAAGCCCGGCGATACATTCCAATTTATGAGACAGGGCTACTACTGCGTTGATAAGGATTCAACAGACGAAAAGCTTATCATCAACCGCACGGTTGCTCTCAACTCCTCCTGGAAATAAGCGAAAGCAGGTAAAGATAAAATGAAAATAGTTTACAGAGTTATTGCCGCTGTTGCGGCACTTCTCGCCTTCCCTGCCCTGTGGTTTATGAAGCTTCTTCATATCACAATCGAGCTCGGATTTACGCAGGGCTTCCTTGACGATTCGTTTTCGCTCAACGACATATACAAATTCTTTGAGGGCAAAAACTTCGACCCCGAAAATGCCTTTAATTTTTCAGAAAACGTAGCAGAGGTTCTGGCTCCGCTCAAAACGCCTGCTATAGTAACACTTGTTTTTCTTGCACTCACACTTGTAATGGTGCTTGCCGTATTCTTCTGCTCCGCACTTACAAACGCACGCAAGACAAACATTGTGCTCAGTCTGACGGGTGCCGCAAGCGTAATCGGCCTTATGGCATCGTTCAGCCATCTTACTTCGCTCATTATCGACGGCACGGTTGGTATTGATAAAATACTCAACGCAGTTTTTGCCGATGCAGGCAACTTACTCGGTACGCTTGCTTCACTGCTCGGTCTCGGCAGTGCCGCAGGTGCAATCGGCACGTTAAGAGTATTCCAGCTGACATCTGCCACCGTAGGCGTGCTTTTCATTTTTATCTTCATAGCACTCTGGTCGGCAGCGTTTGTTCTGATTGATATGGATGAAGCAAAAGTCCCCGAGGCAAAAAAGCAAAAGAAACAAAAATAAGAGGTGAACTCCTTGTCAGTACCCAAGGAAAATATACGTAACTTTTCAATAATTGCTCATATTGACCACGGCAAGTCAACCCTTGCAGACAGACTGCTTGAGCTGACAGACTCCGTTGCAAAGCGTGATATGACGTCACAGCTGCTTGACAATATGGACCTTGAGCGTGAGCGAGGAATCACAATCAAAGCACACGCAGTTAAGCTCAACTACAAGGCTGATGACGGCCAGGAATACGAGCTTAACCTTATCGACACACCCGGTCACGTTGACTTTAACTACGAGGTGTCACGCTCACTTGCCGCCTGCGACGGTGCAGTGCTTATCATAGATGCCTCACAGGGCATTGAAGCACAGACGCTTGCCAACACCTACCTTGCGCTTGACCACGACCTTGAGCTTGTGCCGGTTATAAACAAAATTGACCTGCCTGCCGCAGACCCTGACAGAGTTGCGGCAGAGGTTGAGGATATTATAGGGCTTGACTGCTCAAACGCACCGAGAGTATCTGCAAAGACGGGCGAAAATGTTGAGCAGGTGCTTGAGCGCATTGTAAAAGATATACCTGCACCCACGGCAAACGAAAACCTTCCGCTTCGTGCTCTTATATTCGACTCAATTTACGACAGCTACCGCGGCGTTATTGTTTACGTGCGTGTTATGGACGGCAAAATCAAACCCGGTGACACGATGCGTATGATGGCAACGGGCGCACAGTTTACCGTTGTTGAGGTAGGCTATATGCGTGCAACCTCGCTTGAGCCGACTAATGAGCTTACGGCAGGTGAGGTTGGCTACATCACCGCCTCAATCAAGACGGTAAGCGATGCACGTGTAGGTGACACCGTTACAACAGCAGAAAACCCTGCGAGCGAGCCTCTGCCCGGCTACCGCAAGGTTAACCCGATGGTATTCTGCGGCATTTATCCCGCAGACGGTGCAGACTATGAATCACTGCGCGATGCACTGCAGAAATTACAGCTCAACGACGCCGCTCTTTCCTACGAGCCCGAAACCTCGGGCGCACTGGGCTTCGGCTTCCGTTGCGGCTTCTTAGGTCTGCTTCACCTTGAAATTATTCAGGAGCGACTTGAGCGTGAATACAACCTCGACCTTGTCACAACAGTGCCGAGCGTTATTTATAAAATTCACACATCGGACGGCTCGATTCTTGAAATTGACAACCCGACAAACTATCCCGACCCTGCAGTTATAACCGACTGTGAAGAGCCGATGACAAATGCTCACATCTATGCGCCCAATGACTATGTAGGTGCCATTATGGAGCTTTGCCAGGACAGACGCGGTGTTTTCAAGGTTATGACCTATATTTCAAGCGACCGTGTAGATATTCACTACGAGCTGCCCCTCAACGAAATTATTTACGATTTCTTTGACACGCTCAAATCGCGCACGAGAGGCTATGCATCGTTTGACTATGAGATATCCGAATACAAGCCCTCAAAGCTTGTAAAGCTTGACGTGCTTCTCAACGGCGACGTGATTGATGCTCTTTCATTCATCATTCACTCCGACAAGGCATACGGCAGAGCAAGAAAGATTGCAGAAAAGCTCAAGGATAATATTCCGCGCCAGATGTTTGAGATACCGATTCAGATTGCAATCGGCGGCAAGGTAATTGCACGTGAGACCGTAAAGGCAATGCGCAAGGACGTTCTTGCAAAGTGCTACGGCGGCGACATTACCAGAAAGAAAAAGCTGCTTGAAAAGCAGAAGGAAGGTAAAAAGCGTATGCGCCAGTTCGGTACGGTTGAAGTGCCGCAGGAGGCGTTTATGGCTGTACTCAAGCTTGATGATGACAACTGATGCACCGGGGCTGTATATTCACATCCCCTTCTGCGCTTCAAAATGCCCGTACTGCGATTTTTATTCATTCAAGGCTGATGAAGAAACAAAGGACAGATATACCGCCTCTATTATTAAAAACATTATTATAATACAAGAAAAGACAAAATTGCCCTTTTCCACCGTCTATTTCGGCGGCGGCACACCTTCACTTATAGGCAGTAAAAGGCTGTGTGAGATTATTAAAAGCATAAACCGCATAGCCGACTGTGAGGTTACTGTTGAATGCAACCCGTCTGACCTTTGCGAAAACTGGAATGAAAGCGATATGGCGGCACTTGCATCAGCAGGTGCAAACCGCATATCAATGGGTATGCAGTCTGCCGTTGACGAAGAGCGAAAAAAGCTCGGCAGAAGAGCAGGAAAAGCCGAAATAAAAAAGGCCGTTTCACTTGTAAAAACGGCAGGAATTGACAATTTTTCGCTTGATTTGATGCTTGGCGTGCCGAATCAGACGGTTGACAGCATTAAGCAAAGCATTGCTTTCTGCGCTGAAAGCGGAGCAAAGCACGTGAGCAGTTACCTGCTTAAAATCGAGCAGGATACACCGTTTTCAAAGGTAGAAAAGCTGCTTGAGCTGCCCGATGAGGACGAATGCTGTGATATGTATCTTGCCGCTTGCCAAACGCTTGAGGAGTACGGCTACAAGCAGTATGAGATTTCAAATTTCGCTGTACCCGGCTATGAAAGCAGGCACAATCTCATATATTGGGACTGCAGAGAATACATCGGCATAGGCGCATCGGCACACTCGTTTTTCGACAGAAAACGCTTTTATTATGAGCGTGATGCGGCTGCATTTATGAACAGTGCACAGCCTGTTGATGACGGTGAAGGCGGCAGCTTTGAAGAGTATGTAATGCTTCGTTTAAGGCTGACCGAGGGCTTGAAAAGCGAGCTTGTCAAGGCTCGTTTCGGCTTTGATATTCCGCCGGAAATGCTTGAAAGAGCAAGTTTTTTTGAGAAAAACGGTATGGCAAAGGTGACGAAAAGCTCAATCAGCCTCACACCGAAAGGCTTTCTTGTATCAAACGCAATAATTGCCGATTTGTTAGGATAAAAAAAGCACCCCTCACGGGGTGCTTTTTACATATTATTTATGCGCGGACGCCCGATGGGCGCCCCTACGAGTTGAACTTACCACTCCAATTCGTAAAAATACGGATTTGTGCCTTTTGACAAAATGTAGCGTACTGTCTGTGTTTTATCATTATATGCAAAAATCAAATAATGGTTTATTATATCCCTGTCTTTATCTATTTTAAAATCACCGCCCCGAAAGAAATAACAAACCCAGTCACCTTTATTAACCGGTTGAATTTCATTAACCTCATATTTAAGCTCTGCACCTAAAAATTCACCCGTATCATTATTTATATCATAATCCGTATACGTGCGAAATCTTAATGTTTTTTCAATTACCTTCGCCTTGGTCTTTTCATATTCTTCGTTCCTTACTTCATAAAAATTCTGAGCTTTAGATTCCTCAAAAACTCCGTAATAATCTTCACCGTGTATTTCTTCCAAAAGCTCTTTCATATCTTCTTCGGAAACAGTGTAGCTCGGTATACTCCATTGAGCAAAAACATCGTAATAATCTCCGTCTAAACGATAATAATATTTTACATTTTCGGCATATTCGGGTATTTCGGAAGGAAATATTTCTTTTGCCTCAGCATATAACCAATTTACTTCTTTGTAAAAATCAAGATAGTGTTCGGTTTTGCCTGTTTCACAGTAAATATTTCCGTCAAAAATCCACGCTGTAAACGCAAACCAAATAAACGCAACCGGTATAGCCGCCGCAAACACCACCGACTGAACGATATTTGATTTTATGCCGATTCTGTTTTTCTTGCAGAAAAAACGGTTTTCCGTATTGCCCCGATACAGATTAAACCATAGAAAACCAAGCACAATCCAACAAATATTGGCGAGAAATGCCCATAAAGCCATTCCGCCATCAAACCTGAGGTGCTTATAGCTCAGCCAATCCCATACAAACCAGCCTGCAGGTATCAAACTTACAACTGTTCCTATTATGCCTATAATACTGAAAATCTGCCGTATAATTCTTTCACCGAGTGACGGCTCCATATCTTCTTTCGGCACAGCTTTTTCAGCTGATGAGTTCATAAGTACAGCGCATAAGCCTTCAAAAGTTATCCCCTGCTCAAAATCTGCATTTTCAAGTATTGCTACAGTGTCACTTTGCTGACCGATTTGCGTTTTTGTTTCTTCAATAAAAGTTTTAACAGTTTCTTCAGCCACTTCACCGCCGGATATAATCTGCTTTATACCGTTCATTGAAAAGCCGGCTTTTCTGAGCACCGCTACATTTTTTAACCTGTCGGCATCAGCCTGTGAAAAATCAATTTTCTTTCTGCCGTTGTAATCCTCCGAAATACCGGGTGAAACCAATCCGTTTTCAATATAAAGCCTTATTGCCTTATCTGTAAGACCTGTTTGCTGTGTAACCTCTTTAATTTTCAATAGGATAGCCCCCTTTCGGCAACATTCTAATATTTTGCCCTGGGTAAAAGTCAATAGAAAATTGAAATCTATTATAAAAATCTTTATTTCTGTACAAAAAACAAAACTGCGTTAAGCGTACCGCTACGGTACACTTAACGCATCTGTTTTTATTGTATTATGCGGGAACTTATGCGTAGCGCTGTGCGAGGACCTTGAGGATTTCCTTAGCCTCTTCTTCTGTGAGAGTAACGCCCTTGCCCATCTTCTCGTGCTCGGGTGCCCACTCGCGGATGTCAAGCTTAGCCTCTCTGCCGTTCCAGCTGATGAGGTTGAGCTCCTTTGTCCAGCCCTTTGCTGTTTCGGAAAGTACGCCAAGAGTTTCTACGATTTCATAGGTGAATTCAGGCATTGCTATTCGCTCCTTATGTATAAATATTTTTGTTATTTTTGTATTCGCTTGCCTATATTATAATAAAAATAAAATAATAATCAATATTATAATTAAAATTTAATAAATATTTTACAATTTAACTGTCATATTTCTCTCAAATTTCCACATTGTGCCGATTTTTAAAAACACACATAAAAATATTGAAAATTGCTTGCAATTTAATAATAAAAAGGATAAGATAGTAGAGATAAAATATCATTAAAATGGGTGAGAATTTGCATATATTATTCACTCGTGAAAGGAAAAGATATGGCTAAGATGAAAACAGTTCAATTCACCGAAACCGTACTTCGTGATGCCAACCAGTCACTCATCGCCACAAGAATGCCTATTGAAGACTTCAAGGCAATTCTCAGCGAGCTTGACAAAGCAGGCTACTACTCTCTCGAATGCTGGGGCGGTGCAACCTTTGACTCCTGCCTTCGTTACCTGGGCGAAGACCCGTGGGAAAGACTGCGTACAATCAAAGCAGCCTGCCCCAACACAAAGCTTCAGATGCTTCTCAGAGGTCAGAATCTTCTGGGCTACAAGCACTATCCTGACGACGTTGTACGCAAGTTTGTTGCAAAGAGCGTTGAAAACGGCATTGACATAATCCGTATTTTCGATGCGCTCAACGACCTTCGCAACGTTGAGGTTGCAGTTGACCAGACTCTCAAGAGCGGCGCAATTGCATCGGGTACAATCTGCTACACAACAAGCCCCATTCACAACATTGAAAACTACGTTAAGGTTGCAGAGGGCTACGCAAAGCTCGGCGTACAGACACTCTGCATCAAAGATATGGCAGGTATTCTTGCACCGCAGGAGGCCTACGACCTTGTAAAGGCAATCAAAGCTGCCGTTAAGCTTCCCGTTGTTGTTCACACACACTCAACAACAGGTCTCGGCCTTATCACACTGCAGAAGGCTGTTGAAGCAGGCGCAGACGTTATTGACACAGCTATTTCCAGCCTTTCCGGCGGCACATCACAGCCCCCGACGGAGACTCTCGTTTACGCTCTCAAGAACCAGGGCTACAACGTAGAGCTTGACCAGAAGGTGCTTTCAAAAATCAACGGCTTCTTCAAGCCTCTTCGTGCAAAGTACCTTGCAGACGGCGTGCTCAACCCCGTTGTTATGGCAACAGAGACAGATGCTCTCGAGTATCAGATTCCCGGCGGTATGCTTTCAAACCTTGTTGCTCAGCTTACAGCACAGAATAAGCTTGACAAGCTTGACGAGGTTCTTGCAGAAACACCCAGAGTTCGTGAAGACCTCGGTTACCCGCCCCTTGTTACACCTATGAGCCAGATGGTCGGTGTTCAGGCTACATTCAATGTTCTTCTCGGCGAGAGATACAAAAACATTTCAAAAGAAGTAAAAGCTTATATCAAGGGTGAATACGGCAAGGCTCCCGGCAAGGTAAGCAAGGACCTGCAGAAGCTTGTCCTCGGCGATGAAAAGCCCTTTACCGGCAGATTTGCAGATACCCTTGAGCCCGGCTTTGAGGCTGCAAAGGAAGAGATAGGCGCACTTGCACACAGCGAGGAAGACGTTCTTTCCTACATCGCATTCCCCCAGCAGGCAAAGGCATTCTTTGAAGACAGAGAAGAAAAAGCAAAGCGCACATTCAAATACACCATTCAGGAAATCAAGGAGTGATAATTAAATGTTAGCAGGAAAAGCACTTGGCCTGACTGACGCTCTTATGGTTTCCGGTGTCGGCATTGTGGTTGTCATGGCAGAGCTTGCTCTGCTCGCTGTACTTGTGTTCTTGCTTTCAAAGCTTGTCAGCACACTTGTAAGCCGAAAGAATGACGGTGCAGACAGCACAGAAGCTTTCACGGCAGACACACCCACAGCAACATCAGCTGCATCACAGCCCGCATCAGCAGGCAGTGTTGAGCTGAGCGGTGTTGATGAGCCCACAGCCGCTGTAATAATGGCAAACGTCAGCCACCACACAGGTGTTGCACTTGAGCACCTTGATTTCAAATCAATCAGACTGCTTGACACACCGCTTGAGCTTATCGGCGTTGATGAGCCCACAGCCGCAACACTAATGGCGATAGTCAGCCATCAGACAGGTATTCCGCTTGAGAAGCTGGATTTCAGAAGAATCCGCTCACTCGACTGGAACGGAGTAGATGAACCTACCGCAGCAATTATTATGGCACTTGTAAGCCACCAGACAGGCATTCCGCTCGAGCGTCTCGAGTTCAAATCAATTAAACTTATAGAAGAATAAAAGAAAGGTAAAGGTAAAAACAAATGAAATACATCGTATCACTTAACGGCAAAAGCTATGAAGTAGAGGTCAACGAGACCGATGCAGTTATCACAAACGTTACAACCACAGCAGGCGCAGCTCCCGCAGCTGTTGCAACTCCTGCTCCCGTTGCAGCACCCGCTCCTGCAGCTGCTCCCGCACCGGCACAGGCTGAGGCTCCCGCAGCACCTGCCGCACCTGCAGCTCCCTCTGCAGACGGTAAGAAGGTTCTTGCTCCCATGCCCGGCACAGTTCTCAAGGTTCTTTGCAGTGTAGGTCAGGCTGTCAAGGCAGGCGACACACTCTTCATCCTTGAAGCTATGAAGATGGAAAACGAAATCACAGCAGAGTGCGACGGTGTTGTAAAACAGATTCTCGTCGGCAACAGCACAGTTGTTTCTACAGACGACGTTCTTGCTGTTATCTAAAATCGGAGGCTAATCCCCTATGACATTTACAGGCGTTCTCCAAGGCCTTTGGGAAAGCTCGGGCTTTGCTACCATAGTATGGCAGCAGGCTGTTATGCTTCTTGTTTCCTTTGGCCTTCTCTATCTTGCAATAGTTAAAAAATTTGAGCCTATGCTCCTTCTGCCGATTGCTTTCGGTATGATGCTTGCAAACCTGCCCGAAACAGGCCTTATGGCTGACCCTGCGGGCCTTATGGATGCCTCGCAGAAGGTAGAGGGTGCACACTGGTATGACGACGGCGTATTGAGGCTTATATACGCAGGTGTTAAGAGCACTATCTTCCCCTGTCTTATCTTTATGGGTGTAGGCGCAATGACCGATTTCGGTCCCCTGCTTGCAAACCCCTCAAGCCTTCTCCTCGGTGCTGCCGCACAGCTCGGTATTTACATTGCATTTATTATCGCTATTCTTCTCGGCTTCACGCCTGAAGAAGCAGCTTCAATTTCAATTATCGGCGGTGCAGACGGCCCGACAGCTATTTTCACCGCATCAAAGCTTGCAGCTCACCTGCTGGCCCCCATCTCGGTTGCGGCATATTCTTATATGGCGCTTATTCCTCTCATTCAGCCGCCCATCATGCGACTTCTCACCACAAAGAAAGAGCGCGAAGTAAAGATGGGTCAGCTCCGCAAGGTAAGCAAAACAGAAAAAATAGTTTTCCCGATTGTTGTTACCGTGCTTTGCGCGCTCCTCATCCCCTCAACAGCCCCTCTTATCGGTATGCTTATGATTGGTAACCTTTTCCGTGAGTGCGGAGTTGTTGACAGATTAAGTGATGTTTCGCAGAATGCACTTTGCAATATTGTTACAATCCTGCTTGGTGTCACAGTCGGTGCAACCGCAAACGGCGAGCAGTTCCTTCAGCTCAAGACTGTCGGCATCATTATCATCGGTCTTGTTGCCTTCTCATTCTCAACAGCAGGCGGTGTTCTGCTCGGCAAGCTGATGTATATTGTGACAAAGGGCAAGGTCAACCCCCTCATCGGTGCCGCAGGTGTTTCCGCCGTTCCTATGGCGGCACGTGTTGCCCAGGTTGAAGGCAAAAAAGCCAACCCCACAAATTTTCTGCTCATGCACGCTATGGGCCCCAATGTCGCAGGCGTTATCGGATCAGCTTGTGCCGCAGGCTTTATGATGCTCCTCTTCCAGAGCTGAGCAATTCAACAGCATTTTTATCGGTGATGCAGTGCCAGTGCTCTGCCGTATGTGCGGCAAGCACTGCACTTTCACCGCAGATTTCGCCGAATTCTGCAAGGCAGGCACGAAGCAGACCCACTCCCGAAGCCTGCGAACGGATTAACAAACGGTACTTATTTTTGTTTTCATACAGACAGCTTTCAACATTTATTCCTGCAAAAACAACCCTTTCGGCACAGGCCATAACATCCTGAACGCTGTCAAGCTGACAGACTATGTAATCCGATTTTTTCACAAGATATCTTTTGCTTTTGCGTGTGCGCTTATCATCGTTCTCAACAGAGAAGAACAGCACACAGCCGCCCGATTCACGGCGCATTGCTTCTACAAGCAGTTTGCCCGACGGGTTAAGCTCTCTGCCGAGAGTTCTGCCCGCACGTGACAGAATTGTCCATATAACTCTTTTTGTTTCAACCTTTGAATAATCCATCTCCTCATAGGTGATGTTAAGGCTTTTCATGTCGTCGTCCGACAGCTCGACGATAATAGATTCGTTACTGAGCACTTCAACCTTCATGCTGTTACCCCCTGATTTATAATCTAATCGTAACCCTTGATGCGCTTTAAAATCAAGGAACAAATTATGGTATTGAGAAAGGAGAGAGAAAAATTGGCAAAGCACGGTACGCTTAAAGAAACCCGTTCACTTCAGCTTGACCTGTTGGCAATGCTCGCACTGCCCACGCTCAGCGCCTGGTATTTCTATGGCTCAAGAGCTTTACTGCTTGTGTGCGTAAGTGTTATTGCCTGCGTAATCTGCGAGCTTGCAGGCAGAGCAGTGCTTCGTCAGGAACAGACTGTTGCTGACCTTAGTGCAGTCGTAACCGGCATCATAATTGCGCTTATGCTTCCCGCAAATGCACCCTTATGGCTCGGTGTAATCGGCGGTATATTTGCTATAGTTGTTGCAAAGCTTCCGTTCGGCTCGACAGAAAAGCTCCCATTCTCTCCTGCGGCGGCGAGCCTCTCTTTCTTAACTATATGCTTCCCCGACATTATATTTTCCTATCCTAAGGTATCGGCCGCAAGTGAAGCAATTTCAAGCACAAGCGGTGTTTCGCTTGCTTCAATGCTTGCACAGAACACGTCAATCAGCCTCGGCTCGGTAAAGGCAATCGATATATTTGTGGGCAACTTCCCAGGTGCAATGGGTGCCGGCTGTATAATCGTGCTCATAGGCAGTGCAATTTATATGCTCATACGCCGCACAGACCTTTTCACCACTGTCGCAGGCTTTATTGCAGGCGCCGCTCTTATGGCGGTCTGCTTCCCCCGTATTACCAACCGCTTTGGCTCACTTGTGCTTGAGCTGTGCGCAGGTTATATGATTTTTGCCGCACTTTTCCTGATTACAGAGAGCGGCACACAGCCAAAAAAACCGCTGAGCCGCTTACTTTACGGCTTCACTGCAGGCACTGCCTGTATGCTTATGCGCCGCTTCGGCACTTTTGAGGAATGCGCCTGCTTTGCAGTGCTCATTATCAATGCCGTTTGGCCCGTTGCAGACAAAGCTTTAAATAAGCTTTTAAATAAAAACAAGAAGGTATAAGAGTAAATGAAAAACATCAATGCTGTATTTGCGCTTCTTGTTACAGCCATTTTATGTCTTACCTTTGCCGCGTGTGACCGCACGCCGACAAACGATGACACAACGACGACAACTCTTACTCCGACAACAGATTGCACAGAAGAATCTGAATGCACTGCCCTTTTCTCGGAAGAAGCTTCGTCAACAACGGATGTAACCAAGCCTAACACAACAGCCACACCCAAGACAACAGTGCCGACGACAAAGCCCGTTACAACGGCTAAGCCGTCAACAACTGCGGCAAAGCCCACAACAACAGTGCCGCCGCAGACAAAGCCCCCTGCGCCCACAACAACTGCGCCCGTGCCGACCACAAAGCCCGAGCCCGTAACGCAGGAGCCTACAACAAATCCGCCAATCAGCACACAGACAGGCACAACGCAGATAATAACCGACGGAGAAGATAGGGATTTTGAGCTTACGGTTACAGAGCTTATAAACAAAGAGCGTGTTGCCGCAGGTCTGCCTGCACTGAAGGTTTCAAACGACCTTTCAAAAGCGGCAGATATAAGAGCAAAAGAAATTGTTAAAGAATTCTCCCACGTAAGACCCGACGGCACACTGTGCTTTACGGTAAGCCCCATTATGTCTGCAGAAAATATTGCAAAGGGTCAGAAAACGCCGCAGGCAGTGTTATCCGCATGGATGAACAGTGACGGGCACAAAAAGAACATTATGACAAAACAGTTCACCATAACCGGTGTGGGCTGTTATTACGACAGTGCAACCGATATGTATTATTGGGTGCAGATTTTCGGATAAAGCTTAGAAAACAAATAAAGAAGGAGGAAAAGGCAAAATGGCAGCAAACAGTAAATCGCCCGGCATACTGCTTCGTAACGCAGGCATATTCAACCCCGTTCTTGTTCAGGCAGTAGGCCTGTGCCCCGTTGTTGCAATGGCAACGTCTGTTAAAAGTGCAGCTCTTCTGGCAGCAGTTGCAGCTGTTATAATCACGTTAAGCGAGCTTATCGCTTCCCTTTTCCTCAAGCCTATCCCCCGCTGGGTCCGCATAGGCATATACATCATCCTCGGCGGTGCTATGGTTTCTCCGCTGATGATTCTTATCGAGAGGCTCAATGCTCCGCTTTTCGGCGAGCTCGGCATTTACCTGCCGTTAATGGCAGTTAACTCGCTTATCGTTCTGCGTTGCGAACGTTTTGCCGTTAAAATCAAACCTACAGCCGCCCTGCTCGACGGTCTTACCGCTTCAGCAGGCTATGCCGCTGTTTTGCTTGCGGTAGGCATAGTCAGAGAGATTTTCGGCAGAGGAAGTCTTTTTGGCTTAACCTTATTTTCCGGACGTACGCTCACAGGTCTGCTCCTGCCCTTCGGCGGCTTTATTATGCTCGGCTTTTTCGGTGCGGCGCTTCGTGTGCTGATAACGAAATTCTGGCCCAAGTACCTTGATAAAAAGCAGCCCAAGCCCGGTGCAAAAAGGCATAAGCTTCAGCACAAACCCGAAGAAAATCCGCAGCCCAAGCCCGAGGTTAAGCACAGCGAACAGCCTGTGCCCGAATTCACCGCAGACGAGGCTGTGTTTACACTTGAAGAAATTGCCGAGCAGCCCGAGGAAGAGGAAACTGTAACAGCTGAAACCTCTGAGCCCGTACAGCTTAAAGAGCCCGAAACGGTTGAAGAAGCACCCGAAATTCAGCCCGTGGCAGAGCCTGAAGAAGAAAAAGAGAAAAATGAAGTCGGTTTCAGAGAGCTGACCATTGACGATATTGATTCTCAAGCATCTGTCGGCACCGATTACTCAGGCAATGACGATGAGCTTGAAATGCTTATGAACCGCTCAATCGGAGACATACTCACAAAGCCCGAAAAGGAGGAGAGTAAAGAATGATTTTTGCATTTTTTCACGCCTCGATTTTCGCTCTGCTATTGCAGAATCTTGTTTTCAACGGCGGCTTCGGTATGAGCGAAGCTATAAGAATTGCAACAAAGCCCAAGGACTTTTTTCCCATTGCTCTGCTTGTTGCATTCTTCACAAGCAGTACTGCGGCAATATGCAGTGTGCTTGACCTTATCGACCCTGTAAACGCACTAAGCACAGCTGAACACCTGGGCATTTACTGCTTTGTGCTTGCCGCTGTTTATCTGATTTTTACGGCAGTTGTCGTGCTCACATTCCGCAAAAACAAAAAAGATACCCACAGAATAGGTATGGCAGCTGTTAACACGCTCGTTCTTGCCGTTCCGATTATCAACCGCCGTGCCGCTTTCAACATTGCCGAATCAATCGGCCTTGGTCTCGGTGCAGGTGTGGCGTTTATTGTTGCCGTGCTTCTTATATCTGCGGCTGAGGAACGTATAAAAGAAAACGACAGCATGAGTAACGCTTTTAAGGGCAAGCCCGCTCTTTTCATTTACATTGCACTGATTTCCCTTGGCTTTGCAGGCCTTTCGGGTCAGTCACTTTTCGTTTGAGGTGATGTAATATGGCTGAAAACGAATTTGACAAAAGCAAGCAGGATGAAAAGCTGCCAGAGGATTTCCGTCCGATAGTTCCCGAGCCCGAAATTCACCGAAGGGCAATTATAGGCTTTCACAAAAATTACCCCGTACAGGAAAACCCGACCTCCACACACACACAGAGCTTTGCTCAAGAGGAATTCAGACGTAAGATGAGCCGCAGCATCCTTTATGCAATAATTCTGCTGCTCACGTTTATTGCCGCATTCGTTATAACCGATGCGTGTATCCGAATTTCAAAAGAGCCGATTCCCGTAACGCAGGCTGCTGTTACAACAATTGAAAACAATACAATTAACTGAACTGCTTACAGAAATGTGATAGGTTGCCAAGGACAGAAAAGAGGTAATGCGGACAAAAAAGCCGTGTTACCTCTGATTTTTTAGTACTTAAGCCTTTAGTGGTGAGTAATTGCGTTTTCTTTTTCGGTCGATTCAAGTGTTATTCCGCCTGTCGGCAGAGTGTTATTATTGCTTTCAGCAATAGTTTTATTGAAATTTGCGATTTCAGTTATATTTTATTCGCCAAAAACTGACCGAAGGTCAATAGCACTATGCGAAGCATAGTATAACTGCGAAGCAATACAACTCGCCGTAAGGCGAATAAAACTGCGGAGTGTCCTTACGAACACTCCGCTAATGTGAGCAGTTTTTTTGTTTAAAATATTTGACAAATAAGGAAAAGATATATATTATTAAATATATATACGCAAAATCAAAAACGAGGTGTTTAAATTATGACCGAGCGTTATGAATCAGCAAAAAAAATATACGCTTCTCTCGGCATCGATACAGATGCAGTTATTGAAAAGCTTGACAAAGTCAGCGTTTCAATTCACTGCTGGCAGGGTGACGACGTAAGCGGTTTTGAAAACAGCGGCGAGCTTTCGGGCGGTATCCAGGCAACCGGCAACTATCCCGGCAAAGCACGCAACGCTCAAGAGCTTATGGCAGACCTTGATAAGGCACTCAGCCTTATTCCCGGTGCACACAAAATAAATCTTCACGCAACCTACGCCATCCTCGGCGACGAAAAGGTTAGCCGTGACAAGCTCCGCCCCGAGCACTTTGCACCTTGGGTAGAGTTTGCAAAGCAGAGAGGCCTCGGTCTTGACATTAACCCCACTCTCTTTTCACATCCTCTTGCAGCAGACGGCCTGACACTTTCTCACCCCGATGAGAAAATCCGCCGTTTCTGGATTGACCACTGCAAGGCAATGCGAAAAATCGGCGAATATTTCGGCAGAGAGCTGGGTATAACCTGCGTAAACAACATCTGGATACCCGACGGCTACAAGGACATTCCTGCCGACAGAATCGGCCCCAGACAGCGTCTTAAGGATGCACTTGACGAAATACTTGCAGAAAAAATTGACCCGAAGTATCTTGTTGACACGGTCGAATCCAAAGTATTCGGTATCGGTGTTGAATCCTATACAGTAGGCTCACACGAATTTTATATGAACTATGCCGCAACCTCCGATGCAATATGCCTGCTTGACAACGGACACTATCATCCGACAGAGGTTGTATCCGACAAAATCCCCTCTATGCTTCTTTTCAGCGACAAGGTTGCGCTTCACGTTACAAGAGGCGTGCGTTGGGACAGTGACCACGTAGTCACCTTCGACGACGAGCTTAAAGAGATTGCAAAGGAAATTGTCCGCTGTGACGCTCTTGACAGAGTGCTTATCGGCCTTGACTATTTCGATGCAAGCATAAACCGTGTTGCCGCCTGGATAATCGGTGCACGTAATATGCGCAAGGCTCTGCTTAACGCAATGCTCATCCCCCATGCACAGCTCAAGGCTATGCAGGACAGCGGCGATTTCACCTCACTTCTTGCAATGACAGAAGAGCTCAAGCTTTACCCCTTCGGCGACGTATGGGAAGAGTACTGTGCGCGCAAGGGTGTGCCCGCAAAAGAGGGCTGGCTTAACGAAATAAAGCAGTATGAAGCAGACGTGCTTTCAAAGAGGGTGTAATAATGCCCACAGTCAGACAGATTTATGACTTCATAAACTCGCTCGCACCGTTTGCCACGCAGGAAAGCTGGGACAACAGCGGTTTGCTTCTCGGCGACCCTGACAAAGAGGTTACAAAGGCTTCGCTTGCACTTGACGCAACAGCCAAAACCGTTACCGCCGCAAAAGAAAACGGTGCAGAGCTGATGATAACCCACCACCCCGTTATTTTTTCTCCTGCAAAAAAAATTCTTGCAGGCAGTGTGATATATGAGCTGCTGACAAGCGGTATTTCCGCAATTAGCGCACACACCTGCCTTGACTCAGCCGAGGGCGGCGTAAACGATACGCTTGCCGCACTTATCGGTCTTGAAGACATAAAGCCGCTTGAGCTTGAGGGCACAGCTACTCCGCTTGTAAGAATAGGTAAGCTTCCCCACTCAATGAGCGGTGAAGAATTAGCTTTGCTTGTAAAAGAAAAGCTCGGCTGTAATTTAAGGCTTGCAGATGCAGGCAAGCCGATTGAAAAGGTTGCGGTGTGCGGCGGCTCACTCAGCTCACTGACCTACGAGCTTATCGGCAAGGTTGATGCTTTTGTAACAGGCGACCTGACACATCACTATTTTATTGATGCCGCAGACAGCGGACTGACTGCAATTGCCGCAGGTCACTTTGAAACGGAAAACCCCGTTATGTCCGTGCTCAAAGCAAAGCTTGAAGCACAGTTCCCCGAAACTGAGTTCACTTTAATAAACCAGGAAAATCCTGTTAAATACTTCTGAAAGGATATGGCTAAAAATGCTTGATATTAAAATCATACGTGAAAATCCCCAGCTTGTTAAAGACGCTATGAAAAAGCGCAACAAGGATATGGATGCACTTGTTGACGAGGTGCTTGCAATTGATGCCCAGCGCCGCGAGCTTACAGTCAAGAACGACCAGCTCAAGCAGGAGCAGAACAACGCAAGCCGTGAGATTCCCAAAATCAAAAAAGAGGGCGGCGATATTTCCGCCATTATGGCTCGTATGAACGAGATTAAGGAAAGCGTAAAAGCAGGCGATGCAAAGCTTGCGGAGCTTGAAGAAAAGCAGCAGAAGATTATGTACGAGTTTCCCAATATCCCCAACCCCGAAATCCCCGTAGGTAAGGATGACAGCGACAACGTTGAAATCCGCCGTTGGGGTGAGCCTAACGCATTTGATTTTGAGCCCAAGGCTCACTGGGATATCGGTGCAGACCTCGGCATCCTCGATCCCGAGACAGCCGCAAAGGTTACAGGCGCACGTTTCCACTTCTACAAGGCAGCAGGTGCAAGACTTGAGAGAGCTGTTATCAACTTCTTCCTCAACACTCACACGGAATTCGGCTACACAGAGGTTTTCCCGCCCTTTATGGTTAACCGTGCTTCAATGACAGGCACAGGTCAGCTTCCCAAGTTTGAAGAGGACGCTTTCAGACTTGAGCGTGAGGATTATTTCCTTATCCCCACAGCCGAGGTTCCTGTTACAAATATGCACCGTAATGACATTCTCGACGGTGCAGACCTCCCCATAAAGTACTGTGCATATTCCGCTTGCTTCCGTGCAGAGGCAGGCAGTGCAGGCAGAGACACAAGAGGCCTTATCCGCCAGCATCAGTTCAACAAGGTCGAGCTCGTTAAGTTTGCCGACCCCGAGAATTCTTATGAAGAGCTTGAGAAGCTCACAAACGATGCTGAACGTGTGCTTCAGCTTCTCGGGCTGCCTCACAGAGTTGTATGCCTTTGCTCGGGCGATATCGGCTTCTCATCCGCAAAGACTTACGACATTGAAGTATGGATGCCCTCTTACGGCAGATATGTTGAAATTTCCTCTTGCTCCAACTTTGAGGATTTCCAGGCAAGGCGTGCCGCAATCCGCTTTAAAAGAACGCCCAAAGACAAGGCACAGCTTGTTCACACACTCAACGGCTCAGGCGTTGCAGTAGGCAGAACGGTTGCCGCAATTCTTGAAAACTATCAGAATGCTGACGGCAGTGTTACTGTTCCCGAGGTTCTCCGTCCCTATATGGGCACAGATATTCTCAAATAAGCGAGGTATATCGAAATGCTTGAAAAAAATTCACTCGTCCTCTTTCAGGGCGACAGCATAACCGACACAGGCCGTACAGACTCCGCAGACCCCGCAGCAAGCCTCGGCGAAGGCTACCCCGCTAAAATTGCCGCAAAGCTTGCAAGCGACTATGCTGACCTTGGCATAAAGGTAATCAACAGAGGAATCAGCGGTAACAGAACGTGGGACCTTATTGACCGTTGGGATAAGGACTGTATTGACCTCAAGCCCGACTATGTTTCACTGCTCATCGGTGTCAACGACACGTGGCGCGGATATGATTCGGGTATGATTACAACCGCTGAAGAATACGAAATGAATATGCGCAAGCTTCTTGACCGAATCAAGAACGAAACAAGCGCAAAGATAATTCTGCTCAATATTTTCTTGCTCGATGTCACACCGGAAAGAGCTGAAATGCACCCCGACCTCACAGAAAAGCAGGAAGTTATTTACAGGCTTATAAAGGAATACGACGTTACTTTCATAGACCTTTGCAAGGTATTTGATGACATGGTTGCAGACGGCACAGCAATGGAAACAATCTCTGCAGACGGCGTCCACCCGACAGATTTCGGCCACAGCATAATTGCTGAAGAGTGGCTCAAGGCCGTACTTTAATAAAAAGAACTCAAAGCCGGAGCATAAGTTTCCGGCTTTTGATTTAAGGAATGATATCTAATGTCCGATTATAATGAAATTTTTTGCCCGCTAAAGCTTACAGGCGTTGCGGCGGCAATCACTGCCGCCCTCGGTGCAAAAGCGCCGAATCAAGCCGAAAATGCGCTTGATATAATGACCCGCTTCACCCAAGGCAAAAACATTGACCGAGTGCTTATGTACAACCCCGATGCTGTCGCACTGTGGCTGTATGAAAAATACACTGATATTTTTGCACCCGTAATGCTGAACACTCAGCTTACATTGCCTTTGCAGACCGTTATGCCGAGCGTAACTCCCGTCTGCTTTGCCACAATGTATACGGGTGCTGAGCCCGATATTCACGGCATCAAGGCTTACCGCAAGCCCGTTGTTAAGACAGACAGCGTGTTTGATGCGCTTATACGTTCAGGCAAAAAGCCCTGCATTGTTTCAACAGGCGAAGACAGTATGTCCAAAATCTTTCTTGAAAGAGAAATGGATTATTTTATTGTCGGCACACCCGATGAGGCAAACGAAAAGGCTGTTGAGCTTATTAAGCAGGACAAATATGACCTTATATGCGTTTATAACGGCAATTACGACGGTGTTATGCACAAGGTAAGCCCGGAGGGGGAAGAGGCAATACAAGCTCTTCGTCACAACACTGCGGCATTCGCAAAGCTTGCCGAGGCTGTGAGAGAGAATTGGAAGAATCACACAACTCTCATCGGCTTTGCACCCGACCACGGCTGTCACGAAATTGACGGCAAATCGGGCGGACACGGCCTTATGATGCCGGAGGATATGAACATAATCCATTTTTACGGAGTAATCTGATGAAAGTAACGGATATTATCATCATCGGCGGCGGCGCAAGCGGACTTGCCGCGGCAATTCAGGCAAAGCGCACCGACAGCACCAAGAGCGTGACGGTGCTTGAGCATCTGCCAAAGGTTGGAAAAAAGATACTTGCAACCGGCAACGGAAGATGTAACCTCGGCAATTTGAATGCCGCAAGCCACAGCTACACAAACAGCCGCTTTGCAAAGTTTGCTGTTGAAAAATACGGTGTTAACAGTCTTGTTGAATTTTTTCAGTCAATGGGGCTTTATTGCCGTGCAGACAGCGAAGGCAGGCTCTACCCTATGAGCAACTCTGCCGCAAGCGTGCTTGACGCGCTGAGGTTTGAGTGTGAAAATCTCGGCGTTATTCTTAACTGTGAAGAAAAGGTTACCGAAATAAAAAAATCTGCCGACGGCTACACCGTAAACGGCAGATATAAAGCTGAAAATATTATTATTGCCACGGGCGGCAAGGCGGCACCCTCGCAGGGCAGTGACGGCAGCGGCTATCCCCTGCTCAAATCGCTCGGCCATAAAATCACACCGCTTGCGCCCTCACTAGTGCAGATTAAAACTGACACATCAAAAATAAAATCGCTCAAAGGAGTTCGTGCCAAGGCAGCACTCACGCTCTCTACAGGCGGCACGAGCGAGGGTGAGATTCTTTTCACCGATTACGGAATTTCGGGCATTGCGGCAATGGATTTAAGCCGCTTTATTAAGCCAGATAAGAAGGCTGAAATTGCGCTTGACCTTTTGCCCGAATTTGATGCTGAAAAAGCAAAGGAGATTATAATTTCAATTACAAAGCATAACCCAGACATTCCTGCCGAACAGATGCTCGGCGGAATGATTCATAAAGCAATCGGCACAGCGGTTATCAAATCTGCACTCGGCTTTTCACCTAAAACAGCAGGCGAAATAAAACCGAAGCAGGCGGCAATCATTGCCGCAGAGCTCAAAAATTTCACACTTGCGGTAACAGGCACAAAGAGCTATAACGATGCGCAGGTTACAAAAGGCGGCGCAGACGTAAACGAATTTGACAGCCGCACAATGATGTCAAAAAAAGCAGACAGACTTTTTGCCTGCGGCGAGGTGCTCGACGTTGACGGCGCCTGCGGCGGCTTCAACCTTGCTTGGGCATTTTCCTCAGGCAGACTCGCAGGCGAAAATGCCGCAAAATAATAACCAAGTATAACTCTGTTGCATAACTATTGCGCTGTAACATCTGAATAATAAAAAAATTTACATCTTATTTATTAAGATCCTTCGCTTACTCTCAGGATGACAGATATGGGCGGCCAATGGCCGCCCATTTTTATTCTCATATAGCTTTTACGGCGGACGACCGATGGTCGCACCTACTTGATTTTTATAACCGGCATGGCGATTCTTGCACCGACATCTGTTTGTGCTCCGAAATTAAAAGTCGGAGCAATGTTGGTTGCAAGCTTATAACCATATCGTTCAAAATTATAGTTTTCCAATGCTTTGTAAACCTGACCTATATAAGCGCCAAAGTCATCGGGATTATCATAAGGCTCACTCTGAAAATAAAGCATTGTACATTCGTCAAGTTCTGCTATTATATAGCCGTCGGGCAAAGGCTTTGAATAATCCGAAGGAACTTCAACACCCGAAGCAATATTACTGTAACCGTCCTCCTGTAAAAAATCAGGTAATTCAAGTATTGCTGCGGTATCAAACTTCTCAGGAATACTGTTCTGAAGGCCTTCCCAATCACAGCCTGCTTCTTCACAATAAGACAAATATCCCGTTGCAGATTTCGACGGCAGATAAATCAGTTTTCTTTTCGGTCTGCTTACGGGTATTACAGTGCATATTGATGTGCTTTCCATCTCTCGTCCTTCTTTCAAGATATGATAATGATTTGCAGGGTGACCGATATACAACGGTATCGCAATCGGACTTTTACGGTACTCATCAGGAGTAACAGAAAACCGTTTTGTAAAAGACCTTGTATAACCTTCGTGGGAAGTGAAATGGCTGTCTAAAGCTACATCAAGCACATTATCATCTGTGTTAATCAGCTTCTCTGCACTTTTACTTAAGACAACAGCATTTACATATTCGTAAAGAGTTGTCTGCAAGAATTTATGAAAAATTCTGTCAAGCTGGCGGCGGGAATATCCGACAAAATTGCAGATATTTTCAGTGCAGAAATCAGCATCGTTGTGATGCAACTTTATGTATTCTTGAGCAGCAACAACTATTTCTAAATCGTTCATAAGGCACCCTTAAAACATAATATCAACAAATCAATATCTTTTCTTGATTTATATGGACAAATTATTTTTTCTTTGCAATATATAAAACACACAAATACGGACGCTTTATGATACCGTTGTTCTTTTCAGCTAATGTAACAATGTCGTTATAAGCTTTTTGTTTATCATCATCTGAGTTTTGCATAAATCTGTTACCGGTTAATGCAAATCCGTAAAAATCATCAACCGTATAGTCCTGTTGCCACAGTTTTCTGATTACAGTTGGCGTTTCAAAAAGATTGGAATCTACTATCTGTGATACAATAGAATCAATTCTGCCTTCACATTCTGTTTCTGTAACAAAATCAGCTATGCCACCATATCGTTTTGATATTTCAAGCAACTCTTTGTCTGTATCGCTATCATCAAGAACATACATATTCCAGAACAATGCCAAATAACCGTTATCTTTCAGAATATCAGAACACTTCTGGTATCCGATTGGCTGAGGCACCCAATGAAATGATTGAGCAGCATATATAACATCAAACTTTTTCTGTTCAAAGTCATACTCTTCAAATCTGCCTTTTACAAAGCTGACATTTTCATTTTTGAATCGTTCATTGCCGATACGAACTAAATCTTCACCGGGGTCTATGCCCAAAATATTGAAACTATTTCCGATAAGTTGTTCAGTCGCTTTACCACTTCCACAACCTATCTCCAACAAATCAGAGCCTTCGGTTATGCCTGTTACAGATATTAAAGAGTCTATAATTTCTTGTGGATAACCAGGTCTGTATTTATCGTAATATTCAGCTGCTTGGTTGAACATTTCACTTTCTTTATATAAATTCATAACGATGCTCCATTATTTGATATTTCAGCAATTCTAAATTCAATCATTTTCTTCAAAAACGGCAAATCACTTTGAGTTGCATTATCAATACGGAAAGTGCAACCGCATACATCATCAAAATCTTTACCGAAGATGTTTTTAGTTTTTCCACCACCGCAAGAGCCACAATTTCCGCAGTGGTCAACGTGTTTCCATGCTACATTTTTTACACTATCATCAGCACTTGCATCTTCGTAGGCATTACTGTCCTCAGACCATATAGTCCAAAGGTTTTCAGGTTCATCCAGGTCTTTGATTGCAATAAAACAAACGTGTTCACCGTTGAATTTGCAAAGATAATATATTTTGTTCTTCCAATAGCCGTTATCTTTTATAAATTCAACACGGTTATCCTGTAAATAATTTGCAAAATCTAAAGCAGTTTGCTTCATATCTCCGCATAAACTTTCAGCTATGTAATCAAAAATGCTCTTATACATATTAGAATAAATCTTCCTTTTTTGATTTTATACATTATATGATATCATGATTTGAACTGTATTTCAATATTACAAAATCTCATTATAAACAGCAATCCACACCATAGCAATCAGCCGTGATGCGGATTTTCCATATTATTTTTTTACAACAGGAACCCATATTTCACTACGGTAATCGGGGCTGCTCATATTTCCTTCGGTATAAGCTTCAATATCCATTTCGTAAGTAGGCTCGTAGCCTGATGTCGGGAAAAATTCCGAAACAATTCTGTGCCACATATCCTGCATAGCTTTCGGCATTGCACCCTTGCACTCAAACACAGCCCACGTTCTTGCGGGAATTGTGCTTTTTCTAAAGCCTTCGGGAATTTCAATATTTTCATCACATTTTGCTGCGATTGAATAATCAAATGTCTTTGCATCTTCAGAAAGATTTCCGTAGCACACACCGAATATGAAGGTTTTGTCTGTCGTTAATTCCGTCAGCATTTTAACTGTTCCGTCTTTGTGAGAACGAGTCCAAAAATCGGGAATACTCTTTGCATTTTCCGAATTATCAACAGTATGTGCTTCCACTTTTTCGATAATATCAAAAGCTTCTTTTTCTACAATTTTGTAGTCCATTATATTGCCTCCGCTTAATGTAATTTTCACAGAAAGGCGAGAAAATGACTTGAGCTTTGAGCCATCCTTTTTAGCTTCAGATGGAGTTATGCCGTGAAATTTCGCAAACGCTCTTGTGAAGCTTTCGGGGCTTTCATAACCGTATTTCAATGCGATATCAATTACTTTTGTATCAGCAGTACACAGCTCATTGCCGGCAAGTGTAAGCCGTCTGCTTCTTATGTAATCGCCAAGAGTAATTCCGCACAAAATACTGAAAACCCTTTGGAAATAAAAGCTCGAACAAGCAGCTTCTTTTGCGACCACATCAAAGTCTATTTCATCGGTAAGATGTTCTTCAACGTAGTCTATTGCATTCTGTATACCTGTAACCCAATTCAAATTGCTCACCCCTTTGTGTGATTACATTATATAACCGGTCACGCAAAAACGCCTGACATTTTATGTTCAATAGTGCACATATATTCTATCATTCTTCACAAGCTGTTACAATTGATATCTTAATATTATGTTATACAAAATTTCACCTTGACACAATCGACTTAATTTAATATAATAAAATGCGGTTGCAAAACCGCAACCGCATTTTAAGGACGCCCAATGGGCGCCCCTACAGTATTCTTCACTATAATTTCGGGGTGTAGCGCAGCTGGTAGCGCGCCTGGTTTGGGAGCGTGCCTAGCAGTCATAGCCGAGATTTCACAGAAGTCCCGAAAAGCCTTTAACGGTGCGGACTTTCGGCACTTTACAAAAACGCAAAACGGCGTGGATTTTGCGTTTGACCACAGTTTGTCCCACTTCCACGCAAAAACTTAAAAAATCGAATAGATATCCGGGTGTGGCGCAGCTGGGAGCGCGGGTGGTTTGGGACTAAGAGAACGGCTCAAACCCCTAACCTTGAAAACCCGCATAAACACTGGGTTTTTCGCAGTTTCAAATCTCGATTTTTGAGGTTTGACCCTATATTTGACCACAACTGTGGAACTTGATTTTTCAAGTCTTCTTTGATACAATTTAATAAATCGGGGTGTGGCGCAGTTGGTAGCGCGCGACATTTGGGAACAAGTGGTCGGTCCCGACACCTCCGAAGTTCGAGTGCTCGCAAACCCGCATAAACACTGGGCTTTTGGGACTTGACCGTTTTCAAAAATTACTGTAAAATTGATTTTGACCAACTATTTGACCACTTATAGAAAATATTGCTTTTAAACAAAATATCATACCATCGGGGTGTGGCGCAGTTGGTAGCGCGCGACATTTGGGATGTCGATGCCGCAGGTTCGAACCCTGTCACTCCGACCAAATTTCCTCTGAGGCCATTGGCTTCAGAGAATTTTTCTTTGTTTAATGCTGTCCAAATTTTGACCTTTAAGGAAAGCAAAAAAAAGGAACGATACGAATCATTTCGTACCGTTCCTTTCGTTGTTTACGCCGTCTGCATTGCTTTGAGTCGTTCCTTCTCTGTAGCAATCTCTGCTCGTTTCTTG
>JAZUOH010000047.1:0-12840 GCA_045604525.1 Acutalibacteraceae bacterium
ACCCTCGGCACGCGGTTTTGGAGACCGCTGCTCTACCAACTGAGCTATACCCCTATATTAAATTGGTGGGCCATCAGGGACTCGAACCCCGGACCGACCGGTTATGAGCCGGTTGCTCTAACCAACTGAGCTAATGGCCCAAATCGGCTGCAAAATCAACAGCTTTTGAAGTATATCAAAAATAAATGCTTTTGTCAATGATTTTTTGAAAAAATATACCAAACAGAATAAAAAATCTGCTTATGATGCCAAAAATATATGTCTGAGCAGTCGCCGGGGGAGTACAATGCAAGCAGAATATAATAAAAAATGTTGAAAAATTGTGCGATAAATGTAAAAACTATTGAAATAAACACAAAATATGGTATAATTAAAAAGTCCATAAAACAAGTAAAGGAGAGAAAAAATCTATGGATAAGTTCTTTAAGATTTCCGAACGTGGCTCAAACGTCAAAACCGAAATCATTGCAGGTCTTACAACTTTCTTTGCAATGGCATACATCATAGTTGTAAACCCCAACCAGATTGTCGGCTTCAGCTTTGATGTTCCGGGCGTACCCAAAATCTGGAATGCAGTTTATATTGCTTCCATACTTGCCGCTGTAATAGGCACACTGCTCTATGCATTTTATGCTAAGCTTCCGTTTGCACAGGCTTGCGGAATGGGTCTTAACTCGTTTTTCTTCACCTCGTTTGTTCTGCCTCAGATTATTTCCGGTGGCGATGTTATTAAAGGCTATCAGGCCGGTTTGGTAATTATTCTTATTTCCGGTCTTGTTTTCCTTATTCTGTCTTTGACAGGCATAAGAACATATATTGCCAAGGCTATGCCTGAATGTATTAAAAAGGCTATTCCTGCCGGTATCGGTCTTTTCATTGCCTTTATCGGCTTCCAGAACGTCGGTATTATTCAGGCTAACCAGTATACACTTGTTCAGTTTGTTAAAATCAACGGTGCCGCTTGGGCAGACATTGCTCCTGCAATCATTGCTCTTGTAGGATTTATCATTATAGCAATTCTCACTAAGCTCAAGGTCAAGGGTGCTGTTCTTCTCGGCATCTTTGCAACAACGATTATCTACTACCTTGCAACTTGGCAGCTTCCCAGCTTTGATATGACTTCTGTTGCTCAGCCGTTCAAGGATTTTGCAGAAATCGGTATTACTTCAATCTTTAAGGCAGAATCCTGGAAGAATGCTTTCTCAGGTGAAATGATAGGTAGCATTTTCTCTGTTATTATGCTCATTATCACTTTCTGCCTTGTTGATATGTTTGATACAATCGGTACCCTTTACGGTGCTGCTTCCGAGGCTGATATGCTTGACAAGAACGGTGACCCCATAGATATCGACAAGTCTATGGCTTGCGACTCTATTGCAACTGTTTCCGGTGCTGTTTGCGGTACATCTACGGTCACAACATTTGTTGAGTGTGCTTCAGGTGTTGCTGCAGGCGGCAGAACAGGTCTTACAAGCCTTGTAACATCTCTCTGCTTCATTCTTTGCCTCTTCCTTTCACCCGTTGCAAGCATTATTCCTGCAGCGGCTACAGCTCCTGCTCTCATCTTTGTAGGCGTTCTTATGCTCAAGAACTTCTCGAAGGTTGATATGGAGGATATGAGAAGTGCTGTTTCCGCATTCCTCACACTCGTTATGATGCCGCTCACATACTCTATTGCAAACGGTATCGGTATCGGTGCAATCTCCTATGTTCTCATCACTCTCTTCACAGGCAAGTATCAGAAGAAGGATATCGCTGTTACGGTTATCGCTGTTCTCTTTGCTTGTAAGTTTATTTTCGGTGCAATCTAAAACGCTGATTTGAAAGAATAACCTTGGGTCTGTACGGTTTTTCCGTGCAGACCCTTTTTATGCTTGATTAAATTCGAAAAGAGTTATATAATTAAATCAGTTTATTTTGGAGATGAAAAGTATGATAAGGTTCTTGGCTCTTATTCAATCTTTACTGTTTGTGGTTTCTTCTTTTGCAGTGCCGGATTCAAATTTTAAATTTCAGCTTGACCGTGCGGCGCTTGATATCACTTCAACAACAGATTTTTCCTTTGATTCGCTTACAGCAGATGAAATGAAGGTTTCGCAGGCTGAAAAAGATAAATGCCGCAAATGGTATGAGGAAAATGTGCTAAGTACGAATAATCCGGTATATAGCTTTACCGTTGGCGGCAAGTCCTTGAGGCAAAATATTTCCGATTGGGATATTTCTGTCAGCAAAGAGAGCACAGAGGGCGAAATTTACCGCGGGGGAAAAACAACTTACATAACGCTTACTCATAAAAAAAGCGGAATTGTCGCAACTGTTGAGGCTACAATTTATGAACAGAGCACAACCTGTGAATGGACAGTTTTTCTTTACAACACCGCTGATGAAAATTCACCCGTTATTTCAAATTTTTATGCAGCTGACTGTGTTTTGCCCATAAAGAATGCAGAGGCTTATTTCAGTAAGGGCAGTGAGCCTGCCGCAGATGATTTTCAGCTTATGAAATCTTCGCTTGGTGTGCTGCCGCTTATATTTACTGCTAACGGCGGCAGGTCCGAATCCGCACTTCCGTTTTTCAATATAAGCGGTAAGGATAGCGGTGCTGTGTTCTGTATCGGTTGGTCAGGTCAGTGGTATGCTTCTCTTGCAAATACGTTTAGCGGTGTAAAAATCAAAGCTAAACAAGATAAGCTCAAAGGTTACCTTGAGGCCGGTGAAGAAATACGTTCTCCGTTGGTTACGCTTACCTTCTATAATAACAGCAACGCCTTGAAAGGCTTCAACGCTTACCGTAATTGGACAAGAGATTATGTCTATCCCGAGGGCACGAAGCAGATTACAACCTCCGGTGTCGGTGTAGAATGGCCCGAATCCACTATTGATTCTCTTGTTGCAAATATTAACTCAATACCCGATTGGTTTGCCGAAGCGATTGATTATTATTGGGTTGATGCAGGCTGGTATCCCATAAAAACAAATTGGGGTGACAGCGTAGGCAGCTGGCGTGTTGACCCTAATAAATTTGACCGCAGCTTCCTCGAGGTTTCACAGGCGGCCAATGAAAAGGGGATAGGCTGGCTTCTCTGGTATGAGCCTGAGCGTTGTTCTGTAGGCACAGATGTTTATAACGAGTGTATAAAGCATGAGGGTTGGCTTATTGAAAAGAATGAAGAGCGCAATATGGTAAACTTTGCTAATGAAGATTGTCTTGCATATATCACCGATGTTATGCTGGGTTCTTTAAAAGATAACGGTGTTAATTACCTGCGAATTGACTGCATTCCTGCGCCTTACGAATTCTGGCAAAAGGCTGACAAAAAATGGGACAGCGACAGAAAAGGCTTCACTGAAAATCACTATGTTACCAACCTTTATCGTTTCCTTGATACACTTACAACAGAAATTCCCGGGCTGTTAATTGACAATTGTTGTTCCGGCGGCAAACGTATTGATGCAGAGATGACAAGGCGCAGTATACCTCTGTGGAGAAGCGATTACAACTGTATGGACGGTGAGGGTAAATCAAAACCCGATATCCTTGAAGCTACACAGTCACAGACATACGGACTTTCGTTCTGGCTTCCTTATAACGGCACCTGCGCTTATATTGAAGGTGAGTATGCTGACCGTACAAATATAATCTCTTGTTCACAGCGCCTGGGATATAAGGATATAAGGAGCTATATGGTCGGTAATTATTATCCGATTGAAAACGGTGGGCTTGATACGTCACGTTATCTTGCAATGCAGTTTGATAAGGATGCTTTATCCGGTACTGCTCTTATATATAAGCGTGAAAACGTAAAAGAAAACACATATCTTCTCAAGCTTAACGGTCTTGACCCGAATGCAACTTATGAGTATTACGACTATGATAATCCTGATGTAAAATATGAAAAGAGCGGCAAAGAGCTTATGACAAGCGGTGCTGAACTGAATATTGAAGAAACACCGAAAGCTGTGATAATTCTTTATAACGCTAAATAATAAAGCGCAAAGCTGTAAGAAACTGTATGTTTCTTGCAGCTTTTTGAATATTTTTAACATTACTTCTTTACAAATGGTTTTGTTTTTGTTAAAATAAACAAGTTATTACCTATTACTCGGAGGACAAAACTATGAAGAGAAAAATCGCATTTTTACTGAGCGTTGCTATGCTGTTTCAGCTGAGCTTTGGCTCAATGGCTGTTTTCAACGCACCCTATCTTGATGAGGAGAATTGGAACATGCTTTATCAGTCACAGGTTGAAGACAACACACTGCCGATGCTCAACGTCGGTGCAGACGAAACACAGGTAAGCCTTTGCTGGCACGCTGATAAGGCTACGGCAAAAGCTGAAGTTAAGCTTTCAAAAGACAGCTCTATGGCAGATGCTAAAACCTTTACGGGCACAACAACTCCTGCCGAAAACGACAGCCAGGTTGTCTGCAGGGTTACCGTTACGGGTCTTACTGAAAACACAGCTTATTTCTACCAGTGGCATACCGATAACGGCTGGAGCGAAGTGAAAAGCTATGAAACCAAATCCTTTAAAGATCACAAGGCACTCGTTGTAGGCGATATCCAGGTTGCTGAGGATTGGCGTACAGGCGAGGATTCTCCCACTCAGTCACAAATAGGTCACAATTGGAACAACGTGCTTCACAATGCACTGAAAACAAACCCCGATATCAGTTACCTTGTATCACCCGGTGACAATACCTCAACCGGTCAGACAGCAAAGGAATGGCAGACACTTCTTATGCCCGAGGCACTCAGAAGTCTGCCTATGGCACTTGCAATCGGCAACCACGATAAAAAGGGTATGATGTATAATTATTACACCAATATGCCCAATGAATACTACGGCAAGCATTTCTACGGCCTTGACCGTGATTTCTGGTTCCGTTACGGCGCCGTGCCCTACCTTTTCTACGATTCAACATCGGGCAATGCACCCGACCACATTGCAATGACAAAAGAGGCTGTTAAGCTCAATCAGGATGCAAAGTGGAGAATCGGCGTTGTTCATCACGGTATTTACGGTGCAGGCGACTGTATAGGTGATGCTGAAACAGAGATTTTGCTCAGCACAATTTTTACACCTATTTTCGAGTCTTATGACCTTGACCTTGTCATAACAGGTCATACACATTCTCAGGGCCGCTCACACTTTATGGAAACCACAAAAGTTGTCGGCCAAGCTGTAAGCGGCGAAAAATATACAGACCCCAAAGGTATAGTTTACCTCAACTCAAACTCCGTTTGCGAAAAGGTTATAATGGATTATGAGGCTGATTATCTTGCATACAGCTTTATGGAAAACGATGTAACAACCTACTCAACTCTTGAGTTTGAAGGCAACACAATGACACTAGAAACAAGAAGAGGGGATAATAACGAGCTTCTTGACAGTCTTACAATTGAACGCACACAGGAGCATAACGAAAATGCACCTGTAAATGTTCTCAAGCGCATCGGTTACAAGGTTATTGAGGTGCTTGGCTTTATCTATACAAAGATTGATACACTCGTCAGAAAACTCAGCTGAAAATGAAAATTATAATTGATGCCGACGCTTGTCCCGTAACGGATATTGCGGTAAGGCTTGCTAAGGATAACGGCCTTGAATGTGTGCTCATCTGCGATACCTCTCACAGAATTGAGCGTGTGGGCTGTGAAACGGTAATGGTAGACAAGGGTGCAGACAGTGCGGATTTTCGCCTTGTCAATATGCTGGCAGCAGGGGATATTGCAGTCACACAGGATTACGGGCTTGCGGCAATGTGCCTAAGCAAACACGCAAAAGCTATTAACCAGAACGGACTTATTTTTACCGATAAAAATATTGAACAGCTTTTGTTCACACGCTATGTGGGTAAAAAGGTGCGTGCCGCAGGCGGCAGAACAAAAGGCCCCGCAAAGCGTACTCCCGAGCAGGATGCAGCGTTTGAAAAAGCTCTTGCACAACTCATATTATATGACTGATAGAAAAAGCACTTGCTTGAGGCACACTTCCTTGCGAAGTGTGCCTCAGTTATATTCGCCTGACGGCGAGTGATATTGCTTCGCAGTGATATGATGCTTTGCATCGAGATATTGTCTTTCAGACAGTTAAACGGCAGATATAATATCACTGAAACCGCAAGGTTTCAATATTACTTTATATGTCGAGAAAGATATGCTTTATTTTCGGTAAGTATTCACTTTTCTCAAAGCACGTAACTCACGATGACACTTTCACCAACCGAAAGTGTCTTTTTTTATATAGAAAAACGGAGACTGCTTCTTTATGAAGTGTCTCCGTTATCGCAAGTACTTTTTATATTATGTATTCTCTATGTATTTTCCTAAATACCAACCTGCAACGCCGTTTTTCTTAACGATGCATCCCTTGGAAGTTTTAGCGATTAGTGAAAGCTTGTCACCGCTTTTTACGGAAAGCTTATAATTTGTGTAGTCAAAGCATTCGTTCTCGTTCCTTAAATAAGTGTTGGGGATATGCAGTTTTTGAGCGGTTGGTATGTGCTCAATATAAGAGAATTCATCACCTTTATTTATTATTCTTATTTTATTGTTTAACCAAGTAATATTTAAAGAATCTTCACTTGCTTTCTGATTTTCTGCAGCATAAATAGCAGGAATCTCATCGTAACTTATGTAAGAAATTTCATTGATATCGCAATCTATATCGGGGATTATAAGCAGATTTAACTGACCGTCTTTCTTTACTCCGCATCCACCGTCTATTGAAATGATTTTTTTATTCTTGTCAATTATAGGGTTGAACTGCTGTAAGCGGTCGTTATAAAGACATACGGGCCAGTGACCGACAATTACGTATTTGCCAAATACATTTTCTGTGTTGTTCATAAAAGCGTCGAATTTTGTCAGTTCTAAAACACCTTTGTTTATGTTATCATTAACGTGCTTTTCTCGTAATCCGCCGTGTACAAAAGTATAATTCTGTGTTTCGACGATTGTCGGAAGATTGATAAGAAAATCAAATTCGTTTTTGAAGTGAGTAATAACATCTTGCTTAGACAATAAAATATCATCGGGTGAATTGATTTCATAACCGCATTCTGCAGCGAGCTCTTCATAAAAACTTGAACCAACCCATTCTCTTAAATTGAGAATATAATTGTAAAAGCCCGATACATTATCTCCAGACAAATTATAAATCAGCTTTAATCTGTATGCATCGACATTACCTATAAGCGGAATTACGTTTCCTTTTTTGCAAAGTGACATAATATATCGCAGAGTTTCTAAATTTTGCGGCCCTTTTTCTATCATATCTCCAACGATAATCAGAATATCATTATCGGAAAAATCAGCTCTTGCCAAAATGCTTTTGAAATATGAAAGATAGCCGTGAATATCGCTGGTTACAAGAATTCTTTTTCCGGATTCTATGTTTGTTTTTTGAAGTTTAGTTGTTATTTCAAGCATATCAGATATCCTCTGTATTTTATTATCTTACATTGTATCATAAATTATTAAATAAGCTTTAACTACTTATAACTCTTGACATTTGTTATGCTTCATAATTAAAATGATAATAAACTATATTTCACAGAATAGGGGAGCTGAAATGAATTCAGAAAAACAAGTTTCAATAGTATACACAAATTATAAGGGTGTTACGGCTGAAAGAATAATCATACCTTTTGAAATTCTTTATGGTCATACCGATTGGCATAAGCAAGATCAGTGGCTTTTAAGGGCTTTTGATATCGGCAAGCAAGCCGAAAGAACCTTTGCGGTAAAAGACATAAAAGCCTGGAATGCTGTCGGAGAAGAAGAGTGATTTCGTTAAAAAGCTATTGTGTCGCCTTTATTTGAGCTCAAAAACTATTTCTCCGCCGCCTGTAATTTCTTCAAACGTCAAATAGCCTTTTTCTGTTTCTTTGCCGTTGAGCTTTACGGATTTGATATAAGGATAATCCAGTGGGTTTTTATCACATCTGATTTTTAATGTGTCAGAAACCTTGCATGAATGAAAATCCTTATCCAACTTAATTTCCATTTCCTTGAACAGCGGTGTGTTTATATAGTACTTCGGGTCAGCAGGGCAAACCTGCGCAAAGCCCAATGCGGAAAGAACATACCAGGCAGAAAGCTGTCCGACATCCTCATTGCCGCAAAAGCCGTAGGCACCTGTGCGGTAGGCTTCTTTCTGAACACGTCTGGTCCAATACTGTGTTCTTTCGGGTAAGCCGAGAATGCTGAAATAGTGCGTTATATTGTGACATGGCTCGTTTGAATGGTTATAATCGTCATTCCAAAGGCTTTTAAGGTCTGCTCTTTCGAAAAATTCTTCAAGGAGCTCTATTGTTCTTTTTTCTCCGAAAAGCTTACTCAAGCCTTTGACATCATAGGGTACAAACCACGACTGCTGAAAGATATTGCTCTCAACGGTTCCGTCATCATCATATCTGTCTTTCTCAAAAACAAATTTGCCGTTCTTTTTACGGGGTGCCATGAACTGAAGTGCTTCATTGTAATTCTCGTGATAGCGATAAGCTCTGTTTTCGAAGAATTCTGCATCTTCTTTTTTATCCAAAGCTTCAGCAAATTTCGCCATAGTGTAATCTGCCAATAAATACTCGAGTGTATCGCTAAGCTTTTTGGGCACATAGCAGTTTTCAAGGTAGGGCTTACAGTCAGGTCTTATGGATTTGAATGCTTTTCCGTCAAGCTCCTTTTCGCAAACGCTTGAGGCCTTTGATATTCTGTATGCTTTATCGGTGTCGTAAGGATAAATTCCTTTTGTAACGGCATCGGCTAAAACAATAAGGCCCGGGTCGCCGACCATACAGCCTGCATTTATACCTAAAAGCTCCCAGCGAGGGAATGAAGTATTATTAAGCTCAGCTATTTTAAGCAAAGAGTTGATTTCGTCACGTACCGTATCCGGACGAATAATGCTCAACAGCGGAAATTCACTTCTGTAAACATCCCAACCGCTGAATACCGTTCTTTGCTTATAGTCGGTATTTTTAAATGTTTCATAGTTGATTTTATATCTGCCGTCTGTATCCGCCATTGTACGCGGATCCAAAAGCACGTGATACAAGCAAGTATAAAAAAGCTTTAAGTCAGTTTCATCTGTGCCCGATACCTTAATGCAGGAAAAAGCTTCCTCCCATTTTGAAAGTGCATTTTCGGCCATAGTGTCAAAATCGGTGCTTTCACATTCTGCAGTGAAATTTTTTCTTGCGCCCTCAATGTCAACATAAGAAATGGCACATTTCACGGTTACGGGCTCGGTTATATCCTTTGAAAAATCAAAGAAAACACCTAAGTCTTCACCCTTACAAGTGTCTTTAAACTTTTCTTTTTCAAAGAATCTCTTATCTGTAAAGGAATGTGAAAATTCCATAACGAAATACACGTCGTAAAAAATTCCGCCGTGACCGTGGCCAAAGCCGCCGCCTGCAGGCGTGCATTTTATGTGTCCTTCGATTTTTCTGTCATTTATTATATCAACTTCCTGAAAATCTGCTTTTCCTCCGATTCGTCTGCTGAAATTGATAATTATTTTTTTGTCAGCGTTTTTCGGATATGTAAATCTTAATATACCCGTATGCTCGGATACTGTGCATTCTGCAAAAACGTTATATCTGTCGAGCATAACGGAATAATAGCCTGCACGTGTTTTCTCTTTTTCGTGAGAAAAAGAGGATTTCCAGCCAAGCTTACCTTTTTTGAACGGCATTTCTTCGTTGCTTCCGCTGCGCAGGTCCGTGTCCTCGGTTACGGGCATAACCTGTATGTTTCCCAAATCACCGTACCAACCGATGCCGCTCATGCGGTTGAAGCTGAATCCCTCAATGGTGCTGTGGCAATAGTTGTAACCGCTTCCGTTGTCGCCACCGCTTACTGTATCGGGTGAAAGCTGAACCATACCTCCCGGCACGCAGGCACCGGGGTAGGTTTTTCCGCCACCGTGGGACTTTTCAATCTGTCCGTCTCCGACAGTGCCTATCATTGTATCAACATATAAAACGTTTTTCATAAATAATCACCTGTTTACCAATCTGTATCGTTTTTGATTATAGCATAAAGTGTATTAAAAATAAATGTTTATTTTATTGATTTTACTTATAAGTTGAATTTATAAGACAATGATGATAGAATAAGCGTGAACAGTTTTTTGCCCAAACTCAATATCGGAGAGATTTTATTGAACGTTATACAGACAATTATTTCTTATCTTGCAATAGCTGCCGCCTTTATATCTTCACTCTTTTCTTTCGACAGTTCGCCAATGGTGTCGTATACGAACGATTATAAGATTCCCGACACTATCCCTGAGTATAAGGCTATTTCAGCTAAGGCCAAAACCGATTGGAGTGCAAGCTGGATTTGGGATAAAGAGAATATTGATGAAAACAACGTTTGGATGTGCTTTAGCAAAAAGGTGCAGCTTGACAGCGTCCCCGAAACGCTTAATGCCGATATCTCGGCTGACTCTAAATATTGGCTTTACGTAAACGGAGAAAACGTTGTTTTTGAGGGAAGCGTGAAGCGCGGCCCGGATAAAAACAGCGGCTATTACGACAGCATAGATATTGCACCGTATCTCCGAGAGGGAGAAAACTGTATTTGCGCTCTGGTATGGTATTGGGATGATGAAACGAGCTATTCCTACAGCGGCAGCGGTCAGGGCGGCTTCCTTTTTGAAGCGGTAAAAGACGGCGTTGCCATTGTTTCCGACAGTAGCTGGAAGGTGAAAAGAAACAATGCCTATGTGGACAGCCCTTTTTATCCGCCCAATTACAGGCTCCCCGAGTACAGTATCTTTTTTGATGCAAGGAATGATACGGGCGAGTGGATAAATGAGTCTTACGATACCTCTTTATGGGAAAACGCAACCGAATATGGCCTTGGCGGCGAAGGGGTATACGGCAGACTTTATCCGAGAGGAATACCTTTTTTGAAGGATTACGGTCTTAAGGATTATGAAAATTCAAAAGACTATGAGAATTATATCGTAAAAAAGCTTTTCGGCGAAAAGATTACTGTGGATATTCCGTATAATGCACAGCTTACCCCTTATCTTAAAGTCATAGCTCCTGCAGGCAAGAAAATCCGCATAACAACGGAAAACACCTTAATCGGTGCGGTTTCAACCACCTACATAACCAAAGAAGGGGAGCAGGAGTTTGAAGCTTTAGGCTGGTTTAACGGTGAGCATATTACCTATAAAATACCTAAAGGTGTTACTGTTGTTTCTTTAAAATACCGTGAAACGGGATATGACAGCTCGTTCTGCGGTGACTTCAAGTGTGACGATGAATTTATGAATTCACTGTGGCAAAAATCTCTTCGTACGCTCTATGTCACAATGCGTGATAATTTTATGGATTGTCCCGACAGAGAAAGAGCACAATGGTGGGGTGACGTCACAAGTGAAATGATTATGACGATGTATTCGTTAGACAGCAACTCATACCTGCTTTATCAAAAAGGCGTTGATGCAATGCTGTCTCATGTTGACGACACAAATGTATTGCAGACTGTTGTGCCTATAAGCGGCGATTATTTTGAGCTGCCCGTTCAGCAGCTTGCGGGTATCGTTGGCTTTCTCAATTATTATGAGTATACGGGTGACAAAGCTTTTGTTGAAAAGGTTTATGATGCTTCGCTCAATTATCTGAAGCTCTGGGAAATCGGTGACAATAATCTTGTTGTTCACCGTGAGGGCTCTTGGGATTGGGCCGATTGGGGCAGTAAGGCTGATATGACTGCTATTGAAAACGCATGGTTTTACTATGCTCTTTCTGCAACAGAGCAAATGGCTCAGCTTTTAGGCAATGATGAGGATGTTGCGTTTATCACTCAAAGAAAAGATGCTGTCTCAAAAGGTTATAAAGCTCTATGGATAGAGGAAGGCTTTAAAAGCAAGGATGTCAGAAAGCCCGATGACAGAGCAAATGCCCTTGCAGTTTTGTCTGGGCTTGCAGAAAAAGAGCAGTATTCCGCTATCAAAAATGTTCTCATTACCACTGAAAATTCCAGCCCGTATATGGAATATTACGTGCTGGAAGCTCTTTGCAAAATGGGCGAATATGAAGCTGCGAAGGACAGGATAAAGCACAGATATGAGGATATGATGTGTGAGGATTACTCTACTCTCTGGGAATTCTGGGATTCGTGGCGCGGCACAAAAAATCACGCCTGGAGCGGCGGTCCGCTTGTTATAATGAGTAAGCATTTTGCGGGTATCACTCCGCTTGAAGCAGGCTATGAAAGCGTTAAAATAAACCCTCAGTATACGCTTTCAGACACCTTGAGCTGTACCGTACCGAGCGTAAAGGGCTTAATTACTCTCGATTATAAAAAGGCTGAAGATAATTATATCGTCAACCTTAATCTGCCGCAGAATTTAAAAGCTGTTTTGTATGTTCCCGACGGAGCAGAGGTCAGCATAAATTCAGTGCTCTGTTACAAAAACGGCGAGTACGTGACCGGCAATATAGCAACCGACGTGGAGATTGTTTCTTAGGCACTTGCATATTTCTACCGATTAGTTTATAATCGCTTATAATACTATTAGTAAGAAACTGAATAAATCTTTTGGTCTGCACATTGAATTGTGCATCAAACTAAAATTAAGGAGTGAATGCGTTGAACGATCTAATTTCGGTGATTATTCCTTCGTATAATATTGAGGATTGTATTTTATTCTGTTTGCGTTCTATAGCAGCACAGACATACAAGAATTTTGAGGTATTGTGTATTGATGATGGTTCAACAGACAATACAGCTGATGTTATATCTGCTTTCTGTAAGAGTGATAATCGATTTAAGTTATTGCAAAAAGAGAATGGCGGAGTAAGTCGGATCGT
>JAZUOH010000048.1:0-63588 GCA_045604525.1 Acutalibacteraceae bacterium
CCTGCTTTTCTTTTTTGTAGTATTCATACCAACTGTCATATACGGGATTTGACAGTGAGCCGAATTTATCATTTGTAACACTGTGCCACCTCAGCATACCCGAAACAACATCATCGGCAAATTTTTGCTTCTTACTTTTGCTTTTAAATAAAAATGCAGGATTTAATACATTCTGCCCTTCAACAAAGGACATAGCTAAAATTGCTGTTTCGGCATCTTCATAAGTAAAAAGAACTTCAGGCATTTTTACACTTGTATTTTCGGACAGAATATTAAGCTGACGAGCCTCTTCATATTGCGAGCCTTGTACTCTGTAGGCCTTAATTGCGACCGATTCACCGTCGGAAAGAACGGTTTTATAAACTCTGCCGAAGCTTCCGCCGCCGATGAATTCTATTTTTACAGCTTTCTTGTTGAGCTTTTCGAAAACAAGCTGAGGTATTATCGGTATTAAATGTTTGTTGCCATTATCGAGAATTTTCATCGCTGTTCCTCCGTAATTCTGTTTTTAACAAGGGTATAAGCTTTTTTGCTTTCAGGCAGAAATGGAAACAACTGAAAGCAGTGGCACATACTCTCAAATTTATATAGTACTGCATCAATATTTGCTAATTTCAGTTTTTCATAAACTCTGTCGCTGTCGCTTTCATCAAGCTCTGCTGTTCCGCAAACGAGCGTAACTTTCGGAAATTTTACATAGCTGCCGAACAAAGGTGAAATATAGGGTGAAGTTCTGTCAACGTTCAGAACATACTTTGATATTCTTCTGAGCAGATGAAGATTATCCTCAATTTTTTTATGTCTTGCAATTCCGTAAAACGGGTCTTTATATGCGTTTGTGATTCTCGATTCTCCGCTTGACGTAGCATCTGCCCACAGCGAAAAACAGACGATGTGATTAGGCATAGGATATCCGTTATCACGAAGCCACAATGATGACGTCATTGCAAGGGTTGCACCTGCGCTGTCGCCGATTAAAACAATATCGGAATTATTTATACCTTCATCTAGCATATGAAGATAAACCTTTACAACATCGTGCATCTGCGACGGAAGCTGATGCTCGGGGAATCTGCCGTAATCAACATTTATAACCGTTGCACCGCAGAACAAATTGCTGTATTTTTCGGCGAGCCTGCGATAAAAATCATTCAGCTCAATTTTAAATCCGCCGCCGTGAATCATCAATATAACTTTTTCGGTAAAGCAATTACGGTTTATGAGCTTTTCGAAATTCACACCGTCGATTGTATGTTTTGAATGTATAAAGTTTTTTGAGGGCTTGTATTTTGATTTTTTATGCTTCGTCAGCTTTGCCGCATTGTCGGACAGCTTTGAACTGTCAAATAACGGTGAATGAAAAACCAAACGCAGGGTTGACATAAACACTTTTGAAGTCAGAGATTGCATTATACTCCCTCTCTTTCTTGTTATAATTCTAACATAAGTTATTTTTTCGTTCAATGATTAAAGATTATTTATATCTGCAAATCAAAACAACCAAGGAAATACGAAATAAAAAAGGTGCAACTTTTCTTAAAAAAAGTTACACCCGATGTAAGTTATTATTCAGCAATATATGTTTTTACAATCTCGGCAATATAAACTCTGTGATAGTCGCCGTTATAGTTATTTTCTATTGTTTCGTCAATAAAGCCCTTGGGGTCGATATCCTGGAAGGCGAGCTTTTTGAGCACGAGGTTTACCTTTGCCTGCTCAATGCACTTCACTCCGTCGAGTGTCACCTTTGTAAGGCCCGTTGCTTCAAACTTATCACCGTTTCTGCCGCTGTTTTTGCCGCAGTAGCCAAGCTCTTTTTTATATTCACCGCCGAAAAAGCTCATCGAAAAATCGTTTGTTTTTTCGAGCAGCTCATAGGTATAACGCTGAGGACGGATGAAGATATAAACAACGTCCTTGCCCCAGATTTCACCCATACCGCCCCAGCTGACGGTCATAGTGTTTGTAACACCGTCTGCGCTTGCGGTGACAAGTGCCCAATCATCCGAAATCATTTTAACCGCGGACTGATTTATTTCTCGGATATTTATTTCTTTGAAAGACATATTAACCCTCCGTTAACATAAGTTCATTATAGCAAGCGACACTGTCCGGATGAATACACGCACCCTTCTGCAGCAGCTCGTTTATGCTGTAACGCTGTGTGTAAAGCATTGTTTCATCAAGGCTTTTTTTGGCAAGCTCACGCACGACTTCAACATCGTCGTAAACACGGTCTGCCGAAATAAAATCGGCTATATAAATAACCTTTTCGAGAAGTGACATACCTGCACGAGCGGTTGTATGATAGCGCACGGCATCAAGCACCTCTTCATCAGTTATATTCAGCTTTAATTTAAGATATTCCGCACCGCTCATTGCGTGCCACAGCTTACGGTTGACTGCTTCAAGCTTTGTTAGAACAACCTTACCCTCTTTAAACAGTGCAAAATGCTCCTCGGGTGCTGCCTCCTTTGTAATATCGTGAAGAAGGCCTGCCAAAAGTGCCTTATCTTTATCGGCACCGTAGCGTTCTGCCAACTCAACAGCACTTTCAGCAACGCAGAGAGAATGAGTGTATCTGTAAGGTGACAGACGCTGAGATAACAGTGCTTTATATTCTTCAATATTCATCTGTAAAGCCCCTTATTATCAATATAAGCACGCACTGCAGGGTCAATAAGGCCGTCTGTGCTTTCGCCGTTTTTGATTAAATTTCTGATTTCGGTAGAGCTTACTTCAAACGGCATAAGCTCCGAGACAATCAATCTTTTACCCTCAAAGAAATCGGGTATACCGTTTTGCTTGAGAAGCGAATTTTCTTCCTGCCTGTCTGCCGCACAGAGGATACACATATCAAGAATTTCTTCGTGCCTGTACCATCTGTTAAAGCTTAAAAGCATATCTGAGCCGACTATGAAATAAAGCTCATAATCGGGATAAAGTGCTTTAACCTCGCAGAGAGTATCGTAAGTATAGCTCTTACCGCCACGCACCATTTCAATATCGCTGACAAGCGCATCGGGGAAGCTGAGCATACACATAGTCATTCTGTCCTCACCGCTTGCAAGGTCGGGACTTACTTTATGGGGCGGCACAGCGGTGGGAATAACAAGAAGCCTGTCGAGCTCTAATGTTTTCACAAAGTGCTCGGCAAGCCTTGCGTGACCGATATGAGGCGGGTTGAACGTACCGCCGAAAATACCGAGTTTTTTCATTTTTCTTTTCCTGTTCTTCTGCTCTTGCGGACAAAGTGAACCCTATAGCCCTGTTCCTTTGCCTCTTTCTTGGTTGCAGGACGCTTTTTTGGCTCGCCGACCTTTTTCTCGCCGTGAAGCTCGGGGCTGTAGCGGTAGAGAACAATAACGCCGCCTATAACCTGAATAACATCTGCACCCGTTGCGGCGGCAAGCTCATCAGCTGCCTGGCGGGGTGTGATGGGCGTTGATTCGAGAAGAACCTTTACTTTAATAAGCTCTCTTGCACGAAGCGCATCATCCGTCTGCTTGATAATTGCATCGGACATACCGCCCTTACCAATCTGAAAAAGGGGCTCAAGAGTATTTGCCTGCGAACGGAACGCAGCTCTTTCTTTACCTGTCATTTTATTCAATCCTTTTTAGCCAGCGCTTCGGCAAGTGCCTTGAGAGCATTGCCTCTGTGGCTGATGTTATCTTTTTCTTCTGCCGTAAGCTCGGCAAAGCTTTTATCCCCTACCATAAATACAGGGTCGTAGCCAAAGCCGCCGTCGCCCTTGGGCTCATAGCCGATTTTGCCCTCGCACTTGCCCGTAACAACAATTTCTTTACCGTCGGGATAAGTGCAGCAAACTGTACACACAAAGCGTGCCGTACGCTTTTCATCGGGCACATCCTTGAGGTTTTCAAGAAGCAGTGCGATATTTGCAGGGTCGTTACCGTGGTCGCCCGCATAGCGTGCAGAATATACACCGGGTGCACCGTCAAGCGCATCTACCATAAGGCCCGAATCATCACCGATGCAGGGCAAGCCGCTCTCTTTACAGCCGCTCTGACTTTTAAGGCGGGCATTCTCTTCAAAGGTTGTGCCTGTTTCTTCAACGTCGGTAAGCTCGACACCTGCCTGCTCAGCAGTGAGCACCTCTACACCGAGGGGCTCAAGAATACGCGCAAGCTCGTTGCGCTTTTTCATATTGTGAGTAGCAATTATATATTTCATAGCTTAATCCTCATCCGAATCCTCTGCAACGTCAAACAGACCCTCTGCAAAAGCCGCAGGGCTGAAGGGCTGAAGGTCATCCATCTGCTCGCCTACACCTACAAATTTAACAGGAACATTAAGGTCGTGCTTGATTGCAAGCACAACACCGCCCCTTGCAGTGCCATCGAGCTTTGTGAGGACAATGCCTGTGATTTCGGCAACATTTTTGAATTCTCTTGCCTGGTTGACAGCATTCTGACCCGTTGTAGCATCGAGCACAAGAAGGCTCTCACGGTCTGACCAGGGAAGCTCACGGTCGATAACACGGTAAATTTTGGCAAGCTCATCCATAAGGTTCTTCTTATTGTGAAGTCTGCCTGCAGTATCGATAATAATGATATCGGCATTTCTTGCCTTACCTGCATTGATTGTATCGAAAACAACTGCAGCAGGGTCTGCACCCTCTTTGTGCTTTACGATATCAACGCCTGCTCTGTCTGCCCAGATTTCAAGCTGGTCAATCGCTGCGGCACGAAAAGTATCCGCCGCACCGAGAATGACCTTCTTGCCCTGTGACTTATAAAGAGCCGCCATTTTACCGATTGTTGTGGTTTTACCTACACCGTTGACACCGATTACAAGGATGATTGACGGCATTGTAATCATTTCCATCTGCTCGCCGCCGTCAAGCAACTCGGCAACAATCTCTTTAATTGCCTTTCTTACCTGCTGACCGTTACGCAGATTTTCTTTTGCAACCTTTGCACGAAGGCGGTCGATAATCTCGGTAGCTGTTGTGACACCGACATCACCCATAACGAGGATTTCTTCAAGGTCGTCAAACATTTCATCGGTTATTTCATTGACACCGTGAAGCACGGTATCAATTGCGCCTGCCATTGACAGTCTTGTCTTTTGCAGGCCTTTATTTATTTTAGAAAAAATACCCATTTTTTATCTCCAAAAAATTATTTCTCCTGGGGTGTTACGCTGATGCCAAGGTCTGTAAGCTGAACACCGTCAACAGGTGCAGGGCACTCTGTCATAGGTTCTGTTGCATTCTGTACCTTCGGGAAAGCAATAACGTCACGAAGGCTGTCACAGCCGAGCATCTGCATAATAAGTCTGTCAAGACCGATACCCATACCGCCGTGGGGCGGTGCGCCGTAGCGGAATGCATCAAGCAGATAGCCGAACTTTTCGTGTGCCTGCTCGTCTGTAAGGCCGAGGAGTGAGAAAATCTGATTCTGAAGCTCGGGATTTGTGATACGGATTGAGCCTGAAGAAAGCTCGATACCGTTGAGAACAAGGTCGTAAGCCTTTGCACGCACCTTTGCCTTATCTGTTTCAAGGTAAGGAATACACTCATCAAGCGGAGAAGTAAAGGGATGGTGCATTGCGACAAACTGGCCGAGCTCTTCATCCCAATCAAAGAACGGGAACTCTGTAATCCAGAGGAAGTTGTACTTATCCTTCGGGATAATGTCGAGCTTGCGTGCAACCTCACCGCGGAGAAGACCGAGAGTTGAAAGGACAAGCGAATTCTTTCTGTCTGCAATAATGAGCACAACGTCGCCCGCCTTTGCATCTGCCTTGGTGAGAATTGCCTGCATCTCTTCTTCTGTCATAAACTTTGCAAATGAGGAAGCAACTGTGCCGTCTTCATTGAGTCTTACCCAAGCAAGGCCTTTTGCGCCCGAGCCCTTGACAAACTCTGTGAGCTTATCAATCTCTTTACGGGTGAGAGTTGTAACAGCATTCTTAGCCGTAATACCTCTTACACTGCCGCCCTCTGCAACTGCACCTGAGAACACACTGAAGCCGCAATCCTTAACAATATCGGTAAGGTCGTAAAGCTCCATATCATAGCGTGTATCGGGCTTATCTGAGCCGTAACGCTCCATTGCATCCTTATATGTCAGGCGGACAATGGGAGTTTCGATTTCAACATCAAGAATCTCTTTGAACAGGCGCTTTACATAGCCCTCGCCGATTGCAAGAACATCATCCATTTCAACAAAGGACATTTCAAGGTCAATCTGTGTAAACTCGGGCTGTCTGTCTGCACGAAGGTCTTCATCACGGAAACAGCGTGCAATCTGCATATATCTGTCAAAGCCTGCAACCATTGAAAGCTGCTTATAAAGCTGAGGTGACTGGGGAAGAGCATAGAAGCTGCCCTTGTGAATACGGCTGGGAACAATATAGTCACGTGCACCCTCGGGTGTGGAACGGATGAGGATGGGAGTTTCAATTTCGATAAAGCCGTTTTCATCAAAATAGTCACGTGTTACCTTTGCAATCTTGTGACGGAGAATGATGTTTGACTGAAGGTCGGGACGGCGAAGATCGAGATATCTGTGCTTGAGACGTGTAAGCTCGGAAGTCTGACAGCCTGCAACGATATCGAAGGGAGGTGTTTCACTCTTATTGAGCACACGAAGGTCCGTTACCTCAATTTCGATTTCGCCTGTGGGAATATCGGTATTCTTTGAGGAACGCTCACGGACAACGCCCTTTGCCATAAGAACAAATTCGCTTCTGGCTGTGAAAGCCTTGTCAAAAATTTCTCTGTCTGTATTATCGTCAAATGCGAGCTGTACAATGCCTGTACGGTCGCGAAGGTCGATGAAAATAAGTGCGCCGAGGTCGCGCTGACGCTGTACCCAGCCTGCAACTACAACCTCTTTGCCTGCATCTGCGGCACGAAGCTCGCCGCAGTAATGTGTTCTTTTAAGTCCTGTCATAAAGTCCATTTTATTTACGCTCCTTTAGAATAAATCGGCAATATTTATGCCGCTCATATCAATTGAATCGCTTGAAGCTATGCTGTGCACAGCGTTCTGAATAAGATAATTCTGATAGCTGTCCTCAAAGCCGTCAAGCTCCATCTCAACATTCTCGCCGCCGTCCATATCCTTAACGACAACCTTGCCCGATTCTATTTCGCTGTCACCTATTACAACGGTGTTGCGCATGCCGAGCTTGTTTGCAAACTTCATCTGCGCCTTGACAGAACGGCCTGCAACGTCGTACTGAACGCTGATGCCCTCTTCACGAAGAGAAGCAGCAATTTTTGCGGCAACGATGTTTGCCTCGTCGCCCATTGATGCGATATAGAGGTCGGGACGCTCTTCCTCGGGAAGAGGTGCTCCCTGTGCCTGAATTACCATCATAAGACGTTCAATGCCGAGTGCAAAGCCGAGTGACGGAGTTTTTGCACCGCCGAGCTCCTCTGCAAGGCCGTCATAACGGCCGCCGCCGCATACTGTACCCTGCGCACCGATCTGTGTTGAAACAAACTCGAAAACCGTACGGGTGTAATAATCGAGACCACGAACAATAGTCGGGTTGACAACGTAGGGAATATTCATAGCATCAAGATGCTTTTTAACAGTTTCAAAGTGAGCCGCACACTCGTCACAGATATAATCGAGCACCTTGGGCGCATCCTTTGCAACAGCACCGCACTCGGGGCTCTTACAGTCGAGAATACGCATCGGGTTTCTGCCGAGTCTGTCAAGACAGGTGCCGCAAAGCTCTGACTTACGCGATTCAAAGTATTCGTGAAGCGCAGCGTGATACTTCTTGCGGCATTCGGGGCAGCCGATTGAATTTATCTCAAGCTGAAGACCATCGATACCGAGGAAAGAGAAAATCTCGTGTGCAAGAGAGATAAGCTCTGCATCTGCGGCAGGTGCGGCCGTGCCGAGACACTCTACACCGAACTGGTGGAACTCACGCAGTCTGCCTGCCTGAGGCTTTTCGTAGCGGTAGCACGAGGTGAGATAGCTGACCTTCTGCGGCAGAGGCTCATTAAAAAGACCGTGCTCAAGAAAAGCACGCATTGCGCCTGCCGTACCCTCGGGACGGAGAGTTATTGAACGACCGCCCTTATCGTCGAAGGTGTACATCTCCTTCTGTACAACGTCGGTTGTATCGCCTACACCTCTGCTGAAAAGCTCTGTATGCTCAAAGACAGGTGTGCGGATTTCCTTATATCCGAATTTAGAAGCTATATCGAGCATAGTCTGCTCAACGTAGCGGTTTTTATAGCTGTCGGCAGGCAACAAATCCTGCGTGCCTTTGATTGCTTTGGTCACTAATGCCATTTTGAAGTATCCTTTCGCAAGTGAATAAAATATGACTGCAGGGCGGACAAGAAAAACTGTCCGCCCCGTGTAATTGTTATAATTACTTTTTCGGGTTAACGATGTCTCGCCAATCGAGGTCGCCGCGCTCAAGGCTGTGGATGATAGCCTCTGCGGTAGCGATATTGGTTGCAACGGGAATATTGTGCACATCGCAAAGACGAAGCAGAGTTGCTTCATTCGGCTCGTGCGGCTTGGGATTAAGCGGGTCACGGAAAAGAAGAAGCAGGTCAATCTCGTTGCAGGCAATACGTGCGGCAATCTGCTGGTCACCACCCTGTGAGCCGCCGAGGAAGCACTGAATCTTGAGACCGGTTGCCTCGCCGACAAGCTTGCCGGTTGTACCTGTTGCACATAATGTGTGGCGGCTGAGAATGCCGCAATAAGCTATGCAAAACTGAGCCATAAGCTCTTTTTTAGCGTCGTGTGCAATTAAAGCAATGTTCATATATCTTTCCTTTCCGAGAAGCACTGAATAATTCTTGCCAAGTCCCCTCTATCCGAATTTGATTTTAACAAAAAATATACTTTAAGTCAAATATTTTTTATATTTTTATTTAATTTATTTTCAGCGGTATGCGTTTACCGTCAAGTCTGCCTGCAATTCTCGCAAAAGCCTTTGCAGCCGTGCTTTTTGCAGGAAGCGGTTTGCCTCGGCTTAGGTTGAACGAAATTGCCGTATCCTGCTCGACAATACCGAGCAAGCGAAGGCGTGTTGAATCAATAACGTCATCGATATTGAGAAGCCTGCGCTTTACCGTTGCCTTGACATCAAAACGGTTGATAATAAGCCTGCTGTACTCTATGCCGAGCTTTGCAAGATTATCCGCCGCAATAGCGCCGTTACGCACACAAACCTCATCGGGAGTGGCAACGATAATCGCCGTATCTGCCGCAGCCGCAGAGAGCTTGAAGCCCATACCCACACCTGCAGGCGAATCAAAAATCATATAGTCAAAGCGCTCTTCATATTCGCTTGCAAGCTTTACCATAGCCGGTGCGGTATACTCGGGCTCAAACTCTTTGGGAGCGCAAAGCAACGTAGGGCCATAGGCTGTAGGAGTAAGCGCCGCATCGGGATAGCAGCGGCCTGTTATTACATCGCCCCAATTAAAGAGCATATTCTCGCCCGCACCGAGCATTATATCAAGGCTTCGCAGACCTATATCGCAGTCGATAACAAGCACATTGTGCCCCGCCTTCTGCAGTGCGCAGGAAAGACCCGCCGAAACAGATGACTTACCTACACCGCCCTTGCCTGAAGCAATTACAATTTTTCTTGCCATAAGCGTGCCCCTTAAATGAATTTAAAAATCAGTCGATATCCTCAAGGTCAAGAATACTGATACCGTTTTCTTTGAGCACGCTTGAGGCGGCCTCGTTATCGGTAACACGGAAAATCATATAAGCCGTATCCTGCTTTCTTGCAGTGAAGGCATAGGTGTATTCGATATTGATGCCCTTATCGTTAAGAAGGTGAAGCACCTTATTGAGTCCGCCCGGAGTGTCGGGAATTTCAACAGCGATAACGGGAGTTATTGAGAAAATATAGCCTGCATCCTTGAGCACGCAAGCTGTTTTATAAGAATCGTCGGTAATAATTCTGACAATGCCGAAATCCTCTGTTTCTGCAAGAGAAAGTGCACGCATATCTACACCGTGCTGTGTGAGGACGTCTGTGAATTTTGCAAGCTGACCGGGTTTATTTTCTACAAAAGCGGAAATCTGTTTAACTGACATAGCTCATATCCTCCTTAATAAAGGTTTCGTTTGTCGATAATGCGTACTGCCTTGCCTTCGCTTCGTGCGATTGACTTAGGCTCTACGAGACGTACTTTAGCATAAATGCCGAGCATTGCCTTGAGCGCTTCAACAAGCTCTTTTTCTCTTGAAGAAATCTCACGCAGTGAGTCAGAGAACATCTCAGGTGTCATTTCAACGTTGACCTCGAGAATATCGCTATGATTCTCACGGCTGACAACAATCTGATAGTTTGCGGGATAGCCTTTGTTGAGAAGCACTGTTTCAATCTGTGACGGGAATACGTTTACACCCTTGACGATAAGCATATCGTCGCTTCTGCCCATAGGCTTGCTCATTCTGAGGAATGTTCTGCCGCATTCGCAAGGCTCTGCATTGAGAACACAGATATCCTTTGTGCGGTATCGGAGCATCGGGAAGCCCTTCTTTGTGATGCAGGTGAATACAAGCTCACCCTTTTCGCCGTAGGGAAGCACCTCGCCCGTTTTGGGGTTGATGATTTCAGCAATGAAGTGGTCCTCATTGATGTGCATACCCTTCTGCTCAAGACACTCGTAAGAAACACCGGGGCCTGTGATTTCGGTAAGGCCGTAGATATCAAGAGCCTTAATGCCGAGAGTTTTTTCTATATCACGGCGCATCTCCTCGGTCCATGCCTCCGCACCGAAGATGCCCGCCTTGAGTTTGATTTTGTCTTTGAGGCCTCTCTCTGTAATTGTTTCACCGAGATATGAAGCATAAGACGGTGTACAGCAGAGAATAGTTGAGCCAAGGTCGCACATAAACTCAATCTGTCTGTCGGTATTGCCCGATGACATGGGAAGTGTGAGACAGCCAAGCTTATGTGAGCCGCCGTTAAGACCGAAGCCGCCTGTGAAAAGTCCGTAGCCGTATGCAACGTGAACAACGTCACCTTTTGTTGCGCCTGCAGCTACGAGAGCACGTGCACAGCAATCGTCCCAAAGGTCAATATCTTCCTGAGTGTAGAAAGCAACAACACGCTTACCCGTAGTGCCGCTTGTTGAGTGGATACGCACACAATCCTCAAGCGGTGCACCGCGCAGACCGTGGGGATATGCCTCACGCAAATCGTCCTTTGTGATGAAGGGAAGCTTATAAAGGTCATCCACACCTTTTATATCATCCGGTGTGACACCCTTTTCATCCATAAGCTTTTTGTAGTAAGGAACGTTTTCGTAAACGTGCTTTACCTGAGCGACAAGACGTTCAGACTGCCATGCTCTGATTTGTTCACGGGAAGCACATTCTGCTTCAGGCTGATAATAACGTTTTTCCATTTTGAATCACGACCTATAACAAAAATAAATTTGGGATAATAATAACAAAAAAAGCAAGAAAAGTAAATAGTTATACAAGAATTTAATTATAAAAGACTAAATTTTTGTATATTCATTCACAGGAAGTATTTTACTCAATAGCTTTTGGTTTATATTTTCAAGAGTAAAGATTATTAGCTTTACAAAAACAGTTTGATTTTTGAAAGAAAAAAAGCTCTGCAATCCGCTTCACACAGCAAAATGCAGAGCTCGTCTTGAATAAGTGTAAAGTGTTATTACTTTTCAGGACATTTCCAATCAAAAATCAACTCGGGCTTCTTAAACGGTGTTCTTGAATAATTATCGTAAAGCTCATCACCGTTTTTAAAGTGAAGAATTACATTTGCGAGCATTTCAACATCCTCTATTCTGTGGAAATGAGTGCCGTTGCGGAAATACCACAAAAGCTTATCCTCTGCACCGAGGAATTTATAAACCTCTTTTACTGCCATAGTTGTCTGCCAGGAGCCTATGGGGTTGCCCCATATATCACTTGCCGCTTCCGACACAAAAAGAACACGGGGAGCTATCATAGCCTTTAAAAAGTGGCAGTCGAAGGGGAGCTCATCCACACGCTCTGCATAATCGCCAAGCTCGGGTCCCATCCAGAAAGGGAAGGCACGCCACAAATCACGAAGCTCCTCACAGCGGCTTTCTTCGCCGGATTCGGTAACGGCTTTCATAACAACACGGTAGCAGGAGCAGGCACCGGCGCAGGTTTCGTTGGGGTTGACAATAGCTGCACGCTCATCAAGTGCACCTGCGAGTGCCGCAGTTTTACCGCCTCGGGAATGACCGGTAAACGTGATACAGCTCATATCTGCAAGGCCGAGAATTTCGAGCGCATCCACACAGCGTGAGTATCCCCAAGCCCAGGCACCGAGTGCACCGAAGGTACAATCGGGATATGCCTTATAAAGCTGACCCTTTCCCCTGCCCTCGTTCTGAATATCGTGTGCAAGCTCGGTTCTGTTAAAAAGAACGAGCATAATATTTTTATCGGTAAAGGCAGAGACAAACTCTTTATCAAAAGGATAGTTAAAGCACAGGTCGCCGTCTATTACAGCGGGACGCTTTTCACCCTCACAGCCGCCCTTTATATACATTGTGAAGCTTACGGGGCAAGCCCTTGTGCCGCTCGTCACACGGTAGCTTTCGTTTATTCCGCCCCAACCGCTGAGCTTTTCAACCTCTATAAACTCGGGCTCCGGCGGCATTGTTCCGTACTGAAGCTCAATAGCAGTTTTATAAATCTCCTTACGGCGTTTTGCCCAATCCTGCTTTGTTTTTACGTAAGTGCCGTCGTCAAACCTGAACGGGTCGGGCAATTTGCCGAGTACCTCGTATTCGGTAACCTTTATTGTATCTTCAGTTACATAGCTTCTGTTCACATTTATCACCCTTTTATTCATAGCTTACATAAATAATACACCATTTTCATAAAAATTAAAAGAGTTTTTTATTCGGGTGATTATTTGACAAACATTATTTTCACTTTGCAGAATCTATGTTGGAACCCCTTAACTCTTTTGGCATTTATGGGCACGGGACTGTATTTCACCGTAAAGACAGGATTTTTTCAACTCAGACACCCTTTGCTGATATTCAGAAATACATTCGGTGCACTTGGCAAAGCGCAAAGCAAAGACGGTATTTCGCCGTTTTCCGCACTGTCGTGTGCACTTGCCGCCTGTATGGGCACGGGCAACATAATAGGGGTTGCAGCGGCACTAAAGTCAGGAGGCCCCGGTGCTGTTTTCTGGATGATTGTATCCGCGCTGCTCGGTGAAATGACCTGCTTTGCCGAAAACACGCTCGGCATTGAATACAGAGAAAAAAGCTCACGCAACGAATGGCTCGGCGGGTCTATGTCGTATATAGAAAAAGCCTTTTCGAGCCGAAAAGCTGCTTGTGCTTTCTCATTTTTCTGCATGGGTGCTTCACTCGGGATGGGTAATATGACACAGGGAAACGCAATTGCCTCTGCACTGTGCGAAACGCAACGCATATCACCTTTAGCAGTTGGCATTGCTGTTGCGGCACTGACGGGGATGATACTGCTCGGCGGAGTGAAGCGGATTGCGTCGTTTACCGAAAAGTTGATACCGCTTGCATCTGCCGTTTTTATTCTTGCGCTGGTTGCCGTTATAATAAAAAACTGCATTGAAATACCTGCGGCTGTAAGCTTGATTATGAAAAATGCTTTCGGGTTTGAAGCGATAGCAGGCGGCTTTGCAGGAAGCACAATTTCAAAAGCTGTAAGCACGGGCGTAGCAAGAGGCGTATTCTCAAACGAAGCAGGTTTGGGCTCATCCCCTATTGTGCACGCCGCATCAAATGTAAAAGACAGCGCCGTGCAGGGTATGTGGGGAATAACCGAGGTTTTTATTGACACGGTGCTGATGTGCTCACTGACAGCACTTGCACTGCTCACAAGCGGTGCTTACACTGAAAAATTAACACCTGTGCAAATGAATACGGCCGCATTTGAAGCAGTGCTCGGAAATCACGCATACGTTTTTGTTTCCGCTTCGCTTTGTGTGTTCGCCTTTGCAACCGTCACGGGCTGGGCGTATTACGGAGAGAAGGCGGCAGAATACATATTCGGCGAAAAAGCTATCACGCCATACAGAATAATATATCTTATATTCATTATAATAGGCTGCACGTCAAAGCTTGAAACAGTTTGGGCACTTGCAGACATATTCAATGCGCTTATGGCTGTGCCTAACCTTATTGCGCTGATGAAACTTAGAAAAAAAGCGGTACAGCCGCTTGAGCCGTACCGCCGAAAAGTGAATTGATTTTATCAGATATTGTCCTTGCCGTACTTCTTAGTAACCATCATCTTCATAACGAAGAGGAAGCCGACTGTAAGCACGATACCGACAGGAAGTGTGATGAAAGCGTTGGGAAGGAAGCCTGAAACCACATACATAATAAACGAAATAACAGCTACGGAGATTGCATAGGGAAGCTGTGTTGAAACGTGGTTGAGGTGGTTGCACTGACCGCCTGCAGAGGACATGATTGTTGTATCGGAAATGGGTGAGCAGTGGTCGCCGCAAACTGAACCTGCAAGGCAAGCTGACATAGCAACAATCTGAAGAGGATCGCCTGCTTCGAAGATGATGGTAACAATCGGGATAAGGATACCGAATGTGCCCCATGATGTACCTGTTGCGAAAGAAATGAAGCAAGCAACAAGGAATATGATTGCAGGAAGGAAGTTTGCAAAGCTGCCTGCAGCGTTACTCATAACATCGTTAACGAAGGGCTGTGCGCCGAGAACGCCTGTCATATTCTTAAGAGATGTTGCGAATGTAAGGATAAGAATTGCAGGAACCATTGCAATAAAGCCCTTGGGGATGCACTCCATAGCCTCTTTAACTGTAACAACCTTGCGCAGTGCAAGATAAGCAATAGCAAAAACAAGAGCAATAATGCTGCCCCAGGGAAGCCCGACTGTAGCATCTGTATTGCCGAATGCATCAATAAAGGAAGCACCGTCAAAAATGCCGCCGACATAAAGAAGGGCAAATACACAAACAGCAATGAGAACAAGAATGGGAAGAACAAGGTCGATAACCTTACCCTTGGGATTGAATTCCTGCTCAACAGCCTCTGCTTTTTCACCGCTTGTGTAGAGGTCGCCGTTCTTCTTTGCGTTAACCTCGTGAATTCTCATCGGGCCGTAATCGAACTTCATAAGTGTGATTACAACGATGAAAACGAGTGTGAGAATTGAATAGAAGTTGAAGGGAATTGCCTTGATGAAAAGAGAAAGACCCTGACCCTCTTCCGCATAGGAAGCAACTGCTGCTGCCCAGGAAGAAATGGGAGCAATCATACATACGGGTGCGGCAGTAGCATCGATAAGGTATGAGAGCTTTGCTCTTGAAACCTTATGACCGTCTGCAACAGGACGCATAACAGAACCGACTGTAAGACAATTAAAATAGTCATCGATGAAAATAAGGACACCGAGAACAAAGGTTGCAAGCATTGCGCCTACACGGCTCTTGATATGAGTTTCTGCCCACTTACCGAAAGCAGCAGAAGCACCGGACTTGTTGACAAGCGCAACAAGAACACCGAGAACAACAAGAAACACGAAGATACCTGCTGTGCCAGAAACGGCTGAAATAAGGCCGTCGTTAGTGAGGATATCCATTGTGCCGGTAAAGCTGAAATCAGCACCGAGAATGGCACCTGCAAGGATACCGATGAACAGTGAGCTGTAAACCTCTTTGGTTACAAGCGCAAGACCGATAGCGATAACGGGAGGAACAAGAGCCCACCAGGATGCTCTGACCTGACCTTCGCCGCCGCAGGTTTCGCAAGCAGCTTCTTCTACAAGGCCTGCACCTCCGCAATCAACACAGGGTGCGGTTGCAAGTGCACCGTCAGAAACGAATGCAAAAGCAAGCAGACCGACTATTGCCACTGCGACAACAGCCAAAATAATTTTTCTTGATTTTGACATTAAAGTCACTCCTAAAATTTATTAACAAAAAAATGACACGGCGAGCACAAAATACCGACCGCGTCATTTTGATGACCGAGATATCTGATAGCACTCCACAGTTATTTGTGACAGTCCGCAGGATATTTTCCTGACGTCCCAGCAGAAAAGGCAAGGGACGGGGTTAAGCCTTGATTCCGCTTCGGCGGCTGACCCTTTCGCACTGTGATAAGAATCCCGAACACAACACACAGCACTACTTATGAAAGCCGCGCCTCTATCTATATACAATATTTATAAAACGAATATATCACACTAAACTCACAGTGTCAACAAAAATTGACAAAATCAGAGTGTGAACTCATTGACACCTGCTTTAAGCTCATGCGCACCGTCAGGCAGATATGCGGTTGCAGTGCTTCCCTCCGGTACAGTGAAGACATAGGTTGTCTTACCGTCAACAGTTTTCCATTCACTTGCAACAAGACCCATTCGTGTATCAACGCTTGCCTTAACCCAATCCAGACGGCTGTCCGTTACAGGCTTGAAGATGATATTCTTATATGCAGGATTGTTTTCATCAACATTTATACCTGCCATATCGCCGTACATCCAGTCGGCAACGGCACCGTAGGCATAGTGGTTGAACGAATTCATATCCGTACTCCACATTGAGCCATCCTCACGCAGGCTGTCCCAATGCTCCCAAACGGTTGTTGCACCCATCTTGACGGAGAAAAGCCACGAAGGATATTCCTCGCGCAGAATGAGACTGTATGCGGTTTCGGCATAACCGTTATCGGTGAGAGCGTGAAGCAGATAAGGCGTGCCGACAAAGCCTGTTTTGAGGTGACCGCATTCAAGGACAAGCTCATTGAGCTGTGCGGCAGTTTCTTTTATATTATCGCTGATGCCGAAATGAACAGCGAGCACGCAGGCGGTCTGTGTTAAATACTCTGCCTTGATTCTGCCGTTTGTCATAAACTCACGTCTGAAGGCAAGGATTGAAGCCTCACGCTTCGCCTCCTGCTCTGCAGTATCTTCACCGCAAAGGCGCATTGCCTTGATGAGAATATTGCTTGAATAGATATAGTATGCGGTTGCAATAAGCTCTTTATTTGTGCCGACATCGCACTTGCCGACATCACTTGCATCAAGGTTGAGCCAATCGCCGAAATGCCAGCTCTGACACCAGATGCCGTCCCTGCTGTGTTCCTCAATAAACTCAATATAGCTTTTCATAGAATCGAGCGATTTCTCAATAAGCTCTTTATTGCCGTATGAGAGATACATCTGCCAGGGACATACCGTTGCGGCGTCTGCCCAGGCAGCAGAGGTATTATCGTCACAATCAAACAAATCGGGTATGACATGAGGCACTGCGCCCCAAGAACGCTGGTCTGCACGAAGGTCTGCAAGCCACTTGAGGAAGAAGCGTTCAACGTCAAAATTGTATGCGGCGGCTTTTACAAAGACCTGTGCATCACCCGTCCAGCCAAGGCGCTCATCACGCTGAGGACAGTCGGTAGGTACATCGAGATAGTTGCCCTTCTGACCCCAGATAATGTTTGAATAGAGCTTGTTAAGGCGTTCGTCAGAGCACTCGAAATGGCCTGTGCGCTTCAAATCCGAATGAACAACGATTGCCGTGAAATTCTCTTTCTTGATTTCATCGCTCCAGCCTGTGAGTCTGATATAACGGAAGCCGAAGAAGGTATGATCGGGCTTATGGATATGCTCCTCACCGTCGCAGACAAACTCTGCCTTCGCCTTTGCACTTCGGAGATTGTCACGGTAGAAGTTACCCTCGGCATCAAGCACCTCTGCGTGCTCGATTGTAACGGTTTCGCCCTTATTGCCCTTGACCTTAAACTCAACATATCCCGTCATATTCTGTCCGAAGTCAATAACGGTTTCGCCCTTGGGTGTTATGATAATTTCCTTTGCCTCAAGGCGCTCCTGTTCAAGGATTTTTTCACCGTCACGGTCGATGAGATTATTCTTATCCTTCGGGAAAACGACAGCATCCATCGGCTTGGGGTCAACGTAAAGCGGGTCATATTTATAGCCGTTATAAAGGTCGGAATAAACGTTCTTGCCGTACTGTGTAGCCCAAGTATCGTCGGTAACTATTACTTCACTTGTGCCGTCAGCATAGTTGAGTGTGAGTGCGCAGATAAGCGCAGTTTCACGCACACCGAGGAAGTAATCGGCACATCTTTCGGTGCCTGTGAAATATCTGCCCTTCCAACCGGGACCAACACCGACACTGATAGTGTTATTCTCTGCTATCATTTCAGTGACATCGTAGGTTTCGACCTGAATACGCTTGCGGTATGCAGTCCAGCCCGGAGTCATAACCTGGTCGCCTACCCTTTTGCCGTTAATATTTGCAACATACGTACCAAGTGAGGTTATTTCAAGGCTTGCATTTTTTACTTTCTTTTCGGTGCTGAACTGCTTGGTGTAGCAGATTTCACACTCCTTGGAAAGCTTGGGGCTTTTAATCCAATTTGCACTGAGTATATTTTTCATAAAGAGTTACCTCCTTTTATTCTTCGTATTCTGCGAGCTTTAACTGAATGTTCTCCCAATCCTCATAAAGCTGTTCGAGAGAATTATTGAGCTCATCAAGCTTTGCGGTAAGTGACATTATTTTTTCATAATCGGCGGCTGATTCGGGGGTTTCGATTTCAGCCTGGGTTTGAGTTATAAGATTTTCTGTTTCTTCAATTTTTTCTTCACATCGCTTAAACGCAGTGTTAAGCTTGCGTTTTTCGCTTTCACGCTCTTTGCGAAGCTTGTAGCTGTCAACCTTCGGCGCAGTTTTTTCTTTCTGCACCTTTGTATCCTGCTTCAGCCTTTCAAGGCGGGCAAGATATTCGTCATAATCATTGCCGAATTCTTCTATGCCGTTTGTGCCGAGTCGCAGGATTCGGGTTGAAAGCTTGTTTATAAAATAACGGTCGTGCGACACGATAAGCATTGTGCCGTCGTAGCCTAAAAGTGCATCCTCAAGAGCCTCACGAGAGGTTATATCAAGGTGGTTTGTAGGCTCGTCAAGCAAAAGCAGATTGTAGCCGCCGAGCATAAGAATGAGCAGGGCCACTCTCGCCTTTTCGCCGCCGCTTAAATCACCGACACGTGCAAATACAGCATCACCTCTGAAGAGGAAGGCGGCAAGCGCACTGCGCACCTCGGTCTGCGAAAGCCTGCGATATCTGTCCCACACCTCATCGAGCACCGTTTTGTCATCATTAAGTCCGCTCAAGGTCTGGTCAAAATAGCCGACACGCACGTTTTCGCCGAATTTGCGCATACCTGCCTGCTGGATATACTCGCCCATAACGACACGCAGGAAAGTAGTTTTACCGCAGCCGTTTGCACCGAGCAGAAACGCACGCTCCCCTTTTTTGAGGAGCAGATTTGCATCTTTAAAAAGCGGTTCACCGCCGAAGCCTTTTGTGAGACCCTGGCAGATAAGCACATCGTTACCCGTTTCACAAAGGGTTTTAAATTGGAATTTAAGTATTGCCTCGTCAGCCTCAGGCTTTTCGAGACCGTCAAGCAGTCTGTCGATTGATTTTTGCTTATGCTCTGCCGTGCGGATGTTGCGTTCACGGTTCCAGCGGCGCTGCTGTTCAATCATTTTTTCAATGCGGTGAACCTCGTCCATCGTATTGTCGTAATGACGCTGAGCAATTTCCTTATCCTTTTCCTTCTGCTTTATGAATTCGGAATAGCTGCCCTTATATATACGCATTTTGCGGTGCTCAATTTCCATTGTGCGTGTGGTTACACGGTCAAGAAAATAACGGTCGTGCGAAATAATAAGCGCCGCACCCTTATAATCGGCAAGAAAAGCTTCAAGCCACTCCACACTGTCGATATCCAGATGATTGGTGGGCTCGTCGAGCAAAAGCAAATCGGGCTCTGACAAAAGAAGCTTACCAAGGCTCAGTTTTGAACGTTGGCCTCCGCTGAGCTTATCGCAGGTAAGGCCGTGCATATCCGCCGCAAAGCCGAGGCCGACAAGGGTTGAACGTGCTCTGCTGCGGCAGGTAAGACCTCCCTCCCGCTCAAACCTTTCGGTAAGGTGAAGCTGTTCATCGATAAGGGCATCGATATTACCGCCCTCATCGATAAGCTTATTAAGCTGCTCAAGCCGCTTTTCCATAGCTATAAGCGGCTCAAACACAGTCATTATTTCATCATAAATCGTTCTGTAAGAATCACGGCAGGCGTGCTGCTCCATATAACCGACAACGGTGTTCTTACCGGGATGAATTTCGCCCGAGGTAGGCTTTTCAGTGCCGAGCACAAGGCGAAAAACCGTGGTTTTGCCCGTACCGTTTGCACCGATAAGTCCCACACGCTCTCCTGCGTTAATTTCAAATGAAACGCCGTCGAAAAGCACACGGTCGCCATAGGTCATATTCAGATTCTGCGCTGATAAAACTGCCATAAAAATCTCCGAAGAATGAATTTATACTCTGCTTTCGAGAACTGTAAGTGTACCGTTTAACGTATAATCACCTGCTGATGCAGGGATGAATACGCCCTCGCCCTTTTTGATTTCAAGTGTCTTGCCGCCGCAGGAAATTGTGCCGCAACCGTCAAGCACCATAATGTGAACAAAGGAATTCTCGTCTGCCGTGCCCGTATAGCCTGCAGTTACCTCAACCTTATTTACGCTGAAAAGTTCAAAACTGACAAGCTCTGACTTTGTTGCACCGTCAAGCTTTTCTGTCTTTGTGAGGGTAGGAATTGACGGGCAGGGAGGCTCGCACTTTGTAACGTCAAGTGTTTCTTTGATATGAAGCGGTCTGGGACCGTTGCATTTTGCATCAAAACGGTTGTAATCGTATGCTCTGAAGGTTACGTTTGAATTCTGCTGTACCTCTGCAAGAAGGATGCCCTTACAGATTGCATGGAGCGTGCCTGCCTCGATAAGGAAGAAATCGCCCTTTTTGACTTCGACATAGTTGACAACATCGTCAATTCTGTTTTCTTCGATAGCCTTTGCAAAATCCTCGGTTGAAATCTTATCCTTAAAACCGTAAATAATGCGTGCACCGGGCTCGCAATCCATAATATACCAGCACTCTGTTTTGCCGTAGCCGCCGTTGTACTTTGCGGCATATTCATCATCGGGGTGCACCTGAACGGAGAGGTCATCCGCCGCATCGATGAACTTTATAAGAATCGGGAAATACTCAAAATTCTGCGCATTCTTGCCGAGGATATCCTTGCCGCAGATATTTATAACTTCGGTGAGAGTTTTGCCCTCATACTCGCCGTCTGCAACCGTGCTTTCAAAATTTTCAAAACAGGAAAGCATCCAGGCTTCTGCACAGTTTTCAAGGTCGGTTTTTATGCCGTAGTTATCAATGAGCTTTCTTCCGCCCCAGATTGTTCTGACGGAAAAAGGCACGAGTTTTGTCATATACATAATAAAATTTCCTCCAAAGGTATATTGTTGAGAATATATGTCCATCATCATTTCATATAGTTAGAATGAAACGGAGGACGGAAAATGGCAACGCTTACACAGTTGATTATGAAAAAGAAAACTACTGACGAGGATGACGATTGGCTGCTTGGTGAAATCCACCGACTGAGCGAATCGCTCACGCTCGCCTATGAAAGATTTGAGCTACAGTGCGACAGCGACCTTGTTGAGGCAACGATTTATGAAATCGAGGCACTCAAGGCAAGATACCGTTATCTGCTTGCACTTGCAAAGCAAAGAAACCTGAAAGCAGGGGTGCAGGAATATGGGAATTAACACCGCACCCGTGCTTTTTGCCGCATTCTGCGTGCTGACGCTGTTAATTATAATGCTGAAGAGAAAATGCCTTATAAAAGGTATATTCGCCTCTGCTTTTCAAGGCATTGCCGCACTGTATGCAGTAAAGCTTATAGGCCTTATTGCGGGCACACAGCTTGCCGTCAACTGGTACACACTCGGCACAGCCGCAGTGCTCGGCTCACCCGGTGTTGCGCTGATGCTTGCAGTGCAGACAATTTTTAATACATAACGCTGCAGCTGAGCTTTTCTCCTGCTTTGGCTTTAAGCTCAAACAGACCGTTTACAGCGCTGTATTCATTACCGCCGCAGATAACAACTGCGGCATTTTCTATTTCAAGCTTTATACACTTATCTTCTGCAGATAAAAGATTGAATGCTTTTACCTTGCCGCACTCAAACTCTGCACCTACCTCAACGTTACCTCTTGCTTTAAGGCCGCAGAAGGAGCCTGAAAGCTTACTGCTTGTTGCGGGAAGAAGCGAAATAAAGCCCTCGTGGCCCTGCATAAGCATTTCGCCTATACCTGCGGCACCGCCGAAGTTGCCGTCAATCTGGAAAGGCGGATGTGTATCGTAAAGATTTGGAAGGGTTGAACGTGTAAAGAGCAGACGTATATGCTCATAAGCGCCCTCGCCGTCACGCAGACGGGCAAAGAGATTTATAAGCCAGGCTCGGCTCCAGCCCGTATGGCCACCGCCGTTTGCAAGCCTGCGGTCGATAGTGACACGGATTGCATTATAAAGTTCGGGGGTGTTTCGTGTAATAAGGTCGGCAGGATAAAGGCCGAAAGCGTGTGAAATATGACGGTGGCCGGGTTCTGCCTCATCATAATCCTCAAGCCATTCCATAAGCTGACCGTGCTTACCGACCTGAATTGCAGGCATTTTGCCGAGTGCCTCTGCGGCCTTTGCCGCAGTATCGGCGTCAATGCCGAGAAGCTTTTCAGTTTCGATATAGAAACTGAGCAGACCGCTGACAATCTCAACATCCATTGTCGGCGACATACACATACATACGGGCTTGCCGTCTGCACCGATATAATCGTTTTCGGGTGAAGCAGAGGGACCCGTAAGCAATCTGCCCTTATCGTCCTCTACCATATAATCAAGGAAGAATTCAACACAGGCTTTGATGTACTCGTAGGCTGTATTTTTAAGATAATCAAGGTCGTTGGTGTAGAGATAGTGCTCCCACATATGGAATGCAAGCCATGCACCGCCAACAGGCCACAGACCCCATACACCGTCTGCAGGGCCGTTGAAGCCGTAAATATCACTCAGATGATGAGTAACCGTGCCCTTACAGCCGTAATAATCCTGTGCGGCCTTTCTGCCGCCGACAAGAAGGTTTGTATTCATATAGTCAAACAGTGCAGACGTACACTCTGAAATATTCGCCTGCTCTGCCTGCCAATAATTCATCTGAAGGTTGATGTTTGTATGATAATCGGCATTCCAGGGATTCTGCATACGCTCTCCCCATACACCCTGCAGGTTTGCAGGAAGAGTGCCCGGACGGCTTGAGCTGACAAGCAGATATTTGCCAAACTGCCAATAGAGCGACATAAGCGAATAGTCCTGAGCTTTTTTATCCTTTTTAAGGCGCTCAAGTCTTTTGCTTACGGGCATCGCTTCAAGGCTTTCGTCACCCTCAAAGCTGATATCACTGCGGCTCATAATTGCAGAAAAGCTGTCAATATGAGCTTTTTTCATTTCATCATAATCAGGCACCTCAGCAAGCTTACTGCTGCAAAAATCAATATAGTTTTCTGCAATATTATCAGTAACAACGCTGATATAAATAACGGCTTCGTTGGCATTTTCTACACGGAGCTTTCCGTCATCCTCTGACAGTGCACCGTCGGTTACAGCCTTTATGCCCACAGCAAAGCAGTGAGTGCCGCTTGCCGTGCCGCAGCGGACGATAAGAGTGCCGTTTTCTGTCATATAGCTTTTGATATGCTCTCTTTCAAAGCTGAGTGTAAAGCTGCTCGGAGCTGAAAAGCTGAACTTTGCCGCAATAAGCTTTTCTTCATAAGAAGCGAAGCACTCTTCAACTGTTTCGATATCTTTTTTTGTATATTTCACGGTTGCAATACCGCTGTTAAGGCAAAGGTCACGGCTGTAATTCTTAGCCTTAGCTTTGTTGTCAAAATCAATATTTATTTTGCCTGCAACCTCAAAAGAAGATATGACGTTAAAATCATTCTCAAGGTTATCCTCTGCCCATTTGGCCGCCTCAAAGTTTTTGCCTGCAAGAAAAAGAGAACGGATATAGTCAACCTTCTCTTTAAAATCGCCTGCGGGCTTCATTTCGGTGCGCTCATCCCAAACGGTTTCTTCGTTGAGGACAAAAAGCTCGCTGTCTGTTCTGCCGAAGATGCTCAAGCCCATTGAGCCGTTGCCGACGGGAGTAGAGTTTTCCCACACATCAGCAGAGTTTTCAAGGTGAAGTACGTAGTTTTTCATATTGTTTTCCTCACTTTTTATGTAACGACGGTTACGTCGCATAATTTTTGTATGTTATATGTGCTGAAATATTTATTTTCAAACGGTATCCACTTTGCTTCAAACATTTTAAGCATCCTTTTTCCGTTGCGCTTTAATATTCTTTCAAGCTGAGTTTTATTATCCGTTTTGCAGAATACTTTCAAATCATACTCTGCTTTCAGTATCGGGTGCATACAGTAACTGCCTTCAATAATTACAAGCCTTTTTTCATCTACCGTAACACAGTTTGATATTTTTCCGCTTTCACAGTCAAACACCCCATAAGAAAAAGGCTGTGAAGAGCTGAGATTTTTAATAACCTCATCGTAAAAACGCTCGTAGTGAAAATTGCCGCCTGGCTCACCGAGCCTCTCTTCACTGCGCATATCAAACGGCAGAAAAAAGCTGTCTGCACGAATCACCGTGCCGCCGAAAGTGCCCTGTATTTCATCGGCAAGCGTTGATTTGCCCGAGGCACACATTCCGTCCACGGCAATTACCGCCCTGCCGTTTTTAAGCAGATTTTCAATTTTTTCGTTAATTATTTCATTCATTCCTCATACCCTCAAGCACACTGTAAGGAATTGCCATATTGCCCAAGCCTTTACCGATTGATATATGCGGCTTCATATCTGCATGAAAATCCGTGCCGCCCGAAATGCCGAGATTATATTTGCGGGCAAGCGAGATATATTTGTTCTGCATAGCTTCATCATAATCGGTATAATAGCCCTCAATGCCGTCAAGGCCGTATGACGCAAGCTCGGCAACATACTTTTCGAGAGCTTCATCGTCAAGCTTTATGAGATGAAGATGTGCAAGGTATGCAACACCGCCGGCGTTATGAATTGCTTCAATAGCCGCTTTTGCTTCAAGCTTCTGATTGCCGAAATAAGCGGGCTTACCCGAAGAAAGATATTTATCAAAAGCCTCTTTCACAGATGAAACATAGCCCTTTTTCATCATTACTCTTGCAAAGTGTGCTCTGCCGACTATTCCACCCGGTGCAAGTGACGCCGCCTCGTCGAGAGTAACATCAAAGCCGATATCCTGCAAAAGCTTTGCGGTCATAACATTGCGCTCGATTCGCTTTTCTATAATTTCATCAAGAATTGAAACAAGGTGCGGATTTTTAATATCGATAAAATAGCCGAGGATATGCGTTTCTGTTGCAGATCTGACAGAAAACTCGATTGCAGGCACAACCTCTACACAGCTGAGCACACCTTGATTAACAGCTTCTTCAACACCGTTTACGGTATCGTGGTCGGTAAGAGCAATTGCCGCAAGATTATTTTCTGCCGCATGCTTTACAAGCTCCGACGGTGTCATAGACCCGTCCGAGCAGGTTGAATGTGTATGCAGGTCGATATACCCCTGGCGCACGGCACTGTCTCCTTTAAGTATTATATATATGACATAGTAACACAAGCAGTAAATATTTGCAATAGAAACAGGGACAATATATTGTAATTTTAAGCCTTTCGCTTTAGCGATTAAAATCGATAAAATTATTTTTGCAAAAAGTATTGACAACGCATTTTTCAAGGTGTATAATGCAGACAAATTTTTCGAACAGGAGCAAATGCTATGCTTTGCAAAACAAAGGCAACTGCATACGAGTTTTTTTACTTTTACTTTTATTTCGCAGAGAAATAAATAGTAGAAGTGATTTTTGCTGCGCCGAAAAAGGCATTAAAAAAGTTTTTTATGAGCTTTGCAGTCAGGTCACTGCAAGGCTCTTATTTTTTTTGAAAGGTAAGGTAAACAGCAATGGTAGTAGTACTCAAAAACGAAGCAACACAGCAACAGATTGACAACCTCATCAACTGGTTTGAAGAGCAGAAGGTTATTGTTCATATATCCAAGGGTGAGTATCAGACCATTCTTGGACTTGTAGGAAACACAACCTCAATAGACACAGACCTTATTGAAGGCCTTGAAATAGTAGACTGCGTAAAGCGCATATCGGAGCCGTTTAAAAACGCAAACAGGAAATTTCATCCCGACGACACTGTTATTGACTGCTCGGGAGTGAAAATCGGCGGAGGCGAATTTGCAATAATTGCGGGTCCTTGCTCTGTTGAAAGCGAAGCTCAGCTGCTTGAAATTGCAACAAAGGTAAAGGCATCGGGCGCAAGCCTTCTGCGCGGCGGTGCATTCAAGCCCAGAACCTCGCCCTACGATTTCCAGGGTCTTCGCGCAGAGGGAATTGAGCTGCTGCTTGAAGCAAAGAAACAGACAGGTATGCCGATAGTAACCGAAATAATGAACGCAAACCACCTGCCGATGTTTGAAGAGGTTGACGTAATTCAGGTTGGCGCACGAAATATGCAGAACTTTGAGCTTCTCAAAGAGCTCGGCAGAACAAATAAACCGATTCTACTCAAAAGAGGACTTGCAAACACACTCAAAGAGCTGCTGATGAGCGCAGAATACATTATGGCAGGCGGCAACGAAAACATCATACTGTGCGAAAGAGGCATACGCACGTTTGAAACCTACACTCGAAATACGCTCGACCTTTCGGCAGTGCCGATGCTCAAGGAACTTTCTCACCTGCCGATTGTTATTGACCCGAGCCACGCAAGCGGAATTGCAAGACTTGTAAAGCCGATGGCAATGGCAGCAGCTGCTGCAGGTGCAGACGGACTTATGATTGAAGTGCACAACGACCCGCCTCACGCAATGTGTGACGGCCCGCAGTCACTCACACCCGAGCAGTTTGACGACGTTGCAAGACGTGTATTCGCAGTAAGACAGGCAGTAAACAGCCTCGACTGATAAAGGAGGATAAAGAGCAATGAAGATTGGTATATGCGGACTCGGACTTATCGGCGGCTCACTTGCAAAAGCATACAAAAGAGCCGATGTAACCGTTTACGGCTATGACATAAACCCTGCCGTTACAGACTACGCTGTTATGGCAAAAATCATCGACAAGCCGCTTGATGAAAAAACAATTCCCGAATGTGATTATATTTTTGTTGCACTTTATCCCGAAGGTGTAGTAAACTATGTAAGGAGCATCGCCGAAAACGTGCGCAAGGATACGGTTGTTGTTGACCTTTGCGGCACAAAAATGAACGTATGCCCCGACTGCTTTGAAATTGCGCAAGATCACGGATTCAATTTCGTGGGCGGTCACCCGATGGCAGGCACACAGTTTTCCGGCCTTAAAAACGCAAAGGAAACACTGTTTGACGGTGCAACAATGATACTTGTGCCAAAGCCCGACGAGGATTTGCACCTGCTTGCAAGGCTCAAAGAGGCACTTGTAACCGCTGGCTTCGGAAGTGTTACGCTTTCAACGGCACAGATTCACGACGTAAACATTGCGTACACATCACAGCTTGCACACGTTGTATCAAACGCCTATGTAAAAAGCCCTCGCTCAAAGGTACACAAGGGCTTTTCCGCAGGCAGCTACAAGGACCTGACGAGGGTTGCGTGGCTGAATGAAAAAATGTGGACAGAGCTGTTCATGGCAAACTCTGAAAACCTCATAACCGAAATTGATTTAATAGTTGAAAACCTGAAAAAATACAGCGATGCACTCAAGGCAGGAGATGCTCAGCAGATTGAAGAACTTCTGCGAGAGGGCAGACTTATGAAAGAAGCGGTTGACAGCAAATGATAACAATACCCGTAAACACAGGAAAGCCTTATATGGTAAAAATCGGCAGAGGCATCATATCAACAGTCGGAAGTGAGATGAAAAATCTCGGTCTTGACGGCAAGGCATTGATTATAAGCGACGACAATGTTGCGCCGATTTATATGAGTGACGTCAGAAGCGGTCTTGAAGCAGAAGGCTTCGAGATATATGATTTCAGCATTCCGCACGGTGAAAGCTCAAAGAATGCAGAAAGCCTGCTTGCAATTCTCAACTTTGCCGCAGAAAACAATTTCAGCCGAAGTGACACGTTCGTTGCACTCGGCGGCGGAGTTGTCGGCGACCTTTGCGGATTTGCCGCAGCGATTTATATGAGAGGCGTAAATTTCATACAGCTCCCCACTTCCCTGCTTGCCGCAGTTGACTCATCCGTCGGCGGCAAGACGGCAATCGACCTTGAAGCAGGCAAAAACCTTGCGGGGGCTTTTTACCAGCCCAAGACAGTTATCTGTGACACAGACTGCTTTCAAACTCTGCCGAGCGCAGAATTTGAAAACGGTATGGCAGAGGTTATAAAATACGGTATGTTCTGCGACGGCGAGCTGCTCGATATGCTCGGCACTGAAATTGATATAAAGCAGATTGTTGCACGCTGTGTTGAAATAAAGGCGAGAGTTGTTACGGCAGATGAATTTGAAAAAGGTGAAAGAGCTTTTCTCAACTTCGGCCACACCGTTGCACACGCTGTTGAAGTGCTCAGCGGATATCAGACACCTCACGGAAGTGCTGTTGCGATAGGAATGGCGGTAATTACAAAAGCTTGTGTCGAAAACGGTTTTTGTGAAAAGCAAGCACTTGACGAGCTTATGCCACTGCTGAAAAAATACAATCTTCCCTACATTTGTCCATACGGCATTGATGAAGTTTATTCCGCAACGCTTAAAGATAAAAAGAACGCAAACGGAAAAATCACACTTGTACTTCCGACCGGTAAAGGTAAAAGCGTGCTGAAAAAATGCACACACGATGAACTGAAAGAATTTATTACGCTTGGACTGAAATAAGATGAAAGCTGTTATTACCCCCTCACATCTCAACGGACAGATTGATGCACCCGCATCAAAATCGGTTGCACACCGCGCACTTATATGTGCCGCACTTGCCGACAAGCCCACAAGAATAAAATGCTCAACTACATCTGTTGACATCGAGGCAACTGCACAGTGCCTGAGAGAGCTTGGCGCAAGCATATCGAAAACAGAATGCGGATTTTATGTTGAGCCGATAAAAGAAGGCAGCGAAAAGGCTGTGCTTAACTGCAAAGAAAGCGGCTCTACGCTGAGATTTATGCTGCCTGTTGCAGCGGTTCTCGGTAAAGCTGCTTCACTTTACGGAGAGGGCAGATTGCCCGAACGTCCGCTTACCGAGCTGTGCACTGCACTTGAAAATCACGGCACCTCGGTATCATCACACTCACTGCCGCTGACAGTCAGCGGAGGTCTGCTTGACGGAGTGTACGAAATAAGCGGCGAGGTGAGCTCGCAGTTTATAAGCGGCTTACTGCTTGCACTGCCCGTAACCCACGCAGAATCAACGATTATCATAACAGGTCAAATACAATCCAAGCCTTACATTGATATGACGATTGATGTGCTGAACGACTTCGGAATTGAAACAGAATTTACAGATAACACGATAAAAATAAGGCCTTGCAACGGTTATATTTCACCCGAAAATTACACGGTTGAAGGAGACTGGTCAAACGGAGCGTTCTTCATTTGTGCAGACATAATAAGAGGCAATAGTGTAAAGTGCAACAACTTGACACATGATTCTATTCAGGGTGACAAGGCAGTTTTTGAAATCACGGAAAAATTCAGAGATTCGGCAGATAACGAGCAAATAAAAATTGATGTCGGCGACATTCCCGACCTTGTGCCCGTGCTTGCGGTGACAAGCTGTTTCAGAAAAGGCATAACCGAGTTTTACAATGCGGCAAGGCTGAGAATAAAAGAGAGCGACAGACTTCTTTCAACCTGCGAAATGATAAACAATCTCGGCGGACAAGCCGTAATCACATCGGACACTCTTACCGTTTACGGCAAGGGTGTGCTTGAGGGAGGCACGGTTGATTCATACAACGACCACAGAATTGTAATGAGTGCCGCAATTGCCGCAAGCGGATGTAAAAACGAGGTTACAATAACAGGCTCACAGGCGGTAAACAAATCGTACCCGACGTTTTTTGATGAGCTTGAAAAGCTAGGTGCAAAAATCAAGATAACCTACTGACAGGAGATTAGACTTATGTCTTCAACATTTGGCGAAAACTTAAAAATAACAATATTCGGCGAATCTCATTCAGAGTTGATAGGGGTTACGGTTGAAGGATTCCCCTGCGGTTTTGCAATAGATGAAGAAAAGCTTGCAGCCTTTATGGCAAGACGTGCACCCGGCAAGGACGAATTCTCAACACCGAGAAAAGAAGCGGACAAGGTTGTTTTTCTTTCGGGTCTTACCGACGGCGTAACAAACGGCGAAGCTGTTAAAGCGGTTATATACAACCAAAACACAAAGCCGAAGGATTATTCTTCAATTCTTGATACACCTCGCCCCGGTCACGCAGATTACACCGCAAAAATGAAATACGGCGAAGGCTACAGTGCAACGGGCGGTGGACATTTTTCGGGCAGGCTTACAGCACCGCTTTGCATAGCCGGCGGCATGTGCTTGCAGTGGCTTGAAACAAAGGGAATAACTATAGGCGCGCACATAGAATCAATCCACGGTGTCAAAGACCAAAGATTTGACGGTGTTAATATAACTGCCGATGAACTTAACCGACTTAAAGAGAAAAGCTTCACCTGCATTGATGACTGTGCTGCAGAAAAAATGCAGGAAGAAATAAGAAAAGCCAGAGCCGACCGCAATTCCGTCGGCGGCACGGTTGAGTGTGCGGTTGTCGGTCTGCCTGCAGGTATTGGTGAGCACATGTTTGACGGAATTGAAAACCGCATTTCACTCATTATGTTCGGCATACCTGCCGTTAAGGGAATTGAATTCGGTGTGGGCTTCGGTGTTGCTGATTTATTCGGCAGTGAAAACAACGACGAAATTTATTATGATGAAAAAGGCAGTGTGCGCACACGCACAAACAACTGCGGCGGAATTCTCGGCGGCATTTCAAACGCAATGCCCGTAATTTTCCGTGCAGCATTCAAGCCAACACCTTCTATTGCGGCAACGCAGAACACAATTTCATTTGAGAAAAAGGAAAACACAAAAATAAATATCGGCGGCAGACACGACCCCTGCATCGTACAGCGCGCAGTACCCTGCGTTGAAGCAGCGGCAGCAGTTGCAATTGCTGACCTTATGTTAAGGGATGAATAAAATGGATTTAGAAAAAATAAGAGAAAAAATTGACGGCATAGACACACAGCTTGTTGAGCTTCTCAAAGAGAGGATGAACTGTGCCGCAGAGGTAGCAAAATACAAAAACGAAAACGGTATGAGAATATACGACCCCAAGCGTGAAAGAGCACTGCTCAACCGTGTATCAGAGCTTGCAGGTGAAGAATATGAGGCTTCTGCAAGGGTTATGTTTTCGCTGCTCATGGACCTTTCACGCTCTCACCAGAGCAAGCTGATTCTGCCGAAATCAAAATATGAAGATATACTGAAGTGTGCAGTTGAAAAAACCGACAAGCTCTTCCCTGAGCGTGCAAGCGTTGCGTGCCAGGGCACCGAAGGCGCATTCTCACAGGTTGCCTGCGAAAAGCTTTTCTCCGTGCCCAACATAACCTACTGCAACACCTTTGAGGCAGTTTTCAACGCAATTGACAAGGGGCTTTGCAGATACGGCGTGCTTCCGATTGAAAACAGCACGGCAGGCTCGGTAAACAACATATACGACCTTATGACAAAGCACAATTTCTACATTGTAAGAAGCGTAAGGGTTCAGATTAACCACTGTCTGCTTGTCAAGCCCGGTGTAAAGCTTGAGGACATAAAAGAGGTTATATCTCACGAGCAGGCAATAAACCAGAGCAGTCAGTTCCTCAGCACACTCAAGGGTGTTAAAATAACGACCTATGCAAACACAGCACTTGCGGCTCAGGCTGTTGCAGAATCTGACAGAAACGACATTGCCGCACTTTCTTCGCTTGAATGTGCCGCACTTTACGGCCTTAACGCAGTTAAAAAGCACGTGCAGAACGTCGGCAACAATTACACACGTTTCATTTGCATATCAAAACAGCCCGAGATTTATCCCGGCGCTGACCGTACAAGCCTTATGCTTGTGCTCCCTCACAAACCCGGCTCACTTTACAGAATCATTTCACGATTCTATGCACACAACATAAACCTTACAAAGCTTGAAAGCCGTCCGATTGTTGGCAGTGATTTTGAGTTTATGTTCTATTTTGACCTTAATACCTCGGTCTATTCCCCTGCCCTTGCAGAGCTTATCTGCGAGCTTGAAAACGAGCTTGAAAGCTTTGCTTACCTTGGCAGCTACTCCGAAATTATATAGGGAGATTAAAGCATTATGCGCTTCGGACTTCTCGGCCGCAAACTCGGCCACAGCTATTCGCCGCAGATTCACGCTCTGCTGGGCGACTACGAATACCCTCTTTATGAAAAAGAGCCTGAAGAAATTGAAGAATTTATGCTTCACGGTGATTTTGACGGTATGAACGTAACCATTCCATACAAGGAAACGGTTATGCCGTATATGTCAAAGCTTTCGGATAGTGCAAAAAAGATAGGCTCTGTAAATACCGTAACCCGTCTGCTCGACGGCACGCTTTACGGCGACAACACAGATTACTACGGCTTTTCATATCTGCTTGAAAGTGCAGGCTTTGACGTGAAAGGCAAAAAGGTTATTGTGCTGGGTAACGGCGGCGCAAGCAAAACGGTCGTATGCGTATGCCGTGACAAGGGCGCAAAAGAAATTACCGTTATTTCACGAAGAAGTGAAACTGACAACTACGAAAACATTCAAAAGCACAGCGACACCGACTATATAATAAACACAACTCCCGTAGGTATGTATCCGAACAACGGTGAAAGCCCTGTTGACCTTAGCATTTTTAAAAACTGCAAGGGTGTTGCCGACCTTATTTACAATCCGTCAAAGACCAAGCTTTTGCTTGATGCCGAAAAGCTTTCAATTCCCACCGCAAACGGACTGACAATGCTTTGCGCACAGGGTGTTAAAGCGGCAGAGAGCTTTATAAAATCAGAGTTTGATAAAAGCAAAGCCAGCGAAATTGTAAAAGCACTTGAAAAACAGATGCTGAACATTGTGCTTGTCGGTATGCCGGGCTGCGGCAAATCGACAGCCGCAAAAAAGCTTTCCGAAACTCTCGGCAGAGAGCTTGTTGACACGGACGAACTAATTGTGCTCAATGAAGGCAGAGCGATACCCGAAATATTTGAAGCCGAAGGTGAAGAATATTTCAGAAACGCCGAGGCCCTTGCCGTAAAGCAAGCAGGAAAACAAAGCGGCAGGATTATTGCCACAGGCGGAGGTGCAGTGCTGAGAGATGATAACAAGGCGGTGCTCAGACAAAATGCCGTTGTTGTATTCTTAAAGCGTGATATCGGCCTGCTTGACACAGAAGGCAGACCGTTGAGCAAAAACGGCAGCTTAAATGAAATGTATAAAAAAAGACTGCCCCATTACGAAGCAGTCTGTGATATTACGGTTGAGGTCGCCGAGGATGCGGACGAAACCGCACGACGAATCATGAAAGGAATCGGGCTGATATGAAAATACTTGTCATAAACGGACCTAACCTTAATATGCTGGGAATAAGAGAGCCGCAGATTTACGGCAGTAAAACATACAATGACCTTGTAAAAATGATTGCCGAGTACTGCGAAAAGAAGCAGATTGAGGTTGAATTTTATCAATCAAACCACGAGGGTGACCTTGTGGACAAAATTCAGCTTTGCTACGGCAACACCGACGGAATCGTAATCAACCCCGGTGCTTACACTCACACAAGCGTTGCACTGCTTGATGCGGTAAAAACAGTAGGCATACCGACAGTTGAGGTGCATATTTCAGACCCCGACGAACGTGAGGAATTCAGACGCACGTCTTACATCCGTCTTGCCTGCATTGCAACCGTCAAGGGCAAGGGCTTTGACGGTTATCTTGAAGCAATTGATATCTTAATTGAAAACGCCTGAGGATAAATATCTGCTTCCGCTATCCGGCAGAAGGACAACAATTGTTTTGCCTTTATGCTCTGCTCTTGTTGCAATTTCGCAGGCGGCGGCAAGTGCCGCACCCGAGGAGATGCCGACAAGGCAGCCTTCTGACTTTGCAACAAGGCGGGCGTATTCATAAGCACTGTCATCGCTGACGGTTACAATTTCATCAATAAGACTTCTGTTCAGGGTATCGGGCACAAAGTTTGCTCCGATGCCCTGAATTTTATGTGCGCCTGCAGTGCCCTTTGTAAGCAGTGGCGAAGCTGCAGGCTCGACACCGACAATCTTAACATCGGGATTCTTTTCTTTCAGATATTTTGCAGTGCCGCTGATTGTGCCGCCCGTACCGATTGCGCTGACAAAAATATCAACCTCACCGTCGGTATCGGCATATATTTCTGGACCTGTTGTGAGATAGTGTGCCTCGGGATTATCGGGATTTGTAAACTGACCTGCAATAAAGCTGTGTGGCGTTGAAGCCGCAATTTCTTCTGCCTTTTTTACAGCACCGCTCATACCCTCTGCCGCAGGAGTAAGCACAAGCTCGGCACCGTAGGCGGCAAGAAGCTGTCTGCGCTCAAGTGACATACTCTCGGGCATTGTGAGAATGACCTTATAACCCTTGGCGGCGGCAACCATTGCAAGACCTATACCCGTATTACCGCTTGTAGGCTCAATTATAACACTATCCTGCACGAGCGAGCCGTTTTTTTCCGCCTGCTCGATTATGTGCAGTGCAACCCTGTCTTTTACACTGCCGCCTGGATTAAAATACTCGAGCTTTGCAAGAAGCTTCGCTTCAATCCCCTGCTGTTTTTCGAATTTTTCAAGCCTCATAAGCGGTGTAGCACCGACGAGCGAGGAAATATCACCGAAAATTTTCATTAGTAATCACTCCGAATCAACCGAGCATTTTTTTGAGATATTGACCCGTGTAGGATTTTTCGCAAGCGGCAACCTCTTCGGGTGTACCGCAGGCAACTATTTCGCCGCCCTTATTGCCGCCCTCGGGGCCAAGGTCAATAATATAATCGGCTGTTTTTATAACATCAAGGTTGTGCTCGATTACAAGCACGGTGTTGCCGCTGTCAACAAGCTTCTGCAAAACTTTTATAAGCCTGTGCACATCGGCTGTATGCAGACCCGTTGTAGGCTCATCAAGAATATAAATCGTTTTACCTGTTGCGATACGTGCAAGCTCTGTTGCAAGCTTGACACGCTGTGCCTCACCACCTGAAAGAGTGGTTGCAGGCTGGCCGATTTTGATATAGCCGAGGCCGACATCATAAAGTGTCTGAAGCTTACGCTTGACTTTGGGAACAGCGCTGAAGAAAGCAAGACCCTCTTCAACCGTCATTTCAAGCACATCGTAAATTGATTTGCCGCCGTATTTGACCTCGAGCGTTTCACGGTTATAGCGTGCACCGTGGCAGACCTCACAGGGTACATAGATATCGGCAAGGAAGTTCATTTCAATTTTTACGATGCCGTCACCCTGACAGGCTTCACATCGGCCACCTTTCACATTAAAGGAAAAACGGTTGGGCTTGTAACCGCGGATTTTTGAATCCGTGGTGGCGGCAAACAAATCACGTATATCGGTGAAAACGCCCGTATATGTTGCGGGATTTGACCGTGGCGTTCTGCCGATTGGAGACTGGTCAATATTGATAACTTTATCAAGATGCTGTATGCCCGTAATCTTATCGTGCTTGCCCGCATACTTACGTGCGCCGTTGAGCTCTGCGGCAAGCTTTTTGTTGAGAATTTCGTTTATAAGTGACGACTTACCCGAGCCCGAAACACCCGTAACACAGGTTAGTGTGCCCAGAGGTATCTCCACATCAATATTTTTAAGGTTATTTTCTTTTGCACCGCAGATTTTCAGCTTCTTTCCGTTGCCCTTTCTGCGGCTGTCGGGCACCGGAATTTTCTTCTTTCCGCTAAGGTACTGACCCGTAACAGACTGCTCGCTGGCCATAATCTCCTGCGGCGTACCGCTGCAAACGATTTCGCCGCCGTGGATACCGGGACCCGGGCCTACGTCAACAACAAAATCTGCACTCATAATTGTTTCTTCATCGTGCTCGACAACAATGAGAGTATTGTCAATATCACGAAGATGTCGAAGTGTTTCAATAAGGCGAGAATTATCACGCTGGTGCAGACCTATGCTCGGCTCATCGAGAATATAGAGCACACCCGTAAGTGACGAACCAATCTGTGTGGCAAGCCTGATACGCTGGCTTTCGCCGCCCGAGAGAGTGCCTGCACCTCTTGAAAGAGTAAGGTATTCAAGACCGACACTCATAAGGAAGCTTAGTCTTTCACGGATTTCACGAATAATAAGCCTTGCAATCTGCATTTCACGCTCGGAGAGCTGAAGATTATTGATAAAATCAAGCTCCTCGGAAATCGGCATACGTGTAAACTGTTCAATATTCATACCACCGACAGTAACGCAGAGCACCTCTTTCTTAAGCCTTGCGCCGTTACAGTCCGGACAAGCCTGCTCGGACATATACTGCTCAACCTCGCCTCGCATTGCCTCGCTGTTTGTTTCGTTATATCTTCGCTGGAGATTATTGAGCACGCCCTCAAAATCAGAGCGATATGTGCCCGTCATATAGGCGGTGTTGCGCTCCATAGTAAATTTTTCGCCGTTTGTGCCATAGAGAAGTATATCGATAATTTTCTTCGGCAGTTCCTCAATCGGAGTATCAAGCGAAAACTTATAGTGCTTTGCAAGGCCCTCAAAATACATTCTTGCTATACTGCCGCTGTCACTGATACTCCATCCGCTTGCCTTTATAGCGCCGCCGTTTATTGAAAGTGACCTGTCGGGAATAATAATATCCGGGTCGATTTTCATAAACACACCAAGTCCCGAGCAGGTAGGACACGCACCGTAGGGATTATTGAACGAGAACATTCTTGGCTCAAGCTCTTCGATACACGTGCCGTGGTCGGGACAAGCATAATTCTGCGAAAAAAGCAGCTCTTCGCCGCCTATAACGTCGCACAGCACGAGTCCCTCTGCAAGGTTTGCCGCTGTTTCTACTGAATCAGCAACACGGGAACGTATTGATTCCTTTACAACAAGGCGGTCAACGATGATTTCGATATCGTGGCGCTTGTTTTTTTCAAGCTTTATTGCTTCGGTTAGCTCATAAAGGTTGCCGTCAACACGTGCACGCACATAACCGCTCTTGCGCGCAGACTCGAACACCTTTACGTGCTCGCCCTTCTGTCCTCTGACAACGGGAGCAAGAATCTGAATTTTAGTACCCTCGGGCATTTCAAGAATCTTGCCCACAATGTCGTCAACAGTCTGCTTTTTGATTTCTCTGCCGCACTCGGGACAGTGAGGCACACCGACACGAGCCCACAGCAGACGCAGATAATCGTAAATTTCGGTTACCGTACCCACCGTTGAGCGAGGATTTTTTGAAGTTGTTTTCTGGTCAATTGAAATTGCAGGTGACAAGCCTTCAATATAATCAACGTCGGGCTTATCCATCTGACCGAGGAACTGCCTTGCATAGCTTGAAAGCGACTCTACGTAGCGGCGCTGACCCTCGGCATAAATTGTATCAAACGCAAGTGACGATTTACCCGAGCCTGAAAGACCCGTAAACACAACCAGCTTATCACGAGGAATTTCGACGTCGATATTTTTAAGGTTGTGCGCCCTTGCTCCTTTTACGGTTATTTTTTTCTCTCTCATTTACTTACCTCGTCTGAGTTTTTCTATTCTGTCACGCAGATATGCGGCGTGCTCGAACTCAAGTATTTTTGCCGCCGCCTTCATTTCGGCAGTGAGCTGTTTAATAAGCTGCTCACGCTCGGCACGGCTGAGCTGTTTATCGCTCTTTCCGCTGTCAGATTTTGCCGAAATTTCAAGCACCTCGGAAACTTCTTTTATAATTGTCTGCGGCGTAATGCCGTGCTCTTCATTATATGCCATCTGCTTTTCACGGCGGCGTGCCGTTTCTTCAAGCGCACGCTCCATAGACGGAGTTACACTGTCGGCATACATTATAACCTCGCCGCTTGAATTTCTTGCGGCTCTGCCTATTGTCTGAATAAGCGAGGTTTCGCTGCGCAAAAAGCCCTCTTTATCGGCATCTAAAATAGCAACAAGCGACACCTCGGGAATATCGAGACCTTCACGAAGCAGGTTGATACCGACAAGAACGTCAAATTCGCCAAGGCGCAAATCTCTTATCAACTGCATACGCTCAATAGTATCAATATCGTGGTGCATATAGCGCACCTTAACGCCCATATCGGAAAAATAATCGGTCAGATTCTCTGCCATTTTTTTGGTGAGAGTTGTGACAAGCACACGCTCGCCTTTTTCGGTGCGCTTGTTTATCTCGCCGAGCAGGTCATCAATCTGACCGTCGGTGCTCCGCACGGATATTTCGGGGTCGAGCAGACCTGTGGGACGGATTAACTGCTCCGCAATCTGTGCACTCTTACCCTTTTCAAAGTCGCCGGGTGTGGCACTGACAAAAATCTTCTGACCCGTGCGCTCATAAAACTCGTCAAAAGTCAGCGGACGGTTATCGAAAGCAGACGGCAGACGGAAGCCGAAATTCACAAGATTCTCTTTTCTTGCTCTGTCGCCGCCTATCATACCTCTGACCTGCGGTAAAGTTACGTGAGATTCATCGACAAACAGCAGAAAATCATCGGGGAAATAGTTGAGAAGTGTGAACGGCACCGAGCCGGGCGGCATACCCGAAAGCACACGGGAATAGTTTTCAATGCCTTTGCAGAAGCCTGTTTCACGAAGCATTTCAATATCGTACTCCGTACGCTGTTTTATGCGTTGTGCTTCTAATAATTTGCCCTCTTCGACAAATTTCGAGTACACGTCAGTCATTTCGCTGAAGATTCTGCCTATTGCCTCCTCCATCTTCTCCTGCGGAATTACATAGTGCGATGCAGGATAAACGGCAGCATGGTTAAGAACAGCCTTCACCTCGCCCGTAAGTGCGTTTATTTCGCTTATTCGGTCAATCTCATCGCCGAAAAACTCAACACGTATTGCCGTATCGGACGAATATGCGGGGAAGATTTCGACAACGTCACCTCTGACACGGAATTTGTTACGGATAAAGTTTATATCGTTGCGCTCATACTGGATGCTGACAAGCTTTTCTATAAGCTCCTCACGGCTTTTTTCCATACCGGGTCGCAGTGAGATGAGCATATTTTTATAGTCAAACGGGCTGCCCAATGTGTATATGCACGAAACACTCGCAACAATAATTACGTCTCTGCGCTCGGCAAGGGCGCAGGTTGCAGAGTGCCTGAGCTTATCTATTTCATCGTTGACAGCCGAATCCTTTTCAATATAAGTATCTGTTGTGGGCAGATAGGCTTCGGGCTGATAATAATCGTAGTAGGAAACAAAATACTCTACTGCATTTTCGGGAAAGAATTCCTTGAACTCAGTGCAAAGCTGTGCGGCAAGTGTTTTGTTGTGAGCAAGTACGAGGGTAGGTTTATTTACCTGAGCGATAACGTTTGCCATAGTGAAGGTTTTGCCCGAGCCCGTTACGCCGAGCAAGGTCTGCTCATCAAAGCCTTTGTTAACGCCGTCAACAAGTGCCTTTATTGCCTGCGGCTGGTCGCCCGTAGGCTTATACTTTGAATGAAGCACGAATTTATCCACTGTTATCACTCTCCTTATATATTGATTAACAATTATTTTTGTGTTATTATAGCTACATTATTTATTCAGGTGTGATTAAAATGAAAAGCTTTACAATAAAGCAAAACGATTCAAGCCAAAGACTTGACAAATTTATAACAAAGGCTGTGCCGCTTCTGCCAAAGGCACTGATGTACAAATACATACGCACAAAGCGCATAAAGGTAAACGGCAAGCGTGCAGAGATTTCGACAAGATTGCAGGTAGGCGACCTTGTTGAGATGTATATAAATGATGAGTTTTTTGAGGCAAAGCCCGACAATTACGATTTTCTGCGTGCATCGAAAAATCTTGACATAATCTATGAAGATGAAAACATAATTCTGCTTGACAAAAAGGTTGGTCTTTTAAGTCACCCCGATGAGGGCGAATATGTTGACACACTTATAACAAGGGTTGAACGCTACCTTTACGAAAAGGGTGAATATGACCCCAAGGGTGAAAACAGCTTTGCACCTGCACTTGCAAACCGAATTGACAGAAACACGGGCGGAATTGTAATCGCGGCTAAAAATGCAGAATCACTCCGTATTCTCAACCAGAAAATCAAGGACAGAGAGCTTGACAAAATCTACCTTTGCATTGCTCACGGCAGCTTTGACAAAAAAGAAGCTACGCTCAAAGCATACCTGAAAAAAGACGAGAAGAAAAACAAGGTACAGGTTTACGACAGCCCCAAGCCCGATGCAAAAGAGATAATCACACGGTACAAGGTGCTTGACGAAAAAGACAACCTCAGCCTTGTGAGAGTTGAACTGCTGACAGGCAGAACACACCAGATAAGGGCGCACCTCGCGCACATAGGTCATCCCCTGCTGGGTGACGGCAAATACGGCACAAACGCACTCAACAAAGAAAAGGGCGGCTACAAAAAGCAGTGCCTTTACTCATACCGCCTGCAGTTTAAATTCACAACCGATGCAGGAATACTTGAATACCTCAACGGCAGAGCTTTTGAAGCAACCGACGTATGGTTTGAGAGAGCCTTCAAAGAAGGCTCACTCTGATATCATTTCATTGAACTGCTCTTCGTTTATTACGGTAACACCAAGGTCGTTGGCTTTTTTGAGCTTACTGCCTGCCTCCTCGCCCGCAAGCACGTAATCGGTCTTTTTTGAAACAGAGGAAGAAACCTTGCCGCCGAATTTTTCGATTATTTCTGCAGCCTGGTTGCGTGTATAGGTCGGTAGAGTGCCTGTAAGGACAAAGATTTTGCCTGCAAACTTATCGCTTTCAATCTCTCGCAGCGACTTCATATTGAGTCCAAGCTGAGTGAGCTTTTCAATAAGCTCGGCAGTCTGCGGCATAGCAAAATAGCGTGCAACACTTTCTGCCATAATTCCGCCGAAGCCCTCAATTTTTGAAATTTCTTCAACGCTCGCCTGCTGCAAAGCCTGCATAGTGATAAAATGCTCACTTAAAAGCTTTGCGGATTTCTGACCGATATGGCGTATACCTAAACCGAAAATAAGCTTATACAAATCATTTTGTTTTGAATCGGCAACAGCCTTTATTAGGTTGTCTGCCGATTTTTTTGCAAAGTGCTCAAGACCGATAATATCCTCGGCCTTAAGTCGGTAAATATCCTCAACGCTTGAAACGAGGCCGTTATCGACAAACAAATCTATATTAGCTTCGCCGAGCGTTTCAATATCCATAGCATCTCTTGAGCAGAAGTGAATAAGCCTGCGCTTGAGCTGTGCGGGACAATCGGAATTATTACATCGCACTGCTGCCTCGCCGTCTTCACGTGCAACGGGTGCACCGCAGGAGGGACAGACCTCCGGCAAAGTAAAAACATCTGCACCGCAGTGCTTTTCAACGCTTAATACCTCGGGAATGATATCGCCTGCCTTACGCACAACGATTGTATCGCCGAGGGCAATCTGCTTTTCGTTAATAAAATCCTGGTTATGAAGTGTGGCACGGCTGACGGTTGTGCCTGCAAGCTGAATCGGGTCAAAAACCGCTGTGGGAGTGAGCACGCCCGTTCTGCCGACGGTTATTTCGATTTCACGAAGCACAGTGCTTTTCTCCTCGGGAGGATATTTGAAAGCAACCGCCCAGCGAGGAAATTTAGCTGTACTTCCCATCAATTCACGCTTTGAGAAATCGTCAACCTTGATAACCGCACCGTCTATATCAAAGGGCAGTGTGCCACGCATTTCACCTATTTCGGCAACATGGTCAACCGCAGCGGTAAAGCTCATATGGCGTTTGTAACCGGGCACGGTTTTAAAGCCGAGAGATGTCAAAAAATCGAGCGACTCTTTATGAGAATAAAGGGCTTTGCCCTCAATACGCTGAATGTTGAAAACAAACATATCAAGACCGCGTGTTGCAGTAACAGCGGCATCCTTTTGCCGTAGTGAGCCTGCGGCGGCATTTCGGGGATTTTTGAAGGGCTTCTCCCCTGCCTCATCCTGTCTTAAAACAAGCTCTTCAAAGCTGCTGTGCGGCATATAAACCTCGCCTCTGACTTCAAGCAGAGGGAGCTTTTCATTCAGCTCAAGAGGAATTGATTTTATTGTTAGAATGTTATGTGTTACGTCCTCGCCCACATCGCCGTCACCTCGTGTTGAGCCACGCACAAGCCTGCCGTTTTCATACTCGAGCGAAACCGAAAGGCCGTCGATTTTAGGCTCAACAACGTAAGCAACCTCGCCTGCCGCCTGCTTAACACGCAAGTCAAACGCTTCAAGTTCCTCTGTACTGAAGGCATCAAGCAGACTTTCCATACGTACGGTATGGACAACCGGCGCAAACTTCTCGGATGCTGTGCCGCCCACACGCTGAGTCGGAGAATCCGAAGTGATGAGCTGCGGGAACTCGGCCTCAATATTTTTAAGCTCACGCATAAGCATATCGTACTCATAGTCGGATATTTCGGGCGCATCCTCATCATAATAACGCTTTATATGATAGTTGAGCTGTTCTTTAAGCTCAGCCGCTCTTTGTCGCATCAAATCAAAATCAGCCATTTATAACACCTCGTTATATAATATAACTGTACTTGTTTATTTTATCAAAAATATTATTACAAGTCAACAGAAAAAGAACAAATGTTCAAGGATTGCACAAAAAAATTCCTGCCCTTTGCGAGAGCAGGAATTTGTATGTTTTAACTTAGAATGTTACAACGTAGGATGAACGTGTGCCAAGGGGGATGATAGCGCCTGCCTTGTCAAAGTTGATTGTCCACTGAACGTCGTAATCAGCTGTCTTTACGTTACCTGTTGCAGCATCAACTGTGATAACAACCTTACCGTAGGGGTAATTCATTGAAGCTGTGCCTGTGATGCTTGTAGCAATGCCGGGAATATTATCGTTGATAACACGGGGAGGAACAGCATTGAGAGCCTTGGGTGCATGACCCTGGCCGTAATCTACAGTGCTGGATTTACCGTCTGCCTTTGTGAGGATAGTGATTGTGTAAACACCGTTCTTCTCTGTGCAGGTAGCGGACTTAACATCTGCTGCTGTGAGCTTGGAGCCCCATGTCTGATCCTCTACAGGGAAACCGTGCTTAATATCGGCCTTTGTTGAAAAAGTAGCTGAGCCCTGGCTGTTGTCTGCAAGCATACCGTCGAGCCACTCATCGCCGCCAAGCATCTTGTATACACCGTTAAGTACGCTGGGAACTGTTGCGGAAGCTGCAAGGTAGTTTGTTACGTGCTTCTGCTGAACTGACTTTGCGTCTGTCTTAACCTTGTTTACAGCTGTGTTGAAGTATTCAACAATTGCTGCTGTGCCTTCGGGCTTCTTTGCAGCTGCTTGAGTTGTTGTTTCGCCTTCTGCTGCTGTTGTGGTTTCAGCAACTGTTGTTTCTTCAACTGCTGATGTTTCTTCTGCTACTGATGAATCTTCTTCAGCGACTGATGAATCCTCTTCTGCAGCTGTTGTTGCGTTAACGTCTTCTGTTACTTCTGCTGCGGGCTCAGTTGTCTCGGGCTCATCCTTACCGCCGCAAGCTGCGAAGGAAAGGCAGAGAACGAGAGCCATGAGAAGAGCAGCAATTTTTGTGAACTTGCTCATTGGTTTCATTCCTCTCAAATGTTTAAAATTTTGTTTTTGCTTTCGATATTATATAACACTGATATTGTTTTATATTTCTAGAAAAGAAATATAACTTAAAATTCACCTATTTTATTAAAAAATTTACTTTGTTTTCATTTTTCTCATTTGTAATATTTCCCAAAAGCTCTGCTGTTTTTTCGAGAAAAACGGAATTTTCTTCGGGGTGCTGTGCGACAACCGGATTGAATTTCTCGCATATATCGCCGAAATAATCAAAATCCGCCCCGTCGGGCTGAACGCTTTCAACATTAAAAACACCATCACCCGATATTGCTTTAACGGTAAGCGGAAGCAACTTTTCTTCGCCCGCCGAAAGTGTAACCTCGGTTATGCCGTCGAGGCGGCTCAAACCCTCTGCAAGGCAGGCGGCAGTAGTTTCCTGCGCCCTTTGCGACATAAGCTTGAGGGTCAGCATTTCTTTAAACGCATCCCTGCCCTCTTCGCTTGAGAGAATTTTCATCAGCTTCATTTTATCCTTAAAACCTAAATCCATTTCATTTCACCCTTGCTCTTATTTTATCAAGCAGCATAAGCACCGTATAGCTTTTTGACCTCAAAAGCTTTAAGCGCAGCTGTTTTGCCGCACCAAAAACAGATAAATCGGATTCGTTCACTATACGCTTAAATTCCTTATGCTCTACAATATTTGAAAGATGCACGAGCTTTTCCTGCTTTGAAAGTTTGCTTTGATTAACCTGCAGAGCAAGATCTGCCGCACGTCTCAAAAAGCCTGTATTAAACACTTTACGGTTGGCATCGTTTGCAATCCCCAGACGTTCAAGTTCACGCCATACAGCAGTACGTGAAAGCAGATATTCGTCAAGCGCATTTTTATCAATACCACTCGAAATATTAGTGTCGTTCGTACGGTAAAAATAGAGCACATCGGGGATATAGCTTATCTTCTCAGCATTGCGTGCAAGAGAGGTTGAAATAAGTAGGTCTTCAGAATTCCTAACGTTTATAAAGCTTGATATATCAACGTTTTGAAACAATGAACGCTTACATACCTTTATAACAATGCTGTTCATTCCGCTCTCTTTTAAACTTGTCGAAAAGTATTCACCCTGTGTAATATTTTCTTTTTCACCGCAAAAGAAATCGTGGCAAGGCTCACCGTTTCTAAGCAAGCGAAAAATAAGAATATCGGAGCCGAAACGGTCTATAGCATCTCTGACTCTTTCAAGCAGACCGTCGAACCAATAATCGTCACTGTCGAGCGAAAGAATATAATCTCCCACTGCATTTTTCACGCCGTTAAATCTTGTCGGAATCGGACCGCTGTTCTGCTGATGAATAACCTTCACACGCTTATCACGCAAAGCGAAGCCGTCGCACAGGGTGCCGCTGTTATCGGTTGAGCCGTCGTTTACAAGAATAAGCTCAAAATCCGTCACACTTTGCGACAGAACGGAGTTTACGCATTCATCAAGATATTTTTCCGCATTGTATACGGGAACAACTATGCTGAATCTGGGCAAAATCACCACTCCATAATCTGCTCGGGATTGTCGCAGATATCCTGAATTTTATTAAGGAAGCCGAGTATATCACCGTACTCACAAACACGATGATCAAACATTACCGTCATAGGAAGGATTGTGCGGATTGCAATTTCTTTCTCGCCTTTATCGTTCGTTACAACGACAGGCTTATCTGTAGCGGCAAAAAGTGCAATTGCGGCAGTCTGCGGAGGAATAATTTCAAGCATGGGACAACAGCCGTGTCTGTTACGGTCGATAGAACCGAGATTACTGACGGTGATTGTGCCCTGCTCGATATCCTTCTTGGTTATTCTGTCGGCTTCAGGGATGCTCAGATATTCTTTCTTCGCCTTACCGCTGAGGGTTTTAATTCTGTGCTTACCGAGCTTTGCACCTAAAAGGCGGCAGACAACTGTTTTAATTTTGCCGTGCTTGAGCGCCGTAATGGTATTATCCATTGAAACCTCAAACATAGCTTCCGTGAGATTTGTGTTCTGAATTCTGCGTGTAACATCCATCATATACTCTGTCATTTCATCGAGTGACTTATTCTCGAAATTATGGCAGTTGATGGTCATCATTTCGCCGTTAGGCAGCTGCATGGGAATCGAGAAGTGAACCTCATCAAAATACTTGAGCTTACCTTTTACAAAATGGCGGTTAAACTCAAGATGTGCATTAAGCTTTGGGGATTCCTTGAGGCCAAGGGCTATTGCCTTTAGCATAAGTGTGTTGATGCTCAGCTTATATTTAAGCTTGCCTGAATTGCGAAGAATGTTGAACTGAGACATAAGTTCGGTTACATCAAACTCTACGACAGGACCTGCGTGGGGAATTTCAGTCCAGGACTGTGTAGTCATATTTGATACAATTTTGCGCTGGATACCAAAATGTTCTGTTTTTACCGGTTGCATTTTTACTCCTTAATTTTATAGATTTGCGTTTTATTTATCATTTAAAATTCGTACTCCATTGAATCGTATGAAACAAGAAAGCCAAGCTCTGCGGCAACGGGCACAAGCTCATCGTATGTGTAGCCGCCGTTGTGTGAGAAATGATGCAGGCAGAAAACGGTTTTTTCATCGGCACAGCCGATTTCGAGCATCTTATTTTTCGTGTTTATGCAAGTCATAAGGTTCATGTGATTGTTCGCATATGGAATCTCGTCGCTTGTGCAGGTACAGTCGAGTGAAACAAAATCAAAATGAAGATTGTTTTTCTCGATATATTCCCACGTTTCGGGCAGAAACCAACCCGTGTCGTTACCGTAAAGCATTGTTTTTTCACCGTCTGAAATCACATAAATCAGCGGGTCGAGCTTCATAGCGTGGTTTGCCAGAAGCGGCGTTACAGTGTATCTGCCGACCTCAAAAGGCTCAAATGCTTTCACAATACGGTGCTGAGCGTGGTCGCCCGCAACTCTTGTCTTTTCAAGCGTTTCAATAAGCTCATAAGAAGAGTTTTCAGAGATATAAATCTGCACGGGCTTTGCATCGGGCTTACGGTGTGCAAAGGGGTCACGCAGGTTGCCGAATTCAAGAGGATAAAGATGGTCTTCGTGACAATGAGTTATGAGCACCTGCTCAATGCTTCTCAGGTCCAGACCGTAGTTTATGACATGCATATATGTATCGGGCGGCATATCAATAAGCAAATCGTCGTTGACGAGTGCCTGTGACCTTGTGCGGATATTTCTGCCGCCTGCCTTGCGTGCACGTTCGCAGTGGTCACAATAGCAGTAAAGCGCAGGCATAGCCTCTGCCGCAGCCGTACCGTAAAACGTTATTTTCATAATTTTTCACGCCTTTCTCAAAATAACACCATACAAAGCTAATTTACCACAACAAACGAAAAGTGTCAATTTGAATTTATTTATAAATATTTTATCTTAAAATTTGGTGTATTTACTATTTACTAATTTAAAAATTTGGTGTATATTATATGATTAGATAATTATGCAAACTCTATTTGCAAAAGAGGTGGATGCTCGTGGAATTTTCAATAAATCCGAAAGTGATGTTCGGGCTGTCATTCAATGTGCCTGCCGTTGTAACGGACAAGCACCTGAAGCTTGCCGGTGCGGCACAGATAAAAGTGCTGCTGTGGATGCTTCGCCACGCAGCAGAAAACCCGACGTTGGACGAGCTTTGCAAAGCACTGAATATGAAGCGTGCAGATGCCGCAGACGCAATGCAGTACTGGGTTGAATGCGGCATAGTGCTTGCCGACGGAAAAGAATCCGCAAACGAAGAAGAGCCGCAGTATTCTGTGCCTGCAAAGACTGAAAAACCTGTTGAAACCGCACCGGAAATCGCTTATTCAAGGCCGACACCCGAGCAGGTACTCACACGCACGAAAGAGAGCCCCGAAATACACTTTATGCTAAATGAAGCGCAGAAAAAGATGGGACGCACAATCACATACAACGACCAATCCGCACTGTTGATGATACACGATTTCTACGGCCTGCCCGTAGAAGTGCTGCTGATGCTTATTGAATACTGTGTATCTATAGGCAAAGGTGCTATCGCCTACATATCAAAGGTTGCAAAGACCTGGAGCGAAAAAGAAATTGATTCAATAGAAAAGGCAGACGAGCAAATCAAGCTTCTGCGCCGCTGTGACGGCACGTGGATAAAGCTCTGCGAGCTGACGGGAATAAGCACTCCCCGTCCCACAGCATCACAGAGTGCTCATCTTGCACGTTGGACAAACGAGCTGAAATTTGATATTGATATGATTTATCTTGCATATGAAGAAATGGCAAACCATACGGACAAGATAAGCTTCCCTTATATGAACAAAGTTCTTCAGAATTGGTATGAAGCAGGCATAAAAACCGCCGCCGATGTTGAAAAAGCCAAAGAGGAGCGCACCGCAGAAAAGCAGAAGCCCATACAGAAGAAAAAGCCGGCGGGCTATGAGGCATCTTACGACATTGACGAATTCAACCGCCGCAGTGACAATTCACCGCTGGTATACAAAAAGAGCACACAGGAAGGAAAGGTGTGACAAAAATGAGCTACAGCAAAAACACATATCTGCTTGCACAAAGCAGGATTGAAGCACGCCGGAAAAGCGCTGAAGAAGCGCTAGAGATAAGACGTGCGGATGCTTATGCAAAAATACCGAGACTTGTTGAGATACAAAGCCGCATCGCTCTGCTCGGAGCTGAGGCCGTATCGGCAATTTCAAAGGGCGCAGACGGCCCTGCATACATAGCAAAGCTTGCAAAAGAGAGCCTTGCCGCACAGGAGGAGCGTAAACAGCTTCTCGTTGCCGCAGGTCTGCCCGAAAACCACCTTGAGCCGCACTACACCTGTAAGGTGTGCAGTGACACCGGTGTAACGGATGACGGAATATGCACCTGTCAGCGTGAGCTTCTTATTGAAACGGCAAAGGATGAAATTGAAAAGGTTGCACCGCTCAGACGCTCTACCTTCGATTCACTTTCGCTCGACTATTACCCCGAAGCTGTTGATGCAACGGGTGTTTCGCCGAGAAAAAGAATGACTGAAATCAAGCAATTTTGTAACGACTACGCGCTTGATTTTTCGCTCAGTTCACCCTCACTTTTTATGCACGGCGCAACGGGTCTGGGCAAAACGCACCTCTCGCTCGCAATTGCAAACGAAGCCATCAACTCAGGCCACGGCGTAATTTACGGCAGTGCCCCAAACATATTCGGCACACTTGAACGTGAGCATTTCGGCAGACAGTACAGCAGTGAAAGAACTTATGAGCAGGAGCTTCTTGAAACCGACCTGCTTATTATCGACGACCTCGGCGTTGAGTTCTCAACTCAGTTTACGGTAAGCTGTATATACAACATTATCAACTCACGTATTCTCAGCCGTAAGCCCACAATAATCAGCACAAACCTCACACCGCGTGAGCTTGAAGAGAAATACACACAGCGTATCACCTCGAGAATCATAGGCAACTTTGTTTCACTCAGATTCACGGGTAAGGATATAAGACAAATCCAAAGCTATTGAAGCATTAAGTCGGAGAAAGCAAAAAATGAAAGCAGTAAAAAAATTTCTCAACCGTCTTTTTATTGACGGACTAAGCGGAATGGCTTACGGCCTTTTTGCAACACTTATCATAGGCACGATTCTTCAGCAAATAGGTAACGCAGTGCCCGGCAACATAGGCGTATGCATATTCAACATAGGCAAAATTGCCGCCTCACTTATGGGTGCAGGCATCGGCTGCGGTGTTGCCGCAAAATTCGGTGAAAAGCCGCTCGTAACGCTATCTGCCGCAGTTGCAGGTATGGTAGGCGCATTTGCCAGCAAGCTTCTTGCAGGTGCAATGGTAAGCGGTGCCGTCGTTTCTTACGCAGGCCCCGGTGAGCCTATGGGTGCGTTCGTTGCCGCTTACGTAGGCATTGAGCTTGGCAGACTTGTTGCAGGCAAAACAAAGCTTGACATAATTCTCACACCTATCGTCACTATAGGCACGGGCTCGGTTGCAGGCTTGCTTGCAGGCCCGTACATTTCACAGTTTATGACCTGGCTCGGCAGTCTTATCAATTGGGGCACAGAGCAGCAGCCTATACTTATGGGAATTGTTGTTTCGGTGCTTATGGGCATATTCCTCACCCTTCCAATCAGCTCGGCCGCAATCGGTGTTGCGCTCGGCTTAAGCGGAATTGCCGCAGGTGCGGCTGTTGCTGGCTGCTGTGCAAACATGGTAGGCTTTGCAGTTGCAAGCTACCGTGAAAACGGCTTTGGCGGTCTTGTGGCGCAGGGAATAGGCACAAGTATGCTCCAGATGCCCAACATTGTCAAAAAGCCGCTTATCTGGCTGCCCGCTATTATAGCAAGTGCAATAACGGGTCCCGTATCATCAGCGGTGCTCGGTATGGTTAACAACTCAACCGGCGCAGGTATGGGCACGGCAGGTCTTGTCGGTCAGATTATGGGCTACCAGGCTATGACTCAGGCAGGTGTATCACCCACTGTTGCTCTGCTTGAAATTGCGGCTGTGCATTTCATACTGCCTGCAGTTATTGCGCTTTGCGTATCAGAGGGTATGAGGAAGCTCGGTATGATTAAAAGCGGCGATATGAAACTTTCGGTATAATTTATTTTCAGAGGTAGAAAATTTTGGATATTATTTCAGCAATTACAACACAGTTCGGCCTGCAGAAATGGCAGGTTGAAAACACGGTAAAGCTCATTGATGAGGGCAACACAATCCCCTTCATTGCACGTTACCGTAAGGAAGCACACGGCACACTTGATGACCAGGTGCTGCGTGAAATATCGGAAAGACTTGAATACCTGCGCAACCTTGAAAAGCGCAGAGAAGAGGTCAGAACAGCTATTGAAGGGCAGGAAAAGATGACAGATGAGATTGCCGCCGCACTTGACGCAGCTGCAACCCTTGCAGAAATTGAAGACATTTACCGTCCCTTCAAGCCCAAGAGAAAGACAAGGGCAAGCGTTGCAAGAGAAAAGGGTCTTGAGCCGCTTGCACAGTATATATTCAGCCAGCCCGAATCGGGCAAAACTCCGATTGAGGCGGCAGAAGAATATATTGACGAAGAAAAAGGAGTTACCTCTGCTCAAGAAGCGCTCCAGGGCGCAATGGACATTATTGCGGAGGATATTTCGGACGATGCAAACATCCGCCGCAGAATACGTAACCTTTTCAGCGTTGTAGGTATTGTCACATCAAAGGCGGCAGACCCGGACAAGGACAGCGTTTATGCTCAGTATTACGATTACAGCGAGCCCGTAAACAAAATCGCAAATCACCGAGTGCTCGCAATCGACAGAGGCGAAAAAGAAGATTATTTGAAGGTAAGCGTTACGCTTGACGTAACAAAGGCTCTCGGTGTTATTGCAAGCGTTACGCTCAAAAATAACGGCTCACCCTGCACAGACACGGTAAGAGATGCAGGCGCAGACAGCTACACAAGGCTGATTATGCCGTCAATCGAGCGTGAAATCCGCTCAATGCTCACAGACAGAGCGGCGGCAGATTCAATCAAGGTTTTTGCAGCCAACCTCCGTCCTCTTCTGCTTCAGCCGCCTGTAAATGGCAAGGTTGCGCTCGGTCTTGACCCCGGCTACAGAACAGGCTGTAAGGTTGCAGTTGTTGATGCAACGGGCAGAGTGCTCGACACAGGCGTTATTTACGTAACACATTCCGAGGCACAGAAGCAGTCTGCAAAGCAGACGGTTGCCGCTCTTATCAAAAAATACGGTGTTGAGATAATTGCAATAGGCAACGGCACCGCATCAAAGGAAACGGAAATTTTCACGGCAGAGCTTCTTCGTGAAACGAAGAGCAATGCAAAATATATGATAGTAAGCGAAGCGGGTGCTTCGGTTTATTCGGCATCAAAGCTTGCCGCAGAGGAATTCCCGCAGTTTGACGTTTCACTGCGAAGTGCGGTTTCAATCGCAAGAAGACTTCAGGACCCGCTTGCAGAGCTTGTTAAAATCGACCCCAAGGCAATAGGCATAGGTCAGTATCAGCACGATATGCCGCAAAAGGAGCTTGGTAATGCACTTGACGGCGTTGTTGAAGACTGTGTTAATAACGTAGGTGTTGACCTCAACACAGCTTCTCCGTCACTGCTGACAAGAGTATCGGGCATCAACTCAACCGTTGCAAAGAACATTGTGCTTTACCGTGAAGAAAACGGCGAATTTACCGGAAGAGCACAGCTCAAAAAGGTGCCCAAGCTCGGTGCAAAGGCATTCGAACAGTGTGCAGGCTTCCTGCGAATTGCAGAGAGCAAAAATCCGCTTGACAATACGGGTGTTCACCCCGAAAGCTACGATGCGGCAAAGGCACTGCTCGGCGAATGCGGTTATGATATAAAGGACGTTGCCAAGGGCAACATTGCCGACCTTAAAGAAAAGGTAGAGGCAATAGGTGCGGACAAGCTTGCCGAAAAGCTCGGCATAGGTGTACCGACACTCACAGATATAGTCAAAGAAATGCTCCGTCCCGGCAGAGACCCCCGTGACGAGCTTCCACCTCCTATGCTCAGGGCTGACGTTATGGATATGAACGACCTTGTTCCCGGTATGGAAATGCAGGGCACCGTCAGAAACGTTATTGATTTCGGCGCATTTGTAGATATCGGTGTGCATCAGGACGGTCTTGTGCACATCTCACGCATAACAGACAGATTTATAAAGCATCCCTCCGAGGTGCTCAAGGTTGGCGACATTGTCACCGTATGGGTGCTCAGCGTAGACAAAGCCAAGGGCAGAATCTCGCTGACTATGAAGAAGCCGAAGGAGGTTGAAGCAGTTGGCTGATTTTAACAAAGATTTAACCCAAGGCAGTGTTGTAAAACAGCTTTTAAAGTTTGCAACGCCCTTCCTTCTTTCAAATCTGCTTCAGGCGCTTTACAGCGTTGCCGATATGATAATTGTCGGTCAGTTCTGCGGCAAAACAGGCATAACCGGTGTATCAATCGGCAGCCAGATAAACATACTCGTCACCGGTGCGGCAATGGGCCTTTCAGTCGGCGGTACGGTTATGATTGCGCAGTACGGCGGACAGAAAATGTTCAAGGAACAGCGCCAGACAATAGGTACAATGTCAACCATATACATCATACTCGGTGTTGTGCTGACAGTTGCCATGATGTTCCTTTGCGACCCGTTGCTCACACTGCTCAACACACCTGCCTCGGCATACAGCGAGGCTGCAGATTACTATAACATCTGCATGGGCGGCATAATATTTATGTTTATGTACAACGCGATAAGCGGCATACTGCGAGGTATGGGCGACTCAAAGCGTCCTCTTTACTTCGTGCTTATTGCGGCAATTACAAACGTTGTGCTCGACCTTATACTTGTCGGCAAATTAGGTATGGCAAGTGCGGGTGCGGCATGGGCTACAATTTCTTCACAGGCACTGAGCGTTGTCATTTCGCTGATTTACCTTGCAAAGAAAAAGTTCTTCGACGAATATAAATGGAGCGACCTTAAAATAAACAGAGAAAGGCTCGGCCCGCTGTTTAAAATCGGTCTGCCCTCTTCAGTGCAGAGCCTTGTCGTATCGCTATCCTTCCTCACACTTACCGCACTTGTAAACTCTCTGCCCAATGCAGAGGTTGCCTCAGCCTGTCAGGGAATAGGCGGCAAGATAAACTCGTTTGCAATTCTTCCCGGTCTTGCCATAAGCAGTGCCATTTCCTCAATGGCGGGTCAGAATATAGGCGCAGGCGAATTCAAGCGTGCCAAAAAGACGATGTACGTCGGTATGGTTATGGCCTTTTCAATTTCGCTTATAGTGTTTGCTGTTGTTAATCTCTTCCCCGAGTTTCTCATAAGAATGTTTGACAGTGAGCCCGAGGTTATTGAAACAGGTGCAAGATACCTCAGACTTATTTCATTCGACTATCTTTTTGCATCAATAATGTTCTGCATGAACGGCCTTGCAATAGGCGCAGGCAAAACGTATATTGCGCTTATCAACGCCATTGCAAACGGCATTCTGGTAAGAGTTCCGCTGGCATACTTTTTTGTTAAAGCTATGGATATGGGCTTTGACGGTGTTGCGCTTTCAATGGGCTTAGCTTCAATAGGCGGCATCATAATAGGTGCAATATTTGTCAGAAGCGGCAAATGGAAGAACAAGGTTGTAGGCATAAATTAACGGAGGTAAACGCCAATGAAAAGAGCGTTAGACATTATAATGTCACTGGGCGCAATTGTAATACTCTCCCCCGTATTTCTTGCGGTTGCGCTGGCTGTGCTTATTACAGACGGCTCACCCGTAATATACAAGCAAAAAAGAATAGGCAAGGATGCAAAGCTGTTTACCATTTACAAATTCCGCACGATGAAAAACGGAACGAGGGTTGCGGCAACAAACGACCTTAAAGAAGCCGAAAGCCAGATTACCGCATTTGGCAACATACTGCGCAAGACAAGCCTTGACGAGCTGCCTCAGCTTGTAAACATACTCAAGGGCGATATGAGCTTTGTCGGCCCGAGGCCGCTTATTCCCGAAGAAGAGGACATACATAAGCTGCGTCTTGAGCAAGGTGTTTACGTTGTAAGACCGGGTTTGACAGGATATGCACAGATTAACGGCAGAGACAAGGTAGGCATTGAAGAAAAGGTAAGACTTGACAAGGAATACGTCGAAAACCACACGCTTGCATTTGATGCAAAAATTTTTCTTAAAACGTTTATAAACGTATTTAAGATGAGCGACGTCGTAGAAGGCGGCCACGAATAAACCGGCTTATATCCGCTGTGAATCACGGATTCACGGCGGATATTTTTTTATTTTTCTCATATAATATAAAAGAGAAAATTTGATTTCCTTTTAAAAAATCACTTGAAAAAAAGTTGATTTTGTTGTAGAATAATATTACATTGGGTATATTATCGACCACATCAACCACTACTTCTACAACACTTTGAGGGAGGTCTTATTTTGACTGCAGATTTACACTGCCACACTAAATTATCCGACGGCTCAATAGGTATTAACGACCTTATTATCCTTGCCAAAAACAAAGGAATTGATACCATTGCAATTACCGACCACGACTGTCTTGCCGGCACGGTACGCGGCAAAGTGATTGGTGAGCGCTACGGTGTAAACGTAATTGCAGGCGTTGAGATTTCCGCCCTTGATAAAGAGCTCGGCAAAGAGGTGCACATCCTTTGCTACCAGCCCGACAGTGCAGACAGGCTTGAGGGCCTTTGCCGCAGCAATTCTTTCCTGCGCAAGCGTGCAAGCCAATATCTTATAATCAAGGCATCAAAGCTTTACCCGATTACAAGCGACCTTGTGCTCAAATGTGCAACAGGCTCAACAAACGTATACAAGCAGCACATTATGCACGCTCTTATGGAATGCGGCATCACGACACAGGTTTACGGTGAAGTTTACAACAGGCTGTTTTCCCCAAAAAGCAGTGACAACATAATTGTTCAGCCCGACTTCCCCGACCCGAAAGAGGTTATCAGACAAATCAAGGCGGCGGGCGGCATTGCCGTGCTCTCTCATCCTGCGCATACAGGCTGCACAGAGATTATTGAAAACCTTACAAAAGCAGGTCTTGACGGCATTGAGGTATGGCACCCGTGCCACAGCGAAGAAGATGTAACGAATCTCACGGCAATCGCCAAGAAAAACGGCCTTATTATGACAGGCGGCAGTGATTTTCACGGAATGTACTCCCCTGCCGCAATCGGCCTTGGCGGAATTGAAATACCGCAGCAGCACCTCAACACCTTCCTCGGCTACAAGGCAAAGCAGAAAAGGCTGGCTAAAAAAGCTGCGGCGGAATAAGGAGAATTTTCTATGCACGATGACAGCGACGTAAAAATCTTTACGGCAAATAAAGAAGACAGCGACGGCGGCGACCTGTTTGCCGTTGCGGAAGAAATAAAAAAGAATATTCTCAACGGCAACTCTGCAAAGGCAAAAGCACTCGGTAAAGAGCTGGCTTCGCTTTCGCCCGAGAGTGAGGACCTTATAAACGAGCTGACAGAAACGCTTGATGCCGAATGGATAAAGCCCGAAATTAAGAACAATTGCCGACTTCTGATGGTATTCAGCGCAGAGTACACCCTGCTCAGCGAACTTGCACCTATGCTTGCAACTGCCGCAAACGAGGCACTTTATAACGGACTTAAAAAAGATGCACCCGAGTTTTACGACAGCATTTCAAACGGTGCGGCAATGAGCTTTTACTATATGGCGGCAAAACAGCGTGACACAATAAAAGCAGTTGGCGAAAACTTCGCAATGCTGTGCAACGCCAAGGGCAACGAGCGTGTGATTGAGCTTGGCTCACAGGTGTTCCTTCTCACCTGCAAGCACGTTGTGCATACGGTTGAAAAGTACGAATTTGAAAAGTAAAATTCAATCTGATAAAAAGATAAGGCTTGTACGATAACTGACCGTACAAGCCTTATCTTTTTTAATCACTTTATTTGGCGATAATTTTAGCACAGAGGGCAGAAACTATTGAAGCAAAAACCATATCCGCACCCAGAATACCAATCAGTTCTGTAACAAATGGCTTACCTGCTTCCGGATGCCATACAAGTGTAATGCCTTCATCCGTCACAAAGTGAAACACAAAGTAATTGATGACAAACACAAATACAGCAATTATAAGGCAAGCAATCGAAAGCTTATAGAGCTTTTTTCTTAAGTTTTCCTTTTCCATTATTATCACCACATATTATACAGTTTCAAATTCATTTTTGAGTAAAATCAGTTGTCTTAAAGGCAATATTATTGTTATTTCTTCTTACACTCAAAGCAGAGCCAATCGTTTTTATTGTGGCGTTTAATTACTTCAAAGCCGTTTTTCTCGAAGGCTTCGAGCACTTCGGGCTCACGGGGCTTGATAATACCCGAGGCGATAAATACGCCGTCGTCATCGAGGAATTCACCGACCTGCGAGGAGAAGAGAATGATTATATCGGCAACGATATTTGCCGCAATAACCTGAAATTTGCCACTGACCTTATCGGTAAGGTTGCCCTTATGGACAACGTATTTCGGCTCTGTAAAGCCGTTTACCTCGCCGTTTTCACGTGCGGTTTTAACTGCAAGCGCATCAATATCGACACCGACTGCGGACTTTGCACCGAGCAGAAGAGAGGCAACGCTTAAGATACCGCTGCCGCAACCGACGTCGAGCATATCGGTATCGGGTGTGATATAAGGCTCGAGTGCCTCAAGGCAAAGACGGGTTGTTTCATGCGTACCCGAGCCGAATGCAAGACCCGGCTCAATTGAAAGCACCGCTCTGCCGTTAGGCTCATAATCATCAATCCACAAGGGACGAATGAGAAGTCTTTCACCTATTTCCATAGGCTTGAAATATGCCTTCCAGTTATTCTCCCAATCTTCGTTTTTGCAAAGATTTGTTGTCATTTCATAGCCGATTTTTTCTGCCGCAAAACGCTCTGTGAGGAATGCCGTTGCTTCTGCAGGATTATCCTCGGGTGAAATATAGATATGTATAAGACCCTTTGTGCGGTCCTTTGCAAGCAGGTCTTCGTCAATCAGATCTATTCCTGCAATTTCAAACGCCTCCTGCTCGAGTGTGCGGTAATCCTCAATATAAACACCGGGCACAAGCACCTGCGCAATTGCTGCCGCCTTGTCAATATCGTCACTGCTGACGGTTATAATAATTTCTGTCCAATCCATTTTTACACCTCAATTTTATTAAAACAGCTTGGTTTCCTGTGTGACATCCACCCTGCCGTGGTTATAGAAGGCTCGGTTATCCAGTGCCCACTGGCGTGTGGAAAATCCGCCTGCTTCAACACCGGAAACAGCATTGTTAACCTCAACAATACGTGCATCAAGCCTGTCGAGTGCGGCAAGAATATCAGCCTCAATAAACAGCGGACGCACAGCCGCACCGAACTCGGGGTCGCCGTGGTGAGAAATGAGCATATGCTCAAGAAGCACTGCCTTTTCGTGCGGCACACCCAATCTCTCGGCTGTTTTGTCAACAAGCATTGCACCCTTTACAAGGTGACCTATAAGTGTACCCTCTACACTGTAGCCCGAAGCGATACCAGTTTCGTTTGAAATAAGCTCCTCAAGCTTTGCAATATCGTGAAGGATTGCGCCGCCCAAAAGCAAATCCGAATCGACAAAGGGATAAATTTTACAAACACTCTGCGCAAGACGAACGATTGAAAGCGTATGCTGTAAAAGTCCGCTTCGCATTGCGTGGTGAAGCTTAAAGGCCGCGGGATAATAGAGAAGCTTCTCTTTATTATCGTTGAGAATTGTTGTGACAAGCAGTGACAAATCCTTATCATTAAAGCCTTCTGCAAGGCTGATAAGCTCGTCAAACATCTTTTCGCCCGTATATACGGCAGAAGAAACATAGTCTTCAATTTTAACGTCGTCGGTCTCATTCACCTTGCGTATACGGTCGATACGAAGCTGGTCTGCATCGTTGAATTTTGAAATTGTGCCCTGCACCTTGATGAGCGAATTCGGCTCATAAATACCGTGCAGATTTTCGTCATATTTCCACAGCTTTGCATTTATTTCACCGCTGCGGTCGCTGAGCACCATATCAAGATAAGGCTCGCCGTTTTTGTTAAGCTTGCGCTCACAGCTTTTTACAATGCAATAGCCTGTATGCGTGCCTGATTTTTCGTGGTAAGTAAAGTTCAAAACAAACACTCCTAAATCTTTATAAGGTGATTATACATTGTTCTGCCCGAATTTACAACCAAGCAACGAGAAATTTAACTGTATATTAAGAAATTTCAATAAATTTTTGATTATAATATAGATAAAATAAAAAAGTATGGTATAATGGATTATTATTATCTTTAATTCTACTTTTTATAAGTGAAAGGATAAGTGACGAAATGGAATATGCATTCAATCTTTCAACCCCTGTAAACGGGCTGAAATTCTGCTCGGTTGATACAAAATCAAATTTCAAGGTGGCTATACTGACAGTCAGCTTTGCTCTGCCGTTGGGCAAGGATGCCGCAGCCAACGCACTGCTGCCCGGTCTGCTCAAGCGCACCTGCAAAAAATACCCGACCCTTACACAGATGAACCGTCACCTTGCAGGTATGTACGGTGCAATGGTAAGCGGCTCTGTCGGCAAAGACGGCGAAAACCAGGTTATGACACTGCGCGTGACAGTGCTTGAGGACAGATTTTCACTTTCGGAAGAAAAGATTTCTTCTGCCGCCGCAGACCTCCTGCTTGATATGATATTTGAGCCTAACCTTATTGACGGCAAATTCTGCGAGGCAGATATTGAGCGTGAAAAGCGCCTTATGATTGAGCAAATAGAAAGCGAGCTTAACGACAAGCGTTATTACGCACTCAAGCGATGCACTGAGATTATGTGCGAAAACGAGGTGTACTCGCTCAGCCGCTGCGGCGAGATTGAGGACATCAAGGCTCTTGATGCCGACACACTTGTAAGAGCGTGGAAAAATATGCTCTCAAGTGCTGTTGTATACATCGGCGTAACAGGCAGTATGAATGCCGAAATTATTAAGAGCCGCTTTGAACAGAAGTTTGAGGATATAGACCGCTCGAGAATTGCAGAGCTTCACACAGAATATATCACCACGGCTTACGAAACAAACCGTGTGCGTGAGGAGATGCCCGTAAAGCAGGGAAAGCTTGTGCTCGGTATGCGCGCAGGTATGACGGATGCAGACGACAACTATGCCGCAATAAAGGTTATGTGCGACATATTCGGCGGCGGTGTGTACTCAAAGCTGTTTAACAATGTACGTGAGAAGATGAGCCTTTGCTACTACTGCTCGGCAGGCTTCAACAGAGGCAAGGGCCTCATAATGGTACAAAGCGGAATAGAAAACGAAAATGAGCAAAAGGCAATTGACGCAATTCTCGCTCAGCTTGAGGATATACAGAAGGGCAACTTCACAGAGGATGAATTCAACGCATCTATTAAAGGCCTTACAAGCCTTGCGCTCGGTGTTTGTGACACACCCGAGGGAATTGACCGCTGGTACGGCGGACAGATGCTTGACACCGACATTATAACACCCGAAGAATATGCAAAGCAGATTGGCGCAATCACACGAGAGCAGGTTATTGCTGCAGCACAGTGCGTAACGCTCGACACGGTATATATGCTTGCAGGCACAGGCACGGAAGAAGACGAGGAATAAGGAAGGAGAGGTGCACACAATGAAGATAAACGAAATTAAAAACGAACTGCTTGACGAAAAATGCTACCACGCAGTACACCCCACCGGACTTAATATCTACGTTATGCCAAAGCCGGGATATTCGGGTGCTTACGCTGTATTCGGCACAAACTACGGCTCGATTGACACAAAAATATTAAATAAAGACGGCGAGATTGAGGATATACCCGAGGGCACGGCCCACTTCCTCGAGCATAAGCTTTTTGAAAGCGAGGACCTGGATGCCTTTGCAAGATATGCAAAGACAGGTGCCAACGCAAACGCATACACCTCCTTTGACACCACCTGCTACCTCTTCCAATGCACGGGTGATTTTGCGGCTTCTTTGAGAATACTGCTCGACTTTGTTCAGTCGCCCTATTTCACAGAGCAGACGGTTGCAAAAGAGCAGGGCATCATCGGCCAGGAAATCACAATGTACAAGGACGTTGCTGACTGGGAGGTGCTTTTCAATCTCCTCAAAGCACTTTATCACGACCACCCTGTAAGAATTGATATTGCAGGCACGGTAGAATCAATTGCCCAGATTACGGCACAGACACTTTACGACTGCTACAACAATTTCTACAATCTTCACAATATGGTGCTTGCAGTTGCAGGCAACGTTGATGTAAATGAGATTATTTCGATATGTGACGAGCTTCTCAAGCCCTGCGACGAATTCAAATTCGTACGCAAACCGCACGAGGAGCCCGAAGAAATTGTACAGAATTATATTGAAGAAAAGCTCAGCGTTGCCGCACCGATTTTCTCGCTCGGCTTCAAGGAGAGCTACGGCCTGCCCAAACGTACGCTCAAGCAGAAAATTGCAACGGATATTCTGCTTGAAATGCTTGCAGGCACAACATCAGAGCTTTACAACAGCCTGCTTGAGCAACAGCTTATAAACACAAGCTTTGGCTACGAGCAGTTTGCAGGCTTCGGCTATGCCGCAACAATATTCAACGGTGAAAGCAAAAATCCCGAAGAGGCCGCAAGACAGATTGCCGCACACATTAAAGCTATGAGGGAAAACGGCATTGACCCCGAAAGCTTTGAACGAATCCGCCGCAAGCTTTACGGCAGAGCTGTAATGAGCTTCAACGATGTTGACGAAATTGCAAACGACTTTGTAGGCGCACACTTTGACGGCGTAGGCGTGTTTGATGACATTGACATTTACCGCACAATTACAGCAGAAGATGTAAAAGAAGTGCTCGACAGCTGTATGAGAGAGGAATATGCCGCTCTTTCGGTTATAAGGCCCATTAACTAAATCAAACCCAAGGATGTGAAAAGAAATGGATTCAACAACCGTATATTTTTCAGCCTTTGATAAAGGCTTTGAGGTGAGCTCAATTCTTGCCGAGTTCAACCTTTTCGGTCAGCCCATAACAATACGCTGGTACGGCGCAATTATAGCCTTCGGCTTTTTGCTGGCTGTACTCTGGGGCGGCAGAATGGCTTACAAATGGAAAATGAGCCTCGACAAGATGATTGATGTGCTCATTTACGGCACTTTTGCCGCAATTATCGGCGCACGACTTTACTACGTTATATTCCGCTGGGACTACTATTCCGCTCACCCGGGTGAAATAATTCAGATATGGAACGGCGGACTTGCAATCTACGGCGGTATCATCGGCGGTATAATTGCCGCATTCATCACCTGTAAATTCAATAAGCTAAACTTCTACAACCTGCTTGACTGTGCAGGCATGAGCCTGCTTATAGGTCAGGGTATTGGCCGTTGGGGCAACTTTGCAAACCAGGAGGCATTCGGCACAAACACAAATATGCCCTGGGGTATGATAAGCGAAAAAACAACAATTTACCTCGTTGACCACAAGGAAGAGCTTGAATCACTCGGTATGACGGTTGACCCGTACTCCCCTGTTCATCCGACCTTCCTTTACGAATCGCTGTGGTGCATAGGCAGCTTCTTTGTGCTTCTTTTCATCTACAAAAAGTGCCGTAAATTCAGCGGTCAGCTTTTCCTCACCTACGGTCTGCTTTACGGTATAGGCAGAGCAATTATCGAAGGCTTCCGCACAGACAGCCTTTACATCGGCGACACTACACTTCGTGTTTCACAGGTGCTTTCGTTCGCTGTTGCAATGGTATTCCTTGCAGTGCTCGTATTTATGCTGATAAAGACAAAAAAGAATCCCAAGCCGATTGAGGGTGTTGATTACTTCCCCGAGGTAACACCAAAAGAGAAAAAGGTGAAGGGCAAGGCAAGCAACAGCGACCTCAAAACGCTTGCACAGAAAAGAGAAGAAAAGATACTTGCAGAGGAAGAAAAAGAAAACAACGGCTGATTAAACCTCAGCCGTTGTTGAAATAACTTTTTCTGCTATACGTTTTATATCGTCAATTTTTGCGAGCTCGCATATTTCACGGCGAAACGCCGCCGCACCGCGTATACCCTTCATATACCAGGCGGCGTGCTTGCGTGCTTCGAGCATACCAACCTTTTCGCCCTTGTATTCGCAGAGCAGGGCTATGTGTCTGAGCATAATTTCCATACGCTGTTCAACGGGCGGCTCGGGAATAATTTCGCCTTTTTCAAGGTAAGCGTTAATCTGCTCAAACGCCCACGGTCTGCCGAGTGCGCCTCTGCCGACCATTACGGCTTCACAGCCGGTTTCGTCCATAAGCTTTTTTGCGGACAAGCCGTCGATTACGTCGCCGTTGGCTATAACGGGAATACTTACCGCCCTTTTAACCTCGGCAATATATCCGGGACGTACGGGCGGCGCATACATCTGCACCTTTGTCCTGCCGTGCACGGTAAGCGCGGCGGCACCTGCGTTTTCACACCTTTTTGCAAGGTCAACACAGTTTATGTTTTCATCATCCCAACCGATACGCATTTTTACGGTTACGGGAATATCGACCGCTTTTACTACCGCTTCAACAATTTTTTCGGCAAGCTCAGGCTGTTTCATCAGCGCGGAGCCACCGCCGTTGCCCGCTATTTTAGGTGCGGGGCAACCCATATTTATATCGATTACATCGGGCTTAAAATCAAGCGTTTTAACTGCCGCTTTTGCCATAAATTCGGGGGCATCTCCGAAAAGCTGAGCCGCCGCAGGACGCTCGAGGTCCGATATTTTAAGAAGAGACTGCGACTTACGGTCGCACATACAAAGTCCCTTCGCGCTGACCATTTCGGTTACGGTATAGCCCGCACCGAATTCGGCACACATTTCGCGGAAGGCTCTGTCCGCAACACCTGCCATAGGCGCAAGCGCGGCACTGCCCTTCCAAACAACATTTTTAATCTGCAAATCAAATCACCGACAGGTATTTTAACATAACTTAACTTTTAAGTCAACGAGAGGAGAAAAGCATAATGAGGCTGATGGTTATTGACGGCAACAGCATACTCAACCGTGCTTTTTACGGAATTAAACTGCTGACCACAAAGGACGGCAAATTCACAAACGGAATTTACGGCTTTATGACAATTCTGCTCAGGCTCACCGATGAGGTGAAGCCCGATGCGGTTGCAATTGCATTTGACGTTAAAGCGCCTACCTTCCGCCACAAGATGTATGACGGCTACAAGGCACAGCGCAAG
>JAZUOH010000049.1:0-1881 GCA_045604525.1 Acutalibacteraceae bacterium
ATAACGATAAGCTGCATTCCTTTTTCAAGAGGGAGTGAAGGATCAACTGTTGTACTGATTTTATCACCGTTTCGTATTGCAACAACGTTAACAGAATATTTTTTGCGAAGGCTAAGCTCTATCAGCGTTTTACCAACCCACTCATCTCTTATGTCTATTTCTACCATAGACACTTCGTCTGAAAGCTCTATCATTTCTGCAAAGCCTGATGTAAGTAGATTTTTGGCAAGACGGGTTCCCGATTCTTTTTCGGGAAAAATTACTCTGTCGGCACCCACACGGCTTAAAATCTTTTGGTGAATTTCATTGCCACATTTAACGATAACGGTAGGCACACCCGCTTCTTTGCAAAGTGTTACTGCCATAACGCTGGCTTCAAGATTACTTGCCATCGCAACAATGACAACGTCAATATTGGATATACCAAGTCTTTTCATTACTTCCGGCTCGGTAATATCAGCGCATTTGCAAACGGGTATGGTTTCAATTGCATTATTGACATTGTTTTGGTCAATATCAACAGCCAGAACTTCTGCACCGTTATTTACAAGCTCTTCTGCAACAGCTTTTCCGTATCTGCCAAGGCCTAATACGGCATAGGTTTTATTGATGCTCATAAAAATTATCCCTTCTTATCCCACACTGATTTCTTCGATGGGGTTTCTTACGATATTCTGATTATCCTTACTTCGCTTAAATGCAACGGCGAGCGATATAGGGCCTACTCTGCCGAGATACATTGTAATGATAATGATAAGCTTTCCAACACTACCGAGAGATGCCGTAAGATTTCTTGTAAGACCTACGGTGGCGGTAGCACTAACCGTTTCATAAACAATATCCAGTGCATTTGCATCTGCTACTGCAGAGAGCAAAACCGTTGAAGTAAGCATTATAATAAAGGACATACAGGTAACGGCAAGTGCCTTGCTGACCGCTTGTTTTGTAAGCCTTCTGCCAAACACCTCGGTGTCCTCTTTATTACGAATGGAGGCAATCGCTGCCACAATAATAACAGCGAATGTCACCGTTTTGATGCCTCCGGCTGTGCCAACGGGTGAACCACCGATAAACATCAAAAGCAAACATACGATAGCACTTGCATTGGTGAGGTTTTCCTGCGGCACTGTCGCGAAGCCGGCGGTTCTCGTTGTAACCGACTGAAACAAGGACACTTCAATTTTTTGAAGCAAGGTGTAATCACCCATTGTTTGCGGATTATTATATTCAAACGCAAAAATGAAAGCTGCACCCACAAAAATCAAAATTAAGGTTGCTGTGATAGCGATTTTACTGTGCAGGGTAAGATCTCTGAAAAAACGCACTTTCTTCGTTCGTGCCTTTTTTAGTACTCTCAGCACATCCCACCAAACGATATAGCCGATACCGCCTAAAATAATCAAGCTGCAGGTTACAATATTGATAATGGGATTGAGCGCATAATCGCAAAGACTGTTTTCGGCAATGATATCAATACCCGCATTGCAAAAGGCAGAAACGGAAGTGAATACCGATATCCATATACCTCTTGCACTAAATTCAGGTATAAAAACCGTCATATAAAGCAGAGCGCCGATACCTTCTATAATAAGCGTTCCGGTTACAACCCTTTTTACAAACCGAACAAGCCCCGACAGTGAATTCAGATTGAAGGCATCTTGCAAAAGCAGTCTGTCACCGATACCCATTTTCCTGTGCAGAAGTATCATAAGTCCTGACATAATGGTAATAACACCAAGGCCGCCGATCTGAATAAGTATCAAAATTACAACCTGCCCGAAAACACTCCAAGAGGATACGGTCGGTGTTACAACCAAGCCCGTAACACAGGTGGAGGTCGTTGCGGTGAAAAGCGCATCTATGAAAGGCTTTGCTTTTCCA
>JAZUOH010000050.1:0-2556 GCA_045604525.1 Acutalibacteraceae bacterium
ACCATACTGAGAAAACGCTTGAAATCAAGCGCAAAATCTTTATTTTCTGTACTAAAAAGTAACATCATACGCCGGTGACAGTGACCAGACACCTTTTTATCCATAAGGAAGGAAATATTCTTCGTTCGCAGCAATGTCATAGTTATCGTTGTTGACAATTATCGGAGCGGTGATATATAATTTCGGCAGGAGGTGTGCCTATGAAAACAGTCCGCACCATTTTGATTTTAATTTCAGCTTTTTTATTTCTCTTGTGTTCGTGTGCCGAGGACGAAGCAGTCACAACGGTAGCTGTTGTCAACGGTGAAACGGTGACACAGGAGGAGTTTGACTATTTCAAAGCTCGCCTAAGGGCAGATGTTATAAACTATTATATTTCTGAGTTTGACGCCAAGGTTGACGAGGATTTCTGGCAGGCGGATTTTAACGGAATAACACCGGAAAAAGATCTTGAAGACAGAGCCATCAGTGAGTGTGTAAAAGCTAAAATTCAACTTGTTCTTTGCAGAGAAAACGGAATTTATGATGACATTTCATTCGCTGGCTTACGCCAAAGGGCAGAAAGATTTAATATTCAGGATAAAAGCGGAGCAATTGGTTTAAAAACAATTGAAATGGATACCTTTTACACTTACTATATTGATACGGGAGTTATGGAACTTAAAAACATTCTCGGTGAAAAGGAGCTTGCACCGACGGAAGAAGAAATCAATGCTTGTCTTGAAAATTTCGGCACACAAGAGGATAATTATGCCGCCGCACGCAAAAAGGCAATTTCAAAGAAATATGATGATATGATTGAAAAGCTCTGCAAAGAGGCAGACATTCAGAAATAAAACAAAAGCTTGCATCGTAAAAAATGCAAGCTTTTATCATTTCTTTTTATCAGTCAAACAAATCGGAAATCAGGCGGGATATTGCAATGAACATACTGACGAGGATATCGCAGATTGTCGGGTGCTCTTTTTCACCCTCAACACCGTCACCCTCGTAACAGCCTATATTATGCGTACTGTCAAGAGAATTACCAAAGAAGTCATGTTCACCCATATTTTCTTCAACCTGAACACCTGCACCGATGCACGGTGAGCAGGCTTTGAGTATAAAGCTGTTCTTATCTGTTAAATCCTCACCTGCAAACTGTGGCAAGGCGATGAAGGAGTTTTTGTCATTTATAGGCTTTGTAACGCCCCAATAGCAGTTGTTTGACATATCATAATCGTATTTCCGGTTAAACTTCATAAGGTAACCGGGTTCGAGGATGAATATGTTATTTTTTATCACGGCATCATCATACATATAGAAGTTATACGTGCTGCCGTTGACAATAGTATTGTTGTAAAACTTGAAATCGTGCTCTGCTGTTTCGTTACCGTTTCCGGAACCGTTTGAAGTTATATTATCGTTTACAGAAAGACAGTAACGGACAGTGTTGCCGTAATGGTCATCGTGAACAGGGCAGTTCCATATAAATCTTATATTGTCGTGAGAGTAAATGTATTGGAATGTGCTGTGGTCGGTATGGTCATCAAAATCGACTGCCATTCCGTCAAGTACATTTTTTGCACCTGCAATCTCACAATTTTCAACAAGACCGTTGGTAACACCCCACATCCACACGGGAGCAGTATAATAAACACCGGAGCTCTGACAAGTGTTGATAATTGAAGAATTGCGCAGGATAATTGTATCCGTATCCGACATTATAAACGCATCATCCCACAAATCGTGAATACTGCAGTTTTCAACAATTATATTTTTATTGTACGGTGTTTCGGGAGTATTGGGGTAGTTACTTCCCGTGAAAATGCCGTAACCGCAGTCATATATTTCCCAGCCGTCAACGGTTATATTCTCAAGATGAGCACCCGGAGTTACGGGCGAGCCCATCAGACGGATTGCAGCTCTGCTGCTACTAAAGTAATTGTCTGAAGGATAATTCTGTATATCGTGAAGAGTAACATTCCGTATAACTACATCTTTTACGCACGAATTTCTGTAATAAACGAGAATACCCGTACCTTTCGGAGCAGTTATTTCAATATTTTCAATAATCCAACCCGAAGCATCATAAAGAGCGATAACGGGATCATTTTCCTTTGTCGAGGTAAGCAGGGGCTTCGCACCCTCACCGTAAGAGCCGATAGTTATCGGATTTGAGGCGTCGGAAGTTCCCATAACACCAAAATTACCTATGTAAACACCGCCTGCCTTGAAAAGAACGCTGTCTCCACCGTAATATAAAATCGAAGCAGCTTTTTCGACTGTCTTAAAAGCCTTGTCGGGCGACAGGCCGCTGTTGGAGTCATCTCCGGCTATTGAATCGACATAGTAAACCGTACCCGTGTACGCCGAGGCAAAGACCGTTGTCGAAGCTATCATGCACAAGCAAAGCACGATACATAAAAGATTTTTGAGCATTTTCATAAAAACCCCTCCTCCCAAATTTTAACATGCTGCTAAAGTATAGTCAACTAACAAATTAATGAATCCAACGAAAAACTCCCTCGATAAAATCGAAGGAGTCCAACAAATTGGAATTTGTCATTATAAATC
>JAZUOH010000051.1:0-84553 GCA_045604525.1 Acutalibacteraceae bacterium
GCAGATGAAGGGTCTTGACCCGCTCAAGGATGATATTCACCTGCCCGGCTGGGATTCAAGCTACACTCAGGACGAGGTAAGAGAGCTTATCTCCGCTTACGGCGAAATAGGCTCCGAGGGTCTCTGGGCAAACCTTGAAAAATTCCTCAAAAAAGTTATTCCCGTTGCAGAGGAATGCGGTGTAAGAATGGCAATCCATCCCGACGACCCGCCCTACCCCATTTTCGGTCTGCCGAGAATAATTACAAACGAAGAAAACCTTGACCGTATGCTCAGCATTGTTGACTCCCCTGCCAACAGTCTCTGCCTTTGCACAGGCTCGCTCGGCTGCGCGGCAACAAACGATGTTGTTAAAATGGTAAGAAAATACAGCGAGATGGACCGCATTGCATTTATGCATATGAGAAATATTCTCATTATGGAGGACGGCAGCTTTGAAGAAAGCGGCCACCTCTCCTCCTGCGGCAGTCTTGATATGTACGAAATTACAAAGGCACTTGCCGAAACAGGCTTTGACGGCTATGTAAGACCTGACCACGGCAGAATGATTTGGGGCGAAACCGGCAAGCCCGGCTACGGACTTTACGACCGCGCACTTGGCGCGGCTTATATCAACGGACTTTTTGAAGCCTGCGAAAAAGCGGCAAAATAAGGGAGGAAAAACAGAATGCAGAAAAATGTACTTAACACAGACCTCACAGGTAAGGTTGCCGTAGTTACAGGCGCAGGCGGCGTGCTTTGCAGTGCCTTTTCAAAAACACTTGCACGTGCAGGCGCAAAGGTTGCTCTGCTTGACCTCAACGATGCCGCCGCAGAAGAGGTTGCGGCTGAAATCAGAGCAGAGGGCGGCGAAGCCAAGGCATACAAATGCGATGTACTTAACAAAGAAATCTGCTACGAGGTTGCAGACAGGGTAGAAAAAGAAATAGGCAAATGCGACATACTTATAAACGGCGCAGGCGGCAACAACCCCAAGGCTACGACAGACAAGGAGTATTTTGAGCTCGGCGACATTGACGCAGACACAAAGAGCTTCTTTGACCTTGACAGTGCAGGTGTAGGCTTTGTATTTAACCTCAACTTCCTGGGCACACTTATACCCACGCAGGCATTTGCACGCCAGATGGTCGGCAGAGAGGGCTGTAACATAATCAACATCAGCAGTATGAACGCTTACACACCTCTCACAAAAATTCCTGCTTACTCGGGCGCAAAGGCCGCAATTTCAAACTTCACACAGTGGCTTGCAGTGCATTTCAGCAGAGTAGGCATCAGAGTAAACGCAATTGCACCCGGCTTCTTCTCAACAAAGCAGAATGCGGCACTTCTCTGGAATCCCGACGGCTCACCCACAGCACGCACAGGCAAAATTCTTGCCGCAACACCTATGGGCAGATTCGGCGAGAGTGCAGAGCTTGACGGAAGCCTTCTCTTCCTTTTAAATAACGATGCCGCAAGCTTTATCACAGGTGTTGTAATACCTGTTGACGGCGGTTTCTCAGCATATTCAGGTGTATAAGGAGTAATTAAAATGAATCCTATTTCAGAAAAAGTTTCATCAATCGGCGTTGTGCCCGTAATTAAGCTCAACAACCCCGAAAGAGATGCGGCACCGCTTGCGGCGGCTCTGTGCAAGGGCGGTGTGCCCGTTGCTGAGGTCACCTTCCGTGCAGCAGGTGCGGCAAAAGCAATAAAGCTTATGAGCGAGGCTCAGCCCGATATGCTCGTAGGTGCAGGCACAGTGCTCACGGTAGCACAGGTTGACGAGGCTATTGAGGCAGGCGCAAAATTCATCGTAACCCCCGGTCTTGACATTGAAATTGTAAAATACTGTCAGGAAAAGGGCATTGAAATTTACGCAGGCTGTACCACTCCGACAGATTATCACGCAGCATACAAGCTCGGGCTTGAGGTGCTCAAATTCTTCCCTGCAGAGCAGAGCGGCGGTTTAGCCAAAATCAAGGCTATGAGCGCACCCTTCCCGATGTTCAAGGTTATGCCCACAGGCGGTATTTCCCTTAAAAATCTCGGTGAGTACCTCTCCTGCCCCGTTATTGCGGCTTGCGGCGGCTCATATATGGTAACCGCAGACCTTATTGACAACGGCAAGTGGGACGAGATTACCGAGCTGTGTGAAAAATCGGTTCAGATTGTCAAGGAGGCAAGAGCAAAATGAAAAAGGTAGTAACCTTCGGCGAGCTTATGCTCCGCCTTCAACCTTATGATTATCTGCGCTTTGTTCAGGCAGATTCTTTTGAAGCTACATTCGGCGGCGGTGAGGCAAACGTTGCGGTTTCGCTTGCAAATTACGGTTTTGATGCTCACTACGTCACAAAGCTTCCGAAACACGCAATCGGTCAGATGGCTGTAAACTCCCTTCGCAAATACGGTGTCAACACCTCTGATATCACAAGAGGCGGCGACAGAGTTGGTATATACTTCCTTGAAAAAGGTGCTTCACAACGTAACAGTGTCTGCATTTATGACAGAGCTCACAGCGCTATCGCAGAAGCAAAGGCTGAGGATTTTGACTGGGATAAGATTTTTGACGGTGCCGAGTGGTTCCACTTCACGGGCATCACTCCCGCACTCGGCGGCGAGCTTGTTGAAATTTGCAAGCAGGCTTGTATTGCGGCAAAAGCACACGGCGTAAAGGTAAGCTGTGACCTCAACTACCGCGGCAAGCTCTGGACACGTGACGAGGCAAGAGCGGCAATGACCGAGCTTTGCAAATACGTTGACGTATGCATCTCCAACGAAGAGGATGCAAAGGATGTTTTCGGCATTGAGGCAGAAAACACAGACATCACCGCAGGTGAGCTCAACAAAGAGGGCTACAAGTCCGTTGCACGTCAGCTCGCTGACAAATTCGGCTTTGAAAAGGTTGCAATCACCCTGCGTGAAAGCAAGAGCGCATTTGACAACGACTGGAGCGCTATGCTCTACGACGTTGCAAGCGACGAATACTGCTTCTCAAAGGTTTACCACCTGCACATCATTGACCGTGTAGGCGGCGGCGACAGCTTCGGCGGGGGTCTTATCTACGCACTTCTCAGCGGTAAAAATACCCAGGCTGCTGTTGAGTTTGCCGTTGCGGCATCCGCGCTCAAGCACTCCATCGAGGGCGACTACAACTTCGTAACGGTTGACGAGGTTGAAAAGCTTGCAGGCGGCAACGCTTCGGGCAGAGTACAGAGATAAAATTCAAATTCAACAAAAAAACGGTGTAATTTTCGTTACACCGTTTTTTATATTTTTATTGCATTTTTATTTTCGGGTTGCTAAACTGTAATTATAACGCAAAGGAGGTTTTGCCCTATGTTTGAAAATTCAAAATGGATAGCCAAAGGAAGAAAAATTGATAACGGCAGCAGACTTTTCCGCAAGAGTATAAATATTGAAAAAGCTGTTAAAAAGGCTGTTATGCACACTGTTGCCCTCGGCTACGGTGAATATACCGTAAACGGCAAAAAAGTGAGCGATGAGGTGCTTTCAACTCCGTTTACAAAGTTTGATTCACGCACGCTTTACCTCACCTACGATGTGACAGATCTGCTCACAGAAGGCGAAAACGTGCTCGGCGTTTTTGCAGGCAACGGCTGGTACAACGCTATAGGCAAAACCTGGGACTTTGAAAAGGCACCCTGGCGCAGCCATATCAAGATGATAATGCAGCTTGATATTGAATACACCGACGGCATGGTACAGACCGTAAACTCCGACAGCAGTTGGAGAGTTAACGACGGACCCGTTACATACAACCACGTGCGTGAGGGTGAAACCTATGACGCAAGGCTTGAGATACCCGGCTGGAACAAGCCGCAATTTGACGATTCGGAATGGGAAAAAGCCAACGTATGCGCAGGCCCCGGCGGAATTATTGAGCCCGTTGACTGGGTACCGATAAGGGTTGTGCGCACACTCAAGGCAAAATACATAGGCAACGGCATTTACGATTTCGGCGAAAACGTATCAGGCTGGGCAAGGATTAAAACAAGCGGCAAAAAAGGCACAGAAATCAGCCTTTACTACGCAGAACAGCTCAAGCCCGTCGGCACCGAGATTGAAACAGCCAACATAAACTCATTTACTTGGGAGCAGCACCACACGGATAAATACATCCTCAAGGGTGAGGGCGCAGAGGAATGGGAGCCGAGATTTGTTTACCACGGCTTCCGCTATGTAAAAGCAGAAGACGCACCCGAGGATTTCGAAATTGAGGCCTGCGTTGTTCACACGGATTTGCAGAGTGTAGGCTCGTTTGAATGCTCGGACGAAATGCTCAACAAAATCCATTCCGCCACACGTCTTGCCACACTTTCAAACTTTGTCGGCATGCCCACAGACTGTCCGCACAGAGAGCAGAACGGCTGGACAGGCGATGCTCAGCTTTCATGCCAGCAGGCGCTTTACAACTTTGATATGGTAAAGGCATATAAAAAGTGGCTGAACGATTTCAAGGATGCACAGCGTCCCAACGGCGCACTGCCGGGAATTATTCCCACAGGCGGTTGGGGCTTTAACTGGGGCAACGGCCCTGCGTGGGACGGTGCACTGATAAACATCCCGTGGCAGATTTATCAGATAACGGGCGATTCCTCCGCAATCAAACAGATGTGGGAAAACATCAAGCTTTACATTGAGCATCTCTACACAATGCAGGAAAATTACATTGTAAAATTCGGCCTTGGCGACTGGTGCCCGCCCGACAATGTTGTTGAATGCTCAAACCACGTTACAAGCACGGCATACTATGCCCAGTTTGCACGCATTGCGGCAAAATGTGCCGAAATAATGGGCGAAGACCCCGCGCCCTACAACGAGCTTTCCGAAAACATAAAGCAGGCTTACCGCAGAGAATTCCTCGGCAAAGAAGAGCTTGAAAAGAGCCAGACCTTCCTCGCCTGCGGAATATATCAGAAGATGTATGAGCCCGATGAAATTCCTCAAAAGGCCGCAAAGCTTGCAAAGCTCGTTGAAGAAAACGGCTGGCATATTGACTGCGGAATTCTCGGCGCAAAATATATTTTCTCCTCACTTGACGACAACGGCTATTCGGACGTGCTTTACAAAATGGTCACCGAGCCGACATACCCAAGCTATGCCTTCTGGATTAACCGCGGTATGACTGCGCTGTGTGAGGACTGGGAAATGAGAAACTCTCTCAACCACCACATGTTCAGCGAGGTTGACCACTGGTTCTACCGCCACATTGCAGGCATTAAAATTGACGAAAACGGCATAGTGATTGAGCCGAATTTCCTCTCTGCGCTTGATTGGGCAAGGGCTACGCACAAGGATATAAGTGTTGAGTGGACAAGAGAAAAGCTGACTGTAACCGTACCGAAAAAGGCCACGGTGATTATAAAAGGCAAAGCACAGCAGGTTGAGCCCGGCACCCATACATTCAGCATAGGAGGAAACTAAAATGCTCAGAAGCATTCTGAAAAAAGGCGTCAGATTTCTTATTGCTATTGTAACGCTTATCAGCCCCGCAATGCTTAAAACTCTCGACCTCGGTAAAATTCCCGACGGTCAGATGCTTGATATGAGCAAATTCACGGACGAGCCCGTATGGGCAGATGAATTTGACGGCACTGAAATCGACCGCACAAAGTGGAATTTCCCCTGGTGGGAAACCGAACGCAAGGGCGGCTACTGGCACGAGGATATGGCAACCGTCCGTGACGGCAACCTTATAATCTCCGCACAGTATCTTGACAAGCCGCTCGAAAACAGATATTACGAAGCCTGGAAAGACGAAATCAACTTCAAGGAATATAAGCCCGGCTGGTACACCGCCTGTCTGAGAACAGCTGGCAAATACGAGCAGTGCTACGGCTATTTTGAGGTGCGCTGTAAGCTTCCTGCCGCAACGGGAATGTGGAGTGCATTCTGGATGATGAATGACAAGGTTGTAAATGTTGACGGCACGGGCAAGGACGGCACAGAGGTTGATATTTTCGAATCCATGTACTACAAAGACTATTGGTGGGGCAACGATGCGGTTATAAGCGGCATTGTTTACGATGGCTACGGCGAGCACAAAAAGGGCGACTCAATAGGCAAAGTTTACGTTACGGGCGACCCGTATAACGAATTCAACACCTACGGCCTTGAGTGGAGCCCGACGGAATATATCTTCTACATAAACGGTGTTGAAACAGGCAGACTTTCAACGGGCGGTGTTTCGCAAAACCCCGAGTATCTCATCCTCTCCTGTGAATTTGCAGGCGAAAACGGTGTGCAGTGGTCTGACAGACACGGCACGGGTGAAATTGACAAAACACCGGAAGAAAATTGGCCTGCAGAGTTTGTTGTAGACTACGTAAAATGCTACCAATACAAAGATTTAGTTAAGTGATAATTATTGACATATCGTTTTATTTAATATATTATAAAGTGAATTAAAAAATATAAGGTTGGTGAAACTGAATGGAGTTTAACAACAGCAGCCTCGGCTTATATCTTATAGCCGGAGCAGTTATCCTCTTCGTTCTCGTCCAGTCGGTATTCTTCCTTGTCAAAGCCTGGAAGCAGGGCAAAAAGCTCGGTCTGGACAAATCAAAGCTGCGCAACGCAGTAACATCAAGCGCACTCTTTACCGTGCCCTCAGCACTTTCCGTTCTCGCTACGGTTATTGCTCTCGCACCCGCACTCGGTCTTGTTATTCCGTGGGTACGTCTTTCCGTTATCGGTAACCTGATGTATGAAACAACTGCAGCAGAGGCCGCAATGGAAGCCTTCGGCCACCAGGGCGGTATGGCTGTGCCCGTCACAGACCCCGAGGTTTACGCAGGCGTTGCCTGGGTTATGACACTTGGTATCTGCTTCTCTCTTATTCTTCTTCCCTTTATTGCAAAACCTCTTCACAAAAAGTTCCTTGCAGCAGGCAAGAAGCAGGAGGAACCCGCAGATAGGACAGCAGAAAACGCACCCGCAGAAACCAAAAAGAAAAAGAGAGGTCTCGGCGGCTTCATTAACGATTTTGCTACACCCGCAATCTTCATCGGTCTTATCGGTGCATTCATCGCACGTGCAATTATCGGCGGCGGTAAGCCCGAAACCTTCGGCGACGGCGCAGGCGTGCTTTCAATCATCACACTTGTTGTCGCTGTTGTAGTTTCAATCGCACTTGAGATTCTTGCAAAGAAGCTCAAGCTCACCTGGCTCGAGCCTTTTGTTATGCCTATAGGTATGATAGTGGCAATGGTTGCCGCAATAGTATTCTTCAATGTTCTTCCCGAAGACATTGCAATGCTTGAATGGAGGGGTTAAGAAATGGCAAAGAAAAAGACAGAAAAATCATATATTGACCGTGTCCATTCATGGGGCAGAATTTCATCAATAACCGCTCTTTGCGCACTGCTTATGTTCCCCATAGGCATCTGCCTTTATCTCAACGTATTCCCGCCCATCAACGGCATACTTCAGGGCCTTCTCAAGCTCATTCCGACATACTGGACTGTTGCTGTTGTTGAGGTTATTGTTTACACACCCATGCTCGGCGCAGGCGGTACATACCTTTCATTCGTTACGGGTAACATCGCAAACCTCAAGCTCCCCTGCGCTATCAGCGCAATGGAGGGTGCTGACGTTAAGGCAAACTCCGAAGAGGGCGAGGTTATTTCAACAATCGCCATTGCAACAAGCTCAATCGTTACAACAGCTGTTCTTGCAATAGGCATCATTGCTTTTGCTCCCTTCCTGCAGTCATTCACAGACAATGCACTTCTCAAGCCCGCATTTGCACAGGTTCTTCCCGCACTTTTCGGTGCTCTCGGTGCAGGATACTTCATCAAGCACTGGAGAATTTCATTCTTCCCGATTATCGTTATGATTATCGTGCTCGTATTTGCTCCCACAATGGGCGCAAGCACACTGCTCTTTGTCGGCATAGTTGCATCTGTCGGCGGTGCACTGTTTATGTACAAAAAAGGCTGGCTCGATAGAGTTAAGGCTTAATTTTGTTTAAAATTTCAGCTCAATCTCTGTCACAGACAGGGGTTGAGCTGTTTTAATAAAGGGTGAGAATTATGAAAAAAATCCGTGTAGGTATATTCGGACTCAGACGAGGAGAAAACTTTATAGATAATCTTTTGGCAAACGGCGCAGAGATAGTCGCCGTTTGCGAGCGTGACGAAGCAGCTGTCAGCGAACACAAAGACAAAATAGCAGGCATCAAGCTCTATAACGATTTTGATGAATTTATAGAGCACCCGATGGATGCCGTGGTGCTTGCAAACTTCTTTGCTGAGCACGCAAAATACGCAATACGCTGTCTTGAAAAGAACATCCACGTGCTCAGCGAATGCACGTCAAACGGCACAATGGCTGACGGCGTCGCACTTGTAAGAGCGGCAGAAAAGAGCAGCGCAGTTTATATGCTTGCGGAAAACTATCCCTTTATGCTGTTTAACCAAGAAATGAAGCGTGTTTATGACGGCGGCACCCTCGGTAAAGTTCTCTATGCCGAGGGTGAATACAACCACCCGTTTGACGTATATGACGGTGAAACAGCCGCCATGCTCGCACCAACAGAAAACCATTGGAGAAATTATCTGCCACGTTCATATTACATAACCCATTCGCTCGCACCGATTATGTATGCAACCGGCTCAACACCAAAGCGTGTGAGTGCAATGCCCGTTTTCAACAGTATGCCCGGCGATTGCTCTGCCGCACGTTACGTAACCGATGCCGCCGCAATAATCACTACGCTCAATGATGACGATTCCGTTTTTAAGGTAACAGGCTGTGCCGCATTCGGTGCGCACGGCAACTCATACCGCCTTTGTTGCACAAACGGACAGATTGAAAACATACGGGGTATGGGCGAAAAAATAATGCTTCGCTATAACGGCTGGCAGATACCCGAGGGTATGCAGGAAACCAACTGCTATGACCCTGAACAGAGTGCAGAAGACGCCGCACTTGCAGAAAACGCAGGTCACGGCGGCAGCGATTTCTTTGTTGTGCGCGAATTTCTGGAGTGTATCCGCACAGGCAAAAAACCGCCGTTTGATGTATATTTTGCAACCACAATGGCATCTGTTGCCATTCTTGCACACCGCAGTATTTTAAACGGTAATCAGCCTTATGACATACCGGATTTTCATAAGGAAGAGGACAGAGTTAAATTTGAAAACGATACACTCTGCCCTATTCCGCTTTCAGACGGCACCGAGCCCGATATTCCCTGCAATTCACGCCCCGTAACGCCGAGCGAAACACAGCTTAAAAACTACCGTAAGGCGTTGGAAGAATACAAAAACAGATAAATATAAAGTAAGGCTGTGAGCGTTTGCTCACAGCCTTTTGTTCGCAGTAAAGATTCTTCACTTCGTTCAGAATGACAATGAAGTTAATTCACAAAAAGATGCTTTCTTTTATTGAAATAATAAATTTCAAGCACAACCCAAACAACCGCAGTTGCAAGGCTGAACACAACCGTATCAGCAATGTCGAGCTTAGTGTTTGTAACTAAAGCAAAAGCAATATCGTAGATATAGAAAAGCACCTGTTCTGCAATAATAAGCACATAATACTTTTTGAGCGCATCGACAGTGAATTTCTTCATACGGGAACGCACAACAAGATTTGCAACACCGAGAAGTATAAGCAATACACCGCAAACAATATCAAAAGCCTTGTTACCTGTATAAACATACTCTGCAAACTCGACGCCTGCATACTCCGCCATAACGGAATGCAAAATGGTAGAAGCGACAATCACACCGCAGATAATATCAATAACACCACAGAAAATCATATAAAACTTAACTATGAAGTTATACCACTTCATAGGCAGTTCCTGAGTCTGTTCTTCCTGAATTATCTCGCGATTATTTTCATCCATATTGTTCACCTTACTCTACAATATAAGCAGATGTGATTACAATATCTTTAACGGGTTTATCACTGTAATCGCGTTCAACCTCAAGGAAGGAATCGACAACCTCCATACCCTCAATAACCTTACCGAATGCGGCATACTGACCGTCAAGAGCACTGATATATCTGTCATTATAGCAAATGAAAAACTGACAGCTGCCCGAATCATAACTGTCGCCACGGCGAGCCATTGAAACAATGCCCCTTGTATGTGACAGGGTGTTATTTACACCGTTTGCAATAAACTCACCCTTGATCGGTGTTGAACCGCCTGTGCCGTTACCCTTGGGGTCACCGCCCTGTGCAACAAAAGGACCGTATCCGCCCTCGGCAATGCGATGGAAAGTAAGACCGTTATAGAATTCATCTTTTACAAGCTTAATGAAGTTATCGACAGTAATGGGAGCATACTCGGGGTAAAGCTCCATTGTAAAGCTGCCTGCATCCTTGCCTGCAATTTCTATTTCAAACTTCACCTTTGTGTGTTTTGCGGAAGCATCTGTCACAACTTCTGTATCGCCGCCCTGTGTTGTGGGCGGGTCCTGAAGCTCAACACTGCCCTGTGTCTCGGGCTCTTTGCCGCTGTCGGAGCAGGCTGTGAGCACACATACGCCCATAACCATTGCAAGTGTTACGGCAAGAATTTTAAAAATTAAACTTTTTTTCATTTTTCGTCACCTTTTCTCAATCATTTTTTTTTTTAATAATTGTAGCATATTTTATATTCAAATTCAACACATCGTGCTTGACTAAAAAAGTATATAATATTAAAATAGGCTTATACACAAAAGGAGATTTCTGCCATGTCTCATCTGATTGAAATTAAAGATGTATATAAAATCTACAACCCCGGTGAAAATGAGGTGCGTGCGCTCGACGGCGTTTCGCTTACCATTGACCGAGGTGAGTTTATTGCGATTGTCGGCCAGTCAGGCTCGGGCAAATCAACGCTGATGAATATGCTCGGCTTGCTTGACGTATGCACAAAGGGCACTTATATACTCAACGGCACCGACGTTTCGACAATGAGTGATGATGAGCTGTCTGAAATACGCAACAAGGAAATAGGCTTTATTTTCCAGGGCTTTAACCTTATACCCAGCCTTACTGCGCAGGCAAACGTTGAGCTGCCACTTGTTTACCGAGGCATAAAGGCCGCTGAAAGAAAAGAATTGAGCACAAGCGCATTAAAGCGTGTGGGACTTGAAAAAAGAATGGGGCACTTGCCCAACCAGATGTCCGGCGGTCAGCAGCAGCGTGTTGCAATTGCAAGAGCCGTTGCGGCAAAGCCACCCGTAATTCTTGCCGACGAGCCTACGGGCAACCTTGACACAAGCTCGGGTAAAGAAGTAATGCGCATTCTGCACGAATTGCACGAAGAAGGCAGAACGGTAATACTCATCACGCACGACAACGGCATTGCCGACGAAGCCGAAAGAGTTATCCGCATCCAGGACGGCAAGATTATTGAAGATTATAAGAATGAGAAATAAAGAACTTCATTGAAAAAAGCACTTGCATAACGCAAGTGCTTTTTGTGCGAAAGAACAGAAAAAAGGTGCGTAAATCATACAAAATTTTTCTTGATGGTTTCTAAAATTTCTTTTTCTGCCTCTCTACCATAAGCGTTAAGTGTTACAGTAACATTTCTGCCGTCTCTTATCTTCAATGTGTGAAAATAAGTATCTTTGGAAATTAGCCTGTCACCCTTATATATACTACTTTCGACAGATTTGATCTCACACATCTTGATAACAGTTTTTTTAAAGATCATTTTTCCGTTTATCATTGCCCCTCTCGGAAAAATGATTTTATCTGCATCTATTATCAAAGCTCTGCTTTTTTCGGCAAGAAAGCAGGTGAGAAACAAGATACCTGACAATCCGCCCAATAGTATAAAACAAATAGGCAAGCCCATATTTTCGATTTTCGCAAAAAGAAGAGCGATACCTGTCAGCAATACTGCGACACAAGCCAAAAAAGCTATCGCAAGCAACTTTACTACTCGGGAAGTATATTTTTTCATTTCGCATTCTCCTTTGCGGTTCTGCAGGATGCGATCAACATTACACGCAAAGATGTGCATCTGCCAGAAAGTGCTTTATATGATTGTTCGTCAATGTAGTTGGTCTTGTATAACAATTCAAGCCAATAGCCTGTTTCAATCGCTTCTTTCAAGGCGATTTCAAGTTTAGAAATAAAATCTTTCTTGCTTTGCGCATACTGCGCTTCGTAAATATTTGCACCTATACTTGTGCCGCTTCTGCCAATTTGGTTGGAAATAATAGATTCGTGGTTAGATTTTAAATACTTTACGAGATTAATAATATCCACGGAAAACTCCATAGACAGTTCTGCAAGTTTGTTTTCTTTCACACATAACCGCCTCCTTTGTAATTGATTATATCACAAAGTTTAGGATAGTTCAATGATGCGTCGCCTAAGGCGACATGATGTAAGCTTTCGCTAATGATGTTGCTTGTTTTACTCGCAATGATGCGATGTTTGCAAAAACATTAGGCGAAGCCGACATCATTTCCAAAGGAAACATCATTGGCGTAGCCAGCATCATTTGCCAAGGGCAAACATCATTCAAAAAGACCGCTTTGTCCGGTTGACAAAAGCGGTCTTTTTGTTGGAGCTGGTGACGGGAATCGAACCTGCAACCTGCTCATTACGAATGAGCTGCTCTGCCATTGAGCCACACCAGCAAAATATTCACATAACGCAGTATATTATAATAAACGAAACTGATTTTTTCAAGTCTTTTTTAAAAAAAGACTGCTTATGACTTGAAAATAATGCGATATAGCTTTATAATTATATTTAATTATATCAAAAAGGTAGGATGAAAAATGAAAAAACTGCTTTGCATTACCCTTGCAATTCTCAGCATTGTTTCACTTGCAGCTTGCTCAAAAGAGCCCGAAAACAACCAAGTTGTTGAAACAAAGGCACCCACTGTTCACAAGTGGCCCGACAACGCACTGTTTAAAGATGTTCCTGCTGTTCACGGCACAATCGGTTTTTACAGAGAGAACAAGAATGAGCAGGGCTACACCTATGCCTTCGGCTCAACCGGTTCGGATTATAAGGATTTTTGTGCATATATTGCCGAGCTTGAAAAGGCAGGCTTTGAATTTTACGATATGACAGGCCTTAACATCACCGACACAGAAGACGTACTGCCCGAGAAACTTGAAGAAGGCACACACAACGCTTCATGGATTGGCAAAAGACGCGGTCTTTATGTTGCGGCACAGTGGTACGGCGACGAGTACTATAAGCAAAACGAGCTGCCTGAGGACAGCAACATCAGACTCACCTTCTACACCTACAATGCATTTAAGCAAAACTAAAGGAGATAAAAAATGATTAACCAGCTTGACAGACCGCTCAGCGGCGAAACCGTTGCAACAATGAAAACAAATATGGGCGATATCAAAATCCGCCTTTTTGCAGAACTTGCGCCCAAGACAGTTGAAAACTTCACAACACACGCAAAGAACGGCTACTATGACGGCCTTGTTTTCCACAGAGTTATCAAAGATTTTATGATACAGGGCGGCGACCCCACGGCAACAGGCTGCGGCGGCGAAAGCATCTGGGGCAAGGCATTTGAGGACGAATTCTGTGTTGACCTTCACAATCTCCGAGGTGCACTTTCAATGGCAAACTCCGGACCTTGCACTAACGGCAGTCAGTTTTTCATTGTACAGGCAAACAGCTGTGACCCCGGCTTTATTTCACAGATGGAACAGCTTTCTGACAGAGGCTTCCCCGCCGAATCGGTTGAAAATTACAAGGCTGTCGGCGGCACACCGTGGCTTGATTTCAAGCACACCGTTTTCGGCCAGGTTTACGAGGGAATGGATGTTGTTGACGCAATTGCAGGCGTTAAAACAGCCCGTGGCGACAAACCCGTTGAGGACGTTATCATCAACACAATTGAGATTGAAACTGTTTAAATGAAAAGCTCTGCTTCACGCACACTTATCTTCGTTTGCCTTATGTGCTTCGGCTTTGCCGTGCTCTTTTCCACGCTTAAAGGCATTGCCGACAAGCCCGACATAAAGCCCGTCACCCCTTTTGTTACAACCGAGAGCGACAGTGCCCTTATAAACATTAACACTGCCGATAAGGAGGAGCTGACGAGTCTTTACGGTATCGGAGAAAAAAGAGCGGAGAATATCATTGAATTCCGCAAAACTCACGGCAGATTTGTGACAACCGAAGACCTGATGCGTATTGACGGCATAAGCAGAAAGCTGTTTGAACAGATAAAAGAATTTATCACGGTATAAAAATGGGCTCACAGGATTTTAACCTGCGAGCCCATTTTATTTTAAAGCTTATTTGCCTTTCTTTTCGTAACCGAAGGTTGATGCAAAAAGGTCAATTTTGAAGGCTTTGATTACAGAGCTGAAAAGTCTTGAGCCCTGTACAGGCATAAGGCGGTTGAACCTGCCCATTGCGTTGCCGTCGAAGCCTACGACAATGTATGATTTTTTACCGAGTATGCCCTTGAGGATTTTGTTAACTGCCTTGTCGCAGGGAGTTGAAACCATATTTATAAGGTCCATACCGTTTGTTTCGCCCTGATTTCTGAAAATATCTGTCTTTGTAAATCCAGGACAGACAAGGCCAATATATGCTTCGCCTCTGAGCTCTTCTCTCATAGCCTCTGTAAGGCCTTTAACTGCGGCCTTGCTTGCAGAATACATTGATGTGCCGCCCAGAGCCATAAGTGCCGCAGATGATGCAACGTTTATAATTGCGGGAGTTTCGCTCTTGAGAAGAAGAGGAAGCATAATTTTTGAAGAATACGCTGCTGAATAAAAGTCGATATTGATTGATTCATCAATTTCCTCTTTTGTATAGTTCATAAGTCTGTCAAAACGGGGAAGAACGCCTGCGTTGTTGATAAGAACGTCGGGAGCGATATTGTTTTCAACAAGCCAATCGTGAAAGCTGAGCCAATTATCATAGCTGGAAACGTCAAAAAGCTTATATGAAAACAGCTTTGCATAATCGCCGAGCTCTTCAACAAAGTTTATCATTTTCTTTTCACTTCTTGCAACGCCTATAACCTTGCAGTTATGCTCCTTCATAAGCCTTTCTGCAAGCATTTTACCTATACCGCTCGATGCGCCTGTAATAATTACCGTTTTGTTATCAATCCACTTTGACATTATACACACCTCAGAATTCACATTTTTATTACGATAGATTATACCACAAATGCTCTGCCTTTTCAACTGTTGATATTGCGTTTATAAAATATAAAAACAAATATTTATAAAAAAAGAAGCACTTAACCAAAGTGCTTCTTTCATTATTCCTCAAAGGAAATTTATATTGTTTTAATTAAACCGACAAGCTCATCGGGCGAAGAAATAAGATACTGTGCACCTGCAGATTCGAGAGTTTCTCTGTCACGAAAGCCCCACAGACAGCCTATGCAGGGTATACCTGCATTTTTTGCCGTAAGTGCATCCACCTCGCTGTCACCCACATAAACTGCGTATTCTTTTTTGCTTTTCAGCAAATCAAGCGCATACCACACAGTATCGGGCGCAGGCTTACGAGGCATAGAATCGCTTCTGCCGATTGCGGTGCTGATATATTCACTGAAAAGCTCACTTACAAGCTGTTTTGTAAAAACATCGGGCTTATTTGACACCACAGCCGTTTTGTAACCCTCAGCCCTCACCTTTTCAAGCATTGACATAACGCCGCTATAAGGTGCTGTTTTGTTGCGCATATTAGTCTGATAATGCTTTTCAAAAAGCGCAAGCGTTTTATCAAAGGTTTCTTTATCCGCACCCTCGGGCAAAGCCTTTTCAATAAGATAAATAACGCTGTTGCCCACCATCATACGCACTTCGTCGGCAGTGTGAAGCGGACAGCCCATTTCACTGAGCGCATAATTTACGCTGTCCGTCAAATCGTCGAGCGTGTTGAGCAAAGTGCCGTCAAGATCAAAAATTACGGTATCAATCATTTTTTCTTTTTACCGAAGAAGCCTTTCTTATCGTCGGAATCAGAGTTTATTGTAGACTTTGAGCCAAACTCGGCATCAAACTCACGCAAAAGCTCCTTTTGATGCGATGAGAGATTTTTGGGTACGTTAACAACAAGGCGCACAAGCTGGTCGCCCCTGCCTCTGCCGTTAAGCGACTGAATACCCTTGCCTCTGAGCTTAAACACAGTGCCGGGCTGTGTGCCTGCAGGCACATCATAACGCACCTTACCGTCGAGTGTGGGAACCTCAAGTGTATCACCGAGTGCCGCCTGGGCAAAGCTGATTGTAACCTCGCACCATACATCGTAGCCGTCGCGCTCAAAGAACGGATGGGGACGGACAAAGACAGTGACGTGCAGGTTTCCTGCAGGGCCGCCGTTTATACCGCTGTTGCCCTGGCCGCCGACATTGAGCACCTGACGGTCGTCAATACCTGCGGGGATATCGACCTCAAGCGTAACCTTTTTGCTTACCGCACCCTTACCGTGACACTTTGAACAGGGTGTTTTGATTATCTGACCCTTACCGCCGCAACGGGAGCAGGATTTTGATGTCTGAATAACACCGAAGGGTGTACGCTGCTGAACGTTGACCTGGCCTCTGCCGTGACAGTCGGGACAGGTTTCGGGGCTTGTGCCCGATGCCGCACCGCTGCCCTTACATTCGGGACAAAGCTCAACACGTGTAAAATCGACCTTGCGCTTACAGCCCTTTGCCGCCTCTTCAAAAGAAAGCGTTACACGTGCCTGTGTATCGCTGCCTCTGCGGGGTGCGTTGGGGTTAGCCTGTCGGCCGCCACCGCCGAAGCCGCCGCAAAAGAAGCTGCCGAAAATATCGCCAAGGTCAAAATCCATTCCGCCGAAGCCGCCGCCAAATCCGCCTGCACCGCCCGCACCGTAGTTGGGGTCAACACCTGCGTGACCGTATCGGTCATACTTAGACTTCTTGTCGGGGTCTGAAAGCACCTCGTAAGCTTCATTAGCCTCTTTGAACTTTTCCTCAGCCGCTTTATCACCGGGATGAAGGTCGGGGTGAAACTCCTTCGCCTTCTTGCGATATGCTTTTTTAATTTCATCGTCGCTCGCCGTTTTTTCTACGCCGAGCACTTCATAATAATCACGTTTATCTGCCAAGGTATTTCCTCTTTCATAAACCGCTCAATGAGGGACGAATTTTCGCCCCTCATTGCTGTTATATTAATTATTTTCGTCTGTTACGTCTGTGAAGGGTGCATCATAGTAGCCGTTGTTATCTGCACCGGGTGCTGCCTGTGCGGGGTCTGCGCCCTGTGCTGCCTGCTGTGCTGCTGCAGCCTCCTGATAGAGTCTTACGGAAATATCGTTAAACTGCTTTGTAAGCTCTTCCTGGCGGGACTTGATAAGATTGATATCCTCACCCTTGAGAGCTTCTTTAAGGGCATCAATTTTGCCTGTGAGCTCTGTCTTCTCTGCCTCTGCGAACTTGTCGCCGTTTTCGTTGAGAAGCTTCTCGCTCTGGTAAACCATCTGGTCTGCGTTGTTGCGTGTGTCAACTTCCTCACGGCGTTTCTTATCTTCCTCTGCAAAGCGTGCAGCCTCGTTAACAGCCTTCTCGATATCGTCCTTTGACATATTGGAGGAAGCTGTGATGGAGATTGACTGCTCCTTGTTTGTGCCGAGGTCCTTTGCGGAAACGTGAACGATACCGTTAGCGTCGATATCAAATGTTACCTCAATCTGGGGAATGCCGCGGGGTGCGGGCATAATGCCGTCAAGGTGGAACACACCGAGAGTCTTGTTATCTCTTGCAAACTCTCTTTCGCCCTGAAGAACGTGAACTTCAACAGAGGGCTGATTATCAGCAGCAGTTGAGAAAATCTGACTCTTCTTTACGGGGATTGTTGTGTTACGCTCGATAATACTTGTGTTGATGCCGCCCATTGTCTCAATACCGAGTGAAAGAGGTGTAACGTCAAGAAGAAGCATACCCTTTACTTCGCCGCCGAGAACACCTGCCTGGAGTGCTGCACCGATTGCAACACACTCGTCGGGATTGATGCCCTTGAAGGGCTCTTTACCGAGATACTTCTGAACTGCTTCCTGTACAGCAGGAATTCTTGAAGAACCGCCGACCATAAGAACCTTATCGATTTCGCTGACACTCAGACCCGAATCGGAGATAGCCTGGCGAACAGGATTCATTGTTGCCTCAACAAGGTCTGCTGTCATCTCGTTGAACTTTGCACGTGTGAGTGTTGTTTCAAGGTGCTTGGGGCCTGTTGCATCAGCTGTGATGAAGGGAAGGCTGATTGCAGAGGTTGTAACACCGGAAAGCTCAATCTTTGCCTTTTCTGCAGCTTCCTTGAGTCTCTGCATAGCCATCTTGTCGCCGCGAAGGTCGATGCCCTGCTCTGCCTTGAAGCCGTCTGCAAGCCAGTCAATAATTCTCTGGTCAAAATCGTCACCGCCGAGACGGTTGTTACCTGCTGTTGCAAGAACCTCCTGAACACCGTCGCCCATTTCGATGATAGAAACGTCGAATGTACCGCCGCCAAGGTCATAAACCATAACCTTCTGATCATTCTCCTTATCGATACCGTAAGCGAGAGCAGCTGCTGTGGGCTCATTGATGATTCTCTTAACCTCAAGACCTGCGATGTGGCCTGCATCCTTTGTTGCCTGGCGCTGTGCGTCTGTGAAGTATGCGGGAACAGTGATAACAGCCTCTGTTACCTTTTCGCCGAGATAAGCCTCTGCATCAGCCTTGAGCTTCTGAAGAATCATAGCGGAAATTTCCTGGGGTGTGAAGCGCTTGTCATCAACCTTTACACCGAAATCAGTGCCCATCTGTCTTTTGATTGATGCGATTGTACGGTCGGGGTTTGTGATAGCCTGGCGCTTTGCAACCTGGCCTACCATTCTCTCGCCGTCCTTGCTGAATGCAACAACAGAGGGAGTTGTACGTGCGCCTTCTGCGTTAGCAATAACTACGGGCTCGCCGCCTTCGATAACTGCTACGCATGAGTTTGTTGTACCAAGGTCAATACCTATTACTTTTGCCATAATGAATTACTCCTTTTTATTATAAAGTGATTTGTTAACGTTGTTAGTTTGCAACCTGGACTGTTGCACAGCGGATTATCTTATCGCCGATTTTGTAGCCCTTGGCAAAAACCTGTGCTACAACACTCTCGCCAAGGTCTTCGCTGTCGATATGCATCACTGCGTTGTGCATTGTGGGGTCAAAAGCTTCGCCTGCCTCACCAAACGGCTCAACACCGAGCTTTTTGAAAATATCGGAAAGCTGGGTAAAAATCATTTCGATGCCTTTTTTGTAGGTCTCGTAATCTGCCGAGGTGATTGCGCAGGCACGCTCGTAATTGTCAATTACGGGAAGAATTTCGCCGATAATATAAGCCTTGATATCGCCGTTGAGTGCATCCTTCTCACGCTGTGTGCGTTTGCGGTAGTTATCGTACTCTGCCGCAAGGCGAAGGTACTGATTCTTCTGTTCCTCAAGCTCTGCCTGAAGCTCAGCGGTTTTATCTGCCTTTTTCTTTGCCTTCTTTTCTTTCTTCTCTTCCTTTTCTTCGGCTGCCTGTGCAGCGGTGTTTTCCTTCTCTGACATCTATTAAACCTTCCTTTCTTTTATTCTTCCAGTGTTTCGGTAAGAATCTTGCCTACAAGACCCGAAACAAACTGCATATACGGAATCAGCCTTGCGTAATCGAGCCTTGTCGGGCCGATTATACCCAGCGCACCTGACCGCTCACCGTTGATATCGTAGTGAGAAATAATGACGCTTGAGTTTGAAAGCTGTTTGTATTCGTTTTCCGTGCCGATTTTTATATCGACATCTTCTGTGCCCTTTGAGATGAGCTTTGCAATCGGGTCACCCTTGCGGAGGAACTCCATAAGCTCAAGCACGTTTGAGCCAAGCTCACGGTGATTAAAGAGATTTGACTGACCTTCGAGCAGAACATCCGAACCGAGCGCATCGTTGGCAAGGTCGGCAAGTGCCACAAAGAAAGGCGACATCTCGAGCGCATATTCACCGAGAGAAGCAACAAGCGTCTGAAGCATTACCGTACCGATTTCTTCAAGGGGCTTGCCGATGAAGTGAGAGGCACATACACTGTAGAAGCGCTCAACCGTCTGCGGAGTTATTGGCATATCGCTGCGGCAAGCCTTGCTCTTGAGCGTGCCTGCCGAGGTGAGCAGAACAATCATCGCCGTACGGTTGCTCACGGGCACAATTTCCGCCCTGCGGACAGTTGCCTTATCCCCTGCCGGCATTGTTGTGATTGCCGCACAGTTTGTGAGCTTTGCGATAACCTCGCCCGCTTTTTCAAGAAGCTGCTCGGGGTCGCCGCTACCGGATGAGACCGTTTTTGTGATGCTCTTGCAATCCGCCTCGTTAAGCTCCATTTTATTCATGAGCTTATCGATATAGTAGCGGTAGCCGAGCGTTGTGGGCACTCTGCCTGCTGAGGTATGAGGCTGCTCAAGGTAGCCCATATCGGCAAGGTCCGCCATTTCGTTACGGATGGTAGCGGAGGAAACGGAAAAATCAAGCTCACCCATCAGATTCTTTGAGCCGACAGGCTCGCCCGTGCGGATATAGCTTTCAACAACTGCGGCAAGAATTTTCTGCTTGCGCGGTGTCATTTCCATATTTCTCTCCTCCCTCCGTTTTTGTTGTGCTAACTTTAGCACTCTTTTATTTCGAGTGCTAAACTATACATATAATATATCCGAAAGGAAAGAATGTCAAGAGTTTTTTACCAATATTTTTTGTAAACACTTTATTAAAATTTGTTGTCATAAATATCAAACAGCGATACAGTTACCTGCATCGCTGTTGCATATATTATTGTATTTAATTAAAATACGTCATACTCGATTACAGAGTAGAGAAGCTCGGGAAGCATAATGAGGAACTTGGGAAGCCACTCGGTAATTGCATAGGTTGCAAGGCCAAGGAACGAGGGAACAACACCCATGATATAATCCATCTCTGATGTTGTGTTGTCACCTGTGAATGTAACCTTATTTTCGCCGAGATTCTTCTGGATACCGTACTCGTCTACAAGAACGGTTTCACCTGTTTCATCATTGACAATATATGTCTTGAGGAAGAGCTTGTCGCCCTCAATCTGAATTGTCTCGAAGCAGCCGCCGATATAATCCTCTGATTCAAAGCCTACACCGTCGCGCTGAATAACAATTCTGTCGATGAAGCTTGTGTTGAGGAAATGATTCTGAAGGAAGGGACGGATTTCGTATCTCTTACCGCCTGCTGTACCGGAGAGAACGTAGGTTGTACCGTCCTTATTAAGCTCGTTGCCTGTAAGAGGCTTTGTTCTGATATACTGATGATCGTGACCGGAGAAAGCAAAATCTACATTACACTCATCAAGAACCTTTGTGAGAACCTTCTGAAGATAGAGAGCATCGGGCCACTTTGCATCCTTGCCGAGTGAATAAGGTGACTTGTGGAAGAAAACGATTTTCCAATCCTTATCTGTGGAGTTCATATCGTTTTTCAGCCAGTTAAGCTGTGCGTTTGAGATTGAAAGAAGGTCGTTTGTGTTAAGAACTGCAAAGTGAGCGTTACCGTAATCGAAAGAATAGTTTACGCCGTCCTTAACCTGAACGCTCTCTGTTGTATCAAGGTTGAACATATTGGTAAACCAATATTCAACGCCGAGGCCGTCGTGGTTACCGGAAACGGGAACGAGTGTGTACTGCTTATTAAGCGGAGCAAAAGCCTTATCGTAAGCATCCCACTCTTCGTTTGTGCTGTCGTTTGTGAAGTCACCGCAGTTTGAAACAAAGTCTGCATCGGGCATAAGAGCAAATGCAGCTGCAAGAGTGTTTGCACCTCTCATAAAGCCCTCATAATCGCCTGCCTGAACGTCTGCAATGTTGATAAAGCATACAACATCGTCACCGTTATCGGTTGTGAAGGTGCCCCAGTCGCTCCACTCGGTGCCGTCGCCTACACGGTAGGTGTAAGTAACGCCTGCCTTGAGGCCTGCCACTGTGAGCTTGTGCATATAGTTGCCTTCCCACTCTTCGCATACAACGTTTTCAACCTTGTATTCAGAAGCGGAAACGCCCTGAAGCTCTACCTTTGTGTCTGTCTGCTCAACTGTGTACCAGCAAAGACCGCGGGAAGCGGATGTGTCGCCGTTAACGGTAACGGAAACTCTTGTGGGGGTTTTGCCTGTTGCTGCCTCTTCTGCGCCTGCGAAGCCTGCAACTGCAGAAGCAAGCATAAACACGCACAGAAGAACGCTGAGAATGCGCTTAAAGTTTTTCATTGTTTTGTCTCCTTTTTATATGTTTATTTTTTATCAACTGCTTTAAGGTGAATCATAAAGCTTGAGCCGTCACTGCAGGGGCAATTTTTAAGGTTGAGACCCGCATTCATAAGCAGGGCGCCCGAGTGAACCTCACAGGTTTCATCATCATAATAATACTTATCCGGGTCGAGGCCCTTGAGTCTGACGTAGAAGGTTGAATTCTGACATCTGAGCATTGTAACGAATGTAAACAGTGCCTCATTCTTATCCTGCGAAACGTAGCCCCAGGCACAGCGGTGATTATTCTCTGTCGGGTGAATAAGCCTGTAAAGGTCGCCGTTGTGAATTACATTATAATATTTATGATAATCGCTCACCTGCTGACGGATTATGCGAAGCTCATTTTCACTAAGCTTAATCGGGTCAAGCTCGTAGCCGAAGGTGCCGCTCATTGCGACATTGCCCTTTGTTTCGTAGCCCGTACGGCTGCAGGCAGAAACATGAGCACCAACACAGGAAACGGGGTAACACATTGATGTACCGAATTGGATTGTAAGACGCTCAATCGGGTCTGTATTGTCGCTGCACCAAATCTGCGGTGAGAAGTAGAGCATACCGGGGTCAAAGCGACCGCCGCCGCCCGAGCAGTTTTCAAGAAGAATGTGCGGGAACTCGTCCACTATTCTGCCCATAAGCTCGTAAGTGCCGAGAACAAAGCGGTGGAAGAACTCCTGCTGACGCTCTGCAGGGAGAAGTGCTGAGCCCGCCTCGGTAATGTTGCGGTTAAAATCCCACTTTACGTAATCTATTTTATTATTGCGCAGAATCGCACACATCTGCTCATAGATGTTGTCACGCACATCCTTCCGTGTCATATCGAGAATGTACTGATTTCTGCCGATTGAATTCACTCTCTCGGGCACGTGGATGCACCAATCGGGATGAGCACGGTAGAGATCGGAATCGGGCGAAATCATCTCGGGCTCAAACCAGATACCGAACTTGAGGCCGAGTGCGTTAACACGCTCAATAAGGCTTGAAAGACCGCCCTTGAGCTTATTCTCATTAACATACCAGTCGCCGAGTGAGCGTCTGTCATCATTGCGCACACCGAACCAGCCGTCATCCATAACGAGCATTTCAATGCCGATTTCCTTTGCACGTTCAGCAAAAGCAACAAGCTTATCATCATCAAAATCGAAGAAGGCTGCTTCCCAGCTGTTGATAAGCAGGGGGCGTTTTTTATTTTTCCACTCACCACGAATAAGGTGGTTGCTGTAAAGCCTGTGGAAAATACGGCTCATTTCGCCGATACCCTCGTTAGTGTAAACCATTACAAGCTCGGGTGAAGTGAAGCTTTCGCCCGATTCAAGTCGCCAGCAGAAATCCGTCGGGTTTATGCCGGCAATAAGACGGGTTGCAGAGTTGAAATCAACCTCAATATCAATGGCAAAGTTGCCGCTGTAAACAAGATTGAAGCCGTAAACCTCACCGTAATCTTCGGTTGCTCTGTCATCTGCGAGGGCAACAAATGGGTTGTGAGTATGGCTTGATGAACCGCGCTTGCTTGCAACGGACTGAATGCCGTGTGCAAGATGGTGCGAGGTGAGCGTACGCTCCTTACACCACATACCGTACAGATGCATCATATTATAATTCATTGTAGGCAGGTCGATACAAGCACTGTATGCACGCTGAATATCCATCGGGTACTCGGATGAGTTCTCAATCCGTACCCAGCGTGTCATTGCACCACAGTTTTCAAAAACACTGTAGTAAAGGTAAACCTTTGCACCCGTAACCTTATCGAGAGTTTCAACCTCAAGAGTGGTTGCATCATCATCGGTAATGGTATAGAGTGACGGCAGGCCCTCAAGCGCAGGCTTGCCCTTAATGATGCGGTGTTTTACATAACGCACGTCGGTGGAAGCGTTGCCGTGACAGTTGCGGATGGCAAGAGCAGAAATACGCATATCGCCTGTGCCGTTGCAGGCATACTCCATAGGCCAGGAGTCGCAGCTGAAGCCGTGCTCACCGATTGCGGCATTTGCAGGGCTGAAGGATGCGTTGCAGTTGCGCATTGCAAGGTCGGCAACATTGTTGTCGGGTATGTATGCGCCGTAGTAAAGGTGTATCAGATAATCTTCCTCAAACACCTGGAAAATATAGCTCGACGTTTTTGTGTCAAGCTTAAAAATTTTGTTTTCGCTGTCAAAGCATATAGGCATAAAAAGCACCTCATTTCTTACCCTTTATAATATAATATAAATAAAAAAATTTCAAGCAAAAATTAGAGTTTGTAGAGATGAGTTCAGTTAAACTGTAATTTGTCAATTAGCTTATCTCGCTGTATCTCTCTCCCTCTGAGCATTGCATTCATTGAGGCATTTGGTGTGCGCTTCGCACAAAAAAGAAAAAGCTTCGGTAAACCGAAGCTCTGCTTTCACGTAGCAATTAACTTAGAAAAGCTTTTCCATAGCGTCGAATACAGAAACAACTGCATCCTTAACACCGTTCCAGTCGATCTTGCCGAAAGCTGTTACAACTGCGTTGATGTCAAACTCCTTTACGAATGCTACGATAGCGTCTACGATGATTGTAATGTAATCCATTATTGTTGCACCTCCTCCACCTTCTAATTTATTTAATAATAACATTTTTCATTTACTTTGTCTATCATTATTTAAAAAATTCTTTCAAACAAGCGGTCAAGCGAATTGCCGTCAACCTTATTGAGATTAAACTCTTTAAAACTTTCTGCACGTTCACAGCGTTGATTTGTTTTAAGCAAGCTTACAAGAGATGCTGTATCCTGCGCAATTTCGCCGGGCACATAGCTGCGGTAAGCCTTATAAAACGGCCTGCGTGCAGTGTATTCATCAAGATCAGGCGCAAAGAAAACGCAGGTCTTATCAAGCAGCACAAAATCCATACAGATTGAGGAATAATCGGTTATGAGCACATCACTTATGAGAGTGAGCTCGTTTACGCTTTTATAATTTGTCACATCGACAGCACCGTCAATACGTGCCGTGCCGTGAACCTGCGGATGAAGCCGCACGAGCAGACAGTGAGTTGAGCCGAGCTCTTTTTCAAAATGTGAATAGTCAAAATAAGACAAAAACGCTTTATCAAGCTCGGGGTCATCACGGAAAGTGGGCGCATAGATCACGATTTTTTTGCCCCTGCACTGCGGATACTTCTCCTCAAACTTTGCACGGAGAGCTGCCGCATTATCCGCCTTAATGAGCACGTCCGCCCTCGGCGAGCCGATGGGCAAAACTCTGTCACGCTCAACACCGAAGGCACCTGCATAAATATCGGCAACTCCGTCAGACGAGCAGACAACATAGGTGAGCTTTTTATTCGCCGCAATTTCACGTGCACGTATATCGGCAGGCTGCTCAATATCAAGACCGAATTTTTTGAACGCACCCTCTGCGTGCCAGAGCTGTACTATAACCGCTTCTTTGCGAAAATTCAGATAGCCGAGCGGCATAAAGTTATCGTTCATAAAAACATATTTTGCCGTTGCAAGCTGATACGCTTTTTTAGTAAAGAACACTGCGGCCTTCATTACAGAGGCAAGGTCTGCGTGAGAGATATAGCACAACTCATATCCGCCACGTTTTTCGAGCTCTGCCTTCACACAGCCAAGGCTGTCGTTAAATGAAGCATTGTGCGGCGAAAGCAACACAACCCTGTTCCGTTTTACACGAAACAGGGTGCGGAAAATATTAAAGGAAAGTGCGAACAAACGGTAAAACAAACTTTTCATTTACTTAGCCCAATCAATAACCGTCTTGCCGAAGCTGCGGTGATAATCAAGGTCAAACGCACGGTGAATATCGGATATGCTCTCAACCCTTACGACGTCGCCCACAAGGTTGTCCAGATAGCTGACAAGGCGGGGATATTTTTCATACATCTCAACAGCCTTTGCAAAATCCTCAACACCGCTGCGGGATGAGCCAAAAAGCCTCAAACCCTTTTCAAGCACCATACGTGTGTTGATGCCGACGTTATTTTCGCTTACACCCATAAGTGAAAGTGTGCCCTCGGGGTTAACAAGGTCAATCATCTGGTTTATTGCAGGCTGGCATCCGCCGCCGCCTACACACTCAAATGCATGGTCAACACTTATGCCCTCCGGCACGTGGTCAACGTGATATGCACCCTTTGCAAAAGAAAAATAAGACAGCTTCTCTTCAACCGTGCCAAAGATATAAAGCTCTGTTTCAGGGTAGAGATAGTGCATAATAAGCGCTGTTATGTAGCCGACGTTGCCGTCGCCCCAGATGCCTATTTTGTTGCGGCGTGAGTGTGCAATTTTATCAAAGCGTGATATTGCGTGAACGCTGACGCTTACAAGCTCGGTAAACGAAGCAACGTTCATATTCATACCCTTGGGAAGCTTTACAACTCTGTCGGGCTTTGCCGTGATAAAATCCTGCAAAAAGCCGTCGTAACCGCTGGAGCGGAAATAGCTTGAGCGAAGGTAATTTTCAGCAACAACGCTGTCTTTTTCCGTGGGAGTGTTGGGCACGGGCACAACAAAATCGCCGACAGAATAAGTGCCTGTCGGGTCATAGACAACCTGTGCAACACACTCGTGAGTGAGCGCCATAGGAAGCTTTGCCTTTAGTGCCGCCTGCGAGCGCATGCCCTGGTAGTAGCGCTGGTCGGCCTTACAGACCGAAACCTTATAGGGTCGCATAATAACCTCGCCTGCGGCAAGGTCAATTTCCTTATATGCAACCTCAATCATTCTGGGGGATACAAGCTGATATACTGCATTTATCATCTTTATTTGCCCTCAAGCTCATCTGTTGCACCGATAAGCGACTGTGCAACCTTCATATCAAACGGATAGGTAATTTTGATGTTGAAAACCTCACCCTTGAGCACGTGCACGTGCTCACCTTTAAGAACGTACATCTTGCAGGCATCGGTGAGAATATTCTTTTCTTCTTCGCTCAGCGACTCAAAAATCTCTTTAAGGCGCTTTGCTTTGAAGGACTGCGGAGTCTGACCCTGGTACATATGGTCACGAATCGGGATTGATGTAATGCCCTCACCGTCACAGCTTTCAACAATTGTATCTGCAGCGGGCACCATTGTGTCACATGCACCGTACTTTGCGGCAAAATCAATATTTTCATCAATGATTCTGTGTGTAACAAAGGGACGTACAGAGTCGTGCGTTACAACGATTGTATCGTCATCAAGGCCGTAGTTTTCTTCAATATAAGCGATTGCATTCATAATTGTATCGTTGCGGGTTTCGCCGCCGTCGATAACAACAACCCTATCTGTATTGCCGAGATTTTTCTCAACAAGGTTACGTGCGTGCTCAACCCATGATTTGTGGGTGGGCACAATAATTTTTTCAAAACGTGAGTTTACAAAAAACTTTTCGATAGTGTGAATAAGAATCGGTTTTGTGCCGAGCTTGAGAAACTGCTTGGGCATATCCGTGTTGCCCATTCTGCTTCCCTTGCCGCCTGCAAGAACAACGCCGAAAACCATAATATCATTCCTTTTATTTTAAAGATTATTTTCCTTTTACTCTTTCATCATAAATATCGCAGACCTCGTTAACGTCGCCGTTTGCGATGATTTTGCCGTGGTCGAGCAGAATTGCCTTTGTGCAAAGGCGGCGCACCTGCGCAGTGTTGTGCGAAACGAAAAGCACGGTTACGCCCTTATCAAACATACCCTTGATTTTGTTTTCACTCTTTATGCGGAACTTTGCGTCACCTACGGAGAGAACCTCGTCAAGAATAAGCACCTCGGGGTCAACCGCAGTTGCGATTGCGAAGCCGAGCCTTGCCCTCATACCCGATGAGTAATTCTTCACGGGCACGTCTATAAAGTCGCCAAGCTCGGAGAATTCGACAATCTCGTCGTATCTCTCTTCGATATACTTTCTTGAGTAGCCCATTGTGGCACCGTAAAGATAGATATTCTCTGCGCCCGAATAATTCATATCAAAGCCTGCACCGAGTTCAAGCAAAGGAGCGATTACGCCCTCAACCTTAACAGAGCCCTTTGTGGGCTTGAGCACGCCTGCAATTACCTTGAGCAATGTACTCTTACCTGCACCGTTGAAACCGAGTATTCCCAGACGCTCGCCCTTTTCGACATTGAAGGAAATATCGGTAAGCGCCCAGAACTCGTTATAGTGAAGCTTGCGTGTGACAAGCTTTATAAAATACTCTTTTATATTGTCAACTTTTTCTTTATTAAGGTTGAACAGAACGCTGACGTTTTCAACCCTGACTGCATCTTTTGCCAAAACAGGTCACCTCAGATGTGAAGAATAAACTTATCCTGCTTCTTGTTGAATACCCAGAAGCCGATAACAAGTGTAACAAGGCTGAAGCCAAGTGCATAAGCAAAGTGATTCCAATTCCACATAACTCCGTAAAGCACACAGTCACGGAACATTGAAACAATTGAATAAAGCGGATTTGCCATAAGGCCGTACTGAACAATTTTGATTGCGCCGAGTGATTTTACCGTGTAGAAAATAGGTGTGAGATAGAAAAGAAGCATACAGAACACTTCGTAGATATACTCAATATCCTTGAAGAAAACATTGAGCGTTGCAAGAATCATACCCACGCCAAGCGAAAGAACAAGCAGAATAAGTATAGGCACAATCGCAAGGAACACATAGGGTGTGATATTGATAACCTCGTCTGTGAAACACTTGAAGTAAATAACCATAACAACAAGCACAAGCAGTGACATTGCAAAGGTTACAAAGTTTGCAAGCACGTTTGAAAGAGGATATATGTACTTTGGCACATAGACCTTCTTTATAACGCTGGCACTGAGTCTTATAGAGCGCATCGCACGCTTTGTTGACTGCGTGAAGAACTCATACAGCAAACGACCGCAAAGCAGGTAAACCATATAACAGCCTACCGTCGGGTCGTTTCTGCCGAAGATGCCGCCGAAAACAAGCGCTAACACAATTGTAGTCATAAGCGGCTGAAGAAACGTCCAGAACATACCGAGAACAGAGTTACGGTACTGCAGCTTGACGTTCTTACGCACTATCTCCTGCAGAAGATAGCGGTATTTCCAGAAATTTTTGAAATAGCCTTTTATTTTGTTCATCTCTTATTTACTCCTGTTTGCAGGCTTTGCCCACTTGAAAAAGTATTTAAACATTGACGAAATCTGCACAAGCATAAGCCTGAAATTCTTTTTGCTCTCTCTGCCCCATTCGTGGTAAACCGTAACCTCGGGGTAAAAAACAGCCTTTGCAGTGCGGCGCACCTCACGGGTGATGTCGCAGTCTTCAAAATACATAAAATACTGCTCATCAAAGCCGCCAAGCTGCTTGAAAAGGTCTGTTCTGAACATCATAAAGCAGCCCGTTGCATTTTCGATTTCAAAGGGCACGCTCAAATCCTCATCGAGCATTGCGTATTCACGCAAAAGCCCCTGCGGCTCACCCTCGCCCCTAAAACGGCTGGCAACGAGATATTTTATCTTCGGGTTGCGCTTGCCGAGAATCTGCATTCTGCCGTCGGGGAAGCATATTTTCGGAGAAAGCAGACCTATTTCGGGGTGCTCGTCCATATATGCCGCCATTTTTGTAATAACGTCGTCGGAAATGGAGATATCGGGGTTTATGACACAGTGATATTTTGAATCAAGCTGCGGCACAACAACATTGTGTCCTGCGCCGAAGCCGTTGTTTGTGTGAGGCTCGATAACGTTTACCTCGGGATATGTTTTTCTTATATGGTCGGGTGTTGAATCAACCGACATATTGTCAACAACCGTCAGCTTAAAATCCACACCCTTTGTGTGCTCAAGCAGGGTTGAAACCGTCATATCTATACTGCTCATATTGTTGTGAGTAACAATACAGCCTGTTACACAGGTATTTATATATACCATTCCTTTCAGTTATACGAGAGAATGCTTTTTATAATACTTATGCGCCACTTGATTTTCTGAATAAGGCTTGTCCTGCCGCCGGTCATACTGCCTTCGTTGCGGCGGTAAAGCAGAAGCGGCTCGTCAATAAGCTCAACTCTGCCGACCTTTTCGCTGACAAGGCCTAACCATTGGTCGTGCATAGGCAGATTTTTCGGAAAAGGCAATGCCGCCTCAAAAGCCCTGCGTGTCACTGCCATACAGGCACCGGTATAGCAGTTGCGTACTATATTGTGAACAATGCCCGTTTTTGCACCTCTGTCCTCAAAAAGAGTTTTACCCGATTTTTTGAGATTTTCGTCGGTAATGTAAGCGTTATGAAGCACACAGCATGCACCGCCCTCAACAGCATTCATAACCCGCGAAACCTTATCGGGCAGCCAGACATCGTCCTGGTCACACAAAAAGGCAATATCACCCGTGCATTTTTTCAGCAAAAACTCTTTGTTTGCATCCACACCCTTGGCAGGACCGTGAATATAGCTGATTCGGGAATCTGACAAAAACGGCTCAACAGCGGCATAAGTGCCGCCCGAGGGATTATCGTCCGATATGATTACCTCGTCGTTTTCGCCGAGCTGTGTGAGCACCGAGGAAAGCTGCTGAGCAATATATTTTTCGCCGTTATAAGCGGCAATAAGAACAGAGATTTTCATACTGCCCGCAAGCCTCCTGTAAATTTTAGCCAAAATGGGCACACATAATTAGAAGTAGTTTACCATATATTTATTAACAATATGTTAACAGCCTATTCTGTCAATCAACAAGTCATATTCCGCACCGTCAAACCAACCGGTTGTATGAACGCTGACAGCACTTGCGGAAAGAATTGATATGCGTATTCTGCCTGCATTTATACGCTTAAAAAGTGAATTTGTGCGAAGCTCGGCAGTCTGCACCGCACTGTATTTAAAACAGCCGTAGGTTTTTGAAAGTACGCCTTTTGTGTATGAAAAAACGTGTTCATCGGCACACAGCGTTTTACTGCGATAGCTAAAAACAGCCCATAAGATGCCTAGCACAGCAGACAATATGCCTGCCGCAGGTGAAAACGACCACAGAACTGCCGCAACGATAAATGAAAGCAAACCGAATTTTATAAGCGCATCGGCAAGCCCGACCTTATGAGAACGCACAGGCTTTGATTCACAGCCGAAATCAGGCGCACAGACCGAGAGAATACGCTCAAGCTCCTGCTTTTTCACAAACAGACATATCTGCGGCGTTTCGTTTTTATCGTTACCGAGCCCGACAACGGCAACCTCTGCACGGTAATAGCCAAACAGGCGTGCGAACAAGGGCCTGCGCACAAAAAGCGCATTGACTTTGTTCTTTTCAAACGAATAGCTTTTTTTACGAAGCAAGCCCGAAGAAATATAAAAGCTTTTATCGTCTTTTTCCATTACAAAACCGCAGTAAGAAAAAAACCTTGCAATCGCACTGAAGGCCCAGCTTATAATCATAAGCGCAAAGGCAGGTATTGATTCTGCGGCAGAAAAGCCCGTTTCTGCAGGGAGCAATAACACGACAGCTATTATAAGCCCTAAAATAAGCGGCACATGAAGAGAGCCAAGCAAGGTATCTCTCAGAGCGTGAAAATTTGAAAACGAGCAGACAGTTTCACGGGGTGAGCCGTTTTCGTTTGCCTGCGAGGATGACTTGCCCGCAAGCAGTGCCGATTCAAAAGCCCTTGCTTTCGGGAGCGAAAGAACAAAGGTGAAATCGGTCTGATTTGCGGTTGCGGCAGAATTTATATCAAGCTTTATTTTTGCCGTACCTGCTATGCGTTCAAACACATTGCGCTCAAGGTTAACTGTTGAAATGCTGTCAAGCGGCAAGCGTGATATGCGGTGCATCAGCGTACGCTTTTCCACAACAAGATAGCCTGCATCAATATAAAAAAACGTCTTGCTCCAGCGTAAAATCAACCATATTACGAGCACTACACAAAGCAAAGCCACACCGATATCAACAAGCGCAGGCATTTTTCCTACGGACGAATACTTTAGTATATGCACAAGGCTTACACCTCTCTTGAGGTCTGCCGCAACATCAAACAGCAGCGAAAAAGCACCCGTAACCAGCACCAAACCGAAAGCGCCTATCTGCTCGAGAATTATTGTAATATGGTTTCTCGAAGGCTTATTGAACATCCGTATTTCCTCCGAGCTTTTGCTGTACCTTTTCGTTGAGGAAGAGTGCTAACTGCTGTGCCTTATCTTCATCGAGGAAGCGGAAAACAGCTGTTGAGCCTGCCGTAATAACCGAAACCTTGGCTACACCGAAGGCTGTATCAAGCGGACCGCGTGAAACGTTTATCTGATGAATTCTGTCAACAGGCACAACCGTGCGTGAAATCCAGAAAACGCCCTGAATTATTTCGATTCTGTCGGGTTGAATGAGATATTTATATCTTTTGAAGCGCACAGTCGGAAAAACCGCAACCCACAGCACAGCAACAACTGCGCCCGTAATCATAACCGCAAGCTTTGTTTTTCCGTAAAAATCCGCCGCAACCGTAACAGCCATACAGGCAACAAGCACAATAAGACTTTGGATAAGTGCGGTTGAAAGCATAAGATATTTTGCGTTCTTACTCAGCTTTTGATACTCCATCTTCCTTACCTCCTATGCCCGCCATTATTCCGTTCGCTATCGCCAGAGCATATTTATCAAATTTTTCATCAAAAAGCCTGTTGTCCTCTTCTGTGGTTATAAAGCCCATTTCGAGCAGACAGCTCGGCATTTGGGTAGCGGAGTTGACAAGATAATTCGATGCCGCATTACCCTGATAGCCTCGTTTTACACCTCGGTTGTCACCGTAGCCGACTTCTTCTATTGCATCAAGAATATTCTTTGCAAGCTTTTCTTCATAGTACGGTGCACTGTTATTTGTCCACGCTTCAACACCGCTTACATCGGCATCTGCACTGTTGCGGTGGATTGAAACGAAATAAGTAGCTCTCTTTTTATTGGCATACTCTGCCCTTTTTTCAAGCTCCACAAACTCGTCTTTTTTGCGTGTGTATATCACGTCAATGCCGTTTTCTTCAAGAATTTCTCCTACGGCAAGTGTCAGCCGCAGATTATCGTCCTTTTCATACCTACCGTCAAACTCTGCGCCGACGTCGCTGCCGCCGTGACCTGCATCAAGGCATATTTTCGGCGTGCCCTGCGGATTGAAGCCGCCAAGCTGCCAGAACGATAAAGCCATAAAGCCTAACACCGCAGCACAAAACACACCTAAAACCAGATTTTTCCTGCTCTTTCTCTTATTCTTCATTTACCCTTATCCTATACTGTTTTTGAGTTCTTTCATAACCTTGCTTGCTATCGGCACGGCAACCTCACTGCCTCCGCCGCCGTTTTCAACCACGACGATTATTGCATACGGGAAATCCGCTTTAGACGAAAAACCCATAAACCAAGCGTGCGAGGCTTTGTCTGCAACCTGTGCCGTACCTGTTTTGCCGCCGAAATCCATACCCGGGAAGCGGCTGTCGCCGTAATTATTGATAACGTTGTTGCGCATCATTTCCTTTACTTTTGCGGCAGTAGTCTGCTGTAAAAGCCGCTCGGGCACAATATTGCCGACTACGTCCTTCAGCGAATCGGAAATAAAATACGGTATGGGAGTTGTGCCGTCGGATGCAATACTGCCCGCAATCATCATCATGTGCAGAGGATTTACAAGCGTTGTATACTGGCCGATTGAAGCCCAACCGATATCAATTTCGACCGCACCTTTTAAATCGAAGCGGCTTTTTGCACTGCTGAAACCGCTTATGTTATAGCTTTTGCCAAAGCCCATAGACTTTGCTGTTTTTGTGAGTGTATCTGCGCCAAGCTCAATTCCAAGCTGGGCATAAACACTGTTGCACGACTTTGTAAATGCCTTGCCGAAGCCAAGCTTTTTGTGTGTATTGTTGCATATAATCTCGCCGCCCTGTACGGTTGAAAGTGCGCCCGTGCACTCAAACTCTCTGTCATTTATATCGGCAATATTTTCAACAGCGGCAACCGTTGTTATTGTTTTAAAGGTTGAGCCGGGTGTAAAAAGACCGCTTATAAGTCGGTTCATATAAACAGCCTCATATTTATCATTTGTTTCAATATCCTTGGGCTTATTCTCGGGGTCATAGGTCGGCGCCGACACCATACAGACTATTTCGCCCGTCTTATAATTATAGACACCTATTGCGCCTTTTTTGCCGCCCAGTGCTTTATATGCATAGCTGCAAAGCTTTGCATCAATTGTGAGGTTTACATCACTGCCCTCACCTGTATTTATGAGCGTATATATACCGTCAACAAGGCTGTAGCCCGTAAGCGAATCACGGCAGAGAGTGTGCGCACCCGTTGCAATAAAGCCGTATGTATCTCCCACAGCGTGAAGCGTAGCCTTGCGTATATTCTTATCGGAGTTATATACTCTTTTGCCGTTTTTACTTTGGGCAAGCACAACACCGTTGCGGTCAAGAATTTTGCCTGCATTTCTGATTTCTCCGCCCGAATAAAGGTGAGAATTGACACGGCTGGTTGCCCAGGTGCCGCCCTCAAGCACGTAGCTTGCGCCGAGAATTCCCACGCCTGCGATAAAAGCAACTATAACCGCAAGCAGAACATAAGCACGCTTTGTTACCGTATTCACCTGTCAACCACCTGCCTTTCTGAAATAAGCTTAAGCATCATCCATCTGTTTTTCAAGCTTCGGATATGTTTTTATATCGGAGCATTTTATGAATGCAAACAGCGCCCACGAGCAAATCATACTCGTGCCGCCGCGGCTTACAAAGGGCAGAGTAACACCCGTAAGCGGAAGCAAATCCGTAATGCCGAAAACGTTGAGGCTCAGCTGAACAAGAAGCATTGCCGCCGCCGCAACAGCCGCAATTGAATAAACCGTTGAGCGTGCGTGGGTTGCAAGGCGCAGTGCATAAACCGCAACAAAGGCAAAACACAGCACAACACAGAAGCCCACGATAAGGCCCCACTCCTCACAAACAACACCGAAGATAAGGTCTGTTGTGGAGGCATAGACAGTCCTCAGCCTGCCCTCACCTATACCAAGGCCAAAAAGGCCGCCGCTTGCAGAGTAGCTGAGCACTCTCGTCTGCTGAAATCCGCCGTCATTTGCCTGCTCCCACACGTGTCTGTAGGCGGCAAAGCGAGAAGCAACATAAGGCTTGAAATAAATAATAAGACCTGCACCGAGCACAGCCGCAGTGCTGATAAGACCGATTGTTTTGATATCGCCCGAGCGCATAAACGCAATGACGAGGAAGGTTGCAAAGAAAATGAGCGCAGTGCCGAAATCTCGCATCAAAAACAGCGCACCGACACAGCCGAGCGCAAAAATAAGGTAGCGTGTAAGGCTTGTTGTGGACTGAAGCTTTTCAAGTGTTGCCGCACCGACAAAAATGAACGCTATTTTCACAAGCTCCGACGGCTGAATTGAAAACGAGCCGAGGCTTATCCAGTTGAGAGCACCGTTTATGGTTTTTGCCATAACGAGGTTGACACCGAGCAGACCCACCGCCGCTATCGCAACGGGGATACGCAGAGCAGAAATAACCTCTGTGTTACGCATAATTGCAAGAAGGATTATAAAAGCCGCAAGACCTATAAGTATTGCAACAAACTGCTTGAGCGCATATTCGGGGTAAACGCTTGCAACTGTTACAAGACCTATGCCCGAAAGTGTGAATGCGATAATTTCAAGCTCCGTTGCACGCTGATTTGCAAAATTACGTGCACAGATAAAATACAGCCATTCGGTAAGTATAAATCCGCCGAAGGAAATAAGCACTTCACTGTCAACCTGCTCTGAAGAAAACACAACGGGCATCATCGAAATTATCTGGAACATTGTGGCAAAAAGCAGCATACTCAGCCAATTGAAGGGCTGTTTCGGTTTTTTTGCCTTCTGCTTATTTTTATTATTCTCCGCCAAGCGTTTCACCTCCTTAATTTTTTATCTTTTATATTATTTTCTGCGCACCTTATAATGCTCGTTAAACACGAATATAACTCCGCCAAGGCCTATTATATCGCCGTTTTTGAGCCTTCGTCTGCCCGTAATCGAACGGGCGTTGACACGGGTGCCGCCGTAGGAATCCATATCCTCTATAAACCAGCCGTTGCCGACCTTGTAAACCCTTGCGTGCTCGGGAGAAACGGCAGACAGCCTTATTCTTATATCGGCATCGTTTGAGCTGCCTATAACACAGCTTTCACAGCCGATTACGTAAGCCTTCTCTGATGCTTCGTCTATAATTGCGGGAATAAACTCAACGTTTTCGTTGCCTGTGCGTACGTTGGTGCGTGCCGCTGCTTTGGCACATTTTCTGCGTTCTTTTTCCTGCGCACGCTCAAGGTCATCAACGTCAACGTCAAAAAATTCATACACCGCTGTGCCGAATTTCACCTTATCGCCGTGCTCAAGCTTTACGGGCTTTGCAATCTGCTCACCGTTGACAAACACACCCGTACGCGAGTTTGTGTCTGCAACGACCCAGCCTGTCCTGCGTTTTGAGATAACTGCGTGGAAACGTGAAACCGTAGCAACATTAAGAATAACGTCGCAGGTGGGACTTCTGCCGATTGAGTTTTCCCAACGTGTGAGCGGCACTTTCTTTTTATTCTTAACATCAACAAGGTAGGAGCCGACCCTTGAGCCGAAGCGCCTTGTAACAAGCGAAACAACACAGCTGCCTATTATAAGCAGAGCAAGACCTGCGAGCAGATATCTGCTCATAAGCACGGTAAACGAAAAAACGTCGTTCATTGTCAAAGCGCACTCCTCCTTTTAAAAATATAATTATACATAATACATTTTAATATTATTAAGCGCAGGTGTCAATAGCAACGATTTTGATTGACATTTTCATAAGTTGAATTTATACTTGAGTTAATACAATTCTTCAACAGATTTACTAAAAATTTATTAAGGAGATATAACAATGAGCATTACAAAGAGTGTTTTCGGCACAATGCCCGACGGCAGTGAGGTGCTGAAATATAAAATCAAAAACGCAGAGGGCTGCTTTGCAGAGTTTATCACCTACGGTGCAACATGGCTGAGCGCATTTATGTATGATAAAGACGATATTCTGCAGGATGTGCTTCTCGGCTTTGACGATATGGAGGGCCACATCAACCGCTCGGACTATCAGGGCCAGTGTGTCGGCAGATATGCCAACCGTATTGCAGGCGGCAAATTCACGGTAAACGGCACCGAATATCATGTTGACTGCAATGAGGACGGAGTGAAGAGCCTGCACTCAAGCGGTGAATTTGCACACGCAAACTGGGCGGCAGAAGAAATCGGCGACAGCACGGTTGAGTTTTCATTCGTTTCACCCGACGGCACATACGGCTTCCCCGGTACACTCACAGCAAAGTGCCGCTACACTCTCACCGACGACAACCAGGTTGTTATTGAATACAGCGCAGTTTCCGACAAAGCAACAATAATCAACTTCACAAACCACGCTTACTTCAACCTTGCGGGCTGTAACAGCGGCGACGTGCTCGGCCACGTGCTGTGGATTGATGCAGATGCATTCACACCCACAACGCCCGACAGCATACCCACAGGCGAAATTCGTGCAGTTGAGGGCACACCGTATGATTTCAGACAGGCAAAGGAAATAGGCAAGGATATCAAAGCAGATTATGACCAGCTTACAGCCGCAAAGGGCTACGACCACAACTTCTGCCTTAACGCAGGCGACCACGACAAGATTACCGTTTATGAGCCCAGGAGCGGCAGAACAATGTCCGTATGGACAGATCAGCCCGGTGTTCAGCTTTACACAGGCAACTTCCTTGATGGCACAAGAGCAGGCAAGGGCGGCTGCCCGATGATTCAGCACGCAGGCTTCTGCCTTGAAACTCAGGTTTATCCCGATGCACCAAATCACGAGAATTTCCCGCAGTGCACCTACCAGGCAGGTGAGAAATACACAGCAAAGACAATTTACAAATTCGGCATAAAGGAATGATTTCCCGTTGAGAAGAAAAGAAATAGCGGAGTTTGCAGTTGAGCAGCTCAAAAAAGATTACCCCGAGGCAATATGCTCACTTGACGCCGAAAACCCTGTTCAGCTTATAATTGCAACCAGGCTCTCTGCACAGTGTACGGATGCAAGAGTAAACCTTGTAACGCCCAAGCTTTTTGCAAAATATCCTACACTTGAGGATTATGCTTCGGCAAAAATCGAGGACGTTGAAGAAATAGTACGGCCCTGCGGCTTTTACCACATGAAGGCAAGAGATATAATAGGTATGGCGCAGATGCTGATTGACGAATACGGCGGTGTTGTGCCCGACACGATTGACGAGCTTGTACGCCTGCCGGGTGTCGGCAGAAAGACGGCAAACCTCATTGTAGGCGACGTATACAAAAAGCCTGCAGTTGTTGCCGACACGCATCTTATACGCATTTCAAACCGCCTCGGTTTAGTAAAAACAAAAGACCCGTACAAAGTTGAGATGGAATTAAAGAAGCTGTTGCCGCCCGAGGAGAGCAACGATTTTTGCCACCGATGCGTTCTGCACGGCAGAGCGGTCTGCGATGCCCGCAAGCCAAAATGCGAAATATGCAATTTAAAAACAGTGTGTAAAACAGGCAACGAAAACAGCAAATAAAAAAACAATGTCATTCTGAGCACAGGCAAAGAATCTTTATGCTTTAAAAGATTCCTTCACTTACGTTCAGGATGACATTTTTATGCTAATCGTCTCTGCCTCAAGGCCTAATACAACCTAAAGGAACGCTCAAAAGCGTTCCATACGTTTTCCCTCAATAAATGAAATTTTATATTTTAAGTTTCAAATAGTTTTTGTTTTTACAATGTAAAAAATTTTTTTGCAAACTTTAACCAAACGACATTTTGTTCCACTATATAGGTGAAACCACCGGTGAGTCAACTTACAAAGGAGGTGCAAAAATGGATAAGCACGAGCTTGACAGCAAAATATCGGACATTGCAAAATCCATATTATCATACTGCACGGCACGGACCTCAAATCATTTCGAAGCTGAGGATTTAGCGCAGGATATTATATTGGAAATTTACAAATCTGCTGATAATATTCGCAATCCGCAAGCCTTTTACGGCTTTATGTGGGCAGTAGCAGGCAACGTATATAAAAAGTGGTGCAAAAACAAAGCCAAAGGCAAAGAGTGTGAATTAACAGACGACCTGATTGATGAAACAGAGCGCCTTGATGATGATTCTGCGCTTTATTTACTGCGGCGTGAGCTTGCTCTGCTCTCCGAAAAATACCGCAAAGCTGTTGTTTTGTATTATATAGAAAACAAGTCGTGCTCTCAAATATCCAAGCACCTCTCGATAAGTGAAAGTATGGTTAAATATCTGCTTTTCAAATCAAGACAAATATTAAAAGAAGGTATGAATATGGAGCGAAATTACGGTCAGCAAAGCTACAATCCAAAGGAATTATCTATACTTTATTGGGGCAACGGCAAAAATACATACAGCTCACTTTGCGAAAGCAAAATCAGCCAGAACATTCTCTTTGCGTGCTACAACGATAAACTTACCGCAGAGGGAATAAGCCTTGAGTTAGGCGTTGCTTTGCCATATATCGAAGACATACTTAAACAGCTGGTTGAGTATGATTTACTCGGACTTGACGGCAGAAAGTATTACACTAACATTGTTATATTCACCGAAGACTGCGCAGTAGAGATTTCAAACAAAACAAAAGCATTCAGAAATAATATTTCGGATGTACTGACTGAGATTATAGCCAACAAACAGCTCTCAAATTCAGAAGCGTGGCTGACAGTGTGCTGTATACTTTATAAAGCAATTTTTGAAAATTTGCAGTCAAAGGTTAATATAACAATTCCCGAAAATAAATTCGGCGAAAACTGTATCGTATGGGCAGTTGAAAAGCCGACAGATTCAATGAGGAACAAAGGATTTGAGTTTGGTGTATCAAACACGGAAAATGCAAACGGCGACAGAGTGCAGTTTTTTGACTTTACCGTAAACGGAGATATGGTGCACCACAGCTTTTATACATCCAAAAGCCTTACCAATGTTTTCATTGATATTGCCAAGGGTAAAAGCAAATTTGAAAACGAGCTTGAAAATGTTGTCGTTGCCGAGCTCATAAAAAAAGGCTATGTTTTGAATGACAATGAAAAGCTCACGGTAAATGTTCCCGTATTCACTCAAAAACAATTTGACCAATTTATAAGCCAATTTAATTATGCAGTTGAAACTGTTGAACAAAATACCAACAGAATAATGAAAGAAGCATCAAAAATAATCAAAAACTATATACCCGTCCACTTAAAATCGCTTGCTTTTCAAATGGCTTACTTCAGAATTTTTGAGGATGCAATTTCAATGACAGTCGGTACTCTCGCAGAAAACAAAATTATTTTCCCTTATAACGGGAACGACATTTTACCAACAACATATATTGTATTAAAATAGAAAACAGTGACAGAGAAATTACACTCTCTGTCACTGTTTTTATCATCTTTTTTGTTTAGCTCGTGTAGAGTAGAAGCAATTCAATTGCAATTAAATATTTTCCTCAATCGTTTTGTTCACTGCCTCACGTTTTGAGAGCATTGCTTCAATGCCTCTTTCATAGTTTGTGAAGCTGAGGGGCTCGCCTGTGCGGTTTTCGATAAGCTCGAGTGTTTCGTCATAGCCGATTTTGCTTTCAAGCAGTTTGAGTGCGCGCAAATCCTGGAATGCATCGTAAAAAACCTTATACCTCAAAGAAACAAGAGGCTGACCGTTTTCACCCGGGTAGACCACAAACGAATCACCCGAGGGGAATGCTTTGCCGGCATCGGTCTCTTCAAAGGGATTTATGCGGCGCTTTGAATACTGCGAATACCAGAAATTGTAGCCCCAATGCAAAAAGCCGACACAGCCGAATTTATAAAGCTGCAAGCCGATTACACGTGTGCGGTAAGAGGGCATTGCCATAAAGCGGTTTGACGTGCCTTTATACTGGCCACAACAGTAATAAGTCCAGAATTTTTCTACATTGCCGTAAAACCTATCCGTATGTTCAAGCGACGGCACGGGAGTTTTGACAAGCCCGTTCTTATAATATTTATAATTGCTCAGCGCATCAAGCGTTTTATAATCGGGGAAGAGCCTTGAAATAAGGCGGCTTGCCTTGCCGTAGGAGCGAAGCTGCTTATCGTTAGGCTCATCCGAAACGTGAAGCCAGCACTTATCCTTCATTCCGTTCGCCTCAAGATAAGGCTTTATTGCCGCCGCAAACTGTTCAAGGAAGCAACCGTATTTTTTACCGCCTGCCGCTGTTTTCCAACCGAAAAGCTTCTTGCCGTTTACGTCAACAATCTTCGGTGCATGGCTTGCACCCCACTGGGTGAAAAGGTGAGAAAGCTCAAAATATTTTATACCGCTGCGCTCGGCTGTTTCAAACCAGCGTGTAAGCTTATCAAAGCCGAATGAATATTCATCCTTACCCGTTACGGTTACGTCAACAAGCTGCATTGTCGGCCTTTCGCCGCCTTCCTCAGTATCAAGAGGCGGAGTGAAAAGCGGTGTGAGAATCATATTAAGGCCGTGCGCATTACCCACACGCATAAAGTTTTCAATTATCTGCCAATGCTCCTCACTGAAAGCCTCTACACCGTACCACGTTGCAAGGCAGTCGCAATGGAACCAATTCGTGTGAATAATCTCCTGCTCGGGCAGAACGGCATTTATTACCTTAACGCTGATTTCAGCCTTTCCGACTTCGTCATTATCCTCGTTAAAGAGTGTGACCGTAATGTTATTCACACCTGCCGACTTTGCCTCAAGCTCAAACCAGACCGAGCACCAGCCGCCGTTTACAAACTCAACCTCACCGTTCTCTGTCGGATAAAGCACGTCGGGATAGTAGCCGTCGGGTGAAGTGATAATATCATCATCGTGGTCTTCATAAAAGGGAAGTTTTGACGGCACAAAGCCGACATTGTATGAATTCACCTCAACACTTCTCGCACCTTCAACTGTGAAGCAAAGCGGCTCATCCGTGTTTATTGCAAGCTGAAAGCTTGTGCGCTCACCGATAAGCATTGAAAGGCTTTTTATTTCGTAAAAATCGCCCTCGCTCTGCGGAAATACTTTTTCAAGAGATGAAACTAATTTAAGCTGTGTCATTTTTTATTCCTCCATATATGCCACACTGAAGCAGTGTGAACGGATTTTATACTGCATTGCCGTACTGCGGAAATATGCGCCCGTCATAGCCTTGCCGCCTACGGTCATACGCTCTATATAGCCAACCGACGAGCTTACCGTAGAATCGTGCTTTTCAATTTTAATCCAGTTTGCAGGGCTGCCGGAAAGATTTACACCTACGGTTTTGCTCATAAGCTCTTTAAAATCCTCGGCAGATATTATATAGGTCGTTCTGTATTTTGCGCATTTCTTATCGTGCGGGCTTTCAACCGGAACCTCGAGGTAGGGATATGTGGTTTTCCCCCAGACGGTTGAAGCCTTGACGGTTTTACCTGCTGACATTGCATAGAAGGTTGCTTCAATCGGCTTGCCGTCGTATTCAAGGTAAACACCGAGCACCGATTTAACCGCGGTTTCGACCGCCGTGCCTTCATATTTATAATTCATATTAAAAGCGTGAAGTGAAGCTGCAATATTGAAGCCGTGTCGCTTTGCATAAGTGTACATTGCAACCGTCTGTGCCTTGAAGGCCTCGGCTGTTGAGCTGTTACAGCCCGAGCTGATTTCGCCCACAACGCTTCGGCACAGATATTCGACAAGCGGATATTCCTTGCCGCCGTATTTAACAGTTTCGGGCATATCGGGGTCCGTTTTAACAAGGCTTGCCCTCGGATAATAATGAAGCAGTATATTCTGGTAAGAGCTGCCCGCTCTTGAATAACCAAGTGCACCCTCCTGGCTCATACCGACACCGTGACCGTAGCCGTAAACCGTAAACACAAACTTGCCCTTCGCCTTCTGCGATGAATTCTGCGCAGTTGTGGTCGGCTTGGCAGTGGTGGCGGGTTTCTTTGTTGTGGTGGGTTTTGCGGTAGTTGTCGGTTTCTTGGTAGTTGTAGGCTTTGTTGCCGGTGTCTTGGTTGTGGTGGGCTTTGCTGTGGTCTCTATTTTAACGGTTGTTGCCGCAATTGTCGATGTTATTGATGATAAAATATCGGTTGTTGTATTATCTTCGGTTGTGATTTCTGTGTAGGATTCCTCTTCCGAGGTTGTGAATTCCTCTTCGGTTTCTTCTTCGTAATAATCGGTAATTTCTTCCAAAAAAACGAGAAGGGAGCCGCTCTCGTCGGCGGCCCCCTGTGAATATGATGCAAAGGTACTGAGTGCAGCCTGTTTATTCTCCTGTGCATTTTCGTATCCGTTATATGCAAAATAACCTATAGCAGCGAGTATTACGGCAAGCAGTACAAACAGAACGGTTTTTACTGCACTGCCCTTTTTCTTTTTTGTTTCCTGTGCATCGGGCACTTCAAGCTCTTCTTTAATTTCCTCGATAGGCTCTGCAACAAAGGGCTTTTCCTCTGCGGCAGGTACAGCTTCGCCGAGCTTTGTGCACTTTTCGCATATCATATCCATAAGCAGCTCAATGGAAGCTGTGATAAGCTCATCGGGAGTTTCGCCCGGCTGTGAAACAAAGCGGAGCACACGGGACGTGCTCTTATCCGCAAGCGCAACGTAGATATTATATTTGCGCTCACCTGTGGCTGAAGAATTGCCCGTGTAGACGTTGGAAACCGCCGCACCGAAAGCATCTTCCTCTTCCGGGATAGCGTAGCGTGCAAGGTCTGCTATGTAGCTTCGGGGAGCTTCGTCGCCCCTTTCGGCCTTGTAACCGGTAAAGACAAACACGTCCTTTACGGTATCTTCGCCGCACATATCCTTTACCATTTCGCAGGAAGGAGTATCTGCAAAATAGACCTTTTTTTCTTTTTCGGCAAGCATTTCAACTGCCTTTGCTGCACAGCTTGTCCTGCTTTCAGAAGCTGACTCGGTTGCAGCTTCAGACTCAACGGGTGCAAAGCCCTGCTGTGCAAGATAAGCCATTATGCCGTTATCAAGCTGTGACTCGAGCCTGAGCTTATCGAGAGGAAGCATAGCAAAGTACTGCTTGCCCGACTTTATTGAAAAGCCGGAAAACAAGCCGTCTTCCGAAAGAAACGTGTCTGCCGTCTCCGGCATTGCGCAGTGCAGAGAAAGCTCACGTGAATCCATACCGCTCTGCTCACCTATACGCTCTCTGACTTGAGCATTGAGCTGAGTTTTGATATGCATTGCACGCAAAATTGCAAGCTTTGCCTTTGAATAAACCGAGGGCTCTGCCGCAACAACGATAACATCGCTGTTTGCAAACGCATCGGAAAGTGCGGAAGAAACCTGTGCCATAGAGCCGCAGAGCCTGAAATCGCATCTGCCGAGCGTCATAAGCGAGCTGCGGATTTTATCTGCCGCAAGCTGAACGGTTTCCGCACCGCTGTTATTTAGTGCAATAAAGCTTAAATTCATAGGTTGTGAACAATCCTTTCAATTGCCTTTTATTATGACGGATACCATCTGTAAGCCGAAGCATACGGATTTGAAAGTTCTTTTTCGGTGTAATAGGCTGCGGGATATCTGGGGTTTGAATTAAATCGGATTTTTGAGGTGTCAACCGTTTCACTTTCACCCGGACGAAGCATTCTTGCCAGAATTACAAGCCTTGCCTCCTCAAACTCGTATGTGCAGGTAGAAAGAGTAAGAATCTTATCCGACACAGCTATATCAACGGGAGGATAGTAGATTGAGCGCTGTTTGATTTCGCCCATAAAGCTCTCGACTGCTTCTTCGCTTGAAAGGTCGGTGAAAATATAGTTGAACAGATAACCGTCGTCACCCTCCTGCGTGCCGTTTGTGATAAACACGGCAAAAACCTTCCATTTATAATCGGCAAAGAGAGTGTTGAACTCAATTACGGGAGCCTTTTTGTAGCCTTCGGCACTTTTGTACTGCATAAGATTACCGAACATTTTTGAATCGTACATATAGTGGCCGAAAAGCGTTGTGTTATAATCGAGCCTGTCTACCTTATTTGCACAGTTCATAAAAATAGAACCATATTTGTTTTTTTTGCCTTCAAAGCTTTTCTTGAGGTATTCTTCGTTATTTTTGCCCTGAACTATCGGCAGAGAAATATCAAGACCGTCAATATTTATCCAACCGACAAAATCCTGATTTTTAGCATATAGAGCAGCGTACTTTTCGAGCATACCCTCGGGAAATTCAACTCCGGGATACTGTTGCTCGAGCGTAAGCTTATCCGCAGGCTTGTCGCTGTCGCTGATCAGTGATTCAAGCTCGCTGAGCTGCTTTGAATTTTTATACGGCTCGATAACATAATCGTTAAACAGATAAATCGCAGAGCCAAGGAAGGCAATCACGCACAGTATCATAATTATCTTGCGGATTTTTTCGCCCTTACTGTCTTCCTTTTTCGGAATAAGGTTGCGTGAAAAAAAGCCTTCTTTTTTACTTCCCTTACCCTCGGAAGCCTTGTAATCCTTTGAGAAGCCCGTAACACAGGTCATCTCGTTTTTGCCGCTTTCCTTTTTCTCTGCGGCAGGCTTTTTCTTTTTCTTTGCGGGCTTCTTTCCGGCAGGCGCAGGTACGGATTTCTCAACGGCGGCAAAAGCCTCATCATCGTCATCAAAAGCCATGCCGCTTTCGGGGTCAAAGCTGAAATCCGAAAAATCAGACGGAGCTATATAGCCGCCTGCCATAACGCTCTTTTGAGCATCGGGCTGAATATCATCAATAAAGCCGTCCTCTATATCTTCGGGCTCGGTCTGAGACTCCTCGGCATACTCGGGCTCGGCTTCAACCTCGGGCTCGGGAACAAGCTCCTCTTCAGCCTCCTCAACGAGTGCGCCCGCATTGTAGAACAGCGATTCGTCAAACGCACTGTCAAGCCATGAATCGTCAAAGCTGTCTATATCAATAACCTTTTCACTTTTTGCAGAGCCTGTGCCGAACATATCAAGGTCATAGGAAAAATCGGGCTCAGGCTCCTCCTGCGGCTCGGCATTTGCCAAGTCTATGCTGAAGCCATCTTCCTGCTGTTCTTCTTCATCTGCCTCTTCTTCGGTTTCTTCTGCTTGTACAGCAGGCTCAACAGCAATCTCTTCTTCGGATTCAGGTTCAGTTTCGGGCTCTGTAATAACTGCTTCCTCTTCTTCTGCCTCAGCCTCTTCTTCGGCGCCTTCTTCAACGAAAGTTGTAGTTTCTTCTGCAGTTTCTTCATTAAGCACAGGTGCTTCTTCCTTTACCTCTTCGGGTTTAGGCTCTGCGGTCGGCTTTGCCGCAACCACACCGTTCTCATCAATGGTCTGATATTTTTTAAGCAGTTCGTCAAACTTGGGGCTTCGTGCGCCGAATTCGCCGAACGCATTATTTTGCTCTGTCATACTGCTTCTTCCCTTCCTGTAAGGTAACGTATAACCATGTGGAGTGCATTTGATGCCGTAACATATCGGTTATACTCTCTGGAATCCTCTTTCTTGCCGGTGCGGATTTCACGCACAAACGTGCCGCCGTTATGAGAGATTCCAATATATGCCAGGCCTACGGGCTTATCTTCGCTGCCTCCGCCCGGGCCTGCAATGCCGGTAACGCTGATACCTATATCAGCACCCGAAAGTGCTCTTACACCCTGCGCCATTTCAGCGGCGGCCTGTGCACTTACCTCGGTATATTTTTCAAGTGTTTCGGTTTTAACGCCGAGAAGCTTTTGCTTGACCTCGTTTGAATAAGACACTATGCCGTATTCAAACACCTCGGATGAACCCGAAACATCGGTTATGCGTTTTGCAATGTAGCCGCCCGTACAGCTTTCTGCAAGGGCGATTTTTTTATTCTGTGCTTTGAGCAGACTCACTGCCGTCTGTTCAAGATTCATCGAATCTGTCGAATAAATAAATTCTCCGATTCTCTGCTTTATTTTTTCAATCGTTTCATCGCACATTGCGGTTGCTTCTTCCTGCGACTTTGCTCTTGCCGTAACACGCAGAAGCGCCTCGCCGTCCTTTGCATAGGGTGCAACTGTAGGATTACTGCCCTCGAGCAAATCTGCAACTCGCTGTGCCATATCCGATTCGCCTATGCCGAAGGTGCGCACCTGCTTTGAGAGAATAACTCCGCCCGTTTTTTTCATAAGGAACGGCTTTACCTCATTTTCAAACATCGGCTTGAGCTCACGGGGAGGACCCGGGAGCATGATAACGATTTTGCCGTTTTTCTCTACTGCACAGCCCGGTGCAGTACCGTTGCGGTTTTTGAACACTACACCGCCTTTAGGAACAAAGGCCTGTTTGGAATTATTTTCGGGCATTGTGATGCCCTTTGATGCAAAATAGCTTCTTATGCCCTCAAGAATATCTGTATCGAGCACGAGCTCTGCACCCATAACCTCACAGCTTATTTCTTTTGTGAGGTCGTCTACCGTAGGGCCTAAACCACCCGTGAGAATTACAAGGTCACTTCGTGAAACAGCCGCACTTATGCAAGCCTTCATCCTCTCGGGATTGTCGCCCACAACCTCCTGGTAGTGAATAACTATACCCATTGCGGCAAGCTCACGTGCAAGATACTGCGCATCCGTATTCACAATGTCGCCGAGAAGAAGCTCGGTGCCTACACCTATAATCTCACAGTTCATAAAACAAATCTCTTTCTGAAAATCAGTTTATTGCAATTTTGCGTACACCTGCTACGGCACGCTCAACAAGGCCCTCTATGTCGAGCGCAGACTCTGCCTCCAGCACCTCGCTTAGCTTGGGGCGTGTGCGAGGGTGACGGGGTGTAAATACCGTACAGCAATCCTCAAACGGAAGAATTGAAATTTCAAAGGTGTCAATCTTGCGTGAAATTGAAATAATTTCGTCCTTATCCATACCGATAAGCGGACGGAACACAGGCATTGTTGCCGCCGCATCTGTGCAGGCGATTGCGCCCATGGTCTGGCTTGCAACCTGGCCGAGACTCTCGCCCGTAATAAGTGCACCGCAGCCTGTATGTGAAGCAATGCGCTGTGCACAAAGCACCATCATACGGCGCATAATAATTGTAAACAGCTCTTCGGGGCACTTATCGCGAATTGCCTCCTGAAACTCGGTAAAAGGCACAACACTCAGCTCAATTCTGCCTGCATAGCGTGCAACCTTGCCGAGCAGGTCGTGCACCTTCTTCTCTGCCCTCTCGCTTGTGTAAGGGGGTGAAGCAAAGTGAATTGCGGTAAGCTCAATTCCTCGCTTAGCCATCATCCAGCCTGCTACAGGGCTGTCGATACCGCCGGAAACCATAAGTGCCGCTCTGCCTGCAGTGCCTACGGGCATACCGCCTGCACCTTTTATCTGGTTAGCGTGCACGAATATATCGTGGTCTCTTACTTCAACTGTAACCGTAAGCTCGGGGTTGCGCACATCAACACTCAGATGCGGAAATTCATCAAGCAGCCTTTCGCCCAGAAGTAAGCAGATTTTAGGTGAATCGTAGGGGAACTTTTTATCCGAACGCTTTGCGCAGACTTTGAATGTGGTTGCGGCAAGAAGCTGGTCTTCAAGATACTTGCCCGTGTGCTCAAGCACCTGTTCAAAATCCTTCTCAAGCTTTAGCGCACGAGAAAAGCCCGCAATGCCGAAAACCCTTGAAAGACGGTCTACCGCTTCTTCAAGGTCAGCACCGTCCTCACCCTCTACTTTGATTGTAGACTGTGCGGGTGTAAATGTGAATTCGCCCAGAGGTGAAAGTCTGCGACGCATATTTTTTATCATCACGTCTTCAAACGTGCGGCGGTTAAGACCCTTGAGTGCCAGCTCGCCGTTTTTGATTAAAATTACTTCTTTCATTATATGTCCTTTTCTGTCTTTTATTTCTTTTTGCGCAGTGTGTTTACTCCGCTTTCAAGCGCACACAGCAGCATATCAATCTCATCACGCGTTGTAAAACGCGAAAGGCTTATGCGAAGTGCACTGTCAATCCGCTCGGGCTCGATACCCATTGCGGTGAGCACCTTGCTCCTGTGACCCTTTGAGCAAGCCGAACCGCCCGAAACATAAACACCCGAATCCGAAAGATAGTTGAGCATCGTCTGCGACGGATGACCGATAGCAGAAATATTGATTATATACGGCAGAGCATCGTCACCCGAATTGATTACAATGCCGTCTATTTTAAGAGCCTCCTGCACAAAATAATCACGCAGTGCTCTTGTTTTTTCAAGCTGTAAATTCAAATCCGGCAGTTCTTCAACCGCACCGTGAAAGCCCATAATTGCAGGCATAGGCTGAGTGCCCGAATATATCTTGCCCTCCTGCCCGCCGCCGAAAACATAGGGCGCAATACGTACACCCTTGCGCACATACAAAAAGCCGACACCCTTTGGGCCGTTGATTTTGTGTGCGCTTGCGCTGAGCAAATCAACGCCGAGCCTTGCGGGCTTTATCGGCAGCTTGCCGTAAGCCTGAATGGCATCGCAGTGAATGAGGGCAGGTGCACCTGCCTTTCTTACTGCAAGCCTTGCCGTTTCTATAGGCATTATACTGCCGACCTCGTTATTGACGTACATAAGGCTTACGAGAACTGTTTTTGCATTGACCGCATTCATAAGCTCGGACTTATTTATTCTGCCGAATTTATCAACCTTGAGATATATTACCTCAAATCCTTCTTTTTCAAGCTGTGCCATACACTCCGACACACTCGGATGCTCCACACAGGTGGTAACAATTCTGTTGCCCCTGCGTTTTAATGCGTGTGCCGCACCGAAGACAGCAGCATTATTGGCAAGCGAACCGCTGTTTGTAAAAACTATCTCCTCCGCCTCACACGAAAGCGATTTTTCAACTGCCGCCCTTGCCGCATCAAGCTGGCGCTGTGCCGCAGTGCCCACACTGTGAAGAGATGAGGGATTGCCGTAGTATTTGTTTATTGCTTCAACCGTTTTCTCCCTTGCCGAGGGGCAAAGGAAGGTAGTAGCACTGTTGTCAAGATAAGCTTCCATTTCAAATGCTTCCCCCTGCAGTAAAATTTTAAAAGGAGACACGCTCCCACTTACATTATACTGCAAAGCTTTATTTTTGTTGCCATAGCGCAATAATTCTGCCTACTACTGCGCCGTCATCAACCCACACGCTTTTATCCAGCGAATCGGAATCAAAATAAATAACTCTGCCGTCAAAGCCGTACATTGCGTTTGCGGATTTATATGCACCGTCGTAATAAACAATGCCGTCGCCATGCTCTACGTCAAATGAATCCGTCTTTTCAACAAACCAGATATCGAGCTTTTCATCCTCACCCTTTTGTGTGATGAGGGCGTAATCAAGAATGAATATATCCTGCGGCTCATCCTTCGACATAAAGAACACTGCAGTAAAGCTGCCGACAATTATAATCACTGCGGCAAGGATAAATGATATAATGAATTTTAAAATTCTGCCTATTATTTTCACTCGAGAATCAACTCCGTAATTTCCTGCGGTGTGCGGCAAAGCATATCCGCACCGTGCAAGACAATTTCTTCCTCACTGCCAAAGCCGTAAAGCACACCGACTGATTTTATGCCTGCCTGTTTTGCACCGTCTATATCAAACATTCTGTCGCCAACCATAACGGTTGATGACTTTTCTGCGCCGAGAGCCTCAAGCACAGCCGATATAAGCTCACACTTTGTCGGCTCACGCTCGCCTATTACGGGAGCACTGACAAAAGAGAAGTATTTTTCAATCTCAATATGAGATAAAATCCGTTTTACAAATTCACCGGGCTTTGATGAAGCAATGGCCATTTGTATGCCTGCACCGTACAAAGCCGACAGCATATCGGCAACACCGCCGTAAAGGTCGCACTCAAACATTCCGCCTGCCCTGTAATGCTTGCGGTATTCGGCAACCATAGCACGTGCCGTATCCTCATCATTACAGTATCTCATAAAGCTGTCAAACAGCGGCGGACCGATGAAAGCACGAAGGCACGCATCATCCGTTTCGTCAAAGCCGTAGGCATGAAGTGCCTCGAGTGCACAGCGACGAATACCCCTGCCCGTATCGGCAAGCGTGCCGTCAAAGTCAAAAATAACCGTTTTGATTTGTTTATTCATCGCCCTCACCGCCCGACAGTTTTCTTTTAGAAAACACTTTTAGGTATATTTACAGACATATATTTGCATTATAACACAAAATAATAATTATTCATATAGGCTTTTCAAAAAAATTATGATAAAATGATTGAAAAAGATGCAACAAAATGAAATAAAATTTACACTTACTGTATGAGCGGCTCAAATTCACACCGAAAAGGGTGACAAAAATGAAAAGGAAGATATTTATAAAAGCGCTTATTATTTCTCTTGCCGTTGTTCTGGCGGCGTGGGGCGGTATGTTTGCAACAGATGCTTACCGTTCGGGACACCTTATGACACCCGTATTCGCCCGATGCATCAACGACGGCGGCGACCCGACATACAAGGGGCTTGGCTACACCGTAGTGGCAGAGACCTGTGACGACAAAGAATGCTGCGGCTCGCAGATTATTTCCGTAACAATGTATGTAGGAGAAAACGTAGTAAGCGCAAGCATATCCTAAACAAAAGGCGGTGAAAAGGATGAGGGACAAAACGGCTGAGCTTGCCCAAAAAGCAAGAAAAGGCGACGCAGGAGCATTCGGAGAAATTTATTCGATGTTTGCAGACGAAATGTATCGCTATGCGCTGTATAATTTAGGCACGCGCGAAGCTGCGCAGGACGCTGTGCAGGAGGCGGCACTTGAGGCATTCAAAAGCATAATAAAGCTGAAGAACGAAAGCGCCGCAAAGGCTTGGTTTTTCGGCATTCTTTACAATGTGTGCAAGCGTTTTCAGCGCGAAAAATACCGTGCGGATTTTGTTCCTTTCGAGCTATGTCCGGAGCTTTCATCCGCCGATACAAACGAAGGTGTATCAACCGCACTTGACCTTATCAGGCTGATTGACACACTCAGCGAGCAGGAGCGTGAAATTGTGCTTCTCAGCGCAGTATGCGGCTATTCGGGCAAAGAGATTGCCGCCGTTACGGGCATTCCGCACGGCACTGTACGCTCAAAGCTTTCACGTGCACTCAGCAAACTCAGAGAAGAAACGGAGGGACTGAAATGAAACGAAAAGACAGAGAAAATGCAGAATATATCAAGAATAAATTAAATTCGATCAACGATTTTACCGAATTGCCCGAAGAGCTTTCAGCAGAAAGCGTCACGGCACTTGTAAGCGGAAAAGAACAGAAAAGGAGCAAAAAGGGTAAGATAATTGCCTTCAAAACTATAAGCTCCGTTGCGGCGGCGGTACTGCTGGCAATCGGCATAGGCTCGGCCGTAAACTATTTCAACCGCCCCGGCATTGACAAAATGCCCGAGAAAATAGAGCAGGCACAGACACCGGTTTCAGCCAATACGGAAAAGACTATTGTCGATTACTTCACAGTGCTTCGTGCACAGTATGACGAAAACAGAAAATATGATTTTTTATACGGAATGGCAGAAGGCGATTTGGTTGTAAATGAAGCCGCAGACAGTGCCGCACCCGAGGCAGGAATAGGCACCAATATAAACGCAAGTGCAAGCCTGACGGACGGTGCAGACCACGGCACAACAAACGTGCAGATTAAGGGCATTGACGAGGACGACATAGTGAAAAACGACGGCAAGTATATCTATGTGCTTACCGATTCTTCAGTGAAGATAATTGATGCTGAAAATATGAAGCTGATGAGCAAAACCGATATTGATTCACGTGGCTCAAACGGTATGTATCTTTACAAAAATTATCTTGCTGTTGTAGGCTACGATTACTCTGAAAAAGACTGCACCGTAATTGAAATTTACGACATTGCAGACAAGGCAAAACCAAAGCTTTTGAATGAGTTTTCGCAGGACGGCGGATACTTCACAAGCAGGCTTATCGGCAGCAAGGTTATTCTGCTTTCACAGTATGCCGTATACCCCGAAAACGTAGAGCTCGATAATGGACTTGCAGTGTACAACGACATAGTGCCCGAAGCCGTCATAAACGGCTCTGCAGAGCCGCTTTCCCCCGATATGATAACCATTCTTCCGCAGGGCAAAAACTACTCCTGCACCTACACGGTTATGTCAACGATTGACCTCGATTCTGATGAGTTCAAGCCCGTTACTTCATCGGTTTTAGGCTCGGGCGATAACGTTTATTGCACCAACGAAAACCTCTACATCTGCGACACGGTTTACAACTACACCGAAACCACTCACTCAGGCGGTATGATATCCGTCACCAATCACGAACAGACAACAAAAATTCACCGCTTTTCAATTAAAGACGACACTCTCAAATCAGAGGCAAGCGGTGAAATAAAAGGCAGGATGCTCAACCAATTTTCAATTGACGAAAAGGACGGTTACGTGAGAGTTGCCTCAACCGACAGCGATGAAAACTACGTTTTTGTGCTTGATATGAAGCTTAAAGAGGTTGCAAAAATTGACGGCATTGCAAAGGGTGAAACAATACAGTCCGTGCGCTATATCGGCGACTACGGTTACGTTGTAACCTTCAGGCAGACAGACCCGTTATTTGTGATTGATTTCAAAGATATGAAGGCACCGAAAATCGTAGGTGAGCTCAAAATCCCCGGCTTTTCAAGCTACCTTCACCCGTTCAACGGCTACCTTGTAGGCATCGGCACGGACGGTGATGAAAACGGCACGGTTGACGCGCTCAAAATATCGCTTTTTGATATAAAGGACCCGACAAAGCCGCAGGAAATTGACAGATTTATCCTCAAGGGGGCACGTGCTGAAAGCTTCCACAAATCGGTTATGGATTGTGCCGCAAAAGACATTCTCGGCTTCATTTACCGTGACAGCATCACGGGCGAAGCAAAGTTCTGCACACTCAGAATAAAGGAAGGTAAAATAAATCTTATAGGCAGCTATTCAAACCGCAGTGAGCGTGAAAGCCGCTCGGGTATACACTACGGCGCAAACGGCGAAGAAACAATAGTCTACTTCGACACTGCATCGTACAAAACAGCCTCAATCGAGCGTGCAACCTACATCGGAGATATCCTCTACACCGTATCGGCACACAGAATGTGCTCCTTCCCGCTTGAGGGCGGAGGAATAAAGGGTTCGCTCGACTATTAAAGCTTGAACAAATTACAATTTAACTGATTGCAGAATTCAGAGTTAAGAATGCAGAATGTTGGGAGGGCTTCGCCCTCACCCATTATAATAATCACTTTAAATCAATATTTTATAAAATCGGAGCGAAGCGACCCTTCGTTCTGCGCTCTGCATTCTGCACTCATCTTGACAAATTCTAATTCATCAATTTATTCCTAACTAAACAACACACCGACGAAGTTTTTTCTTCATCGGTGTGTTTCATTTTACTGTGATATGTATTTACTTGTGAATTCCCAAACCTTATTGAAATAGGTTTCGGGGTCGGTTGTGACGGAAACTGCATGGTCTGCACCTGGGATGGTAAGAATATCTTTCTCTCCGTCAAACGCATCGTAATTGCGATGCACCATTTCAAACGGCACGAAATCGTCTGCCTCACCGTGGATAAACAGCATAGGTGTTTTTGATTTTTTCAGGCCCTCAATGCTTGAAGCCGCCTTGAAATCAAGGTCTACGTGCCGCTTGATGCAAAGCTGCGCCGCATCAAGAAACGGAAAAACAGGCAGGTGGAACATCTCGACAATCTGGTGTGAAAACTCATCCCACACACTCGTGTAGCCGCAGTCTTCAATAGCACATTTCACGTTATCGGGCAGGTTTTCACCTACCGTCATCATAACAGTTGCCGCGCCCATTGATTCGCCGTGGAGCACAATTTCACAATCGGGGTCTGCCTTCACTGCGTAATCAATCCAACCGAGCAGGTCGTATTTATCCTGATAGCCCATTGTGTAGGTGACGATATTCTTTGCTTTAATGCCCTTTTCATTACCGCGCATATAGGGCAGAATTACGTTATAGCCCTTGTTATAATACTCTCTTGCATAGTGCGCCATACCTCCCGGGCCGGACGTATAGCCGTGGCAGATAATTGCCCATTTATGGCTTCCCTGCACCTCAAAAAGCTCTGCACAGGGGATTTCATTCTTTGGGTTTACGGTGAGTATTTCGGTGTGAGGTGTATTCTCATACCAATCCGCAATACCGTCAAGAATATTGTATGAAGGCGGATTTTCTGGCGGCTTCGGCGGGTCGCCGAAAATTTTGCTTGTAAAATCACTGCCCTTTTTTGTCAGCACGCCAAACCACATAACCTCGCCCGCAATGAAAGGCACCGCCGCCGCAACAGCTGCACCCACACCTGCACCGAGAAGAATTTTTTTGGAAAGCTTCATTCTTTTCGCCCCTTTTACAGTAAGCTTTTTTATATTTTAACTCATTTTTTCTCTGCAGTCAACGGCAATAAAACGGATAATATTGACATCAGATTAACAATGTGTTAATATATTATTCACAAAACAACCGAGGAGGAGAATTTATGTACTGTGAAAATTGCGGAAAACAGTTGAACGAAGGCGAAATATGCGCCTGCGGTATGCAGCAACCTGTTTATTCAGCCCAGCCCCTTGCAAAAAGCAAAAAAATGAGTACCGGCAAAAAGGTTGCAATAGGAATTATCTGCTTTGTGCTTGCTTTTTCTCTTGCATTCGCAGCCGCTTTTACAATAGGATTCTTTGCGGGTAACGGCATATTGGGCGGCGGCAAAGAAATTACAAAACAGCTTGATGAGAAATTCCCCGACAATAATTTTACAACTGAAAACTCCGGTTTACTTTTCACAAACGGTGCTTTTGATTCCGACAGAAAAATTTATAAAAATGAATGGCTTAATCTTCAGCTTACCTGCCCCGATGGCTTTGAAGAAGCTGATGCTGAGCTTTATGACGAATATGCCGTAGAAGACAGCGAGTGCGTTGCCTATTTCATTGCCGAGGACGGTGACGAAATAACAATCGGCATAGGTGACGGCTCTGACACAGAGCCCAAGGAATACACAGCATACTATCACGCAAGCATGGAAACGTACCTGAGAAACGAATACCTGCAGATTTACAGTGAGGAATACCTCAAAGATTTGGAGTTTAAAAACATATTCGATAAGGTGACTATAGGCGGCAGAGATTACCTGCTTTCAGTAACCTACACACAGTATGAAGAAAACGTTGACATTGTTTACTGTATGCTCTGCCTCAAGCTCGATAACAAATTTGTCGAAATTGATATCATAACGGACACACTTGATGAATGCACTGCGCTAATCAATTCACTCACAACAGTTAAATAAAAAAACATTGACTTGCATAGGCTATACTCCCGTGCAAGTCAATTTTATTTTCAGAAATTATTCTCATCATTAAGAACTGCGTGTGCACAGCGTATTCCGTCAACACCTGCCGACACAATGCCGCCTGCATAGCCTGCGCCCTCGCCGCAGGGATAGATACCGCCGATATTGCATTGGAAATATTCATCACGTGTGATTCTTACCGGTGATGACGAACGGCTTTCGGGTGCAGTGAGCACAGCATCGTGCATTGCAAAGCCCTTAAGCTGTTTATCCATTTTAACGAGCGCATCCGCAATGGTATCCGTAACCTTTTTAGGGAGCACCTTTCGAATATCAGACGGTGTTACACCCGTAGGACAAGAGGGATGCACGCTGCCGAGCTTTTCAGAAGGCACGTCATTCAGAAAATCGCCCACAAGCTGTGCAGGTGCACGGTAATCCGAGCCTGCAAGCTCAAAAGCGGCAGATTCGATTTCACGCTGAAGCTTTATACCTGCAAGCGGATGCTCACTGCCGAAATCCTGCGGCTCAATGCCGACAAGAATTGCAGAGTTTGAATTCTCTTTATTACGGGCATACTCACTCATACCGTTAACAACCATTCTGCCCTTTTCGCTTGATGCGGCAACAACCGTACCGCCCGGGCACATACAAAACGTATAAGCGCCTCTGCCGCCCTGCGGATGGCACGAAAGCTTATAATTGGCGGCGCCAAGCCTCGGATGGCCTGCAAATTCGCCGTACTGTGAGCGGTCAATCATCTCACGTGGGTGCTCGATTCGTGTGCCGACGGAAAACGGCTTCTGCACCATTTTCACACCGCTTTCAAACAGCATTTCAACCGTATCCCTCGCCGAATGGCCAATAGCAAGAACGAGCGTATCCGTTTCAATTTCAACGGTTTCGCCACGTTCATTTTCGTAAACAACGCCGTGAATAAAACCGTTTGCAACAATAAGACCCGTAAGCCTGCAACGGAAGTTGACCTCACCGCCGAGTGCAATAATCTCCTCGCGCATTGATTTAACAACTCCGCCGAGCTTATCCGTACCGATATGCGGCGTTGCGGAATAAAGAATTTCCTGCGGTGCACCATGGCGCACAAACTCAAGAAAAATCTGCCTGCAAAGCGTATCTTTTATTCCCGTTGTCAGCTTACCGTCAGAGAATGTGCCTGCGCCGCCCTCACCGAACTGAACGTTGCTGTTTTCATCAAGCTCTTTTGTTTCCCAGAAGGTACGCACTTTCTTGGTGCGCTGTTCAACACAGTCGCCACGCTCAAGCACAATCGGCCTGAGCCCCGACTTCGCAAGAGTCTGGGCGGCAAAAATACCTGCAGGACCAAAGCCGACAACAACAGGACGAAGTGAAGACGTACGCTTATTCTCGGGTAAATCATAACGGAAGGGTGTGTATTTCTCTGCCTTACCGTCCTTAGCTTTTGCAATAAATGCATCCTCATCACCGTCAACGGTTACATTGACATTGTAAACAAAGCAGACTTCACTTTTTTTACGTGAGTCAACAGCTCTGCGTGCAACCTCAAGCGTAAGAATCTTGCGCACCGGGCAACGCAGAACCTTTGCCGCAGCAGCCTTCAGCTCTGTTTCGCCTGCCTCCAGCGGCAGTTTAATCTGGTTAATTCTAATCATCGTTTTTAATTCCTTAAAGCTTAATGGATATATTGTATACCATCCGCCGAAATTTTTCAACTCAATTTCCGGATTAACATTTTGTTAACAAATATTTGCAACATCAACTGTATATATAAGGAAAAACGCAAAAATTCCTATATATTCCGCTTAAATTATTAACAATTTGTTACGCAATTAAGTTTAGTTTAAGGAATGATTGATATAATCTACGCTGTATTGGTACTATGCAATTTTCGGAGGGCCCAAATGAGCAACAAGAACAGAAACGAAATACTTGCTCCGATGACGAAATCCTTTTATCAGGTGCGTGAATTCAGCACTATAAAGGAGCTTCTCCGTCAGACACAGGAGCTTTACGGTGAGCGCAACGCCTTTGAAATAAAGCTTAAAGAAGGCTCACGCTTCATCACGTATAACGAATATTGCAACGAGATAAATGCGCTCGGCACAGCTCTGCTTTCAATGGGCTACGAGGGCAAGCATCTTGCCGTTTCTGCAAACAACAGATACGAATGGTGCCTGAGTTATATGGCAACAATCAACGGTGTAGGCGTTGCCGTTCCGATTGATAAAGAGCTTCTTTTCCCCGACATCAACGGCATTCTTGAAACCTCCGAATCATCACTTATTTTCTGCGACAAGCAGCTTCTCAGAGTGCTTGAAAGAGATAAGATGAACCCCGAAATTAAAATCGTCTGCTTTGACTATGAAGAGGATGAGGACGGTGTTCTCTCCTTCTCAAAGCTTCTCGCCAAGGGCAAGGAGCTTGTAGCGGCAGGTGAGCGCAAATATATCGATGCTGTCATTGACCCCGACAAAATGTGCTCGCTTCTCTTTACTTCGGGCACAACAGGTGCGGCAAAGGGTGTTATGCTCTGCCATCGCAATTTCTGCTTCGAGGTAAAATCGGCAATGAGCGTGCTCAAGATTTATCCGGAAGACACCGGCATATCCATGCTCCCTCTGCACCACACCTACGAGAGCACAATTATACTTTTCTTTGCACCCTACTGCGGCGCTAAGGTAACCTTCTGCGAGGGCTTTAAATACGTACTTCGTAATATGAAGGAATTTTCACCCTCAATTTTCGTTGCGGTACCCCTTATTCTGGAAACTGTACACCGCCGCCTTATGCAGAAAATAAAAGCTAAGCCTCACGGCGAGTTCCTTTTCAAATTCGGCTCAAAGGTCTGCAAGGTTGCAGGCAAAGTTGGCATTGACCTGCGCAAGGTATTCTTCAAAGAAATCCAGGATGCTTTCGGCGGCAATATGCGCCTTATCATCTGCGGTGCCGCTCCCATCCGCCCCGAAATTCTGCGTGATTTTGAAGCATTCGGTATCCAGATTCTTTTCGGCTACGGTCTCACAGAGTGTGCACCCCTTGCCGTTATGAATAACGACAAGCTTCACCTTGCAGAATCTGTCGGCCTTGCACTGCCCGGCACACAGGCAAAGATTATCGACCCCGACCCGCAGACAGGCTGCGGCGAGCTTTGCGTAAAGGGCCCGATGGTTATGCTCGGCTATTATAACAATCCCGGCGCAACAGCAGAAGTGCTTGACGAAGAAGGCTTCCTCCACACAGGCGACCTTGCCCGTCTTGACGACAAGGGCAGAGTATATATCAGCGGCAGAATCAAGAACGTTATTGTCACCGAAAACGGCAAGAACATCTATCCAGAAGAGCTTGAGTATCATCTTAGCCTCAACGAGCTCGTAAACGAGGTTATGGTTTATGCCGATACCAACGCCAAGGGCGAAACCGTAGTTAAGTGTTCAATTTTCCCCGATGATGAGGCTGTAAAAGAATACTTCGGCGAAAAGGAATACACTGACGATGACCTCAACGAGCTTTTTGCCGGAGTTGTAAAAGAAGTTAACTCAAAGCTTCCGCAGTACAAGCACATCAGAGGCTTCCAGCTCAGAAAGTCCGAGTTCCTCAAGAGTGCATCAAAGAAGATTCTTCGTTTCAAGGACGAGAACTTCACAGACGGCTCAGAAAACTAAACATTAAAAATATAAAGGATAGCTCTTGTCAGCGACAGGAGCTATCCTTTTACTAATGTCAGCTTATAATAATTCTTTCAGCTTATCCAGAAACGATTCTTCGCCAAGGGTGTTGATTTTAAAGAATGCAGCCTGACTTCCGCCAGAGGTGATTGCAGAGAGATAAACAGGCTCACCGGCATTCTGAAACAGCGTTACACTAAGGCTGACACGGTTACTGCCCGAATAGCTGTAACGTTCAAACACACGCACACTGCAACGTGCATCGCCGCCTTGAAAATCGCTTGAATCCTCTAACGATGCCGATATACTGCCCCCGAGAATTCCGTTTTCAATTCTTTTAAGAATCTGCTCAAAATTGCCGTTAAGCGTTGTTTCAAATTTTGCCATACCCGTCTTCCTTTCTTATCAGGGCAATTTCTTGCCGCAGTTGTTACAAAACTCAAATTCATCCGAAACAGGAATTCCGCAATAAGGGCAGAATTTGTTTGCCGTAATATCTTGTGAATTTACGGAGCTTTGAAAATTGCCGAAACGTTCGTTAAACGGGTCGGGCTCTTCATTTTCATCTGTAATATCAAACTGTGAATATCTGTTCTGACCCTTTGCGTTTTTAAAATTATATACGGTAATCGCTACAGCAATGCCTGTCCAAAGCACACCAAACAGTGCAAAAAATGGACTTGCGGTAGCGGCAAGCACCGTCCAGAGAATACCGAAGCCTATCATAAAAATACCGACAATTCCGCTGAGCATTGAAGGACCTCTGCCGGGTTTTATGCTTTTCATTTAATATACCCCCCTATCACAACGCATATGATTATCTTTAGTTTTATAATTTTAATATAATATCGTAATACTTAATTGTCAAGTAACATTTAGACCGTCTTACGGAACGATTTCAATAAAATTCAGATGCAAGAAAAGCCAAACCCCTTCGATAATACTTACGTGTATCGAGGGGGTAATACATTAAAAGCTATTCTTTTTATTTAATTAAATACTCATATATGCTGTTGTCAATTTTCAAGTCAGGATTTGCGTTTTTGCAATTCTCACATATCTTTTGCCAAAGTTCTTTGTAGTTTATAAAATCTTGTTTTACAACTGCAGGAGGATTATTCGGAACGCATATAAGAATGTATTTTGAAAAAAGCGGAAGCGATAAACCTTTAAGTTTCAACTCTTTTATTTCATTATATTTTATTTTTCCATCCATAATTGCGCCCTTAACAAAAAAGTTGTTACATTCAATAAAATCTTCATGTAATACAATACTCTGATTCAATTCAGCTTTCACCGATTTTATTAAAGACAACGAAACCGCAATCAGACTGCCTTCGCCAATTAAAAAAGCTCTTAAAGCAAGAGATTTTTCGAAAACAAGAAAAGGTATTAAAGCGAAAAAAACAGCACCAATTAAAAACCATAACAAATAAAAAACAATAACTTTCTTTTTGTTTTTTACATATTTCACTTTTAATCCCTGCCTTTTAAGCATTTTACGTTTTCATTATATAACTAAAAATTTTTTTGTCAACACTTAAGTAAAGTATGGGCTTCGCCTAAATGAAGTAGTGCTTCATTTGCCGTAAGGCACACTTAATTAAAATAAAAAGTCACCCTACCATTAGTAGAATGACAATAAAAAGCAAAATAAAATTGGAGTTGAATTATTTATTTTCTGTTACCTTTAGCAGTATTTATTGAAGAAATTAAGAGTTTTTTTATTTCAATGCATTGTTCAATAATTTTGGTATCATTATAATATCCACTTTCAATCAACAGCTCTAACCAATACTCACTTTCCGAACATTCCTTCAATGCTATTTGAAGCTTTGCAATAAAATCTGCTTTTCCGTGAGCATAAAACGCTTCTCTGATATTTGCGCCTATACTTGTGCCGGAACGAATTAGTTGATTTGTCAACACAGATTCCTTTTTGGTAGACTTAATCTCATTGCAAACTTTAATAACATTTAAAGCAAAAGCTTTTGATTTATCAAGCAAGGGACTGGCCACTTAATACGCTCCTTCCGTTTCTTACTTATTCACTTTTCACTATTACATATTACTTTCCAAAAATCGACACCAAATTTAGTGAACAGTGAATAATGAAGAAGTAATAAGTAAAAATCGACAACCTTCCTGAGAAGATTGTCGATTTTTGGTGACCCGGACGAGAATCGAACTCGTGTTACCGCCGTGAAAGGGCGGTGTCTTGACCGCTTGACCACCGGGCCAGGTCAGCCGGAACTATTGCCCCGACTTAAATATGGTAGCGGCAGTGGGACTCGAACCTACGACACTCCGGGTATGAACCGAATGCTCTAGCCAACTGAGCTATGCCGCCATAAAAAGCTTGTTTATTGTATTATATTTTACCACGTTTGTCAATACTTATTTTAAAAATAATATAAAATATTTTTAAAATAACAGGCTGCCCCGTTTTCTTACGAAGCAGCCCGTAAGTAGTGCGCTTTTAATTACTGCTCAACAGTGTAAACGCTGACCTTTTTGCGGTCTCTGCCAAGACGCTCGAACTTAACAACACCGTCAACCTTTGCGAAGAGAGTGTCATCGGAGCCCTTGCCAACGTTTGTGCCGGGATGGATGTGTGTGCCGCGCTGTCTTACAAGGATGTTACCTGCAAGAACAAACTGACCGTCTGCACGCTTTGCGCCAAGTCTCTTGGACTCGGAATCACGGCCGTTACGGGTGGAACCCATACCTTTTTTATGAGCAAAAAGCTGAATGTTTATCTTAAGCATTTGTGTTACCTCCGTAAATTACTTTGATGCTGCGCGGATATTCCTGCGCAAGCGACCTGATGTGAGCTTCAAGCCCGTCAAGCACCTTTGTGCCATTTGCCGATTCTTCTTTGAGCAACAGTGACATATAGCCGTCATCGGCCTTTGCTTCTGCCTCAATACCGAAGGAATCGGTTATCGTGTTTGCCGTAAGATAGGCTGCCGAGGAAACTGCGGCGCAGACAATATCCTGCCCTGCCTGTGCGTAACCTGCGTGGCCCGTGCACTCAAACCCGATATTGGCATTGCCCGAACGGACAAACTTAAAGCGAATCATAGCTGATTAACCGTTGATAGCGGAAATCTCAACCTTTGTGTAGGGCTGTCTGTGACCCATCTTGCGCTTCTCGTTCTTCTTGGGCTTGTAGGTGAATACAACAATCTTCTTAGCCTTGCCGTTCTTTACAGCCTTAGCTGTGACTGTTGCACCCTCAACATAGGGAGCGCCAACCTTGATGGAATCGTCGGAGCCTACTGCGATAACCTTGTCGAAGACAACCTCGCTGTCTGCTTCAACATTGAGCTTCTCGATGTAAAGTGTGTCGCCGGCAGATACCTTATACTGCTTGCCGCCGGTCTCAATGATTGCGTACATTTTTTTACCTCTTTTATTAAGTCTCGCTATTCAGGGGTACCGCCCGTGAGTGAGCGGATTTGGGCACAATTATAGTGCAACCCGTAATATGCGGCTTGAGTAGTATAACACAAAGCAGGTGCAGTGTCAACACCTTTTTTGAATTTATTTCATCATTCTTGAGATGCGTGTTTTGCTCATAACAAGCGCCAGCAGTGTGCCTGCCGCAACGCCGGCAACGCCCTGTATGACATTAGGCGGAATATTGACAAGCGACGCAACAAAGCCGTACATAAAGCCCTCAAACAGATAGTAGCCTGCCACCATAAGGCTTTCTGCCGCAACACCGCTGATGATATAAGCAAGTGGTTTGTTTTTGATTTTACCGAAAGATTTAAACAGCACGCAGGCAAGAGCAGCCACCATACCTTTTATCACGAAGGTTGCAGGCGCATAGACGAAATAGCCGAGAAAAACGTCAGCAAGTGCGGAGCCGATGCCTGCCGCAAGAAAGCCGTAAAGAGGGCCGAGCAGCCAACCGCCGGCAAGCGCTATACAGTCACCGAGGTTGATATATCCGCCAAGCGGTGAGGGAATGTGGATAACAAGCGTTGCCACGCAAGACAGCGCCGCAACAAGCGCAGACAAAACAAGCTTTTTTGTTTTATTTTTCATTGCATAAGCACTTCCTTTTATGTTTATAATTTTATTACCAAATATACATACGTGTCAATCTTAATATTTCACAAATACCGACAATTCCGCAAAAGGAATTTTGTTATTATTTCTTTTTTATATAACGCATTGAATACATACTGTGTTTCTGCTATAATCACAACAGTAACCAAAGGAGGTTTTAACGATATGACGTTTGAAATAAAAGGCAAGGATTTTATAAAAGATGGTAAGCCGATAAAGCTCATTTCGGGTGCGGTGCACTATTTCCGCAATATGCCCGACACGTGGGCAGACATTTTTAAAAAACTGCGTGCAATGGGCTGCAACTGCGTTGAAACCTACTGTGCGTGGAATATGCACGAAAAGCAGCCCGGAGTATATGATTTCACCAACAATCTTGACATTGCATCATTCATCAAGGCCGCAGGAGAAGAGGGGCTTATGGCAATTGTCCGCCCGGGTCCATACATTTGCTCGGAATGGGAATTCGGCGGTCTTCCGTGGTGGATTCAGGCTGACGAAGACATTGAAATCCGCTGTATGAACAAGGCATACATCAAGCATTTTGACCGTTATCTTGACCGTATGTGCGACGAAATCCGTCCGCTGCTGTGCACAAACGGCGGCAACATAATTATGGTGCAGTGTGAGAATGAATACGGCTACTACGGCGACGATAAAGAATATCTCAACTATCTCAAAGAAGGCTTTATCCGCAGAGGTATTGACGTGCCGCTTTTCACCTCCGACGGTTCAAGCGAGGAAGACCTGCTTGACGGCACGATTGACGGCTGTCTTGCAACGCTCAACTTCGGCAGTAGGGTTGAAGAGAATTTCAAGGCACACGACAAGCTCTACCCTGACAGCCCGAAAATGTGTATGGAAATGTGGAACGGCTGGTTTGATGCGTGGGGTGACGATAAACACCACACAACCTCCGCAGAAGATTATGCAAAAGTTGTTGACGATATGTTAAAACGCGGCAGCCTTAATATGTATATGTTCATCGGCGGCACAAATTTCGGCTTTACCTCAGGCGCAAACCACTATGAAAAATATCTGCCCGATGTTACAAGCTACGATTATGACGCACCGCTGACAGAATGCGGCGACACAACACCGAAATATTTTGCAGTAAGAGAGGTAATCAAAAAATATATCGACTATCCTCTGCCCGAAGTGCCTGCAAACAGAGAGAAAAAGGCATACGGCAAAATCACACTTAACGAAGCTGTCGGATTTTTCGATATGCTGAATGTGCTGTCAAGCCCGATTCATTCCGACGTACCTCGCTGTATGGAGCACTACGGCACAGGCTACGGATACATTGCATATCAAACAACCCTCAACCGCGACTATAATGATGTCGAGCTCAGCTTTTCGGAAATCGGCGACCGTGCACAGATTTATATAAACAAAAGCCTTGTGGGTATTGTTTACACCAATGACGAAAAGCTCAGCGTTAATATCACAGCAAAAAAAGGTGACTCTCTGACAATTCTGTGCGAAAATATGGGCAGAACAAACTTTGGTCCGAAGATGATGAAGAAAAAAGGTATAGGCGGCAGATGTCTGATTGACGACAGAATCCATTTCAGCTGGAACGCTTATCCCCTGCCGATGGATAACCTTAATAAGCTCACATTCTCTGCAGAAAAGCCCGAGGAAAAATCTGCTTTTTACAGAGGATATCTTGAAGTTGACGAAGCAAAGGATACTTTCTTAAAGCTTGAGAATTTCACAAAGGGATTTGTAACCGTAAACGGCTTCAATATAGGCAGATACTGGGAAATCGGTCCGCAGAAAACGCTGTATATCCCCGCCTCTCTGCTCAAAAAAGGCAAAAACGAATTTGTTGTGTTTGAATCCGACGGTATTAAGGGTGCACCCGAAATTGAATTCTGCGACAAACCCGAACTCGAATAAAAATGAAAAATCAATTACCCACACGAAAGAAAATAAGGCTGACAGGATATGATTATTCTTTGCCAGGTGCGTATTTTATAACCGTATGCACCAAAGACCGAAAAACGTTGTTTTGGGCAGATGTAGGGGCAGATATCATCTGCCCGAATGACATTGAATTATCCGTTACGGGTAAATGTGTGAAATCTGCAATAGAAAACATTCCCAATAAATACCCATCTATAACTGTTGATAAATACTGTATTATGCCGGACCATATCCACATAATCATCACAATCAATACCGATGCCGACGGGCGGATGATATCCGCCCCTACCGTATCAACCGTCATCGGTCAGTTAAAAAGAGCGGTATCGAAACAAGTCGGGTTTCCCGTTTGGCAAAAATCATTTATTGATGAAATAATCCGCAACGAACAGCACTATATTAAAGCATGGGAATATATAGACAATAACTATTTAAAATATATTCTTGAGAAGCTGGAATAAGGAGAAAATATGCACAGCAAAATAATAAAAGATTTCGCACCGTCTGCAGATAACAACCGCAACAGCGAGGGCGCATTCATAACTCTTGATGACGGCAACATTCTTTTTGCATATTCACGCTACGGCGCAGAGGGTGATGATGACGGTGCGGCTGCGGATATTTATTCCTGTGTTTCAACCGACAGCGGTGAAACCTTTGGCGAGCCATATCCGCTTATCACCCACAGAGAGATGAAGGCAGATAATTTAATGTCCGTTTCATTTATGAAAATGGCTAACGGCGATATTGGTATGTTCTTCCTTGCCAAAAGTGAAATTATAAACTGTCTGTGTTATCTTATGCGCTCGTCCGACGGAGGCAAAACCTGGAGCAAGCCCATTCTCTGCAGTGAAAATAAAGGCTATTTTGTAGTCAACAACGACAGGGTTATCCGCACCTCAAGCGGCAGAATTCTTATCCCCGCAGCAAAGCACGGCACAATCTGCCTGCCCGACAGTAAGGTTGTTGACGATATTTTTCCGGGTGAGCTTTATATATTCGCATCAGACGATGACGGCTATACTTTTTATACTCTTGTAAAAGAAATTGAAATTCCCGTTTCGCGCGGTTGCACAACAGGCGTACAGGAGCCGGGTCTTATTGACCTTGGCGACAGAATCTGGTGCTATATCCGCACCGATTCGGGCAGACAGTACGAAACCTTTTCGGAGGATGACGGAAAAACCTGGCAGGAAATTACCCCCTCCTCTTTCACAAGCGCAGTTTCACCAATGTCCGCAAAAAAATTGGGCAACGGCGACATAATTGCCGTATGGAATCCCATACCCGTATACAACGGCAGAAGTGAAGAATTTGACGGAGCATGGACAGGTGCAAGATCTCCGCTTGCGGTAGCTTTCAGCCAAGATAACGCATTCAGCTTCAGCGAACCGATACTGATAGAAACAGACGAAAAATCGGGCTTCTGCTATACCGCAATTCACGAAACAGCTGATGGCTCTGTTTTGCTTGCCTACTGTGCGGGCGGTGTAAAAGACGGCTGTACGTTAAACAGACACAGAATAAGAAAAATAATGAGGTAACGTGATGAAAATTATAAGACAGGCAGGATATGACAAGATTTTCCCTTACATTGCATACATCCCCGAAAGCATCAGCGATAAGCCTGCGCTGATAATCCAGCTTCACGGTGCAGGTGAACGTGGCAACGGCACAGACGAGCTTGACAGAGTGCTTGTGCACGGATTCCCGAACGTTGTAAACGACCAAAACCTTAAAAACTGCATTCTTATTATGCCGCAATGTCCCTGCGACAGCTTCTGGGTTGCGAGAATAGAGAGCATTAAGAAATTCATTGACCATGCCGTTGCCGAGTTTTCAGTTGACACCGACAGAATATATCTGTGCGGAATCAGTATGGGCGGCTACGGCACGTGGAATACGGCTATGGCTTTCCCCGATATGTTTGCGGCAATCGCCCCCTGCTGCGGCGGCGGACCGGCTTGGGGTGCATCTGTGCTTAAAATGCCCGTGTGGGCTTTCCACGGCTTGAGTGACGACGTCGTACTGCCCCGCAACACAACAGATATAATCGACAAGCTGAAGCAGACCAACCCCAATGTCCGATGCACACTTTATGAGGGTGTCGGTCACAACAGTTGGGAGAAGGCATTTTCAGAAGAACTGCTTGAGTGGCTTTTGGCACAGAAAAAATAAAAGGATATTGCCCTCTGCCGCTGTCAAAATATAGGACACAGTATTTTGAACATCAAAACGGCGATGTGGTATAATAAAAGAAAGTGAAGTATGCCATATGATTAAAATTCAAAAAGATGAATATATATTTGAAGTTGATATTGAGAAAACCATAGAATATTACAAAACGCACTCACTTTGTGAATGTGAGTGTTGCGAGAATTTTTACACTCAGATTAAAGGCAAATTTCCAAAGCTAGAATCTTTTTTATCCGAGTTTGGTGTCGATATATCAAAGCCCGATGAATGTATGAGTGTTGAATTGGATAATACGATTCAGTATATTGGCGTTGACTATACCGTTTCCGGAAAAGTAGCAGCTAGGGGACAATATGAAATTGTCATACAAGATAATCTATTTTTTAGCCTTGTTATTACCAATGGTTTTTCCTCTCCAAACGAACAAACCGGAGAGTATTTTACGATTTCGATAGATAGTATTTTTGAATTGCCATGGATACTAGATAAACCATTTCCAAAACCGATACAAATAAAAATATAACAAGCAAGATAAAAGATTTTTTAACATATAACAAATAAACCTGCAACACAAGTTGCAGGTTTATAATCAGAACAATTTGCTGACCCAATAAGCAACCCCGTAAACAAATGCGGCGGCAGTGCCGTAAACTATAACCGGACCTGCAATTTTAAACATATTTGCCGCTGTGCCGAGGATATTGCCCTCTGCCTTGAACTCCATTGCAGGTGAAACAACAGAGTTTGCAAAGCCCGTAATAGGCACGATTGTGCCTGCACCTGCATAGCGTGCAATTTTGTCAAAAACACCAACAGCCGTCAGCACTGCGGCAATTACAACAAGTGTTACGGAAGCTAAAAGTGAAGCATCATCACGGCTTGCGCCCATATTTTCGTAAATGTTTTTGAAAAGCTGACCGAGGGTGCTTATACCTCCGCCGAACAAAAACGCAAACAGCATATTTTTGAGTTTGGGTGAAGGCGGTACGGCATCGTGCACCATTTGTTTATAAGTTTTTTTATCCATAAATTAAAACCTCTCTTCCGATAATTATTTTTATCTGCAAGAGAGGTTTTATGCTTTTTTAAGTTGATTTAATTTTAATGTTGATATAAAATAAACAGCAGAAAAAGAAAGAGAGAAAATTAAGATGAAAAACATTGTACTGATAGGTATGCCGGGTGCAGGCAAAAGCACAATAGGCGTTCTGCTTGCCAAATCGATGCTTTACAGCTTTGTTGACACAGACCTGCTTATACAGAACACCTGCGGCAAAAGCCTTTGCGACATTATCGACGAAAACGGCACAGATGCTTTTCTGAAAACAGAAAACGATGTTATATGCGCCAATAATTTTGACCGCTGTGTTATCGCAACAGGCGGCAGTGCGGTTTACGGCGAAGAGGCAATGGCAAAGCTCAGGGAAGACGGCACGGTTATTTATCTCAACCTGCCTTTAAAAGAAATTGAACGCCGACTCGGTGACATTCACACCCGCGGTGTTGCAATGAAAAACGGCACAACAGTAGCCGAGCTTTACAGCGAAAGAAAAGCGCTGTATGAAAAATATGCCGACGTCACACTGGATTGCGACGGTCTGACCGCAGAGCAATGTGTTGACAAAATAATCAGTCTATTATAAGCCCCATAGCATAGCCACGCACAAAATTCATCAACTTTTTAAAGCCGTTGCGCTCATAAAAGCGGATTGCCTTTTCATTATGTGCATCCACACAAAGCTGAACACCCTTTATTCCCTTTGCACGAAGGTGGTCAACAAGCGCATTCATAAGCTGTGTGCCCGTACCGTTGCCCCTGTATTCTTTAAGAATGTCTATGTGCAGGTGTGCAGGGTATTTTTTCATAAACATACTGTGCGCTATAATTTCACCAATAGCAGATAAACGGTCGCCGATATTGCGGTGTTTAATCTGAGGGTAGTATTCCTTCATAAAAATCCTGCGCCATTTTTTAACGTCTTCCGAGCATATAATATAGCCCACGGCATTGTCGTTTTCATCGGTGCAGACAAAGCAGTTTTCGGGCTCACACTCGGTATAATAGTTGTTGTAAACGGGCAAAAAATAATCTGCATTCGGTCTGTTAAGTCTCTCAAAAACAACGTCGTCATCAACAGTCTGCAAGCACACACGCTGAACATTATATTTGTCGCTCTCTCGGTAAGGTCTGATATTAGCCATATTTATCTCCGAATATATAATTGATATATTTATTATATTATAAATACCTTACTTCGTAAAGAGAAAAAATAAAAGCCAAAAAGTTTACGCATTGCTATTGACAAATCGGGTTTTGTAAGTTATAATAACCAACGTTGTCAAACGTATGGACGTTTAGCTCAGTTGGTAGAGCACTCGCTTGACGTGCGAGTGGTCAGCGGTTCAAGTCCGTTAACGTCCACCATGTAAAAAACCTCTTTTGTCTACCGGACAAAAGAGGTTTTTTACAATGATATCCGTTCCTGACGGAACGGGTGATATATCTTCGATATGATATCGCACTATCGTGCGATGATATATGCCGTTGGCATATGAAGGAACGGATATTATATCATGCTTGCGCAGCAAGTATATCATACGGCTTGCCGTATATCATATCGCGTCAGCGATATATCATTGAAAAGATTCGGTATTTGTGATAGTATCAATTCGATAAATAAGACTTTGACGGAGGGAACAGTATATGAATAAAGATTGGATGTTTGTTGTTGATAACAGCATCTGTGATGTTCGAACGGTCGGTGTCTTGGTTCGTGATGGGAAAATTCTTGTGCAACGAGACCGCAATGGAAATGAATATGCTTTGCCTGGTGGCCATGTTAGAATTGGCGAAACATTGGCAGACGGACTCGTTAGAGAATACAAGGAAGAAACTGGGGCAGATATTTCCTGTGTGAAGTTATTGTGGAGCGAAGAATGTTTTTGGGAATGGAACGGCAGGACGGCACATAATTTGGCTTTTTACTATCTCATAGAGGACAATTCTACTATTCCCGATACCGGCGAGTTTACGTCACATAAAGATAATTGCAATGTTGTACTTGGATGGATGCCCATTGAGGAAATTCAGAATGCAATCATCTATCCATATTTTTTAAAGACCGAAATCTATCACTTGGATGAACCTATGAAGCACTTTGTTTCTAAAGGGTAACGCATACCTATTCCAATTTGTCGAACAGCGCAGCCACACTACTTTTGGTCGTTTTTTACTTTTTCATTATTCACTATTTTCGAGGTCGTTTTTGAGAAAGTAATAAATTGTAATAAACATCAAACAAGTTGAGATTAAGAAAATTCTTCATCAGCTATAATAAATCGCAAAAAATCAGCCCGTGATTTCTCACGGGCTGATGCTTTTTATTTATACTTAGGTCTCTTTACATAGCTTGTGTGGAGAACCTCGTGTGCCTTGTGGCTGTTGGGCTCACCAAGGAACTCTGCATAGATTCTCTTAACAGCTTCGCTTTCGTGTGACTTTCTCTTGGGAAGGTTCTTGTCAGCCTCGTAGAGAGCTGCTGCACGTCTTCCCTTGAGGTCAACGAAGTTGTGAACAACTGCAGACTGAATCGGCTGACCGCCGCCGTTTACACAGCCGCCGGGACAACCCATGATTTCGATGAACTGGTAATCAGCAGTGCCTGCCTTAACCTTTTCCATAATCTCATGTGCTGCTGCAGCGCCGCTGGCAACAGCAACCTTGACATCCATACCTGCAACCTTGTAAGTTGCCTCCTTGATGCCCTGGCCTCTTACCTCTGTGAAGTCAACGCTCTCAAGCTCTTCGCCTGTGAGAACTTCAACAGCTGTACGCAGAGCAGCCTCCATAACGCCGCCTGTTGCGCCGAAGATAACTGCTGCGCCTGTGCCTTCGCCAAGCGGATTGTCAAACTCTTCGTCCGGAAGGTGGTTGAAGTAGATACCTGCAGTTTCAATCATACGTGCAAGCTCACGTGTTGTGAGTGCGTAGTCAACATCCGGATAACCGGATGCAGCCTGATTGTCACGCTTTGTCTCGAACTTCTTTGCTGTACAGGGCATAATGCCGACAACAACGATATCCTTCGGGTCAATGCCCATCTTCTGTGCATACCATGTCTTTGTGATTGCACCGAACATCTGCTGGGGTGACTTGCAGGTTGAAAGGTGATTGAGCTGGTCGGGATAGTAGTGCTCGCAGTACTTGATCCAACCGGGTGAGCAGGAAGTAATCATCGGCAGAGTGCCGCCGTTCTTGATTCTGTCAATAAGCTCATAGCCCTCTTCCATAATTGTAAGGTCAGCTGCAAAATCGGTATCGAATACCTTATCAAAACCGAGTCTGCGAAGTGCTGCAACCATCTTACCCTGAACATTTGAGCCGATGCTCATACCGAAGCACTCGCCGAGAGTAACTCTGATTGAGGGAGCTGTGTTGACAATAACAAACTTCTCGGGATCGTTGATTGCTGCGAATACTGCTGCAGTGTCGTCCTTCTCATAGATAGCGCCTGTCGGGCAGTTAACAATACACTGACCGCAGGAGATACAGGAAACATCAGCAAGGTCCTTATCGAAAGCGGAGCTGATGTGTGTGTCAAAGCCACGTGCGTTTGCGCCGATAACGCTTACCTTCTGCTGGTTACAAGCAGCAACACAGCGGCGGCAGAGGATACACTTGCTGTTATCTCTTACCATGTGAGCAGCGGAATCGTCAAACTCGAATGCGGGCATCTCACCTGCGAATGCGTTCTCATCGTCAACACCGAACTCCTTGCAAAGCTTCTGGAGCTCACAGTTGCCGGAACGGATACAGGAAAGGCACTCTTTTCTGTGAGTTGAGAGGATAAGCTCAAGTGTCATCTTGCGTGACTGTCTTACCTTCTCTGTGTTTGTGAATACTTCCATACCCTCGTTTACGGGGTATACACAAGCGGTAACAAGGCTTCTTGCGCCCTTTACCTCTACCATACAGATACGGCATGCGCCGATTTCGTTGATATCTTTAAGGTAGCAGAGAGTCGGAATTTCGATACCGGCATAGCGTGCTGCCTCGAGGATTGATATACCGTTAGGCACACTCAAGGGCATGCCGTTGATTTTGATATTTACCATTTCCATTGTGTGGCACACTCCTTTCGTTATTTCTTATAAATTGCCTGAATCTTCTTGCAGGAATCCATACATGCGCCGCACTTGACACACTTCTCAGGATTGATTGCGAAGGATGCAAGCTTGTGACCGGGTGCGATATAATCTGTTCTTGCGATAGCGTCTGCGGGACAAGCTCTTGCACACATACCGCAGCCGATACACTTCTCAGCATCGATATAGTAACGTACAAGACCCTTACATACACCTGCGGGGCAAACCTTATCTACAACGTGTGCCTCATACTCGTGTCTGAAGAACTTGAGTGTTGCAAGAACGGGATTGGGAGCTGTCTGACCGAGACCGCAGAGTGAATTCTGCTTGATATAAAGAGCGAGCTCTTCAAGCTTGTCCAGATCCTCAAGAGTAGCCTTACCCTCAGTAATCTTTTCAAGCATTTCCATCATACGCTTTGTACCGATACGGCAGGGTGAGCACTTACCGCAGGATTCATCAACTGTGAAGTCAAGGAAGAACTTTGCAATGTCAACCATACAGTTGTCTTCATCCATAACGATAAGACCGCCTGAACCCATCATACAGCCAATAGCTGTGAGGTTATCAAAGTCGATTGCAGTGTCCATAAGGTGAGCAGGGATACAGCCGCCGGAGGGGCCGCCTGTCTGAGCTGCCTTGAACTTCTTGCCGTTGGGGATACCGCCGCCGATATCCTCAATAACCTCGCGGAGAGTTGTGCCCATGGGAACCTCAACAAGACCTGTGTTCTTGATTTTGCCGCCAAGAGCAAATACCTTTGTACCTGTTGATTTCTCTGTACCCATTGAAGCAAACCATTCTGCACCGTTGAGGATAATCTGAGGAATGTTTGCGTAGGTTTCAACGTTGTTGTTGTTTGTGGGCTTACCGAACAGACCCTTTACAGCCGGGAAGGGAGGACGGGGACGGGGCTCACCGCGGTTACCCTCAATAGAGGTCATGAGAGCTGTTTCCTCGCCGCAGACGAATGCGCCTGCACCAAGACGGATGTGAAGGTCAAAGTCAAAGCCGGATTCGAAAATATTCTTACCGAGAAGGCCGTATTCCTTAGCCTGGTCGATAGCAAGCTGAAGTCTCTTAACAGCGATAGGATACTCTGCACGGACATAAACATAGCCCTCAGTTGCGCCGATTGCGTAACCGCAGATAGCCATAGCTTCGATAATACAGTGCGGGTCGCCTTCGAGGATTGAACGGTCCATAAATGCACCGGGGTCACCTTCGTCAGCATTACATACTACATACTTCTGGTCTGCAGCGTTCTTTGCCGCAAAGCTCCACTTGAGGCCTGTGGGGAAACCGCCGCCGCCTCTGCCGCGAAGACCCGAATCCTTAACAATGTTAACAACCTCTTCGGGTGTGAGCTGATTAAGACACTTTTCAAGAGCCTGGTAACCGTCGTGTGCAATATATTCATCGATGTTTTCGGGGTCGATGACACCGCAGTTGCGAAGAGCAATTCTCTGCTGCTTTGCATAGAACTTAGTCTGCTCAAGTGACTTAACTGTGTCTTCCTGTACAGTCTCTTCGTAAAGAAGGCGTGTAACCATACGGCCCTTGAGAAGGTGCTCTTCTACGATTTCGGGAACGTCTTCTACCTTAACTTCGCTGTAGAAGCAGCCCTCGGGATAAACTATCATAATGGGACCGAGTGCACAAAGACCAAAACAGCCTGTTTTGATAACCTTGATTTCATCCTGAAGTCCCTTTGCTGCGATTTCGCTTTCGAGCTTTTCGATTATCTCATTGCTGTGAGATGAAGTACAGCCCGTACCGCCGCAGACAAGAACGTGAGAACGATACATTTTGCTTCCTCCTTGTTATTTGGCAATAGCGCCGACTGTGTATTCTGTAACGATATTACCGTTTACAATATGCTCGGCAACAACCTTTGCTACCTTATCGGGTGACATCTGAACATATGTGACCTTTTCCTTACCGGGTACGAAAACCTCAACGATGGGCTCGTACTGGCACATACCGATGCAGCCTGTCTGTGAAACCGTAACACCCTTGAGTGAACGGCGTGCAATTTCCTCAGTGAAAGCGTTCATAACAGGACGTGCGCCTGCTGCGATACCGCAGGTAGCCATACCGACAACAACTCTTGTTGCGTCTTCGCTGTCATTTCTTGCTGTCATATTCTTGAGTGTACGCTCTTTGATTGCCTGAAGCTCTGCAAGTGATTTCATTGTGTTACACCTCCGAGTAGAATGTTGGTTTGTTCATTGATATAGTCTTTCATCCACTGCACCACCTCCGGCTCGTTGAGGGGTACTCCGCCGAGTATATCCTTCATTTCAGCCGTAGAGAGCGAAAAACCTTCGCCGTCTCTGGTGCGTTCGTAGACAAAATCTCTGTCTGTGTTCATTGAGATAAGGATTACAACCGTAGAGGTCACGTCGCCGAGCGGCGTAAAGTCTATGCTGTCGGTTCTGAACAGAGCCGAGGTTGTTGTGCCCTTACCTTTTTCGCTTTCAATTTTAAGTCTGCCGCCCGTTTGCTCTGCCGCGAGCTTAAAAAGCGGTATACCCATGCCGACCTTGCGTGTGGTGCGTGTGGTGAAGAACGGGTCAAGCACACTGCTGACCTGCTCAGGTGTCATACCGCAACCGTTGTCGGATATGCTGATGAGCAGTTCGTTCTTTGACGTATCCTCCGCAACCTCAATTCTTATAAGGCTTGCGCCTGCCGCAATTGAATTCTGCGCAATGTCGAGAATGTTGAGTGAAAGCTCTCTCATAAATTATCAGCCCTTGTACTTTGCAAGGATGCCTGCAACCTGGTCGGGTGTGAGCTTGCCGTAAACATCGTCGTTGATGTTCATAACGGGAGCAAGACCGCAAGCACCGATACAACGGCTTGCCTCAAGTGAGAAGATACCATCATCTGTGCACTCACCTGCACCGATACCGAGCTGCTTTGAAATTTCATCAAGAACAGCCTGTGCGCCCTTAACATAGCAAGCTGTGCCGAGGCAGACTGAAATGTTGTATTTGCCCTTGGGAGAAAGAGCAAACTGAGCATAGAAGGTGGAAACACCGTAGACCTTTTCAAGCGGGATATCCATACCCTCTGCAATCATAACCTGCACCTCGAAGGGAAGGTAGCCATAGATTGCCTGTGCCTGCTGCATTACGTGCATAAGCATGCTGTCATCGCCCTTGTTTTCTTCGATGAGAGCTTTGAGCTGTGCCTCCTGCTCGGGTGTACCCTTAAAGGGGATTTTGCTGACTTTTTTAAGCATTCGACTTTTCCTCCTTTGTCGTAGAGTGTTAAAACCGTGCAGCCTTTTGCTGCGGCAGCACCGCACCTGTGTTTGCAAGATGCGATATGCATAGGTTTTAATCTATACTTGCATACATCTCGGATTATAACACACCAAGTTCTAAAAGTCTATATTATATAAATAAAAAAATCTATACTTTTTATCGAATTTTCTGTATTCAGTGCCAATATTTTGCATCAAAAAAGGCTCACAGAGCACACTCTGCAAGCCTAAAACTGTCGACAAAGTCACCGAGAACACGCACAAAAAAATGTAGAGAACGGTCTTTACCGTTCCGCAAAATAAAATAGCAAAAAAATCAGGAGGAATTAACATCGATTCTTTCTGATTTTTTTGCTACATAAGTATAATTTGTTGTGCGTTTGCCGTGTCTTTGCCCTCTCGCGGTACCCTTGTACAGCTTCGGGGCAAAGAACACGGCATCTCGTCACCTTTCTCGAAGTCTCACACGAAGTTATTTTACGTCAATGATTTTTGAAGGAAGAATGTTCTCGTTGCCGAGGTCGTCAATTGTTGCGCCTGCGATATACTCAAGCTGAAGGGCAACCTGAGCTATTGCTTCCTGTGCGGATTTGCCGCCGAGTGCACTCGGGTCAACAAGCACGCTTACGGGCAGTATCTGCGTATCTTTTGCAGGCATACCGTATTCGCCGTACTGCGAAACGCTGCATATCCATACGCCGTTTTTGCCGTTATCTGCAACAACAATCTTGTTAACGCTCAGCTCATCGTCAGTCTTGTTGACAATTTCTATATTGAGTGTATAGCACTCCCAGCCGGCCTCTTCGGAAATTGCCTTGGCGGCTGTTTCACTATCCATACCGTAAAGCTTGGATTCATTGCTGAAGGCAATCGGATTCGACTTGAACGCCTCAAGGAAAGCGGATGCATCTTCTATGTCCATACGCTTTGCGCTTATCTGCTCCTCGGGCTTAACCTTATCCTCTTCGGGAGCAACTATGTTGTTTGTAACCTTGAGCTTTTTCATCTTGCTCTCGGGAATTTCCTCTTCATCATCCTCGGGGGTTTCGTAATAAACTACGTTGAGGTCGAGGTTTGCGACAGCGGAATAAAGCTGTGTTGTACTGACCTTATTTGTGTCAATAACAACCGTTGCGGGGTAGAGAGTATCGTTAACCGCAGACGGAAGCGAAAGCTCACCGTTTACAGGGCAGGTGCTGAGCCATACGCCGTCAGGAGTTTCACTGCCGGTAAAGCTTGCGAAAGTGTAAACCTTATCGGTATTGTTGCTGATTTTTACGTTGAGGCTGTAGAAGCTCCAATTACTGCTGTCTGAAAGGAAAGCCTGCGCCTCAGCCTCTGTAAGACCGATTTCGTTTTGTGCCGCCTTCATAAACAGGTCGGGATTTTTGCTGTAAAACTCTTTGAGTGAGCCATCCTCAAAAATTTCATCAAGGCCTGCATAAAGCGTGCCGGGCTTGTTGGGTGTCGGTTTGTTATCCTTGCAAGCCGTAAAGGAAAAAGCCATTACAGCAACGAGTAATAACGCCAGAATTCTTTTAATCTTCATTGTACTTCCTCACTTTTCTTTTTATGGTTTGTCTTGAACGTGCTATTGCCATTGTGCCTTCGGGCACATCATCAGTCACAACCGAGCCTGCCGCAGTATAGGCATGCCTGCCCACTTTCACGGGTGCAACAAGGCAGGTATGACAGCCTATAAACGCCTTATCTTCTATGGTTGTGCGGAATTTTTGTGTGCCGTCGTAGTTGGCGGTTGCGCAACCGCAACCTATATTCACACCGCTGCCGACGTCACTGTCGCCTACATAGGTGAGATGGCTTATTTTGGTATCGGTACCCACCGATGAGTTTTTAACTTCAACGAAGTTGCCTACGTGAACACCTGCACTGATTTCACATCCCGGACGAAGATGTGTAAAGGGCCCTATCTTTACATTTTCTGCAATTTTGCTATCCTCACACTGGCTTGCATTGACAACGCTGTTATCGCCTATTTCACAGTCTTCAATTTTACTCTGAGGACCTATTACACAGCCTTTGCCGATTTTTGTTCTGCCGATAATTATTGTTGACGGCAAAATCAGCGTATCCGCACCGATTTCAACTTCCGGCCCGATCATAACACCGTCGGCACAGGGGATATCTACACCTTTTGCCAGGTGATAATCGAGAATCCGTCTGCGTGTAATATCATTAAGCTCGCTTAACTGTTTGCGGCTTTTATCGCCCATTAAATCACTTTCCTAACATATAATGCCGCCGCCAATCACCGTTTCGCCGCTGTAAAGCACAAGTGACTGACCCGGTGTAACCGCCCTTTGCGGTTCATCAAATTCAGCCGTAAGAGTACCCTCGCCCGTCTGAAAAATCGTGGCGGCAGCCTCCTTCTGGCTGTAACGTGTTTTTGCCGTAACACGCAGTGAAGAATCAATTTTATCTACTGCTATCAAATTTATATCCTTTGCATTTACACATCTTGAAAAAAGCTCGTCATTTGAGCCGAGATAAACTCGGTTTTCTTCTGCGCTTTTGCGGATTACAAAAAGAGGAGCAGGGGCACTTATACCAAGGCCCTTGCGCTGACCGACAGTGTAGCCGATAAGCCCTTTATGCCTGCCCCACAGCTTGCCGTCCGTACCGATAAATTCACCCTCAGCAAATTTTTTGCCCGTAAACTGCTCAATAAACTCACGGTAATGACCGTCGGGCACAAAGCAGATATCCTGGCTATCGGGTCTGTCAGAAGAAATAAAGCCGTTTTCAGCCGCAATTTCGCGCACCTGCGGCTTTGTGTAATCGCCAAGCGGAAACAGCGCACCTGCAAGCTGACTTTGCGACAACTGCCACAGCACATAGCTCTGGTCTTTTTCGGCATAAACGGCACGCTCAAGCAGAATTCTGCCCGACGGGTCGTTCTTTTTTATTCTCGCATAGTGTCCCGTTGCTATGGTATCACAGCCGTGCTCTTTTATTCTTTCAAAAAGTGTGCCGAATTTAATTGCCTTGTTGCAATACACGCACGGATTCGGAGTTTCGCCCGCAATATAGCTGTCTGCAAAATATTTCATTACAGTGCTGCGGAACTCATCACACAAATCGACCGTAATATGCTCAAAGCCGAGACGTGCCGCAACAGCGGCGGCATCTTTCTCGTCCCGCTCGGGTGCACCCTTAAAGGCACGCATTGTAACACCGAGCGCATCACATCCGCTCTGCAATACAAGCAGAGCCGCAACGGAGCTGTCTACTCCGCCGCTCATTGCAATACCCGTTCTGCTCATTTTATTTCAAACATAGGATCAATGATATTTGCCGTGCTTGCATCAATTGCATTGAACATACGGCGTGTGAAGAAATATTTGCTGACAAGCGCAATCTTATCCGAGCGCAGGTCAGCCTTTCTGATAAGGCAAACCGTTGCATACTGCACGGCAGCCTCGGATTCGGCCCTTTCGCTTACAAGGCCGTCAAAGCGGCGCTCATAGCCTGCCGCCCTTGCTTCCTCCGAGCCCATTACAAGTATATCTGCGCCTGAGGCTACAACATCCTTATGTGCAACCGCACTGATTTTAAATTCCTTTTTGTTTTCCTCAATATCCTCAAGAGTTGCCTTGAGGCCTGCGCCCTCTTTGAGCTTGATGTATTCCTCAGCATCAAGAAGCATGAGCGCACGTGCCATGCCCTCCGCATCATCGGGAATTGCGATGCTTGCGCCGTCTGTTATTTCTGCCTTTGAGTCAAATGCTTTGAGATAAACTGCGTAAGGATAAAAATAGACGGGGCCGAGATTGAGAAGCTCCTCAGAGCCGAAAGCCTCATACTCGCTCTTGCGTGAAATAAGGCTGAAATCTATCTCACCCTTTTCAAGCGCCTCCAGAGCCTGCTCACTTGTTTCAAACTCCTTATAAACAAGCTTATAGCCGTATTCGGGGAAGTGAAGCTCAAGGCCGTACATAACCTCATCCTGCGGTGATTTACCCACAGAAACGCCTGCAGTAATCGGAATAAGGTCTTCATCTTTTATTTTGCCGTTATCGCCGCAGGCACACAAGGTGAGCACAAGCACGGCTGCAACGAGGATGAGTGAAATAATTTTTTTCATAGCAGTATCACCTATCTATTTTATACAGATACAATTACTATAGCACACTCCGATACAATTTTCAAGCAAAAGACAACATTACTGCTATTCATAAAAATATTACATTATTTTCGGCCGATATATCTTGCAAAAAAACTGCAGTTTGTTATAATTTATATAATTTACTTCGTAATAGAAAGGGGAACATCTACATGAAAGCATCCGAGAGCATTCCCAACTATGCTCCAAAGCTGCGTGAATACGCAAACTACACCGCAAGACAGATTAAAGACGTCTGCAAAACAATCGGCCCCCGTCCTTCAGGCGAGGAGAACGAAAAGAAGGCTCAGGAGAGATTTGCCGCAGAGCTTGAAAAGTACGCCGACAGCGTAAAAATTGAGCCGTTTGACCTGCATCCCAAGGCATTCCTCGGCTGGGTAAGACTTTGCTCAATTATTATGATTATTGCAAACGGTCTTTTCTTTGCAGGCTCATTTATTGACGGCGCACCGTCGTGGCTGCCCATCATTCCGCTTGCGCTCAGCCTTATCTGCCTTTTCTTCATCATAACCGAATTCCTTTTCTACGGTGAAACACTCGACCCGTTTTTCCCCAAGCGCACATCGCACAACGTTGTTGCAAAATACAACGCAAAGGGCACAGCCAAAAAGCGCATTATCGTTTCCGGCCATGTTGACTCCTCTTATGAGTGGCGCTACACATATCTTGGCGGCCCACCCCTTATCACCACTGTTATCGGCGGCGCAGTGGTCGGCATTGTTATTGCGCTTACGGCAGAAATTTACAGCACGGTAACAGGCAGCTTTGACGGCACACTCGTCAGCATTCTCCGTTGGGTAATGCTTGCATGGTGCATCCTTTTTGTTGCCGCTATCTTCTTCCTCAACTACAAGCTTCCCGTTGAGGGTGCAAACGACAACCTCACAGGCTCCGTTGCATCAATCGCTGTGCTCAAGTATCTCAAGGACAACGACCTTCGTTTTGAAGACGTTGAGGTATGGGCAGTTCTCACAGGTGCGGAAGAGGCAGGCCTCAGAGGTGCAAAAGCATTTGCAAAAGAGCACAAAAAAGAGCTTGAGGATATGGAAACCGTATTTATCGGCGTAGATACACTCCGCGATTATGATTTCTATGCAATTTACAGCAGAGATATGACCTTCACAGTCAAATCAGACTCACAGGTATGCGCACTGCTCAAGCAGGCATCACTCAACGCAGGGCTTGACCTTCCCTACAAGGCAATCTTCCTCGGTGCATCCGATGCTGCAGCAGTTTGCAAGGCAGGCTTCAAGGGCGCAACACTTGCCGCTATGGACCCTGCACCTGCAAGATATTACCACACAAGGCTTGACACAGGCGACAACCTCGACCTAAAGTCAATCGAGACAGGCATCAACATTATGCTCGAATCCATATTCCTTTATGATGAGCAGGGTCTTAAAGACAGTTATAACGCATAAAAAACAGTATGGCGCATGAATTTGCGCCATATTTTGTGCACATAATACAGTAAAAAAAGCTTTACAAATCTGATGTGCTGTGTTATAATTCACTTTGCATGTTCCTTCTCTCGGTACAGGGAGTAAACCTCAAAGAGGTTGTCACCTGCCCTGTTCTGGGGTTGCGAATAAATAAATTTTAATGAGGTGAAAACAAATGACAAACGCAGAAAAGAGTGCAATCATCGCTGAGTACGCTATCCACGAGGGCGACACAGGTTCACCCGAGGTACAGATTGCTGTTCTCACAAAGAGAATCAATGACCTTACAGAGCACCTTAAGGAGCACCACAAGGATCATCACTCTCGCCGTGGCCTTCTCAAGATGGTTGGTCACAGACGTAACCTTCTTGCATACCTTCAGAAGGTTGACATTGAGCGTTACCGTTCAATCGTTGCAAGACTTGGTCTTCGTAAATAATTTCAGCACTAATAGGGCGGCTTCCCACGCGGTTGCCGCCCTGCAATTTTGCAAAGCACCGGAAAGCCGCCGACAGGCTTTAGCGGTAAATAAAGTGTTTGAAGCTTTTCGAGCATTTTATTTATTGCTAAAAGTCAGTGCCGCTTTCCGGAAACAATAAAAATATTGATAGAAAGAGGTAAAGCAAAATGACTTTGAGAACTTTTGACACATTCAAAACCTTCAAGACAGAAATTGCAGGCCGTCCCTTTGTTGTAGAAATCGGCAAAATGGCTGAGCTTGCAGGCGGCGCCTGCCTTGTCCGCTACGGCGAGACAAACGTTCTTTGCACAGCTACAATGGCTGCAAAGCCCCGTGAAGGCGTTGACTTCTTCCCCCTCTCCGTTGACTTTGAGGAGAAGCTTTATTCAGTAGGCAGAATCCCCGGCTCATTCCAGCGCCGTGAGGGCAGAGCAAGCGAAAAGGCTACTCTTGCTTCACGTGTTATCGACAGACCCATCCGTCCTCTTTTCCCCAAGGATATGAGAAACGATGTAGGCGTTGTTGCAACAGTTATGTCTGTTGACCCCGACTGTTCACCCGAAATCACAGCAATGCTCGGTGTTTCCATTGCAATCTCCATTTCCGAGATTCCGTGGGACGGCCCTGTTTCGGGCGTTGTTGTAGGTATGATTGACGGCGAGTATATCATCAACCCCACAGCAGAGCAGAGGGAAAAGAGCGATATGTACGTTACAGTCGCTTCCACATCCGACCTTGTTGCTATGATTGAGGCTGCTGCAAACGAGGTTACCAACGACGAAATGTACGACGGTATCATGTTTGCTCACGCAGAAAACCAGAAGATTGTTGAGTTCATCAACTCCATTAAGGCAGAGTGCGGTAAAGAAAAGATTGAGTTCCCCTCAAACGACCCCGCTCCCGAAATGTTCGAGGCTATCAAGGACTTTGCAATTGAAGATATCCGTGCTGCACTTGACACAGATGACAAGCGCATCCGTGACGAAAGACTCAAGCCCATCTACGATGCAGTTCACGAAAAGTTCGACGAGATTTATCCCGAAGAGATCGCAAAGATTGATGACTGCCTTTACAAGACACAGAAGTATGTTGTACGCCGCTGGCTTCTTGACGACGGCAAGCGTGTTGACGGCAGAGGCATAAACGAAATCCGTCCCCTCGCTGCAGAGGTTGATCTTCTTGACAGAGCTCACGGTACAGGTATGTTCACAAGAGGCCAGACACAGGTTCTCACCGTAACAACACTCGGCCCCATGAGCGATGCTCAGCTTCTTGACGGCATTGACAACGAAACAACAAAGAGATATATGCACCACTACAACTTCCCCGCATACTCAGTCGGCGAGACAAAGCCATCCAGAGGCCCCGGCAGACGTGAGATCGGCCACGGTGCACTTGCAGAAAAGGCACTTGTTCCCGTTATCCCCAGCGTTGAAGAGTTCCCCTACTGCATCCGCCTTGTTTCCGAGGTTCTTTCCTCCAACGGTTCAACATCACAGGCTTCCGTCTGCGGCTCAACACTTTCACTTATGGCAGCAGGCGTTCCGATTAAGGCTCCCGTTGCAGGTATCCCCTGCGGTCTTGTTACCGAGGGTGACCGTTTCATGACAATGGTTGAAATCCAGGGTCTTGAAGACTTCTTCGGCGATATGGACTTCAAGGT
>JAZUOH010000052.1:0-2957 GCA_045604525.1 Acutalibacteraceae bacterium
ATTTTATTTCTGCCCTGATTATCGTTGACTGACAGACAGTATCTGACCGTGTTGCCTCTGTTGCCGCCCTTGGCCGGATTGTTGCACATAAAGCGCATATTATCGTGAGAATAGATGTATTCATATGTACAGTTGTATGAGCCGTGGTCAAAATCGACAGTCATTCCGTCGCCATAGTTTTTCTGGCCCGCTATTTCACAGTAGCTGAAGGTGCAGTTAGATGAATAATGAGTCCACATTGCGGCAGTAAAATAGAGAATCTCTCCGTTTTCATCAAGGCCGACACCCTGGCAGCAATCAATCGCACGGCAATGCGTTACCAAAGCGCCGTCACAGCCCTCGAGAACAACCGCTTCACCGTCCATATTATAAAACTCACAGTTCTTTACAAGTGCATTTTTGTTAAGGTCCTGCGAACCGGTGAAAAATATTCCGTTGCCAACGTCGTAAATTTTGCAGTTGACAGCTTGAAAATCGTTGACGGGATAGGGCGAGCCGCCGTAACGCTTGATAACTATTGCCGCCCTTCCCGAAATCGGGCCTTCGGTATAATTATCACGGCAAGTTACCTTATAATTCTGCATATCGTGGAATTCGCAGTTTTCGATTCTGACACCCTTTGATTCCTTAGTAACACCGTCAACCCAGATGCCTCCGCCGTTGTGTGCTGTAATTTCAAAGCCCGAAACCGTTACGTAAGAGCAATCAAAAAGCTTCATAACGGCATCTCTTGCATCGGTGTTGAGGTTAGGCTTTTCACCCTCGCCGTAGGATGAAATTAAAATCGGGTTATCCTTGGTGCCCGAACAGGTAAGCGTAACGGCACAGTCATATTCGCCGCCTGCCCTGAACAGAACACTGTCGCCTGCTTCAAGCGATAAAGAGGCTATATTGTCTGCGGTTTTCCACGCAGATGCTTCGGACAAACCGGAGTTTCGGTCATCACCCGTTACGCTGTCGATATAGTAGGTTGTGCCCACAGCAAACGCAAAAGGCGTAACGCTCAAGACAATTATAGCGGCAAGAACTAAAGATAAAAGCTTTTTCATAAAAATGTGCCTCCTTGAATTATAAAAAGCTGAAAACTAAGCTGATACTTATTTATCGCTTAACTTATTGCCAAGCTGATAGAAGGCCACTGCGGAAGCGGCGGCAACATTCAGCGAATCAACGCCGTGATACATAGGTATTCTAACTGTATAATCGCAATCGTATATGGTTTTGTCGGAAAGCCCGTCGCCCTCTGTGCCCATAATTACGGCGAGCTTGTCTTCGGCTGCAAGCCTTGGGTCATTGACCGAAACAGAATCATCTTTAAGAGCCATAGCTGCAGTTTTAAAGCCGAGAGCCTTAATTTCATCAAGACTTTCATCTTCAGAAAAAGTCCAATCAATCTGAAACACGGTGCCCATACTCACCCTTGCGGCACGTCTGTACAGCGGGTCTGAGCAGCCCGGCGTGAGGATTACCGCATCCATTCCGAGTGCTGCGGCTGAACGTATTATTGCGCCCACATTGGTCGGATTCATAACCTTATCGAGTATAACTATTCTTTTTTTGTTTTCACAGATTTCTCTTACCGTAGGTAAGGGTTTACGCTTCATGGCACACAGCATACCTCTCGTGAGCTTGAAGCCTGTTAACTGTGTAAGAACATCAAATTCCGCACAATAAATCGGAACATCTTTAATTCTTTCAACAATCGGTTTGCCCTCACCCTCAATATGTCTTTTTTCCATAAGGCAAGAGACAGGCTCATACCCCGCATTGAGAGCACGCTCAATAACCTTGGGGCTTTCTGCGATAAACAAGCTCTTCTCGGGGAACTCTCTGTTTAACAGCTGAACCTCACTCTGCCGTGCATATACATCCAGCTCATGGGCAAGAAAATCTGTTATTTCAATAATTCTGTTCATTTTATTCTCCATTGAGGTTTTGCTTAATTTACAACCAACCTTGAAATATAAGGTATGACAACAATCCAGAACGCTTAGGGTAACGCTGACAATCCGAACCTGCCTGAATCGGTTGAAGATTTTTTATAGAGAGGATTTTGGGCAATTCAAGGCAAAAACACAGCAAATCCGTAAATCAATCCTGCAAATTTGAATTTATATTCTTATAATTTCTCTGATTTCACTTGCATCAATATCATTAAGATTGCGGTTTTGCGAAACGGAGATATACGCCGCCGCACCTGCCGCGTCGCCGATACCGACGCAGATAGGCATTACTCTGAAATTGGAATGTGCCATATGTGTGCCCGAAATATTTCTTCCGCAAAGCAGAAGATTCTCTTTGGTTTCGGGAAGCAGGCAACGGTATGGAATCGTATATCCCTTCGTCTGCTTAAAATGCTTCTGCACGCCCGTTTTATCAAGCCCTGCACCCGTGATATTATGAACGTCAAAATTGAAGTAAGCATCTTTGACAACATAATCGTCAAAGAATTTCGCTTCAAGAATATCCCGCTCGTTGAGAGTATATTTGCCCTTGAAATGTCTTGTTTCACGAATGCCGATTAGTGATGCGGAGCTTATAACAAAACAGTTTTCATATCCCGGAACAAACTTTCTTAAATACTTAACTATATCATCAATCTGTCTGCGGCAGGTCAAGGTTGCTTTTGTCAAGTCGTCGGCAACCGTGCCGTCAATTTCAACGGCGTTTGTCATATTACAGGTAACGACACCCGGAAGAGTTGTTTCGTAAGTGAGAATATGTCCTGCTGGGTAGGGGATATGTTCTTTGGCAAGAGCCTGAAGCTCGCCATTGGGTGTTTCGTAAGTGGATTCAAATGAGCCCAAAAAGATCGCACGGTCATAGTCAACACCGCCGACCTTGAACATCAGAGTTGCAGGCTGCATCTTATTGTCGCTTTCTCTGCCGAGAACAAATTCTGCTCCTGCTCTTGCGGCAATGTCGCCGTCACCGGTAGCGTCAATAATGACTTTAGC
>JAZUOH010000053.1:0-1563 GCA_045604525.1 Acutalibacteraceae bacterium
ACGGTATCACCGTTTTCGTCGGTGACTTCTTCGCCATCCTCATCCGTAACGGGAACGGCAGTTGTAAGAGGAGCGGTTGTTGTTTCGGTTTCAACGGGCAGGATAGTTGTTTCCGCTGGGTCTTCTCGTCGTTGAGTTGTGCCGATAACTTCCTGAACGTCCGTTGCCTGAATTGATGAAATGTATTTTCCGCCGTCACGCTCGCGCAAGGTGATTTTCATAAACTTATCGGGTTCGGGTGCGGCATATTCGCCGTCAGCAATCTGTACCCACGCCTTGTTGCCGATATAGCCCACGCTGAGTATAAGTGAGCTGCCCTGCTTTTCGATTTCATATACCTTGGGTGTGTAGGCGGATTCAATGCCCGTAATGGGCAGAATATAGCTTTTGAGCGCGGCGTCATAGGAGATGTCATATTCGCTCATATCGATTGACGAGTGCATGGATGCAATGTCAATTTCCGTGCCGAAAAGGCTGACAAAATATTTTTCAATATCTGCCTGAGGCACAACGATACCGAAGTTTTCGCCCTCGGAATAGGGATATTTATCCGCGCCCTCGTCGCTCATAAGCAGTGCCCAGACTGCACTGTTAAGCAGCTGTGAAACGTCGGCCTGGGTAAGGTCATCAAAGGGGTCGGGGTCAAACATAACCACGGGTGCAAGCATTTTCTCAAATTCAGCTTTGTCTGCGGCATTATTTGTCAGATTCTTTACGGTATCGGCAGAAAACCTGATAACGGTTATGAGACCTATAATCGCAAGAACAGCCGCAATAATACCTACGGGGAATGCAAGCTTGTTTTTCTTTTTAGCCATATGTTTACCTCCTGATTATCTTATCTGACCGTTGCCGCTGATAATATACTTTGAGCTTACCATATGCCCAATGCCAAGAGGACCTCTTGCGTGAAGCTTCTGAGTGGAAATACCGATTTCAGCGCCGAAGCCGAATTCGCCGCCGTCGGTAAATCTTGTTGATGCGTTAACATAAACAGCCGCCGCATCAACCTCTGCCTTGAATTTTTCGGCAGCGGTGTAGCTGTCTGTGATTATTGCTTCGCTGTGACCTGTGCCGTACTGAGCGATATGAGCAATCGCTTCATCTATGCCGTCGACAATTTTAACACTGATTTTGTAATCAAGATATTCCGTTGCCCAATCATCCTCTGTTGCGGCAACCGCATAGGGCAGAATTTCGCAAACCGCTTTATCGCCCCTGATTTCAACGTTCTTTTCCTGAAGCTTGTCTCCTATTGCAAGCAGAGCCATTTCTGCAATGTCGCGGTGAATAAGCAGACCTTCACAAGCGTTGCATACGGAAACTCTGGATGCTTTTGCGTTTGCAACAACGTTTGCCGCCATATTGATATCAGCATCGCTGTCAACGTAAATATGGCAGTTACCCACACCCGTTTCAATTACGGGTACGGTTGCGTTTTCAACAACTGAACGGATAAGACCTGCGCCGCCCCTGGGAATAAGCAGGTCAACGTAGCCGTTAAGGCGCATAAGCTCTGTAGCGGCTTCTCTTGAAATATTCTCAATAAGAATAATGCAATCT
>JAZUOH010000054.1:0-4340 GCA_045604525.1 Acutalibacteraceae bacterium
TTATAAGCTGATTACGGATAATCCCGATAAGCGGTTTTATTATCCCAACCCCAATCCTTGCTGTGCGGATATGAAGCTCAATACTGTTGAAGCTGTTTTATCGGTTCTGCAAAATGAAGATAATGATGTTTTTGTTGAGGATTCGGTTCGTATCGGTGCTATTTTACCGCTTGAAAAAATGTTGGAGCTTGCAAAGTGAAATGAATACAGATATTATTATTGTGGGCTGCGGTGTTGCAGGTCTTTACTGTGCGCTCAATCTGCCTGAGGATAAAAAAATAACCATAGTTACCAAAAACGAAGCGCCTAAAAGCGATTCTTTTCTTGCGCAGGGCGGCATATGTGTTCTTCGCAACGAAGAGGATTATAAATCGTTTTTTGAGGATACAATGAAAGCGGGCCACTATGAAAACAATCCCGATTCTGTCGAGATTATGATTCGCTCTTCTCAGGAGATAATAGGCGACCTTGTTTCCTTCGGTGTACAGTTTGAAAAAGACGGAGAAGCCTTCACATATACGCGTGAGGGTGCTCATTCAAAGCCGCGAATTCTTTTTCACGAGGATGAAACGGGCAAAGAAATCACTTCACATTTGCTTGAAACGGCAAGGAACAAGCCTAATATAACACTCATAGAAAACTTTACAATGGTCGATTTGATTTGTGAAGGCAATGCCTGTTGCGGCATTATCGGCCATGATAACAGCGGAAATTATGTCAGCGTAACTGCAGATTATACCGTGCTTGCAACCGGGGGGATAGGCGGCTTGTTCAAGCACTCCACAAACTACCGTCATCTTACAGGTGATTCTCTTGCTCTCGCACTGAAATACGGTATCAGGCTGCAGCATATTGACTACATACAGATTCATCCAACTACGCTTTACACAAAAAAGCACGGCCGTGAATTTTTAATTTCAGAGTCCGTAAGGGGAGAGGGGGCAATTCTGCTCAACTCCAAGGGTGAAAGGTTTGTCAATGAGCTTTTGCCCCGTGATGTTGTTGCCAAAGCAATATTTGACGAAATGAAAAAAGAAGGCAGTGAGCACGTCTGGCTTTCTATGGCGCCTATTCCCGAAGAAGAAATTAAAAGCCATTTTCCCAATATTTACCAGCACTGTCTTGACGAAGGCTACGACGTGACAAAGGAGCCGATTCCCGTTGTGCCTTCACAGCATTATTTTATGGGCGGTATTGATGTTGACCGATACAGCAAAACCTCTATGGAGCGTTTGTATGCAGTAGGAGAAACCGCTTGCAACGGTGTTCACGGTCGTAACAGATTGGCAAGCAATTCATTGCTTGAAAGCCTTGTTTTTGCAAAAAGAGCAGCAAGTCATATCTCAGATAATTATACTAAAACGCAACCTCAAAAAGAAGTTATCATAGATACTGCACAATACGACGGCTATGCGGAAAAGTATAAGCAAGCGGTTTTAGCGGCTATCGAAAAGGAGAAAAACAGCCATGAATAATATCAAAATGAAAATAAACGCAGATGAGCTTATTTTAAACGCACTCAAAGAAGATATAACGAGCGAGGATATTACCACAAACTCTGTTATGCACTGCTATCAGCTCGGCGAGGTCGATTTGATTTGCAAGGAAGACGGCGTTATCGCAGGTCTTGAGGTTTTCAAAAGAGTGTTTGAGCTTCTCGATGCTGATACAAAGGTTGAGTTTTTTGTTAAAGACGGCGACAAGGTTAAAAAAGGACAGAAACTCGGCGTTGTCCGTGGCGATATACGTGTTTTGCTTTCGGGCGAAAGAACTGCACTCAACTACCTGCAGCGTATGAGCGGCATAGCAACCTATACACGCACTGTTGCCGATATGCTTGAAGGTACAAACACCAAACTTCTCGACACCCGTAAAACCACCCCCGGTATGCGCATCTTCGAAAAATATGCTGTTAAGGTCGGCGGCGGTTACAATCACCGCTTTAACCTCAGCGACGGCATCCTTCTCAAAGATAATCACATCGGTGCGGCAGGCGGCGTGAAGCAGGCTGTTGCAATGGCAAAGGAATATGCACCGTTTGTTCGTAAAATCGAAATTGAAGTTGAAAATCTTGATATGCTCAGTGAGGCACTTGAAGCAGGCGCCGATATCATTATGCTTGATAATATGAGCGTTGAGGATATGATAAAAGCGGTTGAACTCTGCAACGGCAAAGCCGAAACCGAGTGCAGCGGCAATGTTACGAAAGAAAATGTTGCAAAGCTCACCAAAATCGGTGTAAACTATATATCGAGCGGAGCTCTCACACACTCTGCTCCCATTCTGGATCTCTCGCTTAAAAATTTGCACGCTGTATAAAGGGGTGAAGCAATGAAGGCTGCTGACAGAAGAAAAGCAATAGTTAATCTGCTGTTGTCATCAACCCAAGCTATATCGGGCGGTAAGCTCTCTGAAAAATTCGGTGTATCAAGACAGATTATTGTTCAGGACATAACCGTTCTTAAAGGCTCGGGGTATGATATTCTTTCAACCCATAGCGGATACATTATTCAGAAATCACCTTTAAAAGAGCGTGTTTTCAAAGTGTATCATACAACAGAAGAAACCGAAGATGAACTGACCACCATTGTAAATCTCGGCGGTACGGTGGTTGATGTGTTTGTCTGGCATAAGGTTTACGGCAAAATGACTGCACCTCTGAATATCTTTTCAAGCCTTCATATAAAGCAGTTTATTGAGGGTGTAAGAAGCGGCAAATCCACCGAGCTTATGAATATAACCGGCGGTTATCATTATCATACCGTCCGTGCAGAGTCGGAGCTTGTGCTTGACAAAATCGAGCAAGCCCTTAAATCCAAAAACTACATTGCCCCGGAAATATAATCTTATCAAAAAACTGACTTTGGAAATGCAAAGTCAGTTTTTGCTTTTTTGATAGTACGCTTTTGGTGCTACCCGTTATATGTTGTTTGCTGTTGCCTCTGTGTAAAAAAAGCAGTTTTCAGGCAGTTGCTTCCATTGACTGTAAATCAGATTTAATTAAACTATTTTAAATTCAGTTGAATCCCGTTTTTTTGTGTGGTACAATAACAAAAAATCAAAGAGAGGGATATTATGAACATCATGATTAAAAAGATTGTTTGCATTGTAATGACTTTATGTTTATGTTCAGTCTTTTTAGGAGCATTCGGTTTGTTTTCATTTGCAGCAAATGAAAATGACAGCAATACAATTCTCTATGTATCTCCCGATGCCGCAGATAACGGTAAAGGAACCTTTGTGTCGCCCGTAAGCTTTATGGGTGCTAAAGAAATGCTCAAAGACTTGAAAAACGAAAAGTCATCCGCAACGGTATATCTTCTCGGCGGAACATATTGTTTTGATGATGTTTTATGCTTCAATTCCGAAGATATGGCGAACGTTGTTTATAAAGCTTATGATGATAATCAGGTTGTTTTCTCAGGCGCTTATGAGATAAGCGGTTTTGAAGAGGGTGAAGCCAACGGAGTTAAGGTTTTTACAAAGCAGCTTGATACTTCTGCAGATAATTGGTATTTTAAATCACTTTTCAGCGATAACGGTGAAGTCAAGACAACCCGTTTCCCTGAAGAAGGCTATTTAACGGTTAAAGCAACTGCACCCGAAGACGACCTCTGGAATGAAGAAAACAGACCTTGGGAGTTCACTTACGGTCAGCGCTCTTTCTATGCAAACACCGATGATATCCCCGATGAATTTCACAATCCAGAAGACGTTAACATTCGCATTCTCCATTATTGGCACGATGAGCTGATGAATATTAAATCCTACAATGCCGAAACGGGAAAAATCGGCTTATCAAGACCCTCTACAATGGAAATAAGAGATATTGACAGATATTATTTTGAAAATGTTTTTGAAGCCCTTAATGAGCCTGGCGAATGGTATCTTGATAAGGTTTCGGGCGTTCTTTATTATGTGCCGAAAGACGGTGAAAAAGCTGATACGCTCACTCTTTACGGTTCCAATGTTGACAGACTTATTGACATAAACGATGTTGACGGAATTTCCTTTGAAGGCATTCATTTCACCCGTACCGATTGGGCAGAGCCCAAAGCTGACGGTTTTTATGCAGGGACATGGTGGGAAGAAAACGATATGGATTTCCCTCAGGCGGCAATATTCGTTGACGGAGTTGTTGCTGTTAAATATGCGGAAAATGTTCACCTCAAAAACTGTGAATTCACCTATCTCGGCGGTACTGCCGTAAAATTCGGATTCGGTGTAAAAAATTCATCTGTTGAAAACTGTTATTTTGAAAACATCGCCGCAACAGCTGTTTATGCGGGCGGTGAAAATTGCTTACCCGACCACGAAAACTATACACAGAACATTACAAT
>JAZUOH010000055.1:0-111234 GCA_045604525.1 Acutalibacteraceae bacterium
GTATCGTGATTGCCGAAGGTTGTATAAAACGGAATGTCAAAGCCATTTAACATTTCACGCATTTCGGTAAGGCCCTTGGTTTGCGATTTGAAGCCGCTGAATTTATCGACGACATCGCCAAGGCATATTACCGCCTCGCAGCCGTCGGAATAATTCTCAATTGCGGTTTTAACCTTGGAAAGAGAAAGCGAGTGATAACGGTTATTATCGCCCGCCGGCTTATCGGAATAATGCAAATCCGTAACAACAAGAATTTTCATAAATATCACATCACCATACTCATAACTATTCCAAAATATATTGCCAGAAAAGCCACGGTAATCACGGCACCGACAATAAATCCTGCTATTGCACCCTTGATGGAGCATTGTGCCCTGCGAGGATACTCATCCTTCCAAATAAGATAGAGAATAAGACCTGCCATAGGCACGAAAAGGCCGAGAACGGTATATGCCTTGTCTGACATACCGCCCGAAGAAGCTGCAGACTCACGCACAGGCACCTGCATACCGCAATGAACGCAAAGCACAGCTTTTTCATCAATCTGAGCACCGCAGTGAACACAGTATTTCATAAATCATTCTCCTCTCACCTTTCTATATATTATATAAGGCAACGGGCACCGTGTCAACAAAAATGAAAAAGAGACTGTCGCAAACGACAGTCTCTAAATCAATTCGGTTTAATGATTAAACAGCACGTGTAACCTTACCTGAACGAAGGCAGCGTGTGCAAGCGTATACCCTCTTGGGTGAGCCATTTACAACAGCCTTAACACGCTTGATGTTGGGCTTCCATGTTCTGTTTGAACGTCTGTGTGAGTGTGATACCTTGATACCGAATGTAACATTCTTACCGCAGAATTCACATTTTGCCATTTGCGGCACCTCCTTAAGATAATCTTTAGCTAAACGAACATAAGTTATATTAGCAGATTATGAATTAAAATGCAAGTGTTTTTTTGTATTTTTTTAATTTATGTTTCTTCATTCTTTTGTATATTTTGCCAATTGTTCACGAAGCCATGCGCAAGCTGCGGCGGCACCGTCATCATCGGCAGAAAAACGCTGCTCGGTCATCTGCTCTTTATCGGCTATATCATACGACTGCCAGCCGATATAATACAGTGCGCTTATCTCCTTTTCACCCTCCTTGGGATTGAGAAGGGTTACTCTGTAGCGGAACTGCTCATCAAAAACTCCGCCGTTTTCATTAAGCTTTACAGAGCCGAAATACGTATTGGGGTTACCCCAGATAGGCACTGCACCGAGCAGATATTCAAAGGTAAGATCGGGTATCATATTTCAACTCCTTAATATGCGGCGATTTTGCTTATAACAACCTCGCCTCTTGATGACTCGACAATTATTTTGAAGGCATCGCAGGTTGCGTTTTCTTCAATTATTTTTTTATTTCCTATTGTTGTGAAATTGGAAAATATATTTTCCCATAAGCCGTTATTACGTATTGCAATACGAAACGATGAAACACGCTGACCATTTGCAATATCTTCCTCAAACTCGAAGAAATTTATGTTCTTCTCTTCGCCGAGCTCAACAAGATACTCACACTGATATCCGTTTAACGCAGTGCGTGTAACCGCTGCGTTTTCGCAAATATTCACCGCAAAGCTCGAACGGATTTTGTCGCCGAGCTCCTTGAGTCTTGCAATATCACGAGGATCAAACCTGCCGTTTGGCATAGGCGGAATATTGAGGTTAAAGGAAGTATTGCCGCCAACAGAGCGAAGATAGGTATTAAACAGCCTTTCAAGCGAATGAGGCTCTTCTTCGGGATGATAAAACCAACCGGGACGGATTGACATATCAATCTCTGACGGGCAGAAAACCAGCCCTTCGGAATAAATTATATTCTCGAGCGAGCCGATATTCTTATCGCCGTTGGACATATTCTTTATTTCGCCGTCAATAAGCTTTCCTTCAGTCTGCTTTTCGCAGAAACCGCAAAGCTCATACGGCACAACCGCCCACTCCTCTGCACGTGCAGAGCCGGATTCATTGCCGCACCAGCGTATATCGGGACCGTCATCCTTAAAAATGGTAGCATTGGGCTGATATTTACGCACGAGCTCAAAATAAGACTCAAACTCATAGCTTTGCCTTTTGCCGCTCGGGCCTTCACCGCAGGCACCGTCAAACCAGACGTGAAATACCTCGCCGTAGTTTGTCAGCAGTTCTGTCAGCTGTGCACGGTAAAAATCGTTATACTTTTCCGTACCGTAAAGCTCAGAGTTTCTGTCCCACGGAGAGAGATAGAAGCCGAATTCAATACCGCCCCTGCGGCAGGCATCAGCAAGTTCACGCACAATGTCGCCCTTGCCGTTTTTGTAAGGGCTGTTTTTCATACTGTGTCCGGTTGTTTCGGTCTGCCACAGACAAAAGCCGTCGTGATGCTTTGCGGTAATTACAGCACCCTTCATACCGGCAGATTTTATCGCCTCAACCCAGGAATCACAATCAAGCTCGGTGGGATTGAAAACCGCAGGGTCTTCCTTGCCTGTGCCCCATTCAAGGCCCGTGTATGTGTTAGGGCTGAAATGGATAAAGGCATAAAACGGTGTTTCTTTCAGATGCCTCAGCTGACGCTCGGAAGGCACTACCCTGCCCGCAGCTTCAAGAAAAGATTTAATATCTCTCATTTTGTTACAAGTTCCTTTTTGGACTTTTTCTCTGTAATCATATCTGTGTAGATGTTGTTTACATTACGCTTGCCTGAATGGTGATAGGGCCATATAAGAAGGAACACGTAAGCGATTACACCGCCGATTGTGTTGCAAAGAAGGTCTTCCATAGTGTCCATAAGTGCCCAACGGTATGCAAATGTTTCTTCTGTCCAGCCTTCAGCCCAAAGACTTTCACTAATAACATGAGGAATTATGTGCGGATTTGAAAGGAAATCCTTACCGTAGGTTGCGGCAGCTGCCTGTGCCTCCTGATAGCACCAATGCTGTGCATCGGAGCCGAAGAACTGGTCAAGAACAAATTCAACAATTTCCCAAGCGTTGCCGCAGATAAAGGAGAAACCGAAAGCAGCAAGGACAACAAAGGGAACATGACTTCTGACCTTATCACGGTGCTGCATGGCAACAAGAGCCTCATAGCCGAAGAGAGCGCCTGCCATACCGCCGAAGATATGGAAAATAAGATCATAAAAACGGAAGCTGTAATAAAGGTTGACATAAGCACCGCAGAAGGATGCCATAAAGAAACCTATAACGGAAATATCCTGAATATAAGACGGCAGATAACGCATAAAGTTCTTTTTGCCCATTGCCATACAGATTTCCCAGGCAAACATACCGACAAGGTTAGCCGCCATCTGCTTAACCATCATAGGTCTGCCGCCAAGAGAAGTAAAACCGAAAATCGAATCGAGAATACCGAAAATCATAATGCAGCGGAAAATCCACCACCATACAAACTCCAACGGCTTTGCGTTGGCTTTAAGTCTTGCAAAATAATTTTTCATAAATTAACACCCTCAGATTTTATAATCTTTCTATTAACTGTGCTATTGCACTTTCATCATTTGAACGAAGCGTGATATCTGCCGCCGCACGAACGCATTCAAGCGCATTGCTGACAGCCGCACCCGTATCTGCCGCACGGAGCATACTCACATCGTTCTCGTAATCGCCCACGCATATAAGCTTATCGGAATGCGTGCGCTGTTTAAGCCACATAACCGCATTATGCTTGCCGCCCTCAAGCGGATAATACTCCATACCGCCCGGCCAGCTTCGCTCGCAGTTGTATCTGCCCCTTGAAAAGGGCACAAAAAACGCCCGTGTCTCTTCGGTGAGCTCTTCACCGGGCAAAGACATATAGGTCATTTTATAAATTCTGTTTTCACTGTTAATTTCAATTTCGCTTAACTTTTCCGTTTCACCTCTTTTTATCGGCACAAAGCCGTTGGTTGTGTTGACAAGCAGCATTGTAAGCTGAGGACAGCTTTCAAAAATATAATCCGCTTCGTCAAAGCACGATTTATCCATTTCACTCTGTCGGATAAAATTTCGGGTACCGTATTCGGAAACCACACAGCCGTTGAGTGAAATAACATACGTATTCGGAACAAAAACATCCTTGTAAGTATCAACAAAGTCCCAATATCTACCCGTGGCAACGGTAAACAGACCGCCGCCGAGCTGAAAACGCTTTATAGCCTCGGCATTTTCGCGGCTGAGCACCTTGTCTGTTGTGAGCAGTGTGCCGTCCATATCGGTGCAGATAAGGCAACCGTCGTATCGCTTATTCAAACACAGTCATCCTTTTGAAAAAACTATGTATAGTTTAGCAAACCTTGTCGTAAAAGGCAAGAGCAAATATATATCTTAATAATTTGTAATAATTTATTAAAACAAAAAGAGCAGTGCTAAACTGCTCTTTAACAAGTTAATTCTTTTGTCTTTCAGGTAAATTTGTGAGGATAATCGCCACAAACATAATAACACAGCCGACATATTCACGGATTTCAAGGCTGTCGCCGAGGATGAGCCAACCTGCAAGCACTGCAAAAACCGACTCGAGGCACATAAGAAGCGAAGCCACGGCAGGCTTTGTATGCTTCTGACCGATAATCTGAAGAGTATAGGCAATGCCGCTGCTCATAACACCTGAATAAAGCATTGGCACAATGGCATTATGGATGTTTTCAATACGCGGTGTTTCAAAAATAAACATACAGATTACCGACAGCACGCCTACAACCACAAACTGAGTGCAGGAAAGAATGACACCGTCAACCTTTGACGAAACACTGTCGATATAAAGAATGTGAAACGCAAAGAACACCGCACAGCCGAGGGTAAGAAGCTCGCCGAAGCCGAGTGTCATTGCAGAATCCACGCACAGCAGATATGCGCCCACACAGCCGAGCACAACCGCAAACCACACAAGAAGACGCTGTTTTTGTTTGAGGAACAGACCGAAAATCGGTACAAGCAGCATATAAAGCGCTGTGATAAAGCCGATTTTGCCTGCCGCACCCTCATCCTCGGGTATGTAATAAAAAGCAAACTGCTGAAGGTTGCTTGCACAAAAAAGCAGAACACCGCAGATTATGCCGCTTTTCGCCTGAACAAAGGCGGCTTTTTTCTTTTCCTGCTTTGTACGGATATCGGTTTTACGCTTTTTAAGCTGAAGGAAAAATATTACGGGCAAAAGCACCGCCGCACCCATAAGCATACGTATGCCGTTATATGTAAATGCCTCTACAAAATCCTTGCCGACATCCTGTGCAACAAAGGATGTGCCCCATATAAATGCGGCAAGCAGAAGTGCGGCATTGCCGCCCATTTCTTTCTTTTTATTCAAATTCATACCAATCAAAACTCCATAGGCATACTGCCGTTTTCACGTGATTTATCGGCAAGGAAAACGGTTTTGTGACCTGCAACCGAATCGTGGATTGAGGTACAGGAAACGGACGGATTACCGCCACGGATATAGTTGACAAAATCCTCTGCAATGCCCAAATCTCCGCCGCCGTGGCCGCCACCCTCAACAAAAGCTGAAAGGTCGATAATCTCTTCGTCATACTCTTTTTCGGGGTCGGGATTTATTTTAAGAATATGAATATCGTTATTTTCAAACTCGCCGAAAATCTCGCCTTTTGTGCCGACGATTTCAATTCTTCTCATCGGTCTTGATGCGCCTGCAATCATATTATGAGTACCCGTTGCGCCATTTTCAAAATTAACCATAACGCTCTGATGGTCCACAACGTTATTGCCGCTTTTGTAAATACACTTACCGTAAGGGCTGTCGCCTTTAAGAAGGTTTATTTTGTCTTCAATTGTGGCATTTTCCATATCCTCAAGCGCAGACCAGACATAAAACTCCCACCTGTCGGGATGGTCAATATAAATGCGCTTTGCAGAATAAAGACAAGTGTTGACGTGGGGACAGTCAACAAGGCATTTTTCGCCTGCGCCCTCTGGTGCCATTTCGGGCTTATACTGAAAAATTGAGCCGCAGCTTGAAACGGTTTTTGGCTTAACATCGCCCATCATCCACATCATAATATCAATGTCGTGACAGCACTTTGCAAGCAGCATTGAGGTTTTGCAGTTTTCGCTGTTACCCCATTTTCCTCTGACATAAGAGGTTGAAGCGTGGTGATAGCTGACGTGCTCAAAGGTATTTATGCTGATAATATCGCCTATTTCGCCCGCAAGAACGCGTTCCTTGATAGCAAGATAGAACGGTGTGTAGCGCAGGACGTGACAAATCATAACCTTGTTGCCGTGTTTATTTACGGTATCAACAAGTGTTTCAAGCTCATCCATATTAACGGCAAAGGGCTTTTCGAGCAGCATATCGTAGCCTGCTTTAAGAAGCGGCAGTGCTGTTTCGACGTGCTGATGGTCCATCGTGCCGTTGATTACCGCATCTGCAAACCTGGGCACCTTTGCCAGCTCTTCAGCACTGGAAAAGCAGTTTTCCTTCGGGAAACCGAACATTTTTGCCGCCTTTTCACAGCGGAACGGATTAGGGTCGGCAATGCCGACAATTTTCAGCTTATCAGGGCTTATAAGAGCAAGCTCTGCATAAGTAAACGAACGGTGACCGCCGCCGACAATAACGGCTGTTACAGGTTTTGAACACATAGAAAACAACCTCTAATCTTTTATAAAACATACAAAAGTTATAATAACACAACACAAGAATTAGTCAAGAACAAAAGATAAAAAAACAGCCGTGGCAAAACCACGGCTGAATCTGAATTTGATTAAAATCAGAAAATTGTGATGATAATCTTTGCTGCAAGAGCAACTACAAAGAAGCCGACACCGACAATCTTTGTGAGCTTAACAAGCTTTGCTTCCATTGTGCGGCCCTTATTCTTGCCGAAGAAGGTTTCTGCACCACCTGCAATAGCACCGGAAAGGCCCTGTGAGCTACCCTCCTGAAGAAGGACGAGAGCTGTGATAGCGATAGAGAGAACGATGAGAACAATGCCGAAAATAATTTCATAAGCTGTCATAATAAATCACCTTTAATGCCTTTTGACAAGGCTGTTTACCCTTTCTTTTCAGACAGATATAACATCTTCCGTTTTTTATACTTGAGTATTTTAACACATAGTTTTATATTTTGCAACACTTTTTTGAAAAAACTGCAAATAAAAGGCAAATTTTTTCGGTGTATATAAACTCACTGTGCGGTCAAAATACTGTAGACGGACAAAGCATTGATTTTTTACAGCGTTTGCATTCAGGCTTTCTCCGCCGACCGTTAACGGCGGGGAAGCCTGCATTAACGGTTACATATTATATAAGTGTCATCTGCTCGCCGCTGTCTTCTGCGCTGAGAAGAGCACCCGTTGAGGGCAGATTCTTTGTACGGTAGCGGTAAGGCTTTGCAAACTCACCTTCATTATAAGCTCTGACAGTCATAAGACGCTGACCTTTTTTGAGAGTGAACACGGCAACACCCTGCGTATCCTTGGTTGATTTGGCAGATATTGCTGCCGTGTTGAAGAGCAGATGTCTGCCCGAGCTTGAAACAAGCACAAGCTCTGCATCCTGCGGCATATATAGAGCCGCTACAAGCGGAGATTTATCGCAGAAGGCTTTGATAAGCTTCTTTCTGTTGGTTTTGGTTGCGTAGGCAGACATTTCCACCTTTGCAACCTTGCCGTTTTCAAAGAAGAAAAGCATATTGCCGCCGTAATCCTTAGTAAGTGCCATATAGCTGACCGTTTCCTCCGGCTCCATATCGAGCTTTGAGGGCACATAGTCACCGAGTGCGCTTGCCTTTGTAAACTCAAAATCATCCGCCTTGGCTTTGTAAACCTGATGCTTGTTTGTGAAGAACAACAGCTCGACATCGTTTGTTGTATCATAGCTGTATGCAATTTCGTCGTTTTCCTTAACCTTCTGCTCACCCGTGCTCATACGAAGTGAGAGAGGAGTAATCTTCTTGAAATAGCCCTCACGCGAAATGAAGATATGAACAGGCTCGTTTGAAACCGTTTCTTCAGCCTCATCCTCTTCAATTTCTGTCTGATAAATAATTTCGCTTCGTCTGGGCTTGCCGAATTTCTTTACGACATTCTGAAGTTCTGCAATGATTATCTTCTTAACACGCTGACCCTTTGCCAGAATTTCTTCAAGGTCTTTTATGGTTTCCTGCAGACCTTCAATATCCTTGGTGTGCTTGATGATATACTCGCGGTTGAGGTGGCGAAGCTTGATTTCAGCAACGTACTCAGCCTGAATTTCATCAATACCAAAGCCAATCATAAGGTTTGTGACAACCTCTTTTTCCTCATCGGTGTTGCGGATAATCTTAATCGCCTTGTCAATATCAAGAAGGATTTTCTGAAGGCCCTGCAACAGATGAAGTCTGTCACGGCATTTCTGCAAATCGAAGAATGTTCTTCTGCGCACGCACTCTGTACGGAAGGCAATCCACTCTGTGAGAAGCTGTTTTACGCCGAGCACCTGCGGCATACCTGCGATAAGGACATTGAAATTACAGGAGAAGGTATCCTCCATAGGTGTTTGCTTATAAAGCTTTAACATAAGCTTATCCGGGTCAACGCCGCGCTTTAAGTCGATTGTGATTTTAAGGCCGTTTTTATCGGTTTCGTCACGTACATCGCTTATTTCCTTGAGCGAGCCTGCCTTGAATTTTTCAATCATTTTATCAATGATTGCCTCTGCCGTTGTTGTAGGAGGAATTTCAAAAACATCTATACAGTTATTTGATTTATCGTATTTATACTTTGCTCTTACCTTGATACTGCCGCGGCCGTTATTTATAACGTTTTCCATTTCCTCACGGTTATAGATAATCTGGCCGCCGCCGATAAAGTCGGGAGCTTTGATAAGCTCTGAAACGTCAAAATCGGGGTCCTTGATAAGCTCAACCGTGGTGTTGCAAATCTCTTCAAGGTTGAATGAGCAGATTGAGCTTGCCATACCGACGGCAATACCTGTGTTTGCGTTTACAAGCACACTCGGGAAGGATACGGGGAGGAGCGTAGGCTCCTTCATTGAGTTGTCGTAGTTATCGACAAAGTCAACGGTATCCTTATCAATATCGCCGAAAAGCTCCGAGCAGATTGACTCGAGCTTTGCCTCGGTATAACGTGATGCCGCCCACATCATATCGCGCGAGTAGGCCTTACCGAAGTTACCCTTAGAATCAACAAGCGGATGAAGCAGAGCCTCATAGCCTCGGGAAAGACGCACCATCGTATCGTAAATTGCGGCATCGCCGTGAGGGTTGAGCTGCATTGTACGGCCGACAATGTTAGCAGACTTTACTCTCGAGCCATTCAGCAGACCCATTTTATACATTGTATAGAGCAGCTTGCGGTGAGCAGGCTTTAAGCCGTCAATTTCGGGAATTGCACGCGACATAATAACGCTCATCGCATAAGGCATATAGTTGATTTCAAGCGTATCTGTAATACGCTGATTAACAACCTCACCTGCACCGAGGATGTGTGCATTCGGGTTTATTTCAGCCTTAGGCTGTTTTTCGGGCTTCTTTTTTGCCATTTAACACACTCCCCTTTCTCAGCTTACATCGGCCATATCAATATAGAGGTGGCCGTTTTCTGCAATGTACTGCTTTCTGCCTGCAAGGTTATCGCCAAGAAGCAGGTCGAACTTTTCTGCCATAGCCTCGGCAAAATCGGGCTCGATTCTGATAAGGCGGCGTGTTGCGGGATTCATTGTGGTAAGCCACATCATATCCGCATCGTTTTCACCAAGACCCTTTGAACGCTGAATGGTGAATTTCTTGCCCTCAAGCTCTGCGAGCACGTCTGCCTTTTCCTTTTCGGTATAGGCAAACCAGGTCTGGTCCTTGTATGTGATTTCATAAAGCGGAGATTCCGCAATAAAGACATATCCCCTCTCGATAAGAGTGGGCATAAGACGGTAAATCATAGTGAGAATAAGCGTTCTTATCTGGAAGCCGTCAACGTCGGCATCGGTACAGATAATAACCTTATTCCAACGAAGATTATCGAGGTTGAAGGTTGACAAATCCTTTGCGGACTTGCCCTTGACCTCAACACCGCAGCCGAGAACTTTTATAAGATCGGTGATGATATCGCTCTTGAAAATTCTGTCATACTCACACTTTAAGCAGTTGAGGATTTTACCTCTGACGGGAATAATAGCCTGGAACTCGGAATCACGCGACTGCTTACAGGCACCCAGAGCAGAGTCACCCTCAACAATAAACAGCTCACGCATATCAACATCCTTGCTTCTGCAGTCAACAAACTTCTGTACTCTGTTCGCCATATCGTTGCTTGTCTGCAGGCTCTTTTTGAGGGTCTGACGTGTGCTCTCCGCTTTTACACGGCTGCGCATATTGACAAGAATCTGATCGCAGATTTTCTCTGCATCAAGCTTGTTTTCGATAAAGTATATTTCAAGCTGTTTGCGCAGGAAATCCGTCATAGCTTCCTGAATAAACTTGTTTGTAATTGACTTCTTTGTCTGGTTTTCGTACGAAGTCTGTGTGGAGAAAGATGAAACGACGAGAATCAGACAGTCCTCAATATCCTGAAAGCTGATTTTGGGGTCAGTTTTCGAATACTTGTTATTCTGCTTGAGATAAGCATCAATCTATGAAACAAAGGCACTTTTCACAGCCTTATCCGGTGCACCGCCGTGCTCAAGCCAGCTTGAGTTGTGATAGTACTCCTTGAGCTGTGCTTTATTGGAGAAGCGTACGGCAACGTTGATTTTAAGCTTATAGTCCTTCTGGTCCTCTCTGTCGCGGCCGACACGCTCGGCTGACCACAGCTGAGTCTGGCTCATTGCGCTGTCGCCGCCTATTTCATCGACATAATCCTTTATACCGTTTTCGTAAAGATACTCGAATGTTTCAAAGGAATTGGTATGACCCTTCTGATTGCGGAGAATAAAGCGCACACCTGAATTTACAATCGCCTGTCGCTTGAGCATTGACTGAAAGTATTCAAGCGGCACTGCAATATCGGTGAAAACATCAAGGTCGGGCTTCCACTTGATACGTGTGCCCGTATCCTTCTTTGTGTATTCTTCTTTGAGCATTTTGCCCGAGGGCTTACCCTTTTTGAATTTAAGCTCATAACGGAAGCCGCCTGTTTTAATTTCAGCCTCCATATACTCGGAGGCATACTGTGTTGAGCAAAGACCCAGACCGTTAAGGCCGAGCGAATACTCGTAGCTGCCGCCGTCGTTAGTATCGTACTTACCGCCTGCATAAAGCTCGCAGAATACGAGCTCCCAATTGAATTTTTTCTCCTTGGGGTTGTAGTCAACGGGAATACCTCTGCCGTAGTCCTGCACTTCAACAGAGCCATCCGTAAAACGGGTGACCACAATTTTATCGCCGTAGCCCTCACGTGCTTCGTCGATTGAGTTGGAGATAATTTCAAAAATAGAGTGCTCGCAGCCCTCAAGTCCGTCCGAGCCGAAGATAACACCGGGGCGCTTGCGCACACGGTCGGCACCTTTTAATGAGGTTATGCTTTCTACTCCGTATTCTGCTTTTTTCGGCATTTGTTTTACCTCTCTTTATACCGTTTTTTGCCGACACCTCTTACGGAGTGTCGGCAAAATTGATATTACTGTTCTGTTTCTTCTGTAACGACGGCTTCCTGTGCAGGAGTTTCTTCAACTGCCGCAAATGTGCCCGTCATAACAGCCTTGAAGGTTTCGCCGTCCATCTTTTCGTTTTCGATTAGATACTCGGCGACGGCGTGAAGCTTATCCATATCGCTGTTCAGAATATCCTCACAGCGTTTATAAGCGTTTGTGATAATTGCGTTCATTTCGGTATCGATTGAGCTTGCAACCTTTTCGGAATAGTTGCGTGTCTGACCGTAATCTCTGCCGAGGAAGACCTCGTTATGACCTGAGGTGAAAGCAATCGGGCCGAGCTCATCACTCATACCGTACTTTGTAATCATACCTCTTGCAATTTCGGTTGCACGCTGGATATCGTTTGATGCGCCCGTTGAAATATCACCGAGAATGAGTGCCTCTGCAACACGTCCGCCAAGAAGTGTGACGATACTGTCGAGCATATCGTTCTTTGTTGTATAGCTCTTATCCTCTGTGGGAATGGACATTGTATAACCGCCTGCCATACCTCTGGGGATAATGGAAATTTCGTGAACGGGGTCCTGCGAAGCGAGGTTGAAGGTTGCAACCGCATGACCTGCCTCGTGATAAGCGGTGAGCTTCTTTTCTTTATCGCTCATCTTGTGAGATTTCTTTTCTGTGCCTACAACAACCTTGACTGTTGCCTCCTCAATTTCATCCATTGTGATTGCCTTCTTGTCTTTTCTTGCGGCAAGAAGAGCAGCCTCGTTGAGAAGGTTTTCAAGGTCTGCGCCTGTGAAGCCTGCTGTTGAGCGGGCAATAACACCAAGGTCAACATCGGGTGCAAGGGGCTTGCCCTTTGCGTGAACTCTGAGCACAGCCTCTCTGCCGGTAAGATCAGGATAGTTGACCGTTACCTGTCTGTCAAATCTGCCGGGACGCAGAAGAGCCGGGTCGAGAATATCGGGTCGGTTTGTTGCGGCGATAATGATAACGCCTTCGTTAACACCGAAACCGTCCATTTCAACAAGAAGCTGGTTAAGTGTCTGCTCACGCTCATCGTGGCCGCCGCCCATACCTGCGCCTCTGTGACGGCCGACAGCATCAATTTCGTCAATAAAGATAATTGAAGGGGCATTTTTCTTTGCCTGGTCAAAAAGGTCACGCACACGGGAAGCACCGACGCCGACATACATCTCAACAAAATCGGAGCCCGAAATTGAGAAGAAGGGAACATCTGCCTCGCCTGCAACAGCACGTGCAAGAAGAGTTTTACCTGTACCGGGAGGGCCTACGAGAAGCACACCCTTGGGAATTCTTGCACCGAGCTCATTGAACTTTGCGGGATTACGGAGAAACTCTACGATTTCTGCAAGCTCCTCTTTTTCTTCGTCTGCACCAGCAACGTCCTCAAACTTTGCCTTGCGCTTTTCATCCTTTGCGTTTTTAATTCTCGCCTTGCCGAAGCTGAGGGTTTTGTTTGTTTCGTTATTGAAGCTCTGACCCATACGGCGAACCATAACGAACATAAGCACGCCGAGCACGACCATAAGGATAAGTGTCGGCATAACGTTGAGCAGCCACGAGCTCTCACTGCCGCGCTCATAATCGTATTTTACGGGTGCATCGGGGTTAGCCTTGTTGTGCTCTGTGACGAGCGGATGAACATCGTTTACAAAAATTTGAACATTCGGCACCGTATATTTCTGCGGAGCCTCACTGCCCTGCTCGTAATAAACGAGAGCACCCGAGCTGAGATTCAGCTTAAACTCTGTAACAGTGCCTGCTTCAAACTTTGCAACAATCTCGTAATACTGAGTTTTTTTACTCTCGGTAGATGTGGTTGCAAAGTAGAAAGCTATGCCGATAATGACAAGCGGCACAACGGCATAAATAAGAGCCGTTTTTAGTTTTCTCTTTTTGTTTTCGTCCATTTTATGACTCCTTCGTTTTATTATTCTGCAATTTATCTAATATAATTTTGTCGGTGAAACGCTGCTTTATTCTGCTGAAATAACAATAAGCCTTTGCGTATGAGAATCGACCGCCGCTCTTTGAGCAACGCCGACACCGTGCACCCACAGCACACCCTCATCATCACGAAGAACGGGGATACTTTTGCGAAGCTCGGGCTCGATATGCATTTCGTTGAAAATTCGGCGAAGCTGTTTTGTAACACCTCTGCCGCGAAGACATATTTTATCGCCTTGCATAACAGATGTCAAAAACAACTGTCCTTTTATTTTATCATAATTTAAGGCATTATCCAATAGTTGTTTGTTAAAATTTTGTATATTTATTTTGTTATTTTTGTCAAAAAGCTCAAGTTTTATGTCACAAGCGGTCAGTTTATTATCACCGATTTCAGCTCTGACACTCCATTCATCGCAGGCCTCTTTTATTCTTGAAAGAACTCCCCTGCTCACACGCAGAGAAACGCCGGCGCAAACCTGCGTTTCACCGCCGTTTACAACGATTGAAGCAACCGCTTCGATATGGTGAGCCTGCGGCTTTTCCCCTGTAAGCTCTTCAATAACAAAAGAAAGAGCTCTGCGCATAAGCGACGGATGAAGCGAAGAAAACTGCTCGGTAAGAAAGCCGTCGGGTATTCTTGCACGCTCAACAGCGGCAAGACTGAGCATTGAAAGCAAATCCTCATCCTCACGCAGTGAATTTACACAGCGCTCGAAAGCACTGTCGAATGCGGGATTTATTTCTTTAAGCTGAGGCACGGTATTGTGACGAATGCGGTTGCGGGTATACTCATCCTCAAGATTTGTGCTGTCGGTAACAAATCTTAACTGATTTTGTGAACAGTAGAGTTCAATTTCATCACGTGAGCAATCGATAAGCGGGCGGATGATATTGCCCCTGACCGGCGGAATAGAGGTGAGACCTTTGAGCGATGAGCCCCTTGCGAGGTTAAAGAGAAAGGTTTCCTCGCAGTCGGAAAGAGTATGTGCCGTTGCAACCTTTGCACCGGGTGCAACACGCTCAAAAAAAGCATATCTTTCCTGCCTGCCGCACTCCTCAAGCCCTATGCCCTTTTGCTTTGCAAGCGCAGGAACATCCGCACTGCCGACAAAGATTTCGACACCAAGCTTTTTGCACAGGTCAACGCAGAAATTTTCATCACGCTTTGCTTCCTCTCCCCTTATTCCGTGGTTAAAATGAGCGGCATAAAGGGTAAGAGAATATTCGTTTTTTAATTCATATAAAACATTAAGGAGCGCCACCGAGTCAGCTCCGCCCGAGAGGGCCACCAGAACGGTATCCCCCTTGGCAAGCATTTGATGACGCTCAATTGTTCTGATAATTTTACGGTTCATTACGAGTTTTCTCCGCATTTGAGAAGAGAGTGAATGCGCCGTTCCAATGGAGCGGCACTGTTTCGAGCGGGCCGTGTCTGTTCTTTGCTATAATCAGCTCTGCCTCGTTCTTTTTTGCAAGGTCCTCCTCGGTGAGAGGTCCGTCCTTTTCGTTGATATAGTAGAACGGACGGTAAAGCATAAGAACGATATCTGCATCCTGCTCGATTGAACCCGAATCACGAAGGTCGGAGAGCATGGGCTTATGCGACTTACCTCTGCCCTCTGTAACTCTGGCAAGCTGTGAGCAAGCCACGACGGGAATGTTGAGGTCCTTAGCCATAAGCTTGAGGTTACGGGTGATATCCGAAACCTCCTGCACGCGCTGACCCTCAAAGTTTTTATCGGATTTGAGAAGACCGAGATAGTCGACAACAACTGCGTCAACATCACGCATACGGCGAATTCTCGCCTTCATTTCGGGAACGGTTATTGTTGAAGTATCGTCAAAATAGAGATTGCAGTTTACAAGCGAGCCTACGGCCACGCCTATTCTCTGCCAATCGTTATCGTCAAATTCGCCGGAACGCATTTTTTTAACGTCAACTCTTGCCTCGGTTGCAAGGACACGCTCTGCAAGCTGTCCCTTCGTCATTTCGAGCGAGAACATAACGACCTTTTTGTTGCCGTAAACGGCAATATTTCGTGCAAGGTTGAGCGCAAAGCTCGTTTTACCCATACCGGGACGTGCGCCGACGATAATAAGGTCAGATTTATTAAGACCCGATATGTATTTGTCAAGCAGTGCAAAGCCTGTGGGCACGCCCTTGTGCTTTTCACGCTCAACGGGGTTTGATATAACCTTTAAGCGTTCCAGAACCTCGTTATTTATAACGTCATCAATTCTTGAAGGTGCATCCGTGCTTCTGCCCTGACGGATATTATAAATTTTCTGCTCTGCCGAATCGAGAAGCAAATCTGCAGAATTATCCTCATTCATCGAGCTGTCGATAATATCGCGCGCAGTTGTGATTAAGGTGCGCTTCATAAACTTTTCACGCACTATTTTGGCATAGGCATCAACATTCTGCACCGAGGGCACTGCCTGAGCAAGCTGATAAAGATAGGTTCTGCCGCCTGCATCATCGTAAACGCCCTCTTTCTTGAGTTCTTCGAGAACTACGAGCGGGTCAATGGGCTGTGCATTTGCATCAAGCAGCACCATTGTAGAAAAAATTGACCTGTGCTGAGGCAGATAAAAATGCTCTGCCTTGAGTACGGTCATAACAGAGGGCATACAGCGTGGGTCTTTAAGAATCGAACCGAGCACTGCCTGCTCTGCATCAAGGCTGTAAGGCATATTCATACCGTCATAATTGGTCTGAGTGCTGATATCCACACCGTACCCTCCTTTCAGTTAAAATAATTATTCGCAGACCTGAACGTAAAAGCTTGCCTTTACGCCGTGGTTGAGCTTGACATTGACGGTATATGTGCCGAACGCCTTGATATCGTCAATATCCATTCTCTTTTTATCTACGTTAACACCGTATTCGTTGAGAAGCTGTGCGGCAATAGCCTTTGTTGTGACAGCGCCGAAAAGCTTGCCGTTCTGGCCTGCCTTTGCGGTAATTTTGAGAGTTTTGCCCTCAATCTTTGCCGCATCCGCCTTTGCTGCTGCAGTTTCCGTATCAATGCGGTATTTCTCCGCCTGCTCTTTATTTTTAAGTTCGGACATTGCCTGTGCATTTGCCTCAACTGCAAGGTTTCTGGGGAAGAGGAAGTTTCTTGCGTAGCCGTCTGATGCGTTTACAAGCTCACCCTTTTTGCCGAGACCTTTAACATCCTGTTTGAGAACAACCTTCATTGTCCGTACACCTGCCTTTCTGAAATTTATGAGTTAATTTTCGTTTTCTATCTGTGTAATGAGGTCAACCCTGCGTGCGTGTCTGCCACCCTCAAACTTTGTTTCGAGGAAGGTATCAACCATCATGCAGGCAAGACCTGCGCCGATAACTCTGCCGCCCATTGCAAGAATGTTGGCATCGTTATGAAGTCGTGTATAGTGTGCGCTGAAGCAGTCTGAACAGCAGGCACAGCGAATACCCTTGACCTTGTTTGCGGCAATTGAAATGCCTACACCTGTGCCGCAACAGAGGATACCGAGCTCACACTCGCCGTCTGTTATTGACTCGGCAACCTGCTTTGCAATAATGGGATAGTCAATCGCTTCGCCCGTATACGTGCCGAAATCTTTGTATTCAACACCTTTTTCGTCGAGATGCTTCTTTATAGCTTCTTTAAGATCATATCCGCCGTGGTCTGCACCTAATGCTATCATCAGTTTTCGCTCCTTTTCTTTTTAAGCTCCCTTTCTGCCTGCGGTACACGCAGGTAAACGGGGGTAAGACTGTCTGCATCCGTAACCTCACCCGCACCGTTAAAAGCCGCAAGAGCAACGCTTGAAGCACGCTGAAATCTGCAAAGCACAGGCGCAAGAAATACATTACCGCAAACATTATTCAAATAATTATAGCACAACTCAGCTCCGTCGCCAAGTATAAAAATATCTTTTTTGCAATTTTTTATAATTTCGGGCAGCTCTGATATCATAACTGCCTTATCTTCGCAAAGCCTTGTAACGTTTTCGCCGCAGTCAAACAAAGCCATATACACCTGAGAACAACGTGCATCCATAACGCAGAGCGCAACACAGTCAACACCCTTGAGTTTATAAGCCATAGCCTCGAGCGTTGAAACACCGCAGCATTTTTTACCGCCGAAGGCAATGCCTTTAACTGCGGCAATACCGATACGAACACCTGTGAATGAGCCCGGGCCGTGAGCCACGGCAACGGTATCTATATCCTCAAGCGTAACGCCTGCGGTATCCATACAGTTTTTCACAAGAGGCATAAGCGTCTGCGAATGGGTAAGACCTGCATTGATAAAAGCTTCGCTTATAATTTTGCCGTCATCGCATACTGCGGCGCTCGCACATACAGCCGAGCTTTCAACAGCCAATATCTTCAAACCGCTCATCCCCTTCAAAAATAAATATTCTTTCCGTTTCGTTACTGCCCTTTTTTATAGTGACAAACAGTGTATTTTCAGGCAGAACATTTTCGATATTCTCGCTCCACTCAACAGCAAGCACTGCATCGTCATCAAGATACTCAAAAAAGCCTGTTGTACAAAGGTCGTCCCAACCGTCGATACGGTACATATCGAAATGGCAGAGCTTGGGTGAGCCGTCATAAACGTTGACGATTGCAAAGGTAGGACTGCTGACGTGGCAATCCAGCCCCATACCCTCAGCAATGCCCGCAGTAAATGCGGTTTTGCCCATACCGAGGCCGCCGAAATATGCAACAACGTCACCCCGACGCAGTTTTGCGCCGAGAGACCTGCCGAGGCTGTGTGTGGCTTCGGGGCTTGAGGTAACAATTTCTTTTCTCATACTCACCATTCCTAATTTATATCCGTAAGATTATAACACAGCTTGTCAAATATATCAATTAGTCTTGTATTTTTTATTTGCGTGATATATAATAACACAAGAATTGAAAGTGTGGTGAGCAAACTGAACTCAATAAAAAACTTTTTAAAAGAAACTGATATTTATCTTGTTTTTCTCTGCATTATAGCATCGGTCGCAGGTATAATTGCCGTACACAGCGCAACCCTGCACGACCTTGAAGAAGGTCAGCTCATAGCACGTGAAACCATTGTTATGATAGCCGCCGTTGCAATAGGCTTTATAATCAGCTTGGTAATATCGGCAATTGACTATGAGGTAATACTCAAGCTCTGGCCGGTTGTTGCAGGCGTTTCCGTAGTGCTTATGCTGGCACTTTTCAAATGGGGCACAGGTCCGAGTGAGCGAAGCGACGTTATAACCTGGCTTCCCTTCTCAATAGGAAGCTTCAGCATTTATTTCCAGCCGTCAGAGCTGCTTAAAATTGCTTTTATCATCACTTTTTCCGTTCACCTTGAGCTTGCAAGCGACAATCTTGACAAGATACTTCACATTCTTCTGCTGTGCGCACACGGCGCATTCCCAACCCTGCTCGTCGTTATAACGGGAGATATGGGTTCAGCACTCATTTTCCTGATGATGTTTGTGGTAATGATGTTTATCTCGGGTGTAAAGCTCAGGTATTTTGCAATAGCCCTTGCGACGGTTATTGCCGCATTTCCGCTTGTATGGGTCAAGGTTTTCAGCAACATTCAGCGTGACAGATTCCTTGCTCTTTTCTACCCCGAATCTTACTCCGATATCATATATCAGCAGCTGCAAAGCAAAAACGCAATAGGCACAGGCGGCCTCACGGGACAGGGGCTTTTCAACGGCCCATACACGCAAAACGGTGTTGTGCCCGCCGCCGAAACGGACATGATTCTCAGCGTTTTCGGCGAAGAGCTCGGTTTTATAGGCTCACTTGCAGTTATGGTGCTGTTTTTGCTGATAGTGTTAAGAACAATAAAAACCTCTCAGCTTTCAAACGATAACCCCGGCAGAATGATGTGCATAGGCGTTGCCGCAATGATAGCCTCACAGGTTATAGTAAACGTAGGTATGTGCCTTATGCTTCTGCCCTGTATCGGTATCACACTGCCGTTTATGAGCTCAGGCGGAACATCAAACCTTTGTATTTACATTGCAATGGGAATAGTATTCAGCGTTTACAGAATAAACTGCGAGCGTGCACCGACGGATTTCAGAATGATAAACGTAAGAACACCTTACAGATAAAAAGAACTGCAGAGCCGAAGCTCTGCAGTTCTTTTTTGAATGGATAAATTACAGTTTGTCTGACAAACAATGAATTGATTTTAATCAATTCAAATCGTGGAGCGGAAAGCGAGAAATCATGGCGTTTTACGCCAAATCATGCGGCAGCAATTCATTTATATGTTCTTTTATGATTTGCCTTACGGCATGAATTGATTTTTTCAAAATCATGATTTTCAAAATTGAATTTTGCATGATTTGCGTTTTTGCAAAACGCATTATTTCACACCACAATTTTACCGAAGGACGAATAAATGCCAAGCGGATTTCCTTCAAGCTGACGGCAGCGTACGACCGACTCTTTACCGAAGCGTTCACGTATATTTTCAACCTGCACCTCGAGCCTTTCCATTAGTTCAAGCTGTGCCCAATCGTAATCAAACGAAAGCTGTATGCATTCATCCTCTCCGAGCAAATCGCAGGCTCTTATGCCGATTGAACGAAGCGGCGTTTCTCCGTCCCATATTTCACTTATAAGCTCAGCACCCGTTTTAAAGAGCAATTCGGTAAGCCTTACAGGCTGGGCGAGCTTTCGCTGATGCTCGGTTACGTTCAATTCACCGTCACGTATATGCACCTGAACAACGCCTGCAATAGCGTGATTTTTCCGCAGAGAATGCGAAACCCTATCGCAAAGCTTGAGCAAAATCAGCAATATATCATCCCACGTGCACATATCCTTTTCGGGTGTTGTACTTCTGCCTATACTCTTAGGCGGAGGAGCAAATCGGGCACTTATAACGGGAGCGTTATCAAGCCCGGAAGCAAAACGCCACAGAGTTTCACCGCCCTTACCGAGTACCATACGCAGAAGCTCTGGCGGAGTGCGTGCTATATCCCCTACCGTAATGATACCGATTCGGCGAAGACTTTGCTTTGTCGCTTTGCCGACACCAAGCATTTCACCTGCTTCAAGCGGCCATACGATATCTTTGAAATGCTCTTTATCAATAACCGTTACTGCATCGGGCTTTTTGTAATCACTGCCAAGCTTTGCAAAAACCTTGTTAAAGCTTACACCGACAGAAACAGTAAGACCCGTCTCTTTTTTAACGTTTTTTCTTATCTGCTGTGCAATTTCTTCACCGCTGCCGAAAAGCCTTGTACTGCCCGTGACATCAAGCCAAGCTTCATCAATACCGAAAGGCTCGACCAAATCGGTATAGCGGTCAAATATAGCTCTGACAGCCTTTGAATAATGATTATAAAGCTCGTAATGAGGCGGTAAGAGCACAAGGTCGGGGCATTTCTGCTGTGCCTGCCATATCGCTTCGGCTGTTTTAACACCGTATTTTTTTGCCGTTTCATTTTTGGCAAGAATTATGCCGTGCCTTTGCTCAACACTGCCTGCAACAGCAACGGGTTTATTTTTTAAATCATCCCTGCCCAGACACTCAACCGATGCAAAAAAATTGTTAAGGTCACAGTGAAGTATTATTCTCTCTGACATTTTGCCACCTCTTCGCGAACATTTGTTCGATATGATAGTAACACACATTTTAAAATTTGTAAAGAGGTTTTTTATTCCGTTTGACTTTTCAAAGCATATATATTATAATTTTATACAGTTAAACAGTTCCCAAATTTTACACAGGAACGAGATGAAGTAATGTATAAAGTCGGTATATGCGGCCACTTCGGTCTGGGCAAAGAGCTTGTAAACGGACAGACTGACAAGACAAAGGCTGTATATAAATCTATCGCAAAGGTTATCGGCGAAGAAAATATAGCAGTGTTGGACACTTGCGGCTGGCAGAAAAACCCGATAAGGATGTTGGGCGATTGTCGCAAGATGCTGAGCAGATGTGAAAATATAATAATGATGCCTGCCCGTAAAGGATTCAAGGTATTTCCGGCGGTGTTCACCACGCTCAACGCTGTTTACTCACGCAAGCTGCACTATGTTGTGGTTGGCGGCTGGCTTGCAGACAGGCTTAAAAACAACAGCGCATATATCCCCCCTATCCGCAAGCTTGACCGCGTGTATGTTGAGCTTGAGCAGATGAAAGAGGATTTGCACGCATTAGGAATAGATAACGCTGTATATATGCCGAACTTCCGCGAAACAAATGCTCTTTCACCTGATGAACTTATTTATACCACTGCCGAGCCATACAGACTGTGCACATTCTCACGAATTATGAGAAACAAAGGCATTGAGGAAGCGGCTGACGCTGTAAGATATGTAAACAAAAAGCTTGGCAGAACAGTTTATACGCTTGACATTTTCGGCAAGGTTGAGCCGGAATATGCAGAAAGATTCAGCGAAATCTGCGGCGAATTTGAAGACTATATAACCTACCGCGGATTTATTGAATCAGATGCCAGCACGCAGGAACTTAAAGACTGCTTTGCACTGCTCTTCCCCACTGTATGTGAGGGTGAAGGCTTTGCAGGCACGATAATTGATGCGTTTGCGGCAGGTGTACCCGTTATTGCAACGGACTGGCACTACAACGCAGACATTATCCGCCACCTTGTTGACGGAATTGTTTATGACACGGCAAAGCCAGAGCTGCTCGGAAAAATTCTGCTTGAAATGGCAAAGGACCCCGAAAAGCTTAACAATATGAAGCTTAACTGCCTTGAAAGAGCGGAGCATTTCGAGGCCGATGAAGCATCGAAAATACTGCTTAATGAGCTTGGATTCATACCTGAAAGAGAGGTTGAGAGCGTATGAGCGTCAAGAGGCTTCTCTGCTGTATGAGCAGCATGAACGCAGGCGGCGCGGAAACGTTTTTAATGAAGCAGTACCGTATGCTTGACAAAAGCAAATATCAGCTTGATTTCTGCGTAAATGTAGCCGAAAGAGGCTATTATGACGATGAAATAGAAGCACTGGGCGGTAAGATATACAGAATTCCGCCAAAGTCGCAGAGCTTTAAAGAATCGCTCAAAGCACTTGAAAATATAGTACGCGAAAACGGATATGAAAGCGTGCTGTGCTCATCGGTAAAGCCCGGCACCGTGCTTGAGCTGATTGCCGCAAAAAAAGGCGGTGCAAAAAGGCTGATTTACCGCTCAAGCAACTCGAGTGTTGACGGCGGCACAAAGCAGAAAATTCTGCACAGCACTCTCGGTCAGCTTGCCAAAACTGTGCCGACGGTAAAAATTGCACCGTCAAAGGAAGCGGCGGAATACTGCTTCGGCAAGGGATGTATCGAGAATAAAAAAGCTTTTCTGCTTCACAACGGCATTGACACCTCGGTTTACCGTTACAGCGATGAAGCACGCGAGAAAATGCGTGAAGAATTAAAGCTTAACGGTAAATATGCAGTAGCACACGTGGGCAGATTTTCAAAGGCAAAAAACCACATTTTTCTGCTTGATGTTTTTGAAGAGCTTTTAAAAATCAAGCCCGACAGCATACTTATGCTCATAGGCACAGGCGAGCTTGAGGATAAAATAAAGCAGAAAGCAAAAGAGAAAAACATTGAAGATAAAATAATGTTTCTCGGTCTGCGAAGCGATGTACCGCAAGTGCTTTGTGCGGCAGACGTGTTTGTGTTCCCCTCTTTTTATGAGGGTATGCCAAACACCGTAATTGAGGCGCAGGCACTTTCGCTTTACTGTGTAATTTCGGACACAATAACACCCGATGCAGACATAACGGGAAATGTTGAATATCTGTCTCTCGGCAATGCAAAGCAGTGGGCAAATGCCGCCTCTAAATATGCTGACGGATACAAAAGAAAAGATATGAGCGAGATATTCAAAGCACAGAAATATGACAGCGAAACAACATCAAAGGAATTTGTGAAATACTGTTTCGGAGAATAAATGATGAAAATACCTTTCTGGGAAAAAGCATTCAAAAAAGATTCAACATTTCTGTTCGGCTCATCGCCCAATCAGACCATTGTTGATTTCGAGCATCTTTTTAATAGAGATTGGAATATCCTTGATGTAGGATGCGGCGACGGTAAGAACTCATTTTATCTTGCAAAAAAAGGATTCAAATTTATTGATGCGTTTGATATTTCCGAAAACGCAATAAATAAACTTAACAGAATTTCAATCTCTGAAAAATTACAGATTAACACTAAAGTGACTTCAGTACAAGACTTTGCTTTTGAAAAGAAATATGATTTAATTATGTCCTTTGGAGTTTACCATTTCATAAAAAAAGAAGACTGGAAAGCTTTTGTTAAAACAGCTCAAGAAAACACCAACATTGGCGGAATTCATATTATTCAGCTTTTTAATGACAACATTGCACCGTCACCGGATATTGCAGAATTTGCAGTAGGTTTAGCAAAGGACGGCGAGATATCTCAGCTTTATACCGACGGATGGGAAATTCTGCACTTTTCTTCATACGAGTTTGAAGAGTCTCATCCGGGAGTCCCACTTCACAAACACGCATCAAATAAGCTTGTGGCAAGAAAAATATATTAAAGTATTTTAAGGCATACGGAAAACCAATCCGTATGCCTCTATTTTATATAAGATTTTTTCGCAGCTCGAGCAGGATTACCTTTTCCCTGCGTGAAACCTGCACCTGTGACATACCGAGCTGCTCGGCTGTTTTGCTTTGAGTGAGGCCCTTGAAATATCTCAGCTCTATTATTTTACGGTCGCGCTCGGGCAAGGTTGCCATTGCCTGACGGAGTGCTATACTGTCGGAAATTTCGCTGTCGTGCGATTCTACCGGGATATCGAACTGCGAGGTACGTGAATCTTCATCTGCCGTTAGTGAAAAAGCGGGCATTGCGGCATTGAGGATATATGCCGTTTCCTGCACGTCGAGCCCCAACGAATCGGCAAGCTCGCTTATCGTAGGCTCACGGTCGTTGAGCCGTGTAAGCCGCTCTTTTTCAATCATTGCCGCACGTGATTTTTCCTTTAACATTCTGCCGACCTTTACACTGCCGCCGTCTCGGAACACCCTGCGGATTTCGCCGAGTATAACAGGCACGGCATACGTTGAAAAAGCAAATCCCCTTTCGGCTTCAAAGCCGTCAGCCGCCTTTACAAGACCGACACAACCTGCCTGAAACAAATCCTCATACTCTACTCCCTTACCCTTGAATTTACCTGCGCACGAGTGCACAAGACCCATATTTTCCGTTATGATTTTTTCCCGTTCAGCGCTCTTGGTCGGCAAAATCTTTGCCCTTTATGTATTTGTCGAGCGTTACTGCAGTTCCTTTACCCAACACAGAACGCACTGAAATTTTATCGCAAAAGCTTTCCATAACAGCAAATCCAAGCCCTGCTCTTTCACCGCCAAGGCTTGAATAAAGCGGCTCCATTGCTTTTTTGACATTTTCAATTCCGCAACCCCTGTCACGGATTTTAATTCTGAAAAGTCCTCCGCCGTAAATGGCGGCAGAGATATAAATATTGCCAACGCCGTCGGGATAGGCGTGCACAATACAGTTTGTTACGGCTTCGCTTACTGCCGTTTTGATATCACAAAGCTCTTCAACCGTAGGGTCAAGCTGTGCGGCAAAGCCCGAAGCAACAAGCCTTGCAAAGCCCTCGTTGGCAGAGCGGCTGTCAAGCGTCATTGTAAATTTATTGAGCGGTTTCATCGTTTGGCCCCTTTCATCTGAATTTTTGCTATTTTTTCAAGCCCCGACATTTTCATTATCCGGTAACACCAGGGCGGCAGATTTACAGCCTCAAGCCGGCCTCCGTGCGCGCTGACATTGCGGTATCTGCCCATAACAAGTCCGACACCGGAGCTGTCCATAAACGTAACCGCACTGAAATCAAGCACAAGCACCTGCGGCAAAAGCTTGTCTGTTTCATCATCAATCTGTTTTCTTATACCTGCGGCAGTGTGGTGGTCAATCTCACCCGAAAGAAACACCGTCATACACTTGCCCGACGTAATCATTTCCATATTAAAGCCTGTCCTTTCTAAAAAAATAAAAACCTCTGTCCTGTTAAGGATAGAGGTTTAAGATTAAAAAGTATGTCAGATTTTAGTGCTGTCGATAAGTTTTGTTCTCACTTCGCCTGCAAGGTATAGCGAGCCGCAGACAAGCAGACAGTCAAAGTCTTCAATTTCTGCGAGTGCTTTTTCGGTTGCGGCTTTCGCATCGCTGATAAAGCAGGAATCTGCACAGTATTCTTTGGCAAGTGCACAAAGCTCGGCCGCCCCCATTGTACGGGGATTATCCGCAACACTGCAGGCGATTATCTTACTGCAAAGCGGCGCAACGCAGGAGAGATATGCATCAACGTTTTTATCAGCCATCATACCTATAACAGCAATTATTTTTTTGCCGCCCAGCAGTGTTTTTATGCTCTCTGCCACTGCCCTGCCGCCGTCGTCATTGTGTCCGCCATCGAGCAAAACAAGCGGAGAAGAAGATATAACCTCCATTCTTGCGGCAACCCTTGCAGACCGGACACCTGATTTTATTGAAGCTTCGTCAAGCTTTAATTCACGGCAGATTTCTATTGCAGTAACAGCGTTATACACCTGATACTGACCGCTCATTGAAAGCTTATAGGCTGTGCCTCGGTATTCAAAGCTGACACCGTCAATTTTATTGCTAATGTTCGCAACTTCGGTTATATCGGGAATAATGAGAAGATTTTCTTTTTCTTTACAAGCTTCTTTAACAACATCAAAAACAGACGGCTGCTGCAAAGGATAGCAAACGGTTGTGCCGCCCTGTTTTATGATTCCGCATTTTTCTGCCGCAATCTGCTCAACTGTATCGCCGAGAATTGCCGTATGGTCGAGCGAAATTGAAGCAATGGCACTGACAAGCGGAGTCGGTATGACATTGGTTGAATCGAGTCTGCCGCCGAGGCCTACCTCGAGCACGCAGATTTCACAGCCCGAGCGAGCAAAAATCATAAAAGCGGCGGCTGTTATAACCTCAAACTCGGTAGGCTGCATATTGTCAAAAGCAAGCTTTGCAACAATCGGCTCAAGCTCGGTTACCGCATCGGCAAAAAGCTCCTTGTCAACCATTTCGCCGTCAATACAGATACGCTCTCTGAAATCGGTTACAAAGGGAGATGTAAAAAGGCCGACCCTTTTGCCGCTTGCTTTAAGCGCACAGGCAACCATAGTTGAGGTTGAGCCTTTGCCGTTAGTGCCTGCGATATGAACAAATTTCAGCTTATCCTGCGGATTGCCGACAGCGGCGCAAAGCGCCTCAATGCGTTCAAGACCCGGATTGATGCCGAATCGGTTGAGCGAATGGATGTAATTTAGTGACTGTTCGTAGGTCAAGATGTTCACCTCTCCCACTTTTAACTATTCACTATTACTTTTAAAAAAACTACTGAATTGTTTTAGTGAAAAGTGAAGAGTTAAGAGTGAATAAGTAAAAATCCCGAGAACTATCGTTCTCGTTATTTTTGGTGATCCATCGGAGATTCGAACTCCGGACACCTTGATTAAAAGTCAAGTGCTCTGCCAACTGAGCTAATGGATCACATAGGCTCTGCACTGCTTTGTGCTGAGCACTACGATATATTATCTTATTTCCGCTGATTTGTCAAGTAGTTTTTGCTAATTATTTTTTAATTCTCGTAACTAATAAGCATTTGGGCTTCTTCAAGGCTTTTCTTTGTGCCGCAGGCGACAAGTGCGGTGAGCACTGCGCCGAATGCCGCTTCTTCTCTATTCAGAGGAATCATCATATCTGCGCCGAGTGCGGCGGAAAATCTTTTTTGAAGCGGAATGTTTTTGCGAAGTCCGTTACCGGAGCCGACAAGCGAAGTAACCTTTATTCCCAGAGGCTCTATCATTTCAGTAATTTCGCCAACCATTCCGCCAAGGAAACCGTTCATAAGAGCAACGGGTGTGAAATTATCAACGCCGAGGTTGTTTATACTGCCTCTGAGTGCAGGGTCAAGCCTTGTTCCGCTGAGCTTTGTTGAGACTGAAAGAGGCTCTGTTTCATCCCCTGCCGCTTCAAGTGCGGCATCCATATACTTATAGATATTATCCCATTTTTTACAACCTGCCATTTCAAGACAGGCATTGAAGAAATCTGCAAGCACGGCAAAGGCTCTGCCGCCGCAGAGTGAACAGCCGACAAGTATATTTTTACTCGAGCAAAGCGGTCTTATTTCCATACCCTCGGGAGCTTTTTTCAAATCTGTCAGCATTGAAATCTGACCGCCCGTACCCATATTGACAAGTGCACAGCCCTGCATTGTACGCACAGAGCCGATAAAGCTTGCCTGATTGTCGCCTATCGCAACACACACAGGCACGCCGTTATATTCTCCGACAGCATCAAAATCGCAGGTAACATCGGGGAAGAAGGAACAATCAAGCCCTGCTTTTTCGATTGCGGCTTTATCAAAGCAACCGTTTTCAATATCGAAAAGGCTGAAAGATGCCGCATCGGACGAGTGTGTGAGCGGAGCTTTTCTGCCTGTGAGCACCATAGCCGCATAGTCGTGAATGGTGCAGAATTTAACCGCAGAATCGGGCACAAGATTATTTTTGCTGTGATAAAAGAAGGTTGTGCCGCCAAAGCCGCTCGCCGTATTATAGCCTGTGAGTGATGACAGCACGGATGCATAAGTGCCGTTTTTATAGGGCTGATTGCCGCTTTCGTCCTGCCATGTGTACAGCGGACTTACCGCCTTGCCATCGGCATCAATATAAACAATACCGTGCATCTGACCCGTAATACCAACGGCACAGACAGGTGAAAACTCGGTAAAAAGTTCGTTTGCCAGCGCAGTTACCTTTGAAATTATAGCTTCGGGCGACTGAATTTTCTCAAACGGCTTACCGTTTATAAAGCTGCCGTTATCAAGCGTTACTGATTTGAGCAGTCTGCCTGTTTCGGCATCAACCGCAATACCGCAGATTGTAGTTGTGCCGATATCAAGACCGATAACATTCATTGTTTTTCACCCTCAGATTTTTGTGGATTCAAGGTCAAGTCTTGTAATAATATCGTTCTGAATTGCGGGAGAAAGGTCAAGGAAATTGACGAATGTACCGTGAATTCTCATAATATAAACACCGCTCGGAGCATATTTCTCGGGCTCTGCAAGCACCTTGCGCAGAGTATCGGGAGTGGTGATATTAAAGTAGAGATAAGACGGTGAAAGATTTGTATTCTTTTCATTGAAGAAGATGGGCTTGAGCACCTTTGTGCCGAATTCACTGCCCTTTTCTTCATAATCTGCACCCTTGAAATATTTGGGGTCGATGCCAAGATGTGAAGCATAGCCGCCGTTGAATTTGCCGTAAGGCAGCTTCATAGCGGAAAGTGTACGGAAGCCCAGGCCGTTGCCTGCCTCGCCGTAGAGCGGGTCAGTGCCGTAACCGAGCATATCTCTTGCGGCTCTGCCGTCGGGTGTTGCACCGACCCAATAGCCGTAGAGAAGGTGCGTTGACGGGCTGGACCAGTCTGCACGGAAGGAATTGCCGAGATAGTTTTTCTGTGCACGTACGATATCGGAAACCTTGTTTGCAATTTCTGCGGCCTCGTTATCTACCTCTTCAATGCCGTTGCCGAATTTGGGAGCGGATTTGAGGAAATCGCGAAGCTCCTCATAGCCTTCAAAATTGGCTTTAAGTGCTTCAATCAGCTTGTCGCAATCCTCGGGACGCTCTTTGAGAAGCTTATCAATTGCCATAAATGAATCGGCAATAACGGAAAGGCCGTGGATAAGACAGCCACTGCCGTTATATTTCGTGCCCTGCTTTGTGGGATGGCGCAGATCAACAGCAGTGTCACAGCCACCCATAAACGCACTGAGGAAGGGCACACGAAGATGTGAAAGCGCAACAGATGCACCGTTTGCAGCCTCAGCCATAAGCGCCGCATATTTTTCGGTGTTTTTATAGAAAGCCTCACGGATATTCTCAAGAAGAGCTTTATTATCCGTATAGCTTACGAATGTGCCTATCTCATCGCCTGTTATAGTTGACTTACCGCCGTTGAGAGTGAGCTCAAGAATTTTGGGAAGATTAAACCAGCTGTTTGTTGTGTTGCCGTTATCCTTACCCATAATCAGCGGCTCCTGACAGCCTGCAACAGAGTAATCGGGAAGGTCAGCCTCATCAACACCGCTTGAGCGAAGCACCTCAAAAACAGTGTCGTCGTTAAAGAAAGACGGTGTGAGCACACCGGGAGTAAACATAAACTTGCCCATTTCACGGTAGAGCTTTTCGGGTGTATTCTTGTGGAGCTTAACGGAAAGAATCGGCTGAGGCAGATTCATATCGTAATAAGCATCCATAATAGCGTAGCTCATTTCGTTTGTAAGGTCATTGCCTTCAACATCTCTGCCGCTGACAAGGACGTTCTGCGAAATTGCCCAGCTTCTGTCACCTACGTTAAAGAAAACAAGGAAATGGCGGAAAAGCTCTGCGGCCTCTTCACGTGTTTCGCCCGACATTGCTCTGTAGGGCTCAAAAATTCTGTCTGCATTACCGACAGAAAATGCGAAGGGATTGGGAGCCTGTTCAAGAGTCATAACCTCCCAAAGAAGAAGGAAGGACTGGATTGCTTCGTAAAGGCTCTCTGCACCGTTTGCAGGCACTTTACGCAGTGTGTTTTCCATAAGCTCAAGCTGTGCAGCACGCTCGGTAGAAGCAGTCTTTTTCTGCTCAGCGGCAATATCCGCATAGCGGTTGGCAAGGGTTACTGTTGCCTCGAGCACCATTCTCATATCCTCGAGCATATCCTTGCGCTCGTCATCTTTTTCGCTGTTTATCTTTTTGGTAAGGTCGGAAATAATTTTGTTGAGACCGACTGCAATAGCCTTACGGAAATCGGGAATAAGGTGGCCCGTAACCTGCTCAACAAAGAATGCAACCTCACCCGTGTACTTTGCAAACTTATCGTAAACGGCAGAAAGATCACGCACGTAGCTGCCGCGCTTTGTGCGCTCGCGCATAAGCTCAATGCGCTCCGCTGTAATTTCATCATTGGGCTCTATATCGCCGAAAACTGCAGTCGGGTCGCAATAGCCCGAAAAGGTTTCAACCTGGAAAGCAGGGTTAATAAGAGCGTAGCTTCTTGCAAAAGAATCGCTCTGTGTGCCTGCAAAAACATTGTTATCGCTGATTGAAAGCGGAAGCTTTTCGAGAATCATTTTAAGCTCTCTTGCCGCCTGAAGCTCCTCGGTCATACCGTTGCCGCCGAAGCCTGTTGCTTTGAATGCAAGCTCACGTGCAAGAAACCAACCGTCAAGCCTCTTTTTTGAACGTTCCTCGCGGAAGAGGTCCTTTGCCATTTTTGTTATTTCGCCTTTGGCATATACATTTCTAACTGACATTATGTAAATCTCCTATCATCAGGTTCTGATTAGTTTAATTGAACTGTTTTTAAGTATGCTGCAGAATTCGGCAAACTGAGTTTCATCCACAAACGCATCCTGCATTTTGTATTCCATACCGTTTTGCAGCCATTTATCCTTGCCGTATTCGTGATAGCTGAGCACCTCAAGCGCAAAGCCGTCTTTCATGAATGGCTTGAGCACATTTGCAAATGCAACCGCATCATCGGCAGAAGCGTTGAAGCCGTTTATAAGAGGAATGCGCAAAAGCAGCTGTGAGCGTTTTTGGCTTGCCGCTTTGATATTCGCAATAACGGTTTCGTTGCCGACACCTGTGTATTCCTTTTGCTTTTCACTGCTGTGATGCTTGAAATCCATTATAAGAAAATCAACAAGGTCAAAAAGCTCGGGCAAACGTGGGTTTGTGCCGTTGGTTTCTATAGCGGTGCCAATACCGTAGGATTTGAGCTGTGAAAGCACCTCTTTGAGCGCATCAAACTGCACCGTAGGCTCACCGCCCGTAAAGGTTACACCGCCGCCGTCAAAAAACATCGGCTCTGCGGCGAGTGACTGCTTAACTATATCGTCAACAGGTGTGCCGCCCTCGGTTGCAATTTTCATGCTCTCGGGGTTGGAGCACCACAGGCAGTGAAGATTACAGCCCTGAAGATGATACACAAGCCTGTTACCCGGACCGTCCTGCGAATAGTTAAAGCCCTTTTGCAGAACTTTAATATTCAAAAACACCACCCCTTAGGCGTTGTGTTCTCAAGGACACAACGCAAGTTTTATTCGCCTTATGGCGAGTTGTATTACTTCGTAGTTTTATTATGCTTCGCATAGTTTTATTCGCTTCGCGAGTTTGGTAACGAATAAAATAACACTCTGCCACAAGGCAAAATAACACTAAAAACTTTATCGGTTTATTTTATCACAAGTATTATTATCCGTCAAGAAAAACAATAGGGATTATTTCTCTTTCGGCTTTGCAAAAAACGAGGCAAGAAGTCCGCACAGCATCGCCGCAGTAATACCTGCCGCACCGGAGGTTAAAGGCCCCGTAAGTGCACCGAGCAAGCCTTCTTCCTCTATCGCCTGCCGTGTGCCCTTTGCAAGGGTATAGCCAAAGCCTGTAAGCGGCACGGTTGCACCTGCACCTGCCCATTCTGCAAGCGGTTTATAAATGCCCAGCGCACCGAGCACAACGCCTGCAACAACAAACGAAACGAGAATTCTTGCTGGGGTGAGCTTTGTTGTATCCATAAGAATCTGACCGATAACGCAAATCAGACCGCCGACCAGAAATGCCTTTAAATAATCCATAAAAAATCCGCTCCTTTTCAGCTATTTTCAGCCAAAAAGAGCGGATTTATTCATCACATTATATATTTGTTTAAAACGGAAATTTTGCCGACAATATACATCACTAAAAGGCTGACGGCAAACACGCCTACACTCAGCACAGGCACAGCAAAAAGCGAATTGAATGAGCTGCAGGTAACATTAAATTTATCACCGAGAAAGTCGATAAACACAGCGTGAACAAGATAGACACCGAAGCTGTATTTTGAAAGGAAGGATATGACCTTTGATGATTTTTCGCCTAAAGACTTTTTGGTAAACAAATCTTTAAAAAGCACAAAAATCCACATTGACAGCAAAGCTATAAACGGTGACTGGAACGCATAGAAAACAAAGTAATTTTTGCCGTATTCCACTGAGAAAAAGTAAGTTAAAACGGGAATTGCAACCGCACTGAGCGGGCCGAGGATATAAAGAAGCGTTTTAAGCTTTGAGGGCAACGAATACTGCTTTAAATAAAAGCCTGCAACATAATAGAAGGTGTATCCGAAAACAAAATCCATATTGAATTTTTCGTTTATGTATGATGAAACGTTATCAACATCGGATGAAAAAGAAACAAGGCTGATATTGGGAAGCACAAACATAAACACACCGCAAAGCAAAAAGAAATATTCGGTAAGCTTTTTGTTTTCGGTGAATTTACGAAGCAGAGGTGTAAGCATATAAAGCCCCGCTATCATAAACATAAACCAAAGATGAAATTTGCCCTTCAAAAAAGAGGTTATAAAAAAGGTAAAAAGCTCTTTGCCGAAGGGTTTTGCACTCTTGACGGTATCAATCACAGCATAAAAAAGCGACCAGAAAGCAAAGGCAGTAACGATACGCAAAATTTTGACCTTATAGAGCTTTTTAAGAGAGTATTCACGTGCAGGATCCAGCAAAAATGCGCCGGAAATCATAGCAAACACAGGCACGCAAAAGTGTGTGACACCGTCGTAAACATTACACACGTGCCAATCATACGAGCCTATAGGCGACTGCATACCAACACCCGAAACGTGCAGCATAACCATACAAACTATGCTTATAACACGCAGCAAATCGAGGTATATCAACCTGCTGTTCTGATTTTTTAACTCACCCACAATACCGTCTCCCATCTTAATTCAAAGAAAAAAGAGCGTCACAGTAAAACCGCAACGCTCCCTATTGATACAAATTACATCTCTTCGATGAATCTTACGATATCGCCGACTGTTTCGAACTTCTCAAGAACGTTGTCCGGAACTTCTACTTCGAACTCATCCTCAAGGCTGATTGCAAGGTCAACAAGGTCGAGGCTGTCTGCACCAAGGTCATCTTTGATATTTGTTTCCATGGTAACATCGCTTTCCTCAAGCTCAAGCTGCTTGCAGATAATTTCACGTACCTGCTCGAAAGGCATAATTTTCTCCTCCTTCTCAATATGCTGAAAAATAAATGGTAATCTTGATTGCGTCTTTATCTTATAGGCTAACCGTTAGTTTGTCAAGTGTTTTACGAAAAAATTATTTTTAGTTGCCGAAGGTTGAACTCATATCCTGCTGAACGGCTTCCTTTGTAACCTTGACAAATTTGGAGTTCGCAATTTTCTCCTGAAGCAAATTGAAGTAAAGCTCTTTATCAATCGGAAGCTCAACCGTTTTGTCAAGCCAGCTTGAAAGATGAGCACAGTTTGAGATTGTAAGGCCGTTTATACCCTCTTCGCCTCTGCCTACAAGGGGCTCACCTCGGAGAATATTGTCGCCGAACTGTGTCATAACCTGAACGTGCTGTGACCAGGGTGCCGGGTCGATAACCTCATAATACTTCTTTGTATCGATTCTGCCAAAGCCCTCGGCCGCATTTGCGCAGAATTCCTTAGTGGATTCTGCAAGCTCAACAACCTCAAGCTTATTGTTCATACAAACAATCTTTGCTCTGTCAAGCGTTATTTCAAGGCGGTTTGTGCCGGGGCAGTCGCCCGTTGTGGTAATGAAGACACCTGTTGCGCCGTTTGGATAATCAACATAAATTGTTACATCATCCTCAACCTCGATATTGTGCCACTTACCTTCGTGCAGGAAGCCGCGCACCTTACAGGGCATACCGCACAGCCACTGCCATAAATCAAGCTGATGCGGACACTGATTGAGAAGAACACCGCCGCCTTCACCTGACCAGGTTGCACGCCAATCGCCCGAATCATAATAAGACTGTGTTCTGAACCAATCTGTAATAATCCAATTAACACGCTTGATTTCGCCGAATTTGCCGCTGAGAATAATCTCACGCAGTCTGATATAGCAGGGATTTGTGCGCTGGTTGAACATAATTGCAAGCACCTTATCGCTCTTTGCGGCAGCCTCGTTCATCTCTTCAACCTGCTTTGTGTACACGCCTGCAGGCTTTTCAATCATAACGTGCAGACCTTTGTTAAGTCCCTCAATTGCATAAGTCGGGTGGAGATAGTGAGGTGTTGCAACAAGAATCGCATCAACCTCGCCGGAATTGATAAGCTCACTGCCGTCGTTATAAACCTTGACACCGGGATAAAGCTCAAGTGCCGCCTTGCGACGCTCTTCTTTAAGGTCTGCAACTGCTGTAAGCTCAAACTCGGGCATTGCACCGCTGAGAATATTCTGAATATGGCTCGTGCCCATATTACCGCAACCGATAATGCCGAGGCGGATTACGCCCTTTGACATAGAATCAAGAATTTCTTTGAGTGCAGTTACAGCGGCATCAAAGGATTCTTCTGTGCTTGCATAAACATAGCTCTGCTTTTTAGCAATAGAGTTCATTGTGCCGTTATCTGCCTCAAGTGCCTCAAGACCGTCAAACACGGTAAGATGCGGCTCAAGCGAAAGGAACTTTTCACCGCTGTTACGTGCAAAGCGCTTGATAATCTGCGCAACGTTGCCGTCGCCCTTGCCTGCAGGTACAACCTCTCCGTTTTCAAAGTAAGCATCCTTTACGTGCAGATATTTGACATAGCCTGCAACCTTTTCATAGGCTTTAAGCGGGTCAACACCGCACTGAATATAGTTTGCGGGGTCAACGATAGCGTAGAGGTTGGGCGCACAGTGACGGAGCACCTCCAGGTTTCTGTCGTCCGTATCGCCGTAAATGCCCTTTTCGTTTTCAAGGCAACAGTAAATGCCCTGCTCAGCAGAATAATCTGCAAGAGCCTTTACTCTGCGGAGAACCTCTTCACGGTTATCCTCATAGCTCTGGCCTTTTGTAAAGAAAAAGCTGAACATACGGATATATTTTGTATCTAAAATTTTTGCAACCTCGACTGTGTTTTTGAACTTTTCAAAGTGAGGCTCAAAATCCTCGTCTATTTCAATCTTGCCGTAGGGTGAGCCGATTGAAGAAACCTTGATGCCGTTTGCATCAAGCTTTTCTTTGAGAGCCTTTGCTTCTTCAACAGTGAAATCGGCAATATTCTTACCGTCTATTCCTCTGGGCTCAAAATATGACATACCGTTGCGCTTGAGAGCGGCAATCTGACCGTCAAGGCTCTTTGAGGCTTCGTCTGCAAAGCCTGTTAAAATAAATTTTAACATTTTAAAACAACTCCCTTTTGATTTAAGTTGGCGGTTATTTCTTTCTGTAAAGCTTTTTATCCTGATGCTCGGGCTCGCAAGTGATGTTTATGCCGAGCTTTTTGAGCAAGCGCTCGTCGACGTGTGAAAGCATAACACTCACGTGCATTTCACATCCTCTCAGACGCTTGAGCTGAGCCATTGCCTTGGCGGCATTCTCATCCGTTGCGGCACAGATTGAAAGGGCGAGTAAAATTTCATCGGTATGAAGCCTGGGATTCTTACTGCCCATGTGCTCAACTTTTAACTGCTGAATAGGTGTGATAACCTCGGGCGAAATGAGATGAAGCTCGTCGTCAATGCCTGCATAAGCCTTGAGCGCATTGATAAGCATTGCGGCACTGCAGCCAAGAAGCGAAGATGTTTTGCCCGTGATTATTCTGCCGTCGTCAAGCTCTATTGCGGCCGCAGGCGAACCTGTTTTCTGTGCTCTTTCGAGAGCTGCAGGCACAACGGGACGGTCTTCCTTGCTAAGCTTTGCCTGGCGCATAAGAAGCTCTAATTTATAGATGACATTCTGGTCGATTTTACCGTCACGTCTTTCGCAAAGACCCGTGTAGTAGCGGCGGATAATCTCTTTATTTGCGGCAGCACATACAGCATCGTTATCAAAAATGCAGTGTCCTGCCATATTTACACCCATATCCGTGGGTGATTTATAGGGTGATGAGCCGTAGATGCTTTCAAAAATAGCGTTAAGAACAGGGAAAATCTCTACGTCACGGTTATAGTTAACAGTTGTTTCGCCGTAAGCCTGGAGATGAAACGGGTCAATCATATTAACGTCGTTAAGGTCTGCCGTAGCCGCCTCATAAGCAAGATTTACGGGGTGAGTAAGGGGCAGATTCCATATCGGGAAGGTTTCAAACTTGGCATAGCCGGATTTGATTCCCCTCTTGTTTTCGTGGTAAAGCTGTGAAAGACAGGTTGCCATTTTGCCGCTGCCGGGACCCGGTGCGGTGATGATGACAAGCTCACGCTGTGTTTCGATATATTCGTTTTTGCCGTAGCCCTCGTCACTGACGATAAACGGGATGTTTGAGGGATAGCCGGGAATTTTATAGTGGCGGTAAACCTTGACACCAAGGCTCTTCATACGCTCGGTAAACACCTCTGCCGAGGGCTGACCCGAAAACTGTGAAACAACAATACTGCCGACAAACAGACCTATCTCACGGAATTCGTCGATGAGTCTGAGCACGTCAACATCGTATGTAATGCCGTAGTCGCCGCGGATTTTGTTGTTTTCGATATCGGCGGCATTTATTACAATTACAACCTCTGCCTGGTCCTTGAGCTCGAGAAGCATTTTAAGCTTACTGTCGGGCTTGAAGCCGGGCAAAACACGTGAAGCGTGATAATCGTCAAAAAGCTTGCCGCCAAACTCCAGATAGAGCTTGCCGCCAAACTGCTCAATACGCTGTCTGATACACTCGGACTGCATCTTCAGATATTTGTCGTTGTCAAAACCAATCCTGTCCATTACGCATAGTCTCCGTCCTGCTTATGCCTTTACTGCAAAGCATATTATTAACTATCGCATTATACCACAACTATCTCTCAAATTAAAGGGTATAATCACAATTTTTTTAAAAAAGATAAAAATTGATATATCTTATTGAAATATAATAAAAAAAGAAGTATAATAACATTTACCCTTTAATATGGGGTGAAATGGGGTTTTATAAATGATACTTAAAAACGCTTGTATTTACGGTGCAGATTTTGAGCCCGTAATAACCGACATTGAAATTGAAAACGGTATGATAAAGCATATCGGCAAAACAGATAAGGCTGGAGAGGATTACACGGGTCTGACCGTGCTTCCCGGCTTTATCGACATACACATACACGGTACAAGGCTTGCAGACAGCTCGTCCGGCAATAAGGAAGAAATTGCCACTATAAGCAAGGCACTTGCCGAGCACGGCATAACCTCCTTCTGCCCTACCACAATGACACTGCCCACAGAAACGCTCGAAAAGGCTTTCGGTGCGGTTGCGGATTATATGGGCAATGAAGAGGGTGCATATATTCACGGAATAAATATGGAGGGTCCATTTATTTCGCTGAGCAAAAAAGGCGCCCAGGCGGCAGAATATGTGCGCAAGCCCGATATTAACGAATTTGAAAAGCTCAACTCAATCTGCCCGATAAAGCTTGTTGATATTGCGCCCGAAGAAGAGGGTGCGCTTGAATTTGCACGTAAGGCAAGCGAAAAATGCACCGTTTCAGCCGCACACACTGCCGCAAGCTTTATTCAGGCTAAGGCAGGCTTTGAAAACGGATTTACACACGCAACACATCTTTTCAACGCAATGACGCCAATACAAAACCGTGAGCCCGGTGTGCCCGGTGCAGTGTTTGACACCGAAGGTGTTACGGCAGAGCTTATATGTGACGGCTTTCACAATCACCCGGCAATTCTGCGCATGGCATTCCGTGAGCTTGGCGAGGACAGGGTTTGCGTTATAAGCGACTCTATGTCTGCGGCAGACAACGGCGACGGCGAATATGAGCTCGGCGGCCAGAAGGTATATGTAAGAGACGGCAAGGCAACCCTTGCCGACGGCACAATTGCCGCAAGCACGACAAACGTTTTTGACGAATTTAAGAATCTTCTGCGTTTTGGAATAGACTTCAAATCCGCTCTCAAGGCTTGCACAGCCAACCCTGCAAAAGCAATAGGCGTTTATGACGTAACAGGCTCGGTTGAAGCAGGCAAGAGAGCAGACCTCACCGTAATCGACGGTGATACTCAGCTCAGGCACGTATTTATAAAGGGCAATCAAGTGCTCTGAGGCCGAGCACACCGTATATATCAAGCGGCGCATCGGCTGTGGCTCCCCAAGGGCAATGCCGAGGCACTGCCACCGCAAACCTTTAAGCTCCGCATTTTTCCGAGAGGTCTGCTCTCAGAACATACTATGCCTAAACGGCAAATTTTGATAAAGAAAAGGAAGACAAAAAATGAAAACTATCGGCGTACTTATTGCAGACGTGCACGAATACAATCCCTTTTGCAAATGGGCAACCGAAAACGGCGCACGTACATTTACCGAAAACGGTATGCAGCTGCTTGAAGCAGAGCTTTTCGGCGTAAAATTAGTTGCAATGATGACAAATATAGGCAAGGTTAATGCGGCAATGGCGGCAATGAACCTCGTGCTCAAATACGGTGTTGAAGAAATATACAACATCGGCTTTTCGGGTGCTGTAAGGGGTGTACGCAGAGGCGACCTTGTTGCAGGCACAAGCTGTACGGAATGCGACTTTGACCTCACACCGCTGGGCTATGAGCTCGGTGTAAAGCCAGACCAGAAATACGTATATGAAACCGATAATGAGCTTATTGAGCTTTGTAAAAATATGGGACTTCACACAGGTGCACTCGGCACAGGCGATATGTTCCTGACAAGCAATCAGATAAAGGCTGATTTTTACGAGCGTTTCGGAATCTGTGCGTTTGATATGGAATCCGCCGCAATTGCAAGCGTCTGCGACAGATACGGCATAAAATCTTTGAGCATACGCAAAATATCAGACGACAGCGAAGAGACCGCCTGCGAGGATTACAGAGAAATGAACAAGAGCGAGGAAATGGGCCTCACTGACACACTTATCGCTCTGCTCAAGGTGCGCTTTGATGGATAACTGCACACTTTGCCCGCGTATGTGCGGTGCTCACCGCCCGAACACGGGTGTTGGTGAAGGCTTTTGCTCTCTGCCTGCACTGCCCGGTATATGCAGGGCAGAAAAGCACATGTGGGAGGAGCCCGACATAAGCGGCAAAAACGGCTCGGGCACCGTTTTTTTCAGCGGCTGTGTGCTCAGGTGTGAATTCTGCCAGAACAGCGAAATTTCACGTTCACACTGCGGCAAAACAGTTGATGCGGCGAGCCTTGCGGAAATTTTTAAAAAGCTTGAAAGTGAGGGTGTTCACAACATCAACCTTGTAAGCCCTACCCCCTACTATCCCGTAATCAAAGCCGCACTTGACATTTACCGCCCTGACATTCCTATAGTTTGTAACACCTCTGGATATGAGCGTACAGAAACGCTCAAAGAGCTTGAGGGATATATTGATATTTATCTGCCGGATTTCAAGTATTCATCAGCTGAAGCGGCAAAGAAATATTCCGCCGCACCCGACTACCCTGCGGTTGCACTTGCCGCAATTAAAGAAATGGTAAGGCAGGTCGGCACACCCGTACACGGTGATGACGGTATGATGAAAAAGGGCGTTATGATAAGACATCTTATCCTGCCTGAAAACGTTGAAAATTCGCTCGGCGTGCTTGATATGATTGCAGATGAGCTGCCGAATGATATTTATATAAGCTTAATGGCACAGTACTTTCCGACGGGAAACGAAACGCACAGCGAGCTAAAAAGAAAAATAACCGAAGAAGAATATGAAAGGGTCAGCAGTTATATGATGCTGCTCGGTCTTGAAAACGGATATATGCAGGAGCACGAAGCCGCCGACAGCAGCTATGTGCCCGACTGGAATATGATGTAAAGGATGATAAAAATGAAACTAAACAGAACACCCGAAGAATACTCTGCAAAGGCAAAGGAGCTTTTTGAGCAGGGCTATAACTGCGCTCAGTCAGTAATCCTTGCGTTTGAAGACGTTACGGGACTTGATACGAAAACAGCCGCCACACTCTCCTCCTCTTTCGGCGGAGGTATGGGCAGACTGCGTGAGGTATGCGGTGCAGTCAGCGGTATGTTTATGGTTGCGGGTATCTTAAAAGGATATGACGACCCCGAAGCAAAGGAAGAAAAAGCAGACCACTATGCATTCATTCAGAGCCTTGCCGCTGATTACAAGGCAGAAAACGGCAGCATAATATGCAGAGAGCTGCTTAATTTGCCCGGTGCACAGTCACCCGTACCCGAAGAGCGCACGGCAGAATACTATATCCGCCGCCCCTGCGGTGACTATGTGGCACACGCTGCAAAGCTGATTGCACAAAGAATTGAAGAAAACTGAAAATTTAAGGAAAAAGGATAAATGATTAAAGAACGAATGAAAAAATTGCCGTCGCTTTTAAGCGGCGCTTTGATATGCGCAGTGCTGATGCTGGTCGTATATGCGCTCAAGGGTGTGTGGCCGTTCGGTGCAGGCAATGTGACCTATGACGATATGGCGCAGGGCACCTTGCCGATATATTATCACCTTTATGATTGGCTTCACGGTGAAAAGGCAATGGCCTTTGACTGGTACACGGGGCTTGGCACAAACATTGCAAACTCCGGCACGTTTATGCCGCTCGACCTTATACTGTGCCTTTTTAGAAGAGAAAAACTGCTGTACGGCATAGGTATACTCATAATCGTCAAGGTTATGGCAAGCGCCGCAACGGCAAAATACGTTTTTGACAGACTTTTCACAAGGGCAAATGAGCTGTGGCGTGTGCTTTTCAGCGTTATTTACGCAATGAGTGCATACTCAATGTTTTACTATACCAACTCATTCTGGCTCGATTTTGTTGTAATTTTTCCGCTCGTTATATACGGACTTAAAAAGCTTTTGGTTGACGGCAAGCCGCTCGTATACATTCTGTTTTTTGCATACACGATTTATCTTTCAATTTATATCGGATTTATGGTGACGCTGAGCGTTTTCTTCCTTGGCGGACTTTATCTGATAATAATGTGCGACAAAGAAAAAAGAGGCCAGCGCACCTGTCTACTCGGTCTCGGCACTGTTACGGGCGCACTGCTTTCAGCCTGGCACGCTGTGCCTATGGCAATTCAGACATTCTCATCAAAAAGGCTTGAAACAAGCTTTGAGGATGCCACGCAGAGCAATCCCCTGCTTGAAATGCTGATGGTAAAAGAGCTCGACTCTATGCCGTCAAAGCTTATGTTACTGATTGGACTTCAGCTGTGTTTTGTGCTTGCGGCTGTATTCATAATCAAGCTTTTGAGAGATAAACAGCGCAGAAAAGCACTGTTTGTAACGGGCAGTATATTCCTTATGTTTGCGCCCGTTATATTTGAAAACACAAACCTTTTCTGGCACGGCGGCAGCTACGTGCAGTTTACAATGCGCTTTTTCTTCTGCTCGGTATTCACGGCTGTATGCGTAGCACTTGCGTGCATTGACACCTACGGCGAAACACTGTTTATACCCAAAAGCAAATTTGTAAAAGCAATTATTTTTGTACTCTGTATTATACTGACGGTAGGCTTTGTTGCAGGCGTGCTTTTCTTTGCGCAGAAGGTGCTCGGCAAGCTTGGCAACGAAGACACTTACAGCTATGCAAAAGCTATCGGCTTCGGTATTCTTTTTGCAACGGGATTGCCGCTTTTCACACTTCTGCTCTGTCAGAAAAAACATGTTACAAAGGCATTCTGCTTTGTGCTGTGCACTCTACAGACACTCGGCCTATGCTATGCAGGTGTTGCAAACACACATCAGCAGAAAGAGGAAGAGGTTTTTTATAACAGCCCCTCTTACCTTGAATACTGCCAAGAGGTTGCACAGCTTGACCTTGACTGCGGCGAGCTTGGCAGAATCAAGAATCCCGACACATCGCTCAACACAAACTATCCTTTTATTCTTAAAACACCTGCGCTTTCAAACTGGACTCACAACATTCCGCTGTATATGCAGAATGCCGCATCGGTACTTGGCTACAGCACACAGTACACGCGTATACTTGACAGCGGCGGTACGGCATTTTCAGACGGTATAATCGGTATAAAAAAGGTTATTATGCGCAGTATCAACAGCGCAACACCTCAGCTTACCGAAATCGGCAAAACCGAAAGCTTCACGCTTTACAGCAACGATTATGCTCTTGATTTCGGCTTACTCGGCGATGAAGCACTGCTTGGCGATATCACATCAAGCCACGCATCAAGCCGATTTGAAGTACAAAACAAGCTTTACCGCTCACTTACGGGCAGTGAAGAAAAGCTGTTTGAAGTTTGCTCAAACAAGGGAGAGGTCGGAGAAAGACTTACTCTTACAAAAAACGACAAGCAGGAAATCCGCTTCACCTACACTGCAGGCAAAAACGAAGTTCTCTACTTTAACGCTGTTGATTTTGCAAAAAAAACGGTTAAGATTTTTGCAAATGATGAACGTATATATGCCCCCTACTACAAGCAGACAAGCTATGCGTATTACCCCTCACAGGCTGTGAACGGTATTCTTACAATAGGCAACTTTAAAGAGGGCGAAACCGTAGAGATTGTTATAAAAACAATTAACGGTGAGGTTTTCAAAAACGAAATCTTACAGCTCGGCTATATGTCGCTTGACAAAATGACTGAGCTTAATGCACTTTATACTGACACTGTTTCAAATGAAAAGGTTGGCAGAGAAAGCCTTACCTTTGATTATTCAAACACACACGGCAGTGACAAATATCTGCTTGTGCCCATAACCTATGACGAAGGCTGGAAATGCGAAATTGGCGGTGAAAAAGCCGAAATCAAGAAGGCAATGGGTGCATATATTGCACTTGAACTGCCCGAAGGCAACGGCACGGTTAAGCTCACGCATTCAACGCCCGGCCTGAGCCTTGGAATTATCGCAAGCGTTGCAGGACTTATGATGTGTGCACTGCTGGCACTTATGAAAAAGCGTGATTATGCTGTGCCGAAAATTATTGGTAACGTAGTGTTCTGGGCATTTACAGCCGTATACACAGCGGCATTTATACTTGTCTATTTTGTTTGCATACTTTTCTTCATAAAAATTATGGTTGAAACAATAAAAAAGGATGCCGCAGCTGTTATAACGCAGAGCGGCGACAAGCTTATTCCGATAAATTAAGGGTGATAAAATATGGGTAAAATAATTGCAATAGTAAACCAGAAGGGCGGCGTAGGTAAAACCACAACGGCTGTTAATCTCACAGCCGCAGTAGGTGCCCAGGGCAAAAGAGTGCTGCTTGTAGACATTGACCCGCAGGGCAACGCCACAAGCGGTCTCGGAATCAACAAACGTGAAGTGAAGCTTTCTTCATACGACAACATTATAAACGCAGTACCTGCTTCGCAGACTATAATCCACTCCCCTTTCAAAAATGTTGACGTTATTCCCTCAACAATGGACCTTGCAGGTGCAGAGCTTGAGCTGGTTGACGTTGAAAGACGTGAGGCAAAGCTCCGCTCCTGCCTTGCGCTTATAAAATCGGAATATGACTTTATTTTCCTTGACTGTCCGCCCTCACTCGGTCTGATAACTCTCAACGGACTTTGTGCGGCAGACACACTGCTCGTGCCGATTCAGTGCGAATACTACGCACTTGAGGGATTATCACAGCTCATTTCAACGGTGAGAAACATCAAACGTCTTTACAACCCGCTTATTGATATTGAGGGCGTACTGCTGACGATGTATGACGGCAGACTCAACCTCACACAGCAGGTTGTAGACGAGGTTAAAAAATTCTTTCCGAGAAAAGTGTTCAACACGGTTATTCCCCGCACGGTCAGGCTTTCGGAGGCACCGAGCTTCGGTCAGCCCGTAATGTATTACGATAAAAATTCCAAAGGCACGCTTGCCTATGATGCTCTTGCAACAGAGCTTATACAGAAAGCATAAGGAGGATACATAAAATGGCACCTAAAAAAGGCGGACTCGGAAGAGGACTTGATGCACTGCTTGTTGACAACTCAATAGAAAACACTTCATCATCCTCCGCAGTTAAATTAAAGCTCAACGAAATTGAACCGAATAAAAATCAGCCCCGTAAGATATTTGACGACGAGGCTCTTGCAGAGCTTTCTGCAAGCATTGAAAAGCACGGCGTAATTCAGCCGCTTCTGGTACGTCCGCTTACAGGCGGCACATATCAGCTTGTAGCAGGTGAAAGACGCTGGAGAGCGGCAAGAATGGCAGGACTTACCGAAGTGCCCGTAGTAATACGTGAGCTCAGCGATGAGGATGCCGCCGCACTTGCACTTATTGAAAACTTACAGCGTGAAGACCTCGACCCGATTGAAGAGGCAGAGGGATACAAATATCTTATGGAAACCTATTCCATAACACAGGAAGAGGCCGCACAGAAGGTAGGAAAATCACGCTCTGCCGTTGCAAACCTTATGCGTCTGCTTGCATTGCCTGCAGAAGTGCTTGAGCTTGTAAGAGAAAAGAAGCTCTCCGCAGGTCACGCAAGAACACTGCTCCCGCTTGAGGACAGCGCACTTATAGCACAGTTTGCAAAAGAAATAATAGAAAAAGGGCTTTCCGTAAGGCAGACGGAAAAATGGGTAAAGGATTTCCTTAAGCCCAAGAAGCCCGCAAAGCCTATGCCCGAGAAGGACAAGTATTTCACTGAGGTTGAGCTTTCACTTTGTGAAGCACTTGCAAGAAAGGTTAATGTAAAGGGCAATGAAAATGGCGGCTCGATAACAATTGAGTTTTTTGATAAGGACGACCTTATGAAAATAGCAAAGCTTTTTGAGGAATAAAAATGGCACTTGACGGACTTACCCTTAGCTTTATAAAGCAGGAAATTGCAGATGCGGCAGTCGGATGCCGTGTAGAAAAGGTGCACCAGCCTTCACGTGAAGAGTTGGTGCTTATTCTGCGTGGCAGAAACGGTGCACACAAGCTGCTGTTAAGCGCAGGTGCAAACTCACCTAAAATTCATTTCACTGCTTTTCCGCCGGAAAACCCTGCAAAGCCGCCGATGCTTTGTATGCTGCTGCGCAAGCATCTCACCTCTGCCCTGCTGACAGGAATAAGACAAGAGGGGCTTGAGCGTGCACTCTTCCTTGATTTTGATGCGACAAACGAAATCGGCGAGCCTGTTAAGCTGACACTTTGCATTGAGATTATGGCACAGTACAGCAACATAATACTTATAAACGAAGAAGGCATAATTCTTGATGCGGTTAAACGAGTTGACAGCGAAACCTCATCACGCAGACAGATACTGCCCGGTATGCTTTATAAGCTTCCGCCAAAGCAGAATAAGCCCGACCTTTATTCGGTAGAATCCGTTGAAATTGCAAAAAACGCCGCAGAAATCAGCGGCAAAACGGCAAGCGCCGCTCTGCTTGCAAGCGTGCAGGGCTTATCGCCTATCGTCTGCCGTGAGGTTGTAAGCCGTGCTTTAGGTGAAGATAAGCGTGCAGAAATGCTGACTGACAGCGATGTAAATTCAATTGGCACAGAGCTTGACAAGCTGACAAAAGCTCCCGTTATCCCCTGCGCCGTTATAGATTTGAGCGGCAAACCGATTGATTTTTCCTTCACTGAAATCACACAGTACGGCGATAATATAAAACTTAAAAAATACGAAAGCTTTTCTGAACTGCTTGATGATTTTTACTTTGAAAAAGACAGAATTGAGCGCACAAAGCAAAACTCGGCAGAACTACAGAAGCTTGTGTCAAACCTTATTCAACGCACAGCCAGAAAGCTTGATTTACAGCGTGCAGAATTAAAACAATGTGCTGACAGAGAGCAGCTTAAAATTAACGCTGAGCTGATTGCCGCAAACATTTATCAGCTCAAAAAAGGCGCACCGTTTTACGAGGTTTACAACTACTACACAAACGAAATGACCCGAATAAACGTAAATCCTGCGCTCAGCCCCAACGAAAACTCACAGAGATATTACAAGGAATACCGCAAGGCAAAAACAGCCGAACAAATGCTGACAACGCTTATTGCGCAAGGTGAAGAAGAGCTCATGTATCTCGACACCGTTGCAGATGCACTTTCACGCGCAGAAACAACCGCACAGATCGGCGAAATCAAAGCAGAGCTCACGCACACGGGATATCTCAAAAACAAGCAGAAGCCCGGCACGAAGGCTCCTAAACCGCTGAGCCCTATGGAATATGAGTCAAGCGACGGATTTACAATTCTTGTCGGCAGAAACAACGAACAAAACGACCGTCTTTCACTTAAAACGGCATCAAAAAGCGATTTATGGTTGCACACGCAGAAATTCCCCGGCTCACACACGGTAATTGTAACAAACGGAGAAGAAGTGCCCGAAAACACACTTATTGAAGCGGCGATAATTGCGGCATATCACAGCTCGGCAAGGCAAAGCTCGGGTGTACCCGTGGACTATACACAGGTGCGCAACCTCAAAAAACCGCAAGGTGCAAAGCCGGGCAAGGTTATATATCACGTATACAATACGCTGTATGTAACACCGGACAGAGATTTGGTTAATAAGCTGAGTAAATAAATTTATATCCCTCCGTCATTTTCTTACGAAAATGCACCTCTCTTTAGGCAAAGGAGGCATAAAAAATCCGCAGATAAGAGATTAAAATCTTATCTGCGGATTATATTTTTAGTGTTTACTGCATCAGGGTTGCGTAAGCTGCCTGTAGCTGTGAATCTTTTTCTATGCCCTCAAGTGAGGTCGAAAGCGTTGATGTCGGGTCTGCCTCTGCAAGAATATCGGGCTCAATACCGTTACCGTCGCAGTATGTGTTGCCGCTGTATGAAACAACCTTGGCAACGGTGAGCGAAATCGCACTGCCGTCCTCAAGAGTGTAAATTTCCTGCAGTGTCATCTCTCCTGCGGTTACAACACCGATAAGCTGTGCCTTTGAAAAATCCTTGAGCTGTGCGGCAAGAAGCTCTGCACCGCCCGAAGTATTACCGTTTACAAGCACGATTATACCGCCGGGGAAAGTGAGTGCATTTGTATCGGAAGTGAAATTTTTATACGTACTGCCGTCCTTTTTTATTGCGCTTGCAACTGCTCCCGCAGTCTCCGCACCGCTGGGAAGAAGAATATCAGCAACAGCAGATGCGTAATCAACCGAGCCTCTGCTACAGTTGCGGATATCAATTATAAGCGAAGTGACACCCTGGGAATTGAGGCTGTCCATAGCCTGAGAAAACTGCTCGGCAGTATTCTCATAAAAGCCGCTTATATTGACATAGCCGATATCGCCCATATAAGAAGACGTAACCGTTCTTGTATAGCCACGCATAACGGTAACGTTTTTCTGTATTCCGTCACGTTCATAGGTAAGGCTTACGGAATCAAATCGTCTGCCGTACTGAAGCGATTCTATAACACCGAGAGCATTCAGCGAATAGACCTTTTCATCATCGACGGCAATTATAGCATCGCCTACTTTAAGCTCTGCATTTTCTGCAGATGAGCCGCTGTAAACCTCGGTAATAATAACCTTTCCTTTTTCAGTATCGTACTGTGCAGCAACACCTATGCCACCCTCGCCCTTCATACGACGGGTATATTCGATATAATCCTGTGCAGTCATATAAAAACTGCCTGAATCGCCAAGGCCTTTCATATAGCCGCTTGCACTGTCGGAAAGAAGTGCATCGTCATCAAAATCGCCGTAGAAATTTGTACGGACATAGTTATCAATCGCAGATATACCCTCGTAAAGCTCAAAACGGTTTGAAAGCCTTGAGATAAGACCGTTGTATATACCCTGCGAAACCGTCATTGTAACCGCAAAGGTTGCAGTGATGCTGATAAATATCAGGGCAATTGCAAGGCCCAGAGAAATTTTCTTATTCATTTGCCGTTACACCGGCCTTTCTTATCCCGGAAGTTTAACGTAGCCGTTCATCGGGTTAGTCGTTTTACCGTCAATACGGATTTCAAAATGAAGATGCGGTGCTGTTGAATAGCCCGTATCGCCAACCTTACCGATAGGCTGGCCCTGCTGAACCTTATCGCCTACGGCAACCTTCATTGAGCCATCCTGCATGTGAGCATAGCAGGATGAAACGCCTTTACCGTGGTCGATAATAACAAAATTGCCGTATGCCTTATGCTTTGCGGCATAGATTACAACACCGTCTTTAACTGCATACACTGTTTTGCCGTTGATGCCTGCAGCACAGAAATCCGTACCGGTATGAAGCTTATACTCACCTGTAATGGGGTGTGTACGCATACCGTAGGGAGATGAAATATAAACACCGCTGCACTTGAGCGGGAATATCATACCGCTTGAAAAAACAGGTGTGCCCGGCTCCATATAAGGATTGTCTTCCTTGGGCTTTTCTGTTGTGCTCTCCTCCTCGTTGGCGGGAGGTGTTTCGGGCTTATCGGTTGAAGAAGAGCCGTTGTTTTTGATAAACTCCTCCATCTGGTTGGAGAGAGCAACAAGCTCATCCTCCTGCTTGCTGATAAGCGCTTTGTATTCATCGCTCGTTTTATCGAGGCTTTCAAGCTCTTTTTCAGCTTTTGCCATTTCTTTTTCAAGCTCCTTCTGCTTTTCTTCAAGCAGATTGCTGTTCTTTAAAGATTCGGCTTTATTAGCTTCAAGAGACTGTGTTTTGCTGTTGAGGTCAGTTTTTTTCTGCTGCTCTGCGGCAACGCTTCCGTTAAGGGTTGCCTCTAAGCTCTCTAATATCTCGATATCGGAAGCAAGTGTTGCCATAAGGTCGTTATCGTGCTTTGCAACACGTATTACAAGCTCCGTGCGTGTGAGAAGGGTTGAAAAATTTTCGGAGGTGAGCAGAAACTCAAGCGTTGAGCCGTTGCCCGCCATATACATTGCTCTTATTCTCATTCTCAGCAGCTCGTAGGTTTCATCACGCATTACCTGCTTTTCTCCTACAAGCTCCTTTGTAGCATCAATCTGCTCCGAAAGCGAGCCGAGCTGTTTGGTGATAAGGTCAATCTGTTTTTCAGTGTTTCTGATTTCAGAGTTTATAACCTGCTGCTGTGTGAGAAGAAGGTTGACCTGGTTTTGTGTATCGTCAATTTTGTTGCCGATGCCGTCAACAACCTGCTCCTGCTTATTCATATCGGCCTGCACCTGATTGAGCTTATCCTTGTTTGCAGCCATTTGATTCTCAAGCTCATCATACTGGCTCTGAAGCTCTTTATATGCATCGTCCGTTGTCTGTTCTTCCGCACTTGTTTCTTCCTGTGCCGCTGCTGCATCATTCTCATCTGCATAAACGGTAAAACCGAAAACAGATACAAGAACAAGGAAAAGCGAAACCGCTTTAAGCAGGCGACGGCGCAAATCATTCGCTGACATTTTCACTGTCATAATCCTGCTCCTTCAGATATTTATTCATTGATACAATACTGCCGAACGCACCTGTTACAACACCTGTGCCGACAAAAGCGGCAAGCATCATAAGTGCATAATTCTCAAAAGGCACGGGCTTTGCAGAGAGTACACCGAGTGTTTCACTGACCGCACCTGCGGCCAAATAGTAAAGCCCGAAAACAATACCCAGCGAAATTACGCCCGAAATAATGCCAAGCACTATACCCTCAACCATAAAGGGCCAGCGGATAAACCACTTTGTAGCGCCGACGGATTTCATAATCTTGATTTCAAGGCGGCGGTTATACATTGTAACTCTGACCGTATTTGAAATTATGAAAAGTGAAACAACAAGCAGCATAACAATTACAGCTATGCTGATATAGCCTGCCGTTGTGCGCAGATTTGTAAGCTGACGTGCAAAATCTCTGTTATGGCGAAGCTGAATGACATTGTCAAGTCGTGAAAGTGCACCGACGACACTGTCGTACTGCTCCATATCAACAAGCGTCACCTCATAGGCATCGGGCAGAAGCTCAGACTCCATACCCTCAAACAGGGTTGCCGCAGAGCCGATTGACTCCATAACCTCGGGAAACGCCTCTTCCTTGGGAACAAAGGTATTTGTTTTGACATTGGGGATTGATTCAATTATTCTGCCCATTTCGACAATCTCGTCATCGGTTGCATCGTCCTCGATGAACACCATAATGACATTCTCCTGCGAAATATCGCCCAGAAGCTTGTCGATATTGACAAAGAGCATAAATGCAACGCCAATCATAACAAGGCAGGACATAAGCACCGCAACAGATGCAAGTGACATAAGCTTGTTTGAACGGATATTGCGAAAACCCTCTTTTGTGAGGTATGAGAGGCTTGCTGAGCCGCCTCTTTCGGCCTTACTGCTCATTGCTCTCACCTCCGTTTGATTCGGACTCACTGCTGTAATTGCGGATAAATTCATCCGCCTCACGTATTGCGCGCTTGCCCGCAAGGTCAAGGTCGCTGAATACAGGGGGCTGTGCCGCTTCCGTTGTGACACGGGAAACGTCGTCAGACTGAATCTTACCGTCGTTTATGGTGATGATTCGTCGTCCGAAACGGCGTACAAGCTCCTCTGAATGAGTTACCATAATGACGGTTGTGCCGGAAGCGTTAATCTGGTTGAGCATTTCAACAATCTCGTAAGAGCGTTTTGCATCAACATTACCGGTAGGCTCATCGGCAATAATAATATCCGCATTATTTACAATTGCGCGCGCTAACGCGACCCTCTGCTGTTCACCGCCCGAAAGTTCGTTGGGGAAGCACTTTGCTTTATCCGCCAGACCGACTCGGCTGAGTACATGAGGGACGCGATTACTGATTTTTTTCTCTTTTGCGCCTATAACACGCATTGCAAAAGCAACGTTATCATAGACGGTCATATTCGGAATCAGACGGAAATCCTGAAAAACAATACCGAGATGACGTCTGAAATAAGGTATATCTTTCTTTTTCATCGTGTTGAGCAGATTGTTTTTGATAATGACGGTGCCTTCCGAGGCAACCTCTTCACGCATCATTATCTTGAGCAGGGTGCTTTTGCCCGCACCCGAATCGCCCACAATAAACACAAACTCGCCCTGCTCAATGCGGAGATTTACTCCGTCAAGCGCTTTTGTGCCGTTACTGTAGCTTTTAGATACATTCTTAAATTCTATCAAAGTATAGTCCTATCCTTTTTGCGTGCCGACAAATTGCGCGCCGCAACGCATTGTGGCTCAAGCTTAATATTTGACGGGGTTAGCGTCGAGATACTTCTTGACCATCAGGGCAACTTTGAATACGATAGCATCATCAAACTCACGAAGGTCAAGACCTGTGAGCTTATTTATCTTCTCAAGACGGTATACCAGCGTATTTCTGTGAACGAAAAGCTTACGTGAGGTTTCGGAAACGTTGAGGTTATTCTCAAAGAACTTCTGAATTGTGAAGAGAGTTTCATGGTCAAGCGTGTCAATGGAGCCGCGCTTGAAAACCTCGCGAAGGAACATTTCGCAAAGAGTTGTGGGAAGCTGATAGATAAGGCGGGCAATACCGAGATTGTCATAGCTGACAATATCCTTCTCGGTGTCGAACACCTTGCCGACCTCAAGAGCAACCTGAGCATCCTTGAAAGAGCCTGCAAGCTCCTTAATGCCGTCAACAACGGTACCGATACCGATGAGGCAGTGAATGAAAGCCTCGCTATTGAGCGAATCGGCAATTGAGCGGGCAAGCTTTTCGAGGTCACGTGTTTCGATATTTGACTTAACCTCTTTGACAAGAGCGATATCGGTTTCGTTTATATTTATAACAAAATCCTTATTCTTGTCGGGGAAGAGATTCTGGATGATATCGAAAATTGAGATATCGTTATGCTCGGGGATGCGAATAAGAAGAACGACACGGGAGGTATCGGTTGTGAAGCGAAGCTCCCTTGCCTTGAGATAAATATCGCCGGGCAGGATATTGTCGAGCACGACGTTTTTGATGAAATTACCTCTGTCGTATTTTTCGTCATAGAGTGTTTTGACGTTACTGAGAGAAAGTGCGATAACGTCGACATATTTCTTTGAGAGCTCATCATCGCCGTCAACAAAAACGACATACTCCGGGTGGAGTGCCGAGCCGAAAGACTTATATGTCTGGCCGTCAATCACAAAAGCCTCGCTGCGAACGTTACGCTCTTCGAGTGAGAAAGAGCAAACCTCGCCTATTCTGCCAAGTTCACTGCAGGAAATAATCGTGCCTGTTTCATCAATGACACCTACGGTCCTGCCGATAGCATCACGCATCTGGTGAATTATACCCTGAAAAAGTCTGTTTGACATCCGGAAAACCTCCATAACGATGTTTTGGGTAAAGTGCCCATAATGACAATGTATATTTTACACAATATCAAAGCGTTTTGCAATAGTTTTTGAGTATATTTTTCATTTATTTTGTAATGTTGTTGAAAAAAGCTGTGCGGATTTGTGTTTTTTAACCAAAACAAACCCGAAAAATCAACAGTTTGCGCCTTGTCAAATTGCACAACCGCCTGTTTGTGCGAAATTGCAAATTAAGGTAGATATAAGGTAAATTCAGTTGACTTTATGTTAAAAAATTGTTATTATTTATATTGCATAAGCAAAGGGCGGCTCCTTTGCAAAAATAAAAATCCGTAACAGGAGGAAACAAAAATGAAGAAAACCATATCCATCATTATGGCTTTTGTCATCGCACTGAGCGTTTGCGCAGTTATGACTTTTGCCTCCGACTCAGCAGAGTCAATTATTAAGGACAGATTTGTTCTTGCAACAACATCCGAAAAGACAACAGCTTCCACATTCGCTATCGGCGAAACGGTTTACGGCAAGGTAAGCGGTGACGGCGCACAGTGCTACAAGCTCGTTATCAACGAAAAGACAAACATCGACTTTGAGTTTGTCGCAAACAGCAATATCGACGTTACAATCGAAAAGTCCGACGGTTCAGACAAAACAGTACTTACAGGCGACAAGCTTTACGAGAAGACAATTTCTCTTGACGAAGCAAACTACTACATAACAGTCAAGAATTTTGTTCCTGCTGTTGAAGAAGAGCCCTCAACAGAGGAAACAACAGAGGAAGAAACAAGCAAGACAATCGAAAACGATATCGGTGAGCTTTCTCTTCAGTCAGCTGACGATGCCGAAGCAGAGTTCAAGTTTGTAGCTTCCGTAAAGGAGCTTCCCGTAGCTTACGTTAAAATCAACCACAACACAGCTGAGCTCACTTCCGGCGAAACACTTCAGCTCAAGCTTTACGACTGCACAATCGAAAACCTCAACCACTTCTGGAGAGTATTCGACGACCCCGCAACAGACCTTGACGAAACAAAGGTTGCAACAGTTACAGCCGACGGTCTTGTAAGAATTGAAATGGGCAACAAGGATTTCAACAAGGAAACAACAGTTAAGGTTCAGGCTGTTATGTACTATGACGGTGTTGCAGCAACAAAGACCTGCACAATCAAGGCTACACCCTCAAACGTATATCTTGAGCCCTACTTCGGCGATAAAGATGACAACTGCCTCCAGCTTGGTGTAGGCGCATACAGACTTATCAAAGCAACAACAAACGTTGACGGCGGCAAAATCGTATGGTCCGTAAACGAAGACGGCGCTGACGTTGTAACAGTAAACGCATCCGGCAAAATCACAGCAATCGGTGTTGGTCAGGCTATAGTCACAGCTACACTCGAAGGCACAACAACCAAGCGCAACATCCTTGTTAAAGTTGACACCGACTACACATCAGTAATGGGTGTTAAGCTCGACAAGAACACAGCAGAGGTAAGAGCAAATGAAGGCTTTGCACTCACCTATACTTTTGAAACAATGCCCGAGGATGATGCAACACCCTCAAACAGCAAGGTTATCTTTACATCAAGCGACCCCGCTGTTGCAACGGTTGACGAAAACGGCAACGTAACAGGTGTTGCAGAAGGCACAGCAACAATCACAATCACAACAGAGGACGGCAGCTACACAGACGAGTGCAAGGTAACGGTTACAAAGGCTATCCCCAACTGGCTTATGGTTATCATCGCTCCGTTCAGAATGCTCTACAACTTAATCCTTCTCATTATCGATAAGGTTAAATAAGAATAGCATAAATCAGCAAACAGCCACACAGAATTAACTGTGTGGCTGTTTTTTAACGGTTGGCTGCGGCTTAAAACCAACCCGATGTGTGAATAAAGCGTTTTACGCTGCGTCGTCGGCAAGCGACTTTTCAAGCTTCTCTGCCGTTGAAATCATTGTTTCGGCAAAAATCGCATAGCCCTGCTGAGGGTCATTGACAAAAACGTGTGTTACGGCACCCACCAGCATTCCGTTCTGAACAATGGGGCTGCCGCTCATACCCTGGACTATGCCGCCTGTTGCTTTCAGCAAATCATCATCCGTAACCTTTATTACCATATTCTTCTCTTCATCTTCGCCGCGGTGTATTTTGGTGATTTCAATATCAAAATACTGCGGTTTACCGCCATCGACGGTTGAAACAATCTGCGCTTTGCCTGTTTTAACCTCGCTGCAAAGTGCAACGGGGATTTTGGGTGCAGAGGAATCCTTTTTACTTACAACTCCGTAAACTCCTGTTGTGCCGTTTATATAAAGCTCTCCGAGAGTCCGTGAGCCGAAAACTCCGCACAGCTCACCCGGTGTGCCGGATGTTCCCTTTACGCAGCCGCGAATAATAACGTTCAATATATCGCCGCTTGCAAGCGGCATTACGTTGCCCGTATCCGTATCGCATATTGCATGGCCGAGGCCTGCAACGGTGCCCGTGCGGTTATCAACAAAGGTTACCGTGCCTACACCTGCGGATGAATCCCTCACCCACATACCAAGCACGTATCCCCCGCTGTTATCCTTAACAGGAACAAGCGTGAGGGTTTTTGTTTTACCGCCGCGCACAAGTTTCACCGTAAGCTTTTCGCCATGGCTCTGTTTAGCCGACTGTGAAACATCCCGGTTGGAGGTTACCGCCTTGCCGTTAATCTCTTTTATTATATCGCCCTTTTTGATACCTGCTTTTGCCGCAGGCGAAGCGGTGCCCGAATCAGCGGCACCAACCCCTGTTACAATTACACCGTCCGCAAAAATGCGCAGACCGAATACGCTTCCGCCAAGGGTAACATATCGTCGGTGTACCACCGTAACGGTTGAATTCTTGACGGGAATTGTGCCCAGGAGCTTGATTTGTGCGGGATAACTCCTCGCAAAATCACTGCTGTCGGCAGGCACGGCAGACTCATCGCACTCACAGGTAAAAACAGCACTGCCCGTATCGGCAGAGCGTGTATCAGCCGTAACGTATGAATCGGGTATAAAAGCCGCACCGTAGCCCACAAAACCAAAAATAAGGGTGCAAACAAAAGCCATAACCGCGGCGGCGAATTTTATTGCCTTTTGCATCACTCACCTCCAAAATGGAGAAAAAGTAAGCCGCAGATATAATTTGCACCGATGAATTAAGAATAGTAATGGAAATTAAAAGAAAATTTAATATATTATCAGTTTCATTGTGTGTTATAGGGACGATTCACGAATCGTCCGCCATAAAAGAAATATAGCAAAAAACGGACGCCCGATGGGCGCCCCTACGATGCTAAATTCAAATTGATATAAAAATAAAAACGGGAGGCAAAATGCCTCCCCTACTCTCTCATTAAAAATGCACAGTTCTATACAGCGAGCAATAGTTTGTATTTCTCGTCACAACAAAGGCTTTTTCTAAGCACGAGCAATAGCGAATATTTAGCCATTTAATAAAGCCATCGGTTTCTGCGACAGTATATACTTGTCCGTCCATAGCCGCACGATAATCGCTATCATTTGTATCAGAAACCCAATATAAAAACTCCTGTGCTATCGCTTCGATTCCGGATGCAATTTCATCAGGTATTGCGATAATATCTGCATCATCCAAAACACCATCAAAAATTATATTAAGCTTAGTCATAGTACACTCCCTTTATTTGAAAAAAGTTAAATTACAGCTCTATTTTGTCACCGTTTACCATTACACCGTACTGCGAATTAAAGTCAGAAACGTATGCATAGTATGTAACAAACGATTTGCCGAGAAAATCGTTATTATTTTTTAAGTGATAAAACTCTGTATTATAAGCATCTGTTACATTCAATTCTCCTCCATTGGTATCAAGAACAGTAACATAATAATCATTTGTATTTTTATACTGATAAACATATATCGCAATGCCGTCGTGAATTTTCTGCACTATTCTTTTTGTATTTGAGCCAATACCTATTTTCCAACCGGAATCGGTTTTAGGAACGATTAACAGCGTTGATGTGTCGTTTTCTTGTCCCACAACTAAATCAGTTTGATTTCCCTCAATAATCAAATTCGGCTTTTCTTGTGAATTATAATAATATTCGTAAACATCTTCTGCAGATTTGAAGCTGTATACCAAATTCTCAAACGGCACAAAGGCAAGAACAGTAATCAGCACCACAACCGCTAAAGCTGTAATTATACTAAGCCGTTTTCTGATTTGTGTTTTTGCAAACTTGAAAATAAGCAAAAAAGCAACCGCACCTAAAATAATTCCTATAAAAATTCGTAATATTCCAAACATTCAAATTCTCCTTATCGCTGTGCAAGTAAGGCTATATCAATCATAGAATTATCTCCTGATTGACAGAACCACTCAATACTGTGTACCAATATAATATTGCGATTCTTTTTTTCTGCGCTCTTCAAACCGTTGATATTCTTCATTCGTGTATCCGTTGATTTCAAAAAAGCTTTCCACATTATCAAATGACGGCGGATTCCCTAAATCGGTCATTATTTGAACATAGCATTTTATAATGTTGGCAGCAGTAACAGCTGAATATTCAGGATCTGTTTCGGAGTCGCTTAATACATCATCAACATATCGTTCCATCGTTGGATACATCATACGTAAGAAATAACTTATTTTTTCAGTATCAATAGCCATATTTTTCACCTAAATTCTAAGAAACTTTTTCTCCATTTAATACCTCTATCAATAACAGAACCGTTCACTAATTCACATACGAAGTCTTTAAATCAATTTTTTCACCATCGATATAAACAATGTAATCAAAATCATTTCCGCTATAACTGCTGAAATAAGTTATATGGTTTGAAAAATCATCATTATCTTCAACACACTTTAATTTATTGCCTTTGGAATCTGTGATTTCTGATACGTTGTCTGTAAAATCAGTTGAAATCAAAACATATCTCTCGTCGGTATCTTTAATACGGTAAACGACCATATCATAATTGTTTTTGTTTTTAGCACATTCAACATTGCAGGTTTTTATATTACTGATTTTCCAACCGTCAGCGGTTTTTTGCGCAATATAATTTGAATAACCGTTTTCACTTTCATACAAAACAAGACCCGAATTCTCCTCTTCAAAAAATCCGAATATTTCAACATGTTTGTCTGTTGAGCAATATTTAAATGATTTTTCCAAAGACGGAAAACTGTAAACATAATTTTCAAAAGGTATGTTCCATTGAGAAAAACATATCACGGCAACAATAACCAGAATCACTTTAGAAACCTTGCTGTGCTTTTTGAGGAAGCTTTTCTTTACAATCAGCAGAACAAATCCCATAATTGCAAAGAATATAATCCATCTGACAAAATTGTATAACATAACTCTCACCTTACATAACTGTAATACAAAATACGATTTTCTGATTGCAGTTTCTTAATTGAAATTACATATCCTTCTGATTTTTAATTAAATTATAATACAATATGAATAAATTGTAAACCGATTTCGCAAAAAAATACCGCTGAGTTTATCTGCGCAAACTCAGCGGTTCTGTTTTTAAAGTTTAATAAGAAGCAGGGTACAAAACGAAATCAGGCCCTGGATGATATTGAGGCGGTAGATTGTCTGTGTATTTGACCAGCCTTTATTCTTTCTGAAATGGTCGTGCAGGGGTGTGCGGATATTCTTGAGCACCTTGATTTTAAGAAATCGTGTGACAGAAACCTTGAAGATGCCGATAAGTCCGTCGAGCAGAAGGATGAAGCAAAGAGGAACAGCAAGCAGGATATTGCCCGACTTGAGAATGAGGATACCGAGGAAGAGGCCGATTGCACGTGAGCCTGCGTCGCCCATCATCATCGTGCTCGGCTCTGCGTTATACCAGAGATATGCGATAATAGCAAAAATCATAATAACGCTGAGCTGTTTAATCTGTGCGCCTGTGCCGAGTGCACCTGCGGCAAGTGCAATGAAAATAATCGAGTTGACTGAAAGCGAGCCGCAGAAGCCGTCGATACCGTCTGAGCAGTTTGTTGCATTAATCATCATCCAGAGGAAGACGGTTGATACCGCAAGGAAAATCGCCCAATGAAGCTTAAAGCTGAAGAAACCGAAATTGAGCGTGAGCATCTCGGGATTCTGCCAGACAAAAGCACCCGAAGTGAGAAGACATATTACAAGGTCAATAGCGCCTTTTTTGTATTCACCCCACGGCACCTTTGATGCATCATCAAGATAACCCGAGAGCATACCAAGGAAAATAACAGCATAGTACATTGCAGTTTCAATAGTAGGCTTTACAAACAAAAGCGACGAAAGAATAAACACACATATAAAAACAATGCCTGCACCACGCTGTTTGCCGGCAGAAAGCTTACCGTTGAAAGCAAAATCACGTCCGCCGTCAACAGGAAGTTTGTTTTTAAAAAGCTTCAGTGAGAGAATAACCGCACCAAAGGTAAACACAGCCGAAAGCAGCATAAGCAGCTCCGACTTGAGCAAAAACTCCAACATTTCAATTCACCTTTTCCACATCATTTAGTTTATTTAAATATTCCTTATCTTTCTTTGTAAGCTCGGCTTTTTCGAGCATATCGGGACGTTTGGCAAGAGTGCGCTCGAGCTGTTTTTCACGCTGCCATTTCTGAATATTGGCGTGGTGACCGCTGAGAAGAACATCGGGCACTGTTTTGCCGTGCCACTCTTCTGGGCGTGTATACTGCGGATGCTCAAGCAGAGATGAAAAATGGCTTTCGTTCATAAAGCTTTCACTGCTTGAAAGCACACCGGGTAACATACGGCAGACACTGTCGGCAACAATTATTGCAGGCAGCTCACCGCCCGTTAGCACATAGTCGCCTATTGAGATTTCTTCATCGACAATCTCCTCAAGCACACGCTCATCAATACCCTCATAATGTCCGCAAAGGAGAGCTATGTTATCATACTCTAACAGCTCAATCGCCTTTTGCTGTGTAAGCACACTGCCCTGCGGTGACATATAGATAAGGTGCGGCTTTTGGCCGAGGTCTTCGCAAAGCGAGCGATAGCAGTCGTAAACAGGCTGAGCCTGCATAACCATACCAGAGCCGCCGCCATAGGGTGCATCGTCTACCCTGCGGTGCTTGTCCAGCGTATATTTGCGGATATTGCGGCAATTTATTTCTACCAGACCCTTTTCACGTGCTCTGCCGAGTATGCTTTCGCTCACAACAGCCTCGCACATTTCGGGGAAGAGTGTTAAAATATCAATCCTCATCGTCAAAAATCCCCTTGAGCGGTCTGATAATTACCTTTTCATTCTCCACATCGGTATCAATAACAACGGGTGGAATTACGGGAATAAGGTATTCCCTGCCCTTTTCATCGGTAATGTGCCACACATCGTTGGCACCCGTTTGGCTCACATCGGTTACCGTGCCCCAGATTTTAGTTTCATCGTCAGCATCGTAAGCCTTACAGCCGATAAGGTCAGCAATAAACCAACTGCCCTCGGGCAGATTTGCATCCTTACGTGCCATATAAATGATTTTGTTTCTGAGTGCCTGAGCTTTTTCGACACTGTCAACACCGTCAAGCTTCATAAGCGCAACGTTGCCGTGCGGGCGTGAAGCAACCACCTTAACGGGATTTTCGCCCTTATCGTCGAAATATACGGTTTTGAAGCTGCAGGCAAACTCGGGACTGTCGCACCAGGGGTTGACACGAAGCTCGCCTCTGACGCCGTGGGTGGATACTATCTGGCCAAGCTCAAGATAAGGTTTAAGCATAATTTTCTCCTTTAACATAAACACCAATAGCCCTATGCCTTTTACTTAACATAAAAGCAACATAGAGCATCAGCGTTTACACTTTTAAAATGGGAACAAACAAACCGAATTATTCGATTTCAACTGCGATTTTTTCGTTGTTGCGGGTCGCAGCGGCACGCATAACGGTGCGGATTGATTTGGCAATTCGGCCCTGTTTGCCGATAACTCTGCCCATATCGTTCTCGCCGACGTGGAGATGGTAGACCGTTACGCCTTCTTCGTTAGGCTCGTCAACAGTAACAGTTACTGCTGAGGGATCTTCTACAAGACCCTGTGCGATTGCGATTAAAAGCTCTGTCATTTCTGGCACCTCCGTTTTAGATTTGTTATCTTAAAGATAATCAGCCGATAACGCCTGACTTCTTAAGGATAGCCTTAACAGTGTCTGTGGGCTGTGCGCCGTTCTTGAGCCACTGCTGTGCCTTTTCAACATCAACCTTGATGTCAGCAGGGTTCTTTGTTGTGTCGTATGTGCCGATTTCTTCGATGAAGCGGCCATCACGCGGATAGCGTGAATCTGCTACTACGATACGGTAGAACGGTGCTCTCTTTGCGCCCATACGGCGAAGTCTGATTTTTACTGCCATTTTGATTTTCCTCCAAAAAATGATTTGCTTTATAATGTAACAATTAAAAAATTGTAATTACATCCGTAATTTAATTATCTGCGTTTCTTGTGCTTTTTGAACGACTTGGACATACGCTTGCCGCCCTTGCCGCCAAACTGCTTGAACATCTTCTGCATCTGCTTAAACTGTGTGAGAAGACGGTTGACATCTTCAACCTGCATACCGCAGCCTGCCGCAATACGGCGCATGCGTGAAGGATTGATGATATCGGGGTTTTCACGCTCCTTGGGAGTCATTGAAAGAATGATTGCTCTGATTCGGTCGAACTGTCTTTCGTCAACCTCAACATCTTTAATCTGCTTATTGATGCCGGGAATCATTGCAAGCGTATCCTTGATTGAACCCATCTTCTGCACTTGCTCAAACTGGTCGAGAAGGTCGTTCATATCGAACTTATTTTTGCGAAGCTTTTCTTCAAGCTCACGTGCCTTTTTCTCGTCAAGTGCCTGCTCCGCCTTTTCGATAAAGGAAAGCATATCGCCCATACCGAGAATACGTGAAGCCATACGGTCGGGATGGAAAACGTCGAGATCCTCGAGCTTTTCGCCTACACCGACAAACTTGATGGGCTTGCCTGTAACTGCACGGGCTGAAAGAGCGGCACCGCCGCGAGTATCACCGTCGAGCTTAGTGAGAACAAGACCGTCGATACCCAGAGCATCGTTAAAGCCGTTTGCAACCGTAACCGCATCCTGACCCGTCATCGAGTCAACAACAAGGAGAATTTCGTGCGGGTGAACGGCATCCTTAACAGATTTGAGCTCGTTCATAAGCTCTTCGTCTATGTGAAGTCGGCCTGCTGTATCGAGGAACACATAATCGTAACCCTGGTCTTTAGCAAGCTTTATTGCTTCCTGAGCGATTGTAACGGGGTTTGACTGACCCATTTCAAAAACGGGCACGCCTGCCTGCTCACCGACAACCTGCAGCTGCTTGATAGCGGCGGGACGGTAGATATCGCAGGCAACAAGAAGCGGACGATGGCCCTTCTTCTTGAGCGAAAGTGCAATTTTTGCACTGTGAGTGGTTTTACCAGAGCCCTGAAGACCGCACATCATAATAACTGTGGGCGGATGCGGCGCTCTGGTGAGATGTGTCTGTGTGCCGCCCATAAGAGCGGTAAGCTCCTCATTGACGATTTTGATAACCATCTGTGAAGGAGTAAGACTTTCCATAACCTGCGCACCGATTGCACGCTCAGTTACGGTATTGGTGAAATCCTTGGCGACCTTGAAGTTAACGTCTGCTTCAAGCAGAGCAAGGCGCACCTCGCGCATAGCCTCACGCACATCGTGCTCTGTAAGGCTGCCCTTGCTTTTAAGGCGTTGAAACGCAGCTTCAAGTCTGTCGGAAAGACCTTCGAATGCCAAGAAAATACACTCCCTTTACTTTAGTGATATATGTAGGAAAATGAAATTATTCAACCATTGTTGCTACAATTGCACGTATGCGTACGGATGCCTCGTTAATCTCTCTGGAAAGGCCGAAACGCATATTCTGCTCGTATATAAGGTTTGCACAGTCTACAATTTCGTTGAGACCCTTTTTCTGCTCTTCAAAACGTGCAACGAGCCCGAGCTTATTTTCCATATCAAAAAGCTGAGCCTCCGCACGCTTTATAGCGTCACGTACACCCTGCCTTGTGATACCCTCATTCTCCGCAATTTCGGAAAGCGAAAGGTCGTCATTATAGTAATAATCCAAGAAGCTGCGCTGCTTCTCGGTCAGCATTTCACCGTAGAAATCCAGCAAAACGGTGACACCGAGATTTTTAGCCAAAAGGATCTCCCCCTAACTCGTTGTGTAAAGCATTTGTTCTTTACAAGCAGGTATTATACTAAAAAAAGTTTTCGGTGTCAAGGCTTTTTACCTCACAAAAGAAAGGCTTTTTTCGACTTGAACATTGTATAAATAGCCCAATATGTCGATTAGTGGTGCTTACAGAATAAACAGGACACTAAATAATGTATATATGTTACCGTAAAAATATTTTTTAACGGAAAAGATATATTTTGAAATAAAGTTGCAAGATGCAGTTTACAATTTATTCACGAAAAAGACACCATTTATTATCACACTGTGTCAAAATTTATTGTAATATATAACCACGGAAAGCAAGAGGCTTTTCCACATTTTCTTTTTTATTTTTTCTTTTTTATTTTTGATTTCTTCTTTTTGTTTCTTTTTCATTTACTCCTTCCTTTTGCAAACAGGCGAGCCTAACGGCTCGCCTGTTTGCATTCTATAATATAATTCAATATATATAAAACGGTGCGTTGCTCATCAAAGTAACGCACCGTAAATTTTTTATATGTTATTATTGCTTTGCGCCTGCATCAAACATTTCAAGAACCTTTATGCTTGCCGCATAGCAATCCGCAAGGCCCTGCTCATTCATATTGTCATAAGTATCACGTCTTGTATGATAGTAGGATTCAAGCTTGTGGTTGAGGCCCGTAATACCTGTTGCTCTGAAGCCCGCCTGTGCAAATGCTGCAGAATCGGTTGCGCCGCCCAGAGGAGGAACCATACCCTTTGTACACTTGATGTTAAGCTCCTTACAAGCCTCCATAAACAAATCGGAAACGTCTTTATCAGCCTTGACAGTACCGTTGAGGTCACGGTAATTAGTCATAAGATATTTGGGGTCATAAATAGTATCGTAGGAATAAATGAATGTGGGGACATCATCAAACTCACCCTTGTGAGCCTCACACCAAGCCTTTGCGCCGCGGAGACCGGCTTCCTCTGAGCCTGTGAGAACAACGCCGATTTCAGTATTCTCAAGCTCGATGCCCTCATCCTTGAGTGCCTTGAGAATTGCTATACCCATATAGCAGCCGGAAAGATTATCGTTAGCACCATCAACAGGACGCTTATAGTTAACCATCCAGTAAAGACCAATCATAAAAGGAACAAAGAACAGACCCCAGAGAGCAGCCTTTACAACAGGGGCAGATGTATCTGCTACACCAAATCCGAAGCCGTTCTGTGCTATGTAAATAACAGAGAGAATAAGATAGTACAGTGCGCCGACAACACAGATAATAGCGTGGCCTTCGAAGCCTACACCGCCGAGAGCATAGTTGACAGGCCATTCCCAGGCAGCATCGGGATGACCGTTGAACACGATTCTGCGCTTTGTTTCGCCTGTGCACTTTTTGATTGCGGTTACATTGTGGCCTGTTTTTTCGGGGAAGAAGCGGTCAATAAGCTTTTTGTATACACCAAACTGTGCAAGAACAATATAAAAGCCTGCACCAATAAGAAGAACGCTTGCAAACGGGAAGAAGAAAAAGAGTACAATTGCAAGCAGTACAAATGTCATTGTGAAATAAATCCAGCCATAGAAAGAGCGTGGGTTTTCCTTAAATGATTCAACCTTTACTTCTTCACAGCCGCAATCATTTTTAAGTACGTCAGCCATATAGCGGCAAGCCTGCTCCTCACCCTTCGAGCCGGGGTCACGCTTCTCGAAGGTTTTGATTATATGGGTAATTTCCTTAACCATATACTTTGCGGCTTCGCCTTTTTTGTCAATGAGTTTTTGCAGATTCATTTTTACGGCAGCTCCTTTTTGTGTGGTTTTTTTTTACAGTTTATCACATTAAATCGCTATAGTCTATATTTTAATTGTTAAATTTTTATAATATTTTACGTTTTGCGGCAACTTTGCAGGCTCTTTTGTACGCTTCGGCAACGTACTGCTCAATCGGCATTTTGCCGTAGGCATCGTTTTCGTGTCTGTTCGGCTTTGAATTGATGTTAAGCTCAAACGTCATAATACCGTCGAACCCGCATCTGTCAAGTCTTGCGGCATTATAGTCCCAATCTGCAATTCCGTCGAATGGCAGCAGATGCAAATCGTCGTGCCAGAAGATTCTTCCGCCGTAATCCCTGATGCCGAGATTATCGTTGAGATGTGTGGCAATAAGTCTGTCACCGTAAAGCCGGAGCAAATCCGCTGAGCGGTTATAGCACATTTCGTGACCCGAATCCCAGCAGAATCCGACGGTTTTATTATCCTTAAAATGTTCCATAAGTGCGGCGAGATATTCTTCCCCCTCAGTGTTTTCAAAGGCTATTTTTACGCCAAGCCTTTCAGCCTCTGCAACCACCCTGCCGTATCGCTCGAGGCCTTTTTCATTAGGAACTCTGTCGTCATCAAAGCCTATGAAAGTATGCGCAATCATAACTCCGACACCGTTCTGCGCACAGACGTTGACGCATTCAATCAGCTCATTTATTGCAATTTCGGCAAGCTCGTCATCGCCGTGCCACATATCGTCGGATTTGTTGAAGGGTGCGTGAATCGACTGATAGACCATACCGAGCTCCTTTGCCAAAGCGGCATATTCTTCAACACACTCTCCCCTTTCCCACCCGGTGAAAAAGCCCTCAAATCCCGTTTTATGAAACAGCCTTATTTGTTCAGCCACACTGAGCCCACAGTTCAGATTTGCATTCATACACAGCTTTTGTTTCCACATAACCGTCAACCCTTTCTCTGCGTTTTAATATATGTTATTAAGATAGTATATTTTTTTATTTTTTTCAATTATTTTGCGCAAATAGACTTGAAAATTTTTTTGCGATGTGCCATACTCACAGCATACTTATTTTTTTGAGGTGAATGAAATGGCACAGCTTAAAATGTATTGGACAACAGGTACCCCTATCGAGGAGCTTACTCTTCCCGAGGGATATTCATTCTCAAACTGCACAACAAGTGATGAAGACGTTGCTGCATGGCTTGAGTGCTGCAAAAACGGCCTTGTCGAAGACAATGCCGACAGAGAAACTTTTGACGACAGACTTACAAACCACGATGACATAAATATGGAAACCGATATTTTCTTCCTTGATTATAACGGCAAGCATATCGGTACATCAACCGCAATTTTCCACCCCGAAAAGAATTGCGGCGAGCTTCATATGGTAGGTATTATCCCCGAATTCAGAGGCAAGGGTCTGGGCAAATACCTCAACAACGTTGCAATTAAAAAGCTCAATGCACAGGGTGTTAAGTACATATACCTCACCACTGACGAGTGGCGCAAGGGTGCTGTAAAGAGCTATCTTACATCGGGCTTCCATCCCGTTGAATATGATGAGGGTATGAAAGAGCGTTGGGAAGCTGTGCTTACAGAATACGGCATTGACAAGGCAGATGCTGTTGATGAAAACGGCGTATACTGCTACCCCGTTTACCGCAAGGGCTACACTCCGCCCCGCAGGGTTAAAATCGGCGTTGTAGGTGCAGGCAGAGGTAAGACAATGATGGATTACTGTGTAAAGCAGGACAATGCAGAGCTTGTTGCAATCTGTGACAACCACGTGCCGACACTTGAGAAAGCAAAGGCATCATACGGCAACGACACAATCGTTTTCTATGATGATTTTGACAAATTCCTTGACCACGATATGGATGCTGTTGTGCTTGCAAACTTTGCAACAGAGCACGCACCCTTTGCAATAAAGTGTATGGAAAAGGGCTTGAACGTTATAAGCGAAGTGCTTCCCGTACAGACTCTCAAGCAGGCTGTTGAGCTTATTGAGGCTGTAGAGCGCACAGGCAAGACTTATGCCTATGCAGAAAACTACTGCTATATGGCAGCTCCCCGTAAGATGCGTCAGCTTTACCGTGCAGGCGTTCTCGGCGATTTTGAATACGGCGAGGGTGAATATATGCACAACTGCGAGGGCGGCTGGCACAATTGGACAAGAGGCCTGCCCGACCACTGGCGCAACCAGATGCACGCCTGCTACTACTGCACACATTCATTAGGCCCCCTTGTACACATCACAGGCATGCGCCCCGTAAAGGTAAGCGGCTTTGAAGTGCCCTTCAACAAGAGAATGGAGCGCATGGGTGCAAAGGCAGGCCCGATAGGCATTGAGATGGTTACACTTGAAAACGGCGCTGTTCTTAAGAGCATACACGGTGTAGGTCCTTCAAAGGATTCTATCTGGTATTCAATCTATGGCTCAAAGGGCAGAATGGAAAGCGCACGTGAGGATGATGAAACAAAAGAGCGTGTTCACACCCTTTATGTCAACTGTGACAAAAACGAGGGCGACAACGACTCCGACCCCATGCTTACATCCACCGCAGACGAGCTTGCATACAAGGCTGAGCCTTACGGACACGGCGGCTCCGACTTCTATGTAATGTACAATTTCATAGAATATCTCAACGGCAACAAGCAGGCAGACATCATTGACGTTTACGAGGCTATGGATATGTTCCTGCCCGGTATGTTTGCTTACTATTCGGTTCTTGAAGGCGGTAAGCCCATGGATGTGCCCAACCTTCGCAACAAAGAAGAGCGTGAAATCTGGCGCAACGACACACGCTGCACAGACCCCAAGGTTGCAGGCGATATGCTCATACCCGGCTACTCAAAGGGCAACCCCGACATTCCTGCAGAAAACTATGCAAAGCTTGTAAAGAAGCTTGAAGACCAGGAAGCTGAAGAACGCAAGAAAAAAGAACAGGAAAACAAATGAAGATAATCGCACGGATATCGACCGATTTCTCTTCCAAATTCGGAATACCCCGCCAGAGCGGACTGATTGAAAAAATCGAAGGCAGAATCGTTTTCGAAAAAGAATACAGAAACCCCGAAGCATTCAGAGGGCTTGAGGATTTCTCGCACATATGGCTTATCTGGCAGTTTTCCGAGGCTGTGCGTGACGATTGGTCACCTACCGTACGTCCGCCGATGCTCGGCGGAAACAAGCGTATGGGTGTATTCGCCACCCGCTCACCTTTCAGACCGAATCCGATAGGTCTTTCTTGCGTGAAGCTTGAAGGAATTGAGTATACGAGCGGCGAAGGACCTATACTTCATATCAGCGGTTGCGACCTTATGGACGGCACACCGATATATGATATTAAGCCTTATCTTCCTTTTGCGGATGCAAGGCCCGATGCTTCGGGCGGCTTTGCCCAAGACGTTGAAGACAGAAGCGTTGATGTTGTATTCCCCGAGAATCTGCTCTCACTCATACCCGAGTGCAAGCGTGAGGTGCTGATAAGCGTACTCAGGCAGGACCCGAGACCGACTTACCAATCAGACCCGGAGAGGATATACGGCTTCGGCTTTGCAGGCTTTGAGATACGGTTTACCGTTTGCGACAAAGTTCTCACCGTTATTTCGGCAGAACACAAAAAATAGCTCAAAAAACGATGTAGTTTGATTTTACTACATCGTTTTTTTGTTTCGTTAAAATACACGTTTTTTCGCCGTCCGTTTTCAAGCTCAAAACGTCCTTTTTCATAATTTGCGTAAAACCCACGTCTTTGTCTGCTAATATCTCGGCAGTGAGACGGTGTGAAAAATATCGCAAAAAGGGGTTGAAGGACATAATATAATTTCTTGAGTCATAAAATAAAACAATTCACAAAATTAACAAATAAAGGATGATTTTTTACCTATGGAGAAAAAACTGAGAGTTATTGTAGCTGACAACACGGACAATTTCGGAAGGCCCTGCAAAAACGCACTTAAAGGCAGAGGAATCGAAGCAGAATGCATAGACAAGGACGGCAGACGACTTATTGAAACGGTTGCAAAGACAAGACCCGATGCGGTTGTGATGGACGTATTCATGCCGGGTGCAGATGCAATAAGCGTTATGACAAACCTCCGCACACAGTACCCAATGCTGAGCACAAAATTCATTATAGTATTCGGCTTTGACAACCCGACACTTGAAAGCGACATTATGAACGCCGGTGCAGATTACTTCTTCCTGCGCCCGTTTGATTACGATGAAATGGCACAGAGAATACTTTCGCTGTTTGCTTCAACAAGAGAAGCCGCAAAATCGCACGACAGCGACACACTTGAGATGAGAATCACACAGACCCTTCATCAGATAGGCGTGCCTGCACATATAAAAGGATATCAGTATCTGCGTGAGGCTATAATAATGGCGATTGAAGACCCCGAAAGCATAAATGCAGTCACAAAACTGCTGTATCCCGGTGTAGCAAAGAAGTATTCCACAACCTCCTCGAGAGTTGAGCGTGCAATCCGTCACGCAATTGAGGTTGCCTGGGACAGAGGAGACGTTGAGGTGCTCAACTCTTATTTCGGCTACACGATTCAGTCACAGCGAGGCAAGCCGACAAACTCGGAATTTGTTGCAATGATTGCAGATAAGTACAGACTTCAGCTTAAAGCAGGCTGATAATTTGAGGCTCACTTCTTGAGAAGTGAGCCTAAGTTATATTCGCCTTTCGGCGAGTTATATTGCTCCGCAGTGATATGATGCTTTGTATCGTGTTATTGTCCTTCGGACAGTTTATAGCACTATACTATTTCTACACCTGTATAGTAATGCTTTATTATTTCTTCCCAGGTACTGCCCTGACGTGCCATATAGTCCGCACCGTACTGACTCATACCAACGCCGTGGCCGTAGCCCTCGGTTGTAAAGCGGAAGGTGCCGTCCTTATATTCATAAGTAAAAACCGCACTGCGAAGCCCCAAGGTATCACGCACACGCAGACCTGTAAATTCACCGCCGCCTATGGCAATGCTCTGAACATAGCCGTTTTCGTCCGCCTTTACATCCCCTATCCAATCGGAAGCCTCACCGTTGAGATTACAGCCGTCGAGTTTACCCGCAAGGGACGAAAACTCCTGTGAGGATATTGCAACGGTTTTCACACAGTCGGGCGACAACTTATCGCCGACACTTACAACGCTTTGCAGATAGGGCACATCACCGCCCCATACTGTTTTTGCGCTGTGGGTAACACCAGAATTATTTGCATGAAAGGCGGCAATTATCGGCTTGCCGTCAAAGGTTATAACCTTACCGAGCACAGCTTCAACAGCTTTATTAAGCTTCTTTTCATACTGCTCTGCTTTATCTCCCCATTTTTCACTGCGCTCTTCACTCGTCATATATCCCTGATGCGTTGACGAATCATTTGAAAGATACGCACCCTTGAGCGATTCATCGGGCGATTTCTGCTGCTCTGATTTTTTATACAGCAGATATGTATATGCCGCAACGGCCTGTGCCTTGAGTGCCTGCTCGTGATAGGTAGGCAGCATCTCTGCGGCAAGCACACCGACAATATACTCCTGCACGGTAATATTCAGCACAAGCTCATCCTCACGCATAAAAACCTTGACAGTTTCGGGCTTTTCCGACTCTGCGACATCACCTTTCTGCTGTGTTATTTCAATATCGCTTGTCCCCTCTTTTTGTTCGGATTCAAGAGCACCGAGCGGAATAAGCAGCATCGAAAGCACGACAACCACGGCTATAAATTTGTAAATTCCCATTTTTTATTCCTCACTTTTCTGTTTTTGATTGACTTTTTTTATTATTTATTGTATATTATAAGCTCAAATAATATTCTATAAGTATATCATTAGGGTGACGGTGATAATCGGAACCTGCCCGAAAGCGAGGCTTTTCAGCGCTTTTCGGCGTTTCGGATTTGAAAGGCAACAGCCTGTCGGCACCCTCAACATCCAAAAATCATCTGAAAAACCTCAACTTTCGGGTCGAAGATTTTTTATCGAGAGGATTTTTGGCAATTCAAGGCAAAAACACAGCAAATCCTTTCGGATTTGCGAGTATTTTAACAAAGAAGTGGCGGAAATCATCCGATAAAAAACACGGTTAGGATTATTACCGTCACCCTACAGAAGGAGACACAGAGGATATGTCTAAATATATGTCACCAATCAACAACGATTCCCTTATAAGTTTATGCAACGAAATTCAGATAAATGACAGAATTGAACTTGATGATTTCACGCGCTACGGCGTAAAAAGAGGACTCAGAAATGCAGACGGTACCGGCGTTATGGCAGGCCTTACCAGAGTATGTAGCGTTGACGGTTACTACATTGAAGACGGTGAGCGCGTGCCCCGTCCCGGTCGCCTCAAATTCCGCGGCATTGACGTAAAAGAGATTGTTGCAGGCTGTCGCAAGGAAGACCGTTTCGGCTTTGAAGAGGTTGCGTGGCTGCTGATTTTCGGCTCACTGCCGACACCCGAACAGCTCGAGAAATTCAGCAATGTTCTTGCAGAATGCCGCGAGCTTCCCGACGATTTCATAGAAGATATGATTATGAAAGCTCCGTCACCCAACATTATGAACAAGCTCGCACGCTCTGTTCTTGCACTTTATTCTTACGACGACAATCCCGATGATATTTCTACGGAAAACGTCCTTCGTCAGTGCATTCAGCTCATTGCACAGCTCCCGTCAATTATGAGCTACGCATACCAGGTAAAGCGCAGACACTACTATAAAAAAAGCATGTATATCCACCAGCCCAAGCGTGAGCTCTGCACCGCACAGTCCATTCTGCGCACAATCCGCTCAGACAGACTTTTTACCGACGAAGAAGCAAAGCTGCTTGACCTTTGCCTTATTCTTCATTCGGAGCACGGCGGCGGTAACAACTCCACATTTGCAACAAGAGTGCTCACATCATCCGGCACGGATACATATTCGGCAATTGCCGCAGGTATCGGCTCACTCAAGGGACCAAAGCACGGCGGTGCAAACATAAAGGTTAAAGAAATGACCTCGCTTATGGCAGAGGAAATTGACGATATAACAGACGAAAAACAGGTTGCAGATTACATTGCAAAGCTGATAAGAAAAGAAGCCGGCGACCGCTCGGGTCTTGTTTACGGTATGGGTCACGCAATTTACACAATGTCCGACCCCCGTGCAGAGCTTCTTAAGGAAGCCGCACGCGACTTTTGCTTTGACGATAATTTCAAAAGAAGATTCCGTCAGCTTGAGCTCATAGAAGACCTCACACCCGACATTTTCCGCTCTATCAAGGGTGATATGAAGCCGATTTGCGCAAACGTTGACCTTTATTCAGGTCTCATTTACGATATGCTCGGCATTCCTGAGGACCTGTTCACTCCCCTCTTCACCGTTTCTCGTATTGCAGGCTGGTCTGCACACAGAATTGAAGAGCTGACAACAGGAAAGCGCATTATCCGCCCCGCATACAAGAACATTGCACTTCCCAACCACTACATTACACTCGGCGAACGCACAGAGGAAAACGTTATTTCAAGGGACAAATATATCCCCAGCGAAGCACGTGCTGTTCTCAAATAAATTTCTCTCCTTCAGAGGTGCTATAAATCAATGAAAAAATTAAAAGGCAGTTTATCTAAGCCTCACCCTTCATCGCTTATTACCGTTGCCGCACTCAGCTTATGCGCACTTCTCCCGCTGCGTGTTTACCAGGTAACAAGCATTATTGACCCTGCGACAGGCTTTTTCACAAAAAGCAGCTTTACCGTTTTGCTTTTCTACGCTATAGGCGGTATTGTTATTGTTTCACTTATGGCTCTCAGCTATATGAACGACAGAGCCAACCGTACACGCAACTGTGCCGTCAAAAGCAAGCTGCTCGGTGTAATATCCGCAATTACGGCAGTAAGCGTTATGTACAAATCCGTAACAAGCCTGCTTGCTTTCTCCGAACTGAGCGGCAAGTATTCTCTGCTACTGCATAAGGTTTCATTTACGGCGTACCTCACACAATCCGGTGCAACTGCACTTATACTTGAAGCTGTTTTCGGTGCGCTGACAGGTATTTTCTTCTGCATTTACGCAGTATCGTGTTTTTCAGATAAAATGAAGCTTTCATCGGTGCGCATTCTTTCCGCCGCACCTGTAGCATGGGCAATTTGCAGAATAGTTTACAGATTTATTGAGAAAATAAGCTTTGTAAACATTTCAGACCTTCTGCTTGAGCTGATTATGCTCGTGTTTATGATTATGTTCCTGCTTGCCTTCGCTCAGGTCGTAACAGACGTTACGCCCGAAATAAGTGCGTGGAGACTTTACGGTTGCGGCCTGCCTGCGGCAGTTATGGCATTTGTAATCACCGTACCCAAGGTATTCCTCGCCGTTACAGGACACCCCGAGCTTATTGTTGAAGGCTACGGCTTTGAGCTGTGCGACCTTATGCTTGCGATATTCATACCCGTATTTCTCTACAACACGGCTACAGCCAAAGCACACGAAAAAAATTAAAAACGAAAGGTTCGCTTTCATTTGTTTTTAGACAATCTTTTCACCACGGCGCAGCAGGTTTTTATACTGTATATTCTGATTGCGGTCGGCTTTTTTGCCGATAAGGCCGGGCTGTACACCGAAAAAGCATCCAAGCTTAACACCAACCTGCTTTTTTACATTGTAACACCGATGGTAATTGTCAACAGCTTTCTTACCATTGACAACTCACCCGAAAACCTTAAGAATTTCGGAATTGCCGCACTGTGCGGTGTATTGCTTCACGTAATAGGAATTATACTGATTATTCCGCTGTACAGAAAAACGGAAAAATCCAAGGCCGGCATTTACCGCTATGCCTGCATGTACGGCAACTGCGGTTATATGGCACTGCCGCTTGCAAACGCAGTGCTCGGTGCACAGGGTGCATTCTACTGCTCTGCGGTAATTATGGTGTTCAACATTTTTTCATTCACTCACGGCATATATATTATGGGAGCGCAAAAGGGTGGCTTCAATTTTAAAAAGCTGCTTATAAACCCCGGCACAATAGGTGTCACTTTAGGTCTGCCGCTGTATCTGCTGGGCATAAAGCTGCCCACAGTGCTCGCAACACCGATAAGCAGTCTTGCTTCCCTCAACACGCCCATTGCAATGCTGATTTTCGGCACATACATTGCACACACCGACCTTAAGACAATGTTCACTGACAAACGTATTTACGGGGTTGCCGCAGTGAAACTGCTTGCAATTCCGCTGATTATGATTGCGCTTTTCAAGGTGACGGGAATAGACCCGACACTTGCCACAGCAATTTCCGTTTCAGCATCTGCCCCCTGTGCCAACAACACGGTTATACTTGCAGGTAAATACGACCTTGACACAGGTGTGGCTTCAAAAACAGTTGCACTCGTAAGCTTTCTATCAATACTGACAATGCCTGTTATGATTGCGCTTGCCGCAACTTAATGCAGCAGAAAGGAAGAGAAAAATGTCAAACGAAAAGACTAGAAAAGGACTTAATAAATTAGCCTTTCCTCTCGGTCTTGCAATTATTATATTTGCCGTTATTGGTGTAATTTTCACCGTAGGCTCGGGAATTGACGGAATAAAAAAGCTGACGGATAACTCTGAAAAAAAGCTTGAATATGAAACCATGCTCATTCCCGTTGTTATGTACGACCCGAATATGTTTGATGACGTTTCTGCCGCAAACATAGACCAACTCACCGTTTGTGCGGTATGGAGCGTTATTAAAAACGAAGATATCTACCCCGGCAGATATGAAACAGACGACCAGGGTAATATTATGATTCCTGCTGAAGACGTTGAAAAAGAATTTGCAAAGCTTTTCGGCACCGATGTTGTGCCGACTCACATAGGTGTAAAGGGAAATTTCGATGAATTCACCTTTAACGAGCAGAGCAGATGCTATCTTGTCACCTCTGCAGGTGCTGTACCGATTTACACACCTAAGGTAACGGAAATTGATAAAACATCAAACACTGTTGTGCTGACAGTTGGCTACCTTTCGGGCGAGGCCTGGGCACAGGATTCGGCAGGCAACTTCATTCAGCCCGAACCGAGCAAGTATGTTAAAATAACACTACGTGAAAACGACAACGGCTATTACATAAGCGCAATGCAGGCAACCGATGCTCCCGAAAACGCAGAGCCCGGTGTTACACTGCAGACAACTGCAGCAGTAACAATACCCGAATTTACAAGCGAAGAAACAACAGCCGAAGAAGATGAATAATAAAAATAAGACGTCACGTGAGTGACGTCTTATTTTTATTATAAATACATTATTATTCGCTGATGCCGAGATAAATTGTGCTTTTGGCCTGTGAAAAATCGAGGTTTGTAAAATCCTGAGTTGAGCCGTCTTCAAACACAAAGCGTACATCGAAAACATTCTTGTCATTTTTTGCATATTCAAACTCAACAGCAACATTTGCCCTGAGGCTGTCGGCTGAAAGAATATTGCTTTGCCAATCCTTTTCACCGCTGACACGTGCCAGAAGCCCGACAGCGTCTTTGCCCGTCATATTTGCAAGGGTTACCTTGCCGAAACCTACACCTGCATCCTCACCGTCTTCAAGCTTTAGAGCTTCGCTTGTATCTGGTGTTGGTTCATCGGGTGAATCAGAACAACCCGCAAAGCAACACAGACAAAGTAAAAGAGCAAAAACAACACAAAGAATTGATTTGATTTTTTTCACGTTAAATTCCTCCCTTATATATTACATTTATATTACCATTTATATCCGATAATTGCAACAGCAAAAAAACACTTGAAAAGCAAAGATATATAGTCTATAATACATTATTATATAAATTTACGGAAGAAGTGTAAAACAATGGAGTACAAATTTGCAGACTGCATATCGACCCTGCAGCCTTCTCTTATCAGAGAGTTCTTTAAATACAACGGGGTGCCCGGTATAATTCCTTTTTCGGCAGGCAACCCCTCACCCGAATCCTTTCCCGCAACAGAAATTGCAGAGATTGCAAGTGACATTTTTGCAAAGCATTCTCTCACAGCGCTCCAGTACGGCATTACAGAGGGCTATGCTCCCCTGCGTGAAACACTGCGTGAGTTCAGCAAAAAAAGATACGGCATCGGCACAGACGATGATGAGCTTATAATCACCTCCGGCTCACAGCAGACAATGTACCTTGCTACAAAGGTGCTTGTAAACCCCGGTGATACGGTTATATGCGAAGAGCCTTCGTTTGTCGGCTCGCTCAATGCTTTTCGCTCATTCGGTGCAAACCTCTGCGGCGTTGAGGTTGAGAGCGACGGTATGAACATCGCTAAGCTTGAAGAAGCACTCAAGACACAGAAGAACGTCAGATTCATCTATACAATCCCCAATTTCCAGAATCCCTCAGGCATCACAATGTCGTATGAAAAGCGCAAGGCTGTATATGAGCTTGCAAAGAAATACGGAGTTATGATTCTTGAAGACAACCCCTACGGTGAGCTTCGTGTTACAGGAGAGGACGTGCCGCAGATAAAGAGCCTTGACAAAGACGGTATTGTTATTTACGCAGGCTCTTTCTCAAAGATTCTTGCACCCGGTGTACGTGTAGGCTACTGTGTAGCACCCAAGCCCGTTGTTGCAAAAATGACAGTAGGTAAGCAGGTATCTGACGTTCATACCCCCGTATTCTCACAGATACTTGTTGATGAATGGATGAAGAGATACGACATTGACGAGCACATAGAGAAAATCAGAGCAATGTACCGCTCAAAGCTCAACCTTATGTGCGACCTTGTTGAAGAAAAGATGCTTGACTATGTTACTTACACACGTCCTGAAGGCGGTCTGTTTGTATGGTGCAAGCTTAACGATAACATTCCTATGGCAGAATACTGCAAAAAGGCACTTGATAACAAGGTTACAATCGTGCCCGGCTCTGCCTTCCTCGGCGATATGACAGCCACAACTCAGTGCTTCAGAATGAACTTCTCAACACCGAGCGACGAGGCTATTGTCAAGGGTGTAAACATACTTGCAGACATTGCAAAAGAATATTGATTTAAACGGAGAAATTAAAATGGAAAACAAAGCTGCGGAGCGTAAGCCCCGTGTATTAAGTCTTATACAGCCCACAGCAGTACCCACAATAGGCAACTATTTCGGTGCGCTCAAGAATTGGAAGGCTATGAGCGAGGATTACGACTGCCTTTTCGGCGTTGCTGACCTTCACGCTATAACCGTGCGTCAGGAGCCTGCGGCACTCAGAAAGCAGTCAACAGAAATGTTTGCCCTGCTTCTTGCAAACGGTCTTGACCCTGAGAAGAGCATTGTATTTATGCAGAGCCACGTGCCTCAGCACGCTCAGCTCGGCTGGCTTCTCAACTGCTATACGCAGTTTGGCGAAGCATCAAGAATGACACAGTTTAAGGATAAGAGCCAGAAGCACGCAGACAACATAAACGTTGGCCTTTTCTCATACCCCACGCTTATGGCGGCTGATATTCTGCTCTACCAGGCAAACTTTGTGCCTATCGGTGCAGACCAGAAGCAGCACCTTGAGCTGACAAGAAACATTGCAGACCGCTTCAACGGCATTTACGGCAACACCTTCACAATGCCCGAACCCTTCATAGGCAAAACGGGTGCTAAAGTTATGTCGCTTCAGGACCCGACTGCAAAAATGTCAAAATCCGACCCCAACCCGAAGGCTTCGGTATCAGTGCTTGATGAGCCGAATATGATAATGAAGAAGTTCAAGAGTGCGGTTACCGATTCGGAAGCCTGCGTACGCTATGCAGACGGCAAGGACGGCATAAACAACCTTATGTCTATTTACTCCTGCTGTACAGGCAAAAGCTTTGAAGAAATTGAAAACGAGTTTGCAGGCAAGGGCTACGGCGACTTTAAGGTTGCTGTTGCCGAAGCTGTTATTGAAGAGCTTCGTCCCCTGCAGGAAAACTATAAGCGTCTTATTGCGGACACTGCTTATCTTAACGAATGCATGGCAATGGGTGCCCAGAGAGCATCACGCCTTGCACAGCGCACACTTGACAAATGCATGAAAAAGATAGGCTTCAAACAGATATAAGTTTTTTCTCAAATATTCTTTAAATACTTAAAAAAACTTATTGACAAGCCGCAAGTGTCTGTTGTATAATGCTATCTATACAATGAGAAATTTGCCCCTGCAAATTGCGGAGGGAGGGAATAGGCAATGAGCAAAGTAGAAGTTAAAGAAAACGAATCCTTAGACAGCGCACTCAGAAGATTTAAGAGACAGACTTCCAGAGACGGTGTTATTCAGGAGGTTCGCAAAAGAGAACACTATGAAAAGCCTTCTGTAAAGAGAAAGAAGAAATCAGAGGCTGCTCGTAAGCGCAAGTATAAGTAAGAACCGAAAGACGGGCAACATCGCCCGTCTTTTTTCTTGTGAAACTACGTATAATTAAGGATAAAAATATGCTTGATGACCGATATATGCCAAAGCACCGCTTTAAAAGCGTATGCGACATAACAGTTGATGACCTTGCGCAAATAGGTGTCAAGGGCTTACTGCTTGATATTGATAACACACTTATATATGACGAAACTCTCACTCCCCTGCCCGGTGTAAAAGAATGGGTAAAGGGTATGGATAAAGCCGGTATACCTATGGCGATAGTATCAAACGCCATTCCGCCAAGGGTTTACATAACGGCAAAAAAGCTCGGCATCAGGCACTACATATACAGTGCAAAAAAGCCAAAGCCCGACGGCTTGATAAAAGCCGCTCAAAAGCTCGGGCTTGACATAAGTAAAGTTGCAATGGTCGGTGACCAGCTGAAAACCGATATACTCTCCGCCAACACGGCGGGTGCCGTTGCAATTTTCACCGACAGAGCAAGAGACGAAAAAATATTCAAATTTTACTTCAAAAAAGCCAGAGACGGCGAAAAAGAGCTGCTCGAAGAATTTGAACGCAGAAAAAACGGAGAATGAGATATGGAATTATATGACCTTATAAAATTATTTCCAAAGGATATTGACGGAGGTATTATTGAAAGCCCTGCCGCAAGACAGTATTTTACGGGCTTCAATGCCGACAGCGGCTACCTTATCGTATCCAGAAACGGCAGTGTTTTTCTGACCGACAGCAGATATATAGAAGCTGCTCAGGCACAGGTTGACTGCTGTGATGTTGTACTGCTGACAGATTCAAAAAAGCAGATTATAAAGTATCTTAAAAAATTTAACTGCTCAAGCATTGCAATAGAAACCGATTATGTAACCGTAAGCGGTCTGCGCGAATACAGCAAGATGTTCAAGGAAGAAGATTTCAAGCCTGTTTTTGACAGCAGATTTGACAAGGCAATACGCCACCTGCGCTGCACAAAGCAGGCAGAAGAGGTCGCAAACATCAAGGCAGCACAGGCAATAGCTCAGGCAGCTTTTGACAACGCAGTAAAATATATAAAGCCCGGTATGACCGAAAAAGAGGTTGCTCTGGCACTTGATTTTTATATGCTGCGCAACGGTGCCGAAAAGGTTTCGTTTGACACAATAGTCGTAAGCGGCAAAAAAACCTCCCTCCCCCACGGTGTACCTACAGACAAAAAAATAGAATTCGGTGATTTTGTTACAATGGACTTCGGTGCAGTTGTAAACGGCTACCACAGCGATATGACACGAACTGTTGCCATAGGCGAAGCGAGCGACCGTATGTGCGAGGTTTACGGCACGGTGCTTGAGGCACAGCTTGCAGCAATCAAGGCAGCAGGTCCCGACGTTGCGGCAAAGGATGTTGATGCCGCTGCAAGAAGCATTATAGAGGAAGCGGGCTACGGCTCTAACTTCGGTCACTCAACAGGCCACGGTGTAGGTGTAGAAATACACGAGGAGCCGAGAGTTTCATCAAAAAGCAACTATATTCTGCGTGAGGGTAATATAATTACCATAGAGCCCGGAATTTATATCCCAAACCAATTCGGCGTGAGAATTGAAGATATGCTTCTTATCACTGCCGACGGCAACGAAAACCTGACCTCCACCCCCAAAGAATTAACTGTAATAAACAACTGATTTGAGGATGTGTTAATATGGCAAACAATAATCTCGGAAAAAAAGCACTTGTTATAATCAACCCCTGCTCAGGTAAATATACACTCAAAAGCCAGCTCTGGCACATTGCTGACGATTTTTCCAAAGCAGGCTTTGAAACAACTGTTTACACCACGCAAAAGCGAGGCGATGCAACAGAGTATGCAAAACTGCTTGCAGATAAATTTGACCTTATTGTATGCCGCGGCGGTGACGGCACCTTTAACGAAACGGTCAACGGTGTAATGCAATCGGGCATCAACGTGCCCATAGGCTATATTCCCAGCGGCACAACAAACGACTTTGCAGCAAGCATTGGCGTGCCCACAAACGCACCCGAAGCCATTGAGATGATTTGCGGTGTTGACCCCAAGCCTCACGACCTTGGTCAGCTCAACGGAGGCAGATTTTTCAACTATATAGCTTCCTTTGGTATTTTTACAAAGAGCTCATATTCCGTATCACAGAAAAAGAAAAATCTCTTCGGCTACCCTGCCTATTTCTTTGACGGATTGACAGAAATCAAGGGCTTCAAACCGCTTCCGATAAGAGTTCAGTGCGACAATGAAAGCTATGAGGGTGAATATGCCTTCGGTGCAGTTTCAAGCTCGCTTGTTATAGGCGGTATGATTCATTACAACAAAGAAGACGTACTGTTTGATGACGGCAAATTTGAGCTCAACCTTGCAAAGATGCCTCACGGCATTAACGAATGGAAAGAAATTGCCACCGAAACACTTCTTCACAGAAATTATCTTGAAAAGTATTTTACTCTTTCAAAAGGCAGTCACTTTATTATTGAAAGCCTCGGCGCAGAATTACCCTGGACGCTTGACGGTGAATACGGTGGCGCATTCAAGGTTGCGGAAATTGACTGCATTAAGCACGCAATAAAGGTTTACAGAAGCTAAATTTTGCTTGACATATCAGAATAAAAGTGATATAGTCTGTGTATTATAATAATTATATTAAAACGTTGAAGCAGAATGTGTATTTGCAACGGCTGTTTTCAGAGAGTCTGCCCACTGTGCTGAAAGGCAGATAAACATTGCCGCAAGTGCCGACCACTGCCGAGTGCCTGCGAAGCTGACTTAATATCAGATAAGCTGTGCCGTATGACTGCGTTAAAGTCACTTAAAGCGGCGTAATTAAATTTACGCAACACGGGTGGAACGGTGTAGTATATTTTTTCAAACTATACTTCACCCTGTATTTTCAAAAATACAAGGTGAAGTTTTTTTATTTTTCAGAAAGGATGAAGAACGATGATTAACGTAACACTCAGAGACAATGTTGTTAAGGAGTATGAAAACGGCACCACCGTTGCAGAGATTGCAAAAAGTCTCGGCATGGGCCTTTATAAGGCCGCTTGCGTTGCAAAAGTCAACGGTGAGGTTTGCGACCTTCGCACAGCACTTAATGAAGATGCGCAGGTTGAAATACTGACATTTGACGATGAAGAAGGCAAGAAGGCATTCCGTCACACAGCTTCACACATTCTTGCTCAGGCTGTAAAGAGACTGTATCCGCAGGCAAAGCTTGCTATCGGCCCTGCTATTGACAACGGTTTTTACTATGATTTTGACTGCGACGTTTCCTTCACACCAGAGGTTCTCGAGAAAATCGAGGCAGAGATGAAGAAGATTGTCAAGGAAGGTCTTGCACTAGAAAGATACGAGCTTTCTCCCGAAGAAGCTATTGCGATGATGGAGGAAAAAGGCGAAATCTATAAGGTTGAGCTTATCAAGGAGCACGCTGACAAGGGCGAGAACATCTCCTTCTTCAAGCAGGGCGAATTTGACGAGCTTTGCGCAGGCCCTCACATCCCCGACACATCACGCGTAAAGGCATTCAAGCTGACATCAGCAACAGGTGCTTACTGGAGAGGCGACTCCAAGAACAAGATGCTTCAGAGAATCTACGGCACAGCCTTCACAAAGCAGGCTGACCTTGACGCTCACCTTGAGGCAATTGAAGAAGCAAAGAAGCGCGACCACAACAAGCTCGGCCGTGAGCTTGAACTGTTTACAACCTCTGACATTATCGGCCAGGGTCTGCCCATTCTTCTGCCCAAAGGTGCAAGAATCATTCAGCTTCTTCAGAGATTTGTTGAGGATGAAGAGCAAAAGAGAGGCTGGCTTCTCACGAAGACACCCTATATGGCAAAGAGCGACCTCTACAAGGTTTCCGGCCACTGGGACCACTATCAGGACGGTATGTTCGTTCTCGGTGACGAAGAAAAGGATGACGAAGTATTTGCACTGCGTCCGATGACCTGCCCCTTCCAGTATCAGGCATATCTCAACAGAGCACGTTCCTACCGTGACCTGCCCTTGAGATACAACGAAACCTCCACACTTTTCAGAAACGAATCCAGCGGCGAGATGCACGGACTTATCCGAGTACGTCAGTTCACAATTTCCGAGGGTCACCTTATGTGCCTGCCCGAACAGCTTGAGGATGAATTCAAGGGCTGTCTTGAGCTTGCAATTTATATGCTCAAAACTCTCGGTCTTTACGAGGATGTTTCCTACCGCTTCTCACAGTGGGATCCTGATGACAAAGAAAAGTATATCGGCACACCCGAGCAGTGGGACGAGGCACAGGGCATCATGGCTAAAATCCTTGACCACCTTGAAATTCCATACAAGGTCGGTATCGGCGAGGCTGCATTCTACGGCCCGAAGCTTGACATTCAGATTAAGAATGTTCATGGCAAGGAAGATACACTCATCACAATCCAGATTGACCAGATGCTTGCTGAAAAGTTCGGCATGGAATACGTTGATGCAGACGGCACAAAGAAGAACCCCTACATCATCCACCGCACATCAATCGGCTGTTACGAGCGTACACTTGCTCTGCTTATAGAAAAGTATGCAGGTGCATTCCCCGTATGGCTTGCACCCGAACAGGTCAGAGTTATTCCGATTGCTGACAGACATCACGAGGCTGCAAACGCACTTGTTGAGAAGCTTGCAAACGCAGGCCTGCGTGTAAGTGCAGACTGCCGCAGTGAAAAGCTCGGCTACAAACTCCGCGAGGCACAGCTTGAAAAGATTCCCTATATGCTCGTTATTGGCGACAAGGAAATTGAAGAAGGCACAGTCGGCGTACGTAAGCGCGGCGAGGGTGACATCGGTGCAATGAAGGTTGACGAATTCCTTTCACTTGTACTCAGACAGAATGCTGAAAAGGTGATTTTCTGATGATAACTGAAATCAAATTCAAAAAGCTCAGAGAAAATGCAAAAATCCCCCAGCGTGCAACTGCGGGCAGTGCAGGTCTTGACCTGTGCGCCTGCATTGACGAGCCGATTACCCTCGACAAAGGCGGACACGCGCTCATCCCCACAGGTCTTGCAATTGCGCTTGAGGATGCAGGTTATGCGGCAATGATTTTCGCACGAAGCGGTCTTGCAATCAAGCACGGTCTTGCCCCTGCAAACTGCGTAGGCGTTGTTGACAGCGACTACAGAGGCGAAATCTGCGTTGGTCTTATCAACCAATATGAAGAGAGCTACACTATCCAGCCGGGTGAAAGAATTGCTCAGCTTGTAGTTATGCCCGTATGCACCGCTCCGGCAGTTGAAGTAACGGAATTTGACGAAACAGAGAGAGGCGCAGGCGGCTTCGGCTCAACAGGAAAACAGTAAAATGTATGATTTATGCATAATATATCAAAAAAAGATATAAAAATATGCATATTTATGCAATTAAACAGTTGATTTTGTGTATAAAAAGTGTATAATAATGCACATCGACTGAATAAAAACAAAATTTGAAAAGAGGAAAAACGCAATGAAAGAAATTAAAAAAGTAGTTCTTGCCTACTCAGGCGGTCTTGATACATCCATCATCATCCCGTGGCTGAAGGAAAACTATAACAACTGCGAGGTTATCGCAGTATCCGGCGATGTCGGTCAAGGCACAGAACTTGACGGTCTTGAGGAAAAGGCTATCAAGACAGGCGCTTCCAAGCTCTATATCGAGAATCTTCAGCAGGAGTTTGTTGACGAGTACATCTTCCCCACTCTCAAAGCAGGCGCAGTTTATGAGAAGGATTACCTTCTCGGCACATCCTTCGCACGTCCCGTAATTGCAAAGAGAATTGTTGAAATTGCAAAGGCTGAAGGCGCAGATGCTATCTGCCACGGCTGTACAGGTAAGGGTAACGACCAGGTTCGTTTCGAGCTTGCAATCAAGGCTTTCGCTCCCGAAATGCAGATTATCGCTCCCTGGAGAATCTGGGATATCAAATCACGTGAAGAAGAGATTGAGTATGCAGAGGCACACAACATTCCTCTTAAGATAAACCGTGAGACAAACTACTCAAAGGACAAGAACCTCTGGCACCTTTCACACGAGGGTCTTGACCTTGAAGACCCCGCAAACGAGCCGCAGTACCTCAAGGAAGGCTTCCTTGAAATGGGCGTTGCTCCCGAGGCAGCACCCGACAAGCCCACATACATCACACTTTCATTTGAGAAGGGTGTTCCCGTAGCACTTGACGGTGTCAAGATGAACGGTGTTGAGCTTATCACAAAGCTCAACGAAATCGGCGGTGCAAACGGTATCGGCATTGCAGACCTTGTTGAAAACAGACTTGTCGGTATGAAGTCCCGTGGCGTTTACGAGAATCCCGCTGGTGCAATCCTCTACAAGGCTCATCAGGTACTTGAAACAATCACACTCGACCGTGACACACAGCACTACAAGGAGCAGGTTGCTCTCCGCTTTGCAGAGCTTGTTTACTTCGGCCAGTGGTACACTCCCCTTCGTGAGGCACTCAGCGCATTTGTTGACAAGACACAGGAAACTGTTACAGGTGACGTTAAGCTCAAGCTCTACAAGGGCAATATGATTAACGCAGGTGTTACATCTCCCTACACACTTTACAGTGAGGACTTTGCAACATTCGATGCAGACGAGGTTTACGACCAGAAGGATTCCGCAGGCTTCATCAACCTCTTCGGTCTTCCGATCAAGGTTCGTGCAATCCTTGAGGCAGAGCGTAACAAGTAAGAAATCAATACAGATAAGGGCGGAGTATTCCTCCGCCCGAATGTTGTTTTTTGCAAGTAAATAAAAGGCAGGAAAATGCTATGAAACTCTGGGCAGGACGCTTCGCAAAGGAAGCTGACAAGAGAACAAACGATTTTAATTCATCAATAAAATTCGACAGCCGTATGTACCGTGAAGATATCGACGGCTCAATCGCACACGCAGTTATGCTCGGTACGCAGGGAATCATTCCCGTTGAGGACTGCGAAAAAATCATAAACGGTCTCAAACAGATTAAAGAGGATATTGCTTCGGGTGAGCTCCTTATTGACCCCGATGCAGAGGATATTCACACTTTTATCGAGCAGACACTCACCGCACGCATAGGCGATGCAGGCAAGCGTCTGCACACCGGCCGCAGCCGTAACGACCAGGTTGCAACCGACATACGCCTTACTCTGCGCAAGGAATGCGAAGAGGTTATGGATATGCTCCGTCACCTGACAGACACAATATTCAACAAGGCACACGAAAACGAAAACACGATTATGCCCGGCTACACCCACCTTCAGCGTGCACAGCCCATAACCTTCTGCATGCAGCTTTCAGCTTACGTAAGTATGCTTGAGCGTGATATGGGCAGACTTGCCGATGCAAAGGCAAGAATGAACTTCTCGCCTCTGGGCAGCGGTGCACTTGCCGGCACAACCTATCCTATAAACCGTGCTATGACAGCACAGCTTCTCGGATTTGACGGTGTTGTCGAAAACACGCTTGACGGCGTTTCAGACAGAGATTTCTGCCTTGAAATTGCAAGCGCACTGTCAATTCTTATGGTGCACCTTTCACGTCTTTGCGAAGAGATTATTCTTTGGTGCTCTTGGGAATTCAAATTTGTTGAGCTTGACGATGCTTTCTCAACAGGCTCAAGCATTATGCCGCAGAAGAAAAACCCCGATATCGCAGAGCTTATCAGAGGAAAATCGGGCAGAGTATTCGGCGACCTTATGACACTGCTCACGGCAATGAAGGGTCTGCCGCTTGCATACAACAAAGATATGCAGGAAGATAAGGAAGCAATTTTTGATGCAATTGACACAGTTAAGATGTGTATGACTGCACTTGACCCGATGATTGAAACAATGCGTGTAATTCCCGAGAATATGCGCCGTGCCGCAGCCGAAGGCTTTATCAACGCTACCGACTGTGCGGACTATCTTGTAGGCAAGGGTCTCCCCTTCCGTGATGCATACAAGGCAACGGGTGAGCTTGTTGCGCTTTGCATAAAAGAAAAGCTGACACTTGAAACGCTTCCGCTTGAAAAATATCGAAACGTTTGCGAGCTTTTCGGCGAAGACGTGTATGAAGCAATCAAGCTTGAAACCTGTGTAAACAACAGAATTAAAAAATAATTACCCCAAGGAATTGATACACTATGAAAATCAAAGCAGCCGTTATCGGCGCAACAGGCTATGCAGGCGCCGAGCTTGTACGCCTTCTTCTCAACCATCCCGACGTTGAGCTGACTGCCCTTTGCTCAAAGAGCTTTGAGGGTCAGAAGCTTTCCGATATTTACCCCTCATTCCTCGGCCTTTGCGACAAGGTCTGCATTAACCAGAGCGAGGCTGTTGACCTGAGCGACGTCGTATTCGCTTGCCTGCCTCACGGACTTTCAGAGCCTCTTGCGGCTAAATGTCTTGAAAAGGGCAGAAAATTCATCGACCTTGGTGCAGACTTCCGCCTTGAGAGCGAAGAGGAATACACCGAATGGTACCAGAAACCGTTTGATAAGCCCGAAATACATAAAGAGGCTGTTTACTGCGTGCCCGAGCTTTTCAGAGAAAAAGCAAAGGACGTTAGCGTAATTGCAAACCCCGGCTGTTATCCGACATCGGCGGCACTTGGTCTTGCGCCTGCAATTATCAACGGCCTTGTTGAAACAGACAGTGTCATAATCGACTCAAAATCCGGTGTTACGGGTGCAGGCAGAGGTCTCAGCCAGACCACGCACTATCCCGACTGTAACGAGGCATTTTCGCCCTACAAGGTTGGTATGCACCGCCACACACCCGAAATTGAGCAGACACTTTCAAAGCTCGGCGGCAAGAAGATTAAGGTCACCTTTGTCCCCCATCTTCTTCCCGTTAACAGAGGAATTGTTTCCACAATGTACTTAAAGCTCAAAGACGGTGTTACCAAGGAGCAGGTACGTGAGGCTTATGAAACAAAATATGCTGATGAGCAGTTTGTGCGTGTACTTCCCGATGGTGCAACAGCAAACCTTAAAAACGTAAAATTCACAAATATGTGTGATATTTCGCTTCACATTGATTCACGCACAGGCACGCTGATTGTTGTATCAACAATTGACAATATGGTCAAGGGTGCCGCAGGTCAGGCAATACAGAACATGAACCTTATTATGGGGCTTGACGAAAATGCAGGACTCAACCTTGTTCCCCCTGCTTTCTAAACCAACTACTCAAGGAGTAAATCATTTATGGAATTTATTAAAGGAACAGTTACTACACCGCTTGGCTTTGTTGCAAACTCTGTCCATTGCGGTATAAGAAAAAATAAAACTAAGCACGACCTTGCGCTTGTTTACTGTGAAAAGCCCTGCACTGCTGCAGCAATGCACACAAGCAACCTCGTAAAAGGTGCGCCCAACAGAGTGACAGCTGCAAACCTTGAAAACGGCATTGCGCAGGCAATCATCTGCAACTCGGGCATTGCCAACACCTGTGCCGCAGACGGCATTGAAAAGGCTGAGGCAATGTGCACTCTTGCGGCAGATGCACTCGGAATAAGCGCAAAGGACGTTGTTGTAGCATCAACGGGCGTTATCGGCCCCTCCATCAACATTGAGCCCATTGCAAGCCACATAGGTATGCTCAAAGACGGTTTAAGCCGTGACGGCGGTCACAGTGCCGCAGTTGCAATTATGACGACTGACACACACGAAAAAGAGGTTTGTGTCAAGTTTGAGCTTGGCGGCAAAACCTGCCATATCGGCGGTATGGCAAAGGGCAGCGGTATGATTATGCCCAATATGGCTACAATGCTCTGCTTCCTCACAACAGATGCGGCAATCAGTGCAGATATGCTTAAATGCGCACTTAACGCCGTTGTTTGCGACACGTTCAATATGGTTTCGGTTGACGGTGATACCTCAACAAACGATATGTGCTCAATTCTCGCTTCGGGTCTTGCAGGCAACAGCGAAATCACATCAGAGGGTGCTGATTTTGACACATTCAAGGCAGCTCTTTTTGAGGCGCTTCGTTACCTCTCTCGTGAAATTGCACGTGACGGTGAGGGCGCAACAAAGCTCATCGAGTGCACCGTAAAGGGCGCCAAGGATATTCCCACCGCAAAGACGGTTGCAAAATCCGTTATCAACTCATCACTTTTAAAAGCCGCTATGTTCGGTGCTGATGCAAACTGGGGCAGAGTGCTGTGTGCTATCGGCTACTCGGGAGCTGACCTTGACATTAACGGTGTTGATGTTGACTTTGCAAGCTCAAAAGGCACAATTGCAGTATGCAGAAACGGCGCAGGCATTGAATTTGACGAAGACATTGCAAAGACAATTCTTCTTGAAAATGAAATCATTATCGACATCACACTCTCTGACGGCGATGCCGAGGCAACCGCTTGGGGATGTGACCTTACGTACGACTATGTAAAAATCAACGGTGACTACCGTTCATAAGAGGTTTTAACCAATGGATATTTCAAATTTTGACCGTTCACAGATTCTGGTGCAGGCTCTCCCCTACATCCAGAAGTATTACAACAAAATAGTTGTTATCAAATACGGCGGCAACGCAATGATAAACGAAGACCTCAAGCAGGCTGTTATGGAGGATATTGTTCTCCTTTCACTCGTCGGCATTAAGGTTGTGCTTGTTCACGGCGGCGGCCCTGAAATCAACGATATGCTGAAAAAAATCAATAAAGAGAGCAAGTTCGTTGACGGTCTGCGTTATACAGATGAAGAAACAATGGAAATTGTTCAGATGGTGCTTGCAGGCAAGGTAAACAAGGATCTTGTTGCTCTGCTTGAACAGAAGGGCGGCAAGGCTATCGGTCTTTGCGGTATTGACGGCGGTATGATTAAGGCAGTCAAGCACCGTGAAAAAGACATCGGCTATGTCGGCGATATTACCGATATTAACATTCAGCCCGTACTTGACGTGCTTAACAGTGGCTACATCCCCGTTATTTCTTCCGTTGCAGGCGGCGACCACACATACAACGTCAACGCTGACCTTGCGGCCTCACGCATTGCGGCTGTACTCGGTGCAGAAAACCTTATTCTTATGACAGATATCACAGGTCTGCTTCGTGACAAGGATGACGAGAGCACACTTATTAAAGAACTCAACGTCAGCGAAGTGCCTGCACTCAAGATGCAGAACGTCATAAAAGGCGGTATGATACCTAAGGTTGACTGCTGTGTTGAGGCTGTCAGACGAGGCGTAAAACACGCAATTATTATGGACGGCAGAATTGAACACTCTATTCTCATTGAACTTCTCACCGATGCAGGCATCGGCACAATGTTCAGATAATAAGGGTAATCGCTGAGTAAAATCGAATTCATAATTCTCAGCGGCTCTTTTCCCGCTATAATTATTCAAAATGCTCGTTAATACACAAAGTATTGCCTGCGCTTTTTGAATATCCTATCGAAAAAACATCTCGCTGATAATCATACACCGATTTTATCAGCGATTACCAAAAGGACAAAAGATATGAACTTTGAACAGATTAAAGAAATGAATAACTCCTCTGCAATGCCCACCTACGGCCGCTATGACCTTGGTATAGCAAGCGGCAAGGGTGCGGTTGCAAGGGATTTTGACGGCAAGGAATACATTGATTTCACCTCGGGTATCGGTGTAAACTGCCTTGGCTATGCAGACGAGGGTTGGGCAGATGCAGTTTCCGCTCAGGCTCACAAGCTCAGCCACATCAGCAACCTTTACTATACCGATGCAACAGCAAGCTTTACCGACAAGCTTATAAAAGCGACCGGCTTTTCAAAGGTATTCCTCGGTAACTCCGGTGCAGAAGCTAACGAATGTGCCATAAAGGTTGCACGCAAATACAGCTTTGACAAATACGGCGAGGGCAGATACGAAATAATCACCTTGCTCAGCTCATTCCACGGCAGAACGATGTCTACACTCACCGCAACAGGTCAGGATGCACTTCATCCCGACTGCTTTGCCCCCTATAACGGCGGCTTTGTTTACTGCGAAAAGGATATTGAGCAGATTAAGGCGGCAATCAGCGATAAAACCTGCGCTGTTATGATGGAAATGATTCAGGGTGAAGGCGGCGTTATTCCGCTTGAAAAAGACTTTGTAAACGAAGTCTGTGCACTCGCAAAAGAAAAAGACCTGCTTGTAATCATTGATGAAGTACAGACAGGTATAGGCAGAACAGGCAAGCTTCTTGCACACGAGAATTACGGTATCAAGCCCGATATCGTAACACTTGCAAAGGGTCTTGGCGGCGGTCTTCCGATTGGTGCCTGCCTTTCCACTGAAGCACTCGGCGGTGTTATGACAGCCGGTACTCACGGCTCAACCTTTGGCGGCAACCCGATTGTCTGTGCCGGTGCAAGCTACGTTCTTGATAAAGTCAATGACGAAGCTTTCCTTGAGAATGTAAGAGCTAACGGTGAATACATAAGAGATAAGATTGCAACCTTTAAGAACGTCAAATCCATACGAGGTATGGGTATGATGATTGGCATTGAGGTTGAGGGAAAAACAGGTGCGGACGTTGTAAAAAGCGGCATCGCTAAAGGCGTTATATGCCTGACAGCAAAAACGCTCGTGCGTCTGCTTCCCCCGCTTAATATCACAAGAGAAGAAATTGACCTCGGCCTTGAAAGACTCAAAGAGACAATTGAAGAGTAAATAAATATTCCCGTACGGTATTTCTACTACCGTACGGGAATATTTATTTGCTTTTATACTTTATATACAGATAATAAATAAAAGCTAATCTAAGCTTAATTACCATTGCCATAATATTTTCTTTGATAGAATCAAACGGCAAATCAAAACCAAGAACTTTATAGCTATCCACAAGCCAATCGCTGTTCACAATACGTTTGACATCTTTATATCTTAAACCTTGAGGTGAATTTATGCAATTCCTTAAAACAGCGAAAAAAATACTTTTAACATAATATACTGACATATCTTTGACATAAGAATCTATATCACTAAAACATTTTTTTCTTGTTTTATATTGAACAATTATATCATTTTCCAGATTTTTTTTATATTTTTGCCTCATTACACCATTATTATTAGTCCTGTAATGATATCCAACATATTCAACAGCCATTGCTCTTTCAGCAGCCTCTAATGCTGCTAAGTTTAATACTGTATCATTTCCGGTTTGACAATCTCCAAAGAAAAGTTTATTATCTATCATAAATGATCTTTTGAAGCCAAACCTACATGAAAAACATGCATCATTTCTAGTATGGACATTTTTATTAGTTTTAATGAGCTCTCGACCGGACATTACCTCGTCTTTAACATATCCCGAACTAATAAACTTTCCATTCGGAAATCCAATTATATTGGTGATAAGTAAATCCAAATCATTATTCAACATATAATTTCTAAAGGTTTCATAAAAGTTCGGACTAACCCAATCATCACTATCAACCTTCGAAAAATACTTACCTTTTGTTAATTCGAAACCCACTCTTATAGCAGAAACTTCCCCACCATTCTCCTTATGAATAACACTTATTCTGTTGTCTTTAAGAGCCCATTCGTCGCAAATTGCACCCGAAGAGTCAGTTGAACCATCATCAACAAGAATAATCTCAATATCATTCTCAGTCTGATTTACCAAAGAAGATAAACATTCATCCAAGTATTTTTCATTATTATATACAGGAACAACAACTGAAAACAGCGGATTTTTCTCCGACATTTCTATAATCTCCATTTATTATTTGATTATTGATTTTGTAAAATAATGTATTATAATAAATATATTATATTTTAAGTGTTTTTGTCAAGAAAATATATTACGGAGTTGATTATCATTAACACAAAAAAGAGAAAGAGCGGTGTGCTGATGCACATTTCGTCGCTCCCGGGCGAATATTCAACAGGCAGCTTCGGTAAGGAAGCAAAGATGTTTGTTGATTTTCTTGCAGAATGCGGGTTTTCAATGTGGCAGGTGCTCCCCTTCTGCCTTATTGACGAGTGTAATTCGCCCTACAAATCATACTCAGCATTTGGCGGCAACCCTTATTTTGTTGACCTGCCTACCCTTTTTGAGCAGGGACTGCTTACAAAAGACGAGCTTGATTCCTGCCGTCAGCAGACACCATACAGCTGCGAATACGTGCGCCTTTACCACACACGCACAGGCGTGCTCATGAACGCTTCAAAGCGTGTTGATTCTGCACTCAAAGAAAAAATTGAGAGCTTTATAAAGGAAAACGTTTATCTTGAGCAGTTCTGCCGCTTTATGGCACTGAAAAAAGCCAACAATGAAAAATGCTGGACTGAGTGGGAGACGGATATGATTGATGAAGACGTACTGTTTATGTGGAAATTTATTCAGTACGAATTCTTCGCACAGTGGGCTGATATAAAATCTTACGCCAACAGCAAGGGCATACAAATAATCGGTGATATTCCGATTTACGTTTCATTTGACAGCTGTGACGTATGGGCAAACAAAGGGCAGTTTTTGCTTGATAAAGACAATAAGCCCTCCTGTGTTGCAGGTGTTCCTCCCGATTATTTTGCCGAAGAAGGTCAACTGTGGGGCAACCCGATTTATGACTGGGAAAAAATGCAGAAGGACGGCTTCAAGTGGTGGCGTGCAAGACTTAAGCACAACCTGACAATGTTTGACGCAGTAAGAATCGACCATTTCAGAGGTATTGAAAGCTATTGGAGCGTTGACGGCAATGCCACAACAGCAAAAGACGGCAAATGGGTAAAAGGTCCCGGCGAAGCTTTTGTGGATATGGCAAAAGAGGTTTCGGGAGAAAAACTCATTATTGCAGAAGACCTCGGTGACATTACAAAGGAAGTTATTGACCTTGTTGAATACAGCGGCTTCCCCGGAATGAGAGTATTTCAGTTCGGTTTTCTTTCCGATAACGACAATCCGCACCAGCCACACAACTATGTTGATAACTGCATTGCATACACGGGCACGCACGATAACAACACCTTGCTTGGCTATGTTTGGGAGCTTTCGGATGATACACGCAGAGGTATGCTCGAATACTGCGGATACGATTCACCCGATTGGAACAACGGATATCAGAGCATAATCCGCACAATTTTTGCTTCACACGCAAACACGGTGATTCTGCCGATTCAGGATTTGCTCGGCTACGGCTCCGACACAAGGCTTAATATCCCCGGCAAGGCTGACGGAAACTGGCAGTATCGAGTGACGGCTGACCAGATAAATTCAATTGACAAAAACCGTTGGCGCAAGCTTAACTATATGTACAGAAGATAATAAAAATATCACAAAGAGTTGCCGAAACAACTTTTTGTGATATTTTTTTACATTGCTATTGATTTAATTTTGTGATTGTGATATTATTTCACTTGTAGTATTTCACTGTGAGGTGAGGAATTTGTTCACGGAAATTAAAACAAGGCCGCCGAGATACGTTTATGAAGCGGATTTATCCAACGGTGATACGATATTCGTCAAGCCCAACGGCACTGCTGATTCCGTAAGCGGAAGCACATACAAGGAAGTGACCGAAATCGACAGCGACGGAGATAACGTACACTGCGGCTGGAACAAAATATGGGATTAAAGAATAACCTCTCGGCCTGTTTTTGCAGATTCATAAATAGCGCAGAGAATTTTAATCATATCAATACCCTGCTGCGGCTCGAAAATCGGCTTTGCGCCGCTGATAACAACGTCATAGAAATGGCGGAGATTGTACATATGGCCGTGCTTTTCGTCGATATTTGACGGTGCAATATCGAGAAGCTGACCGTCTTCCTCTGTGAAAATCTCAAGTGCGCCGTTGCGCCACTCAAGGCCGGACTTTGTGCCGCGAAGCTCGACAAAGCGGTTTTCTTTTTTGATGTTTGATGCCCAGCTGAACTCAATCTGAAGCACTGCACCGTTATCAAAACGAATCATACCCATTGCAAGGTCTTCAACGTCGAAAGTACCGTCTGCCATCTTATCGCCGAAATCGGAGTTGACCGAATCGCTTGAATCGTTATCGGCAAACTTGCAGTATGTATTGCCCGAAACAGCAACAGGAGTGGGGTTGCCCATAAGCCAGATTGAAAGGTCGATAAGATGAACGCCAAGGTCGATAAGCGGACCGCCGCCCGACTGCTCTTTGGTTGTAAACCAGCCGCCCTTGCCGGGGATGCCTCGTCTTCTCTGCCAGCCGCAACGGCCACAGTAGATTTCGCCCATCTCGCCTTTTTCGATATATTTCTTTGCATATTTTGATGCTGCAACAAAGCGGTTATTACGCATAATCATGAGCGTTTTGCCTGCTTTTTTTGCAGCCTCATTCATTCTTACGGCCTCTTCAACGCTTACGGCGTCGGGCTTTTCGCAGAAGACGTGCTTGCCTGCCTCAAAGGCGGCAACCGCTATAATGGAATGAAGATAATTGGGTGTACAGATATCAACCGAATCTATGCTCTCATCCTTGAGAAGCTCTTTATAATCGGTGTAAACATCAGCATCGGGAAAATAATTATCCTTAAGTAACTGTGCTCTTTCCTCAATAATATCGCAAAGGGCAACAACCTCAACTCTGTCATCGTTAAGATATTCCTCAAGATGAGCACCTTTGCATATACCGCCGTTGCCGATAATACCTACTCGCCATTTTGCCATTGATTATTCCTCCGTTTTGTTTTGGTTTAAGTCAACAATATCACCCCAAAGCACCGATGTCAATAAGTATTGATTGGTTTGGTTAAAAATAGGTTGACCGTAATTCAAAAAAGTGGTATAATATCTCTTGCAAAATAAGCAAAAATGATAGAAAGGAAACTCAATTATGCTTGAAGCAATTTTCGCATCAAAAGTATTTATTAAGGTCCTCACGGCACTTTCAGCCTTTCTGATGCTGTTCCTCAGCCCCGGCGGTGCAATCCGTCAGCCTGCAGCAGCAGATAAGTGCCCCCCGTTTATGGGTGAGGTTGCAGTCGCAGACCCTATGGACGAAATCGTCGTTCCGCAGAACCCCTACCTCGCTCAAGAGGGCAGAAACGGCATGCACGGCAACTCATACAACACAGGCTGCTACAACAACATGGGCCCTCTCGGTGTCAACCCCGTTGTAAAGAGCCGCTCACTTAACGTTTTCGGCGGTCTTGTTGCAACCTGTATGTTCGACAGCCAGGGCAGAATTATGTGCATCAGCGGTAACGTTGTAGGCTTCCGCCTTCTTCTCCTCGACCCCGATACACTTGAGATTCTTGCTGAAACACGTCTTCCCCAGCGTCCCTCTACAATCGAAGCTATCAAGAGATTTGACTTTGCTTCAATCTCAAGCGATACTTCCGGCGGTGCTTACTGCCACCTTTACGAGGGTGACAAGCCCATTATCGGTAACTCTGAAAACGTAATTCAGATATATTACGTTGACGAATCCACAGGCACACCCGAGTGGAAGGTTGAAAAAGAATACAACATAAGCAGCTACCTCCCCGAAGGCTCGTACATCACCGACGCTATGCCGGACTATAACGGAAACATCTGGTTTGTAACACGTCCCGGTGAAGTCGGCTATATCGAGAAGGGTACAGATAAGGTTCACGTTACAAAGCTTACATTTGAAGGCAAGGGTGAAGAAATCCAGAACACATTCGGTATGGCAACAGACGGTGTTTATATCGTATCTGACCACGCAATGTACCGTTTCGATATCAAGGAAGACGGCACCCCCTACTACACATGGAGAACCTCTTACGACCGTGGCACAACACTCAAGCCCGGCGCCATCAACCAGGGCAGCGGCACTACACCCACTCTGCTTGACGTTCCCTGTGCTGACGGCAGCATAAAGAAGGTTGTTGCTATCACAGACAACGCTGACGATCAGGTTCACGTATGTATCTACGACCGTGAAAACGGCGACATCATTGCTGAGGTCCCCGTATTCACAAAGGGTAAGAGCGTAAGCGAAAACAGCCTTATTGCTCACGGCCGCTCATTCATTGTTGAAAACAACTACTCCGAATCAGGTTCAGGCTTCCTTGTAACTGACCCGACGAGTGAGCCCGGCGTTGTAAGAATTGACCTAAACGAAAACTGCACAGACGCATTCATCGCATGGGAAAGCCAGGAGGCATCCTGCACAGTTGTTCCCAAGCTTTCAACAAAGAACGGCCTTGTTTACCTCTACACAAGAGAGTATGACGATGCAGAGGATACCGACGACGACGGCATCCCCGCAAACAAGGTTGCATGGTACCTCACAGCTGTTGACTTTGACACGGGCGAAACCGTATTCAAGGTATTCACAGGTATCGGCAGAAACTGGAACAACAGCTACGGCCCGATTACAATCGGTCCCAATGACACACTCTATGTCGGCGTCTTCAACGGCCTTATTTCCGTTAAAGATTCAGCTAAATAAACAAACCTTTATCAAAGAAACTGTCTCATTTTTTGAGACAGTTTCTTTTATTTCTGTGTCATTTCGCCGTATGCAAGCGGCACCTTCCCGACTATTATCGTTTCAGCAACAAGCATAGTCATTGTGTAAGCGGTGGTAACCGTTGTTGTCGGAAAAACCACAAGCAGCGTAACGGTTGTTTTCAGAAAAATCTGATGCCTTGTCTGGTTAATGCCCGCACTGCTGAATTCATTTGCAAAATGCGTTTGTGCGCTGCCTGTAAGGCTGATAATTGCGTTTAGCCTCGGCCCTCTGCCGTTGAGAAGCGCAAGACCTGTAAGCGAGCCTATCGGTATGCCGAGCTCTTTGCCGTCAAGACTGCTGAGGGATGATGCAACGGCTGAATTTATGCCCGATTTTATGCGGTTTATTCGCATGGCATCGGTTTGTATTGAAACTATATTGCCGACCGAATCGCGTGTAATTTCGGTAAGTGAAGAGTAATCTGCACCCTCTGAAGCCAGAATACCCGGCACCGCAGAGCCTGCAACTGTTGCGGCATAATTCTGCGCCTGAACGATGGCTGTGTTGCGTATAAACGGGCGAATTCTTGCGTCAAGAAGCAAAAATACAATAAGGAACACAACAAGACAGCAAACAGCAATAAAGATTATTCTTTTGCCTCTTTTCGGTCTGTAACAGCGCAATATGTATCACTCCCGTACATTATATGTAAGCTTTAATACAAATGTAACTATTTAACACCTTGACTAAATGATAAAATCAATGTAAAATAAAAAGCATAAAACAAAAAGGAACGGAGTAAATTAAATGAGTAACGAATATAATCCCGATATAGTCAGCGTTATTGACGAGGAAGGTAAAGAGCACGTTTTCGAAGAACTTGACAGAATCGAAACCGACACAGGCAAATACGTTGCCCTCATTCCTCTTTATGATGAAGCTGAAGAACAGCTTGAGGACAGCGGCGAGCTCATAATCCTCAAAGCTACGGAGGAAAACGGCGAAATCTACCTCGAAGCCATTGACAACGACGAGGAATTTAACGAAATCGGTCAGATTTTCGAGGAAAGACTTTCCGAAATGTTTGAGATTGAATCTGACGAGGAATAATAAAACAGCCTGAATATGCACCCTGCCTTGTGCGATAAAAGTTCGGCAATACTAACCCAACACTCATATCTAAGGGAAGCCGTCTCCGTTCAGCGGATTGCAGCCCTCCCGCCGTATCGGCGAACGAAGGGAGCGTGAACCTGCGGGAGGCTACCCACCTGCTTTCGACGCAGGTTAATATTAGCCGTGCGACGGCTTGGCGGGGCATGCATTATACTTTTTTATTGGGTGAGAGAATTGAAAAAAATTATAGACAGCAATATATACGGTTTGCTGCCCGTTGACGGCGGCTTTCTTTACATAAAGCCCGAGGTTATGCCCGACGGCAGAACAAGGGCGGACTTCATTGGCTATGAGGTTGCAACACAGCGTACGATGCCGATTACAAAATGGACTTATTTCGAAGGCAAATTCGGCCCTGCATATAAAGAAATATGCTCGCAGATAAAGGACTACGTCAACTGCGAAACAGCAATTCTTGCTAATAACCACACTGTGCTTATCTACCCCGACGGCGACGTTGGCATTTTTAATGCACGAGGCGTTGCAATATGGACCGGCAGCCTCAAATACAACGACGTGCCTGCAAGAGGTATTGCACCCGACGGCAAAAACTTCTGGAGCGTTGTGCCCGAGCTTAATGCAATAATCTGCTACGCAACAGAAGAAAAGCGTGTACAGATGAGAATAGGAGGCGGCAAATCAACAGCATTTGTTGACCCTGTATCGATAATCCGCTACAACGACAGACTTTTCATCTGCAACAAGGGCTCAAACAAGGTGCGCACAATCACGCTGGGTAACTATGCCGTAAGCGATTACCTTGAGTTTGACGAGCCTGTGCACAAGTACTTTATAGCAGGCGGCCAAGAATTTGTTAAGCTTGATTCGGGTCTGTATCAACTTTAATATAAAAAAGCTAAATGCCATCCTTGATTAAAACAAGGATGGCATTTTAAATTTGATTTTATCAACCGAACAAACCGGTTATTAAAGAAATTATAAATGAAAAGAAGCTGATTATTGCCTCAAGAATTACAACGAAAACACTCTGCTCTGCAGGCTCCTGTCCGCTGTCCGGGAAAATGGGAGGCTCATAGGGTGAGAGCTCACCGCCTGCGGCGACAAACATATCAAGCGCTTCCTTTACTTCGCTTACAGCAAGCCTTTTATAAACAGCAACCTGGATATCCGACGAGTTGAGGTTATGGTAATAGAGATATTTTCCGGTAACCACTTCAGGATCAATACCGTATTTTTCAGCAGAGCTTCGCTGAATCTGAACAGATTCAGGTACAGGCGGTTCATCAACAAGCAGGGATGCCTGTGCATAAATAGCTCTGATTAAAATATCCTCCGGCTGATTGTCAAAGCCGCCGAGCTTTTCGAAAGCCTTGGTGATAACGTCGTTATTCACGCCGTTCTGAACGGCACGCGACCATATAACGTTTTTAAGTGCTATTGTGTAATTCTCAACCTCAAAGCCCTCAATCTGTTTTTCGAGCTTTTCTACAAGCACATCGTAATATTTTGCCTTCGTGAAGTTATGCTGTAAAAGCAAAAAAGCTTCGGATGATTCCTGCGCAATAAGCTTCCATTCAGCATTGAAGTTTTCGCCGTATGTATTTTCATCAAGCTCGTAAGCCGCTTTAAGCCTCTCACCTGTTTCGATACCTTCGCCTGAAGAAATGCACCAATTCACAAAGTTAAGCGGTACACCGTAGCGGCTTGAAAACTGATAAGCACCGTAGGACACGCCGCCTGTATCGTTACCTGCGGAAATCGTGCCCGGGTTGCCGTTTGATTCATACTTTGCGGAAAGACTGCCAAGCTGCATAGCCTCGTCATCATCTGTAAGCAATAAGTAATAGTCGCTGTCCATACCGTCGGGCATATATCTGCTGCGGTATGCACTTGCGCCAAAGCTTACAGTGCTGAAAATGAGCATTACAGAGAGCATAACTGACAATAACTTTTTCATTTTTAACCACTCCTTAAAATTTATTTTACTATAATTTTGCCCGATTTGTCAATCAGTGTAAATATTTTACAATATGCTTTATTGACTTGATTTTGGTTATGTTATAAAATAATGACGGTGATAAATATGAAAATGAAATTTGACGTTGAAGGCATGATGTGTGCCGCCTGCTCTGCGGCTGTTGAGCGCAGTGTCTCAAAGCTTGAGGGCGTTGAAAGCGCACAGGTGAACCTGCTTGCAAAGCTGCTCACGGCGGAATTTGACGAGAGCAAAACAAACAGCCAAGCGATAATTGCAGCTGTTAAAAAAGCCGGTTTTCAGGCTGTAGTTCACGAAGAAGAGCTACCCGTAAGCACACAAACAGTAAAAGAAGAAACAAAAACGGCAACGGTAAAAGAAGAAAAATTTACGCCCGTAAAAATAAGGCTTGCGGTATCGATACCGCTACTTGCGGTGCTGATGTATGTGACAATGGGCCACATGGTCGGGCTTCCCCTGCCCCACTTTTTTCACGGTGTACAAAACGGTGTGCAGTTTGCATTCCTGCAATTTCTTCTGACACTGCCGATTATATATGTAAACCGCAAATTCTTTTTCGGCGGATTCAAGGCACTTAAAAACAAAGCGCCTAATATGGACACGCTTGTTGCTGTCGGTGCAGGTGCGGCACTGATTTACGGCATTGCATCAATATTTATGATAGGCTACGGACTCGGCAACGGCCGAAATGATATTGCCGCAAAGTACGTTTCAAACCTTTATTTCGAATCTGCCGCAATGATTCTAACCCTTGTTACCGTAGGCAAATTTCTTGAAGAAAGGTCAAAGGGTAAGACCAACACTGCAGTTGAAAAGCTTATTGACCTTTCCCCTAAAACGGCAACAGTAATCAGAATTGGCAAAGAGATAACGGTAAAAGCCGAAGAAATCAGAGTCGGTGACACTGTGGTTATACGTCCCGGTGAAAAGATACCTGTTGACGGAATTTTAACCGAAGGCAATTCAAGCATTGACGAATCTGCACTGACGGGCGAGAGTATGCCCGTATCAAAAAAAGTCGGCGACAGCGTAATGTCTGCAAGTGTTAACCTTGAGGGCGCATTCAATATGAAAGCGACAAAGGTAGGCAGGGACACCACACTCGCACAGATTATTGAGCTTGTTGAAAACGCAGGAGCAACCAAGGCGCCCGTTGCAAGGCTTGCCGACAAGATTGCAGGCGTATTTGTGCCGATTGTTATGACAATATCTGCAGTAACTTTTATCGCATGGATGATTGCAGGTCAGAGCCTCGAGTTTGCGCTTTCCTGCGCAATATGCGTGCTGGTTATCTCGTGCCCGTGTGCGCTCGGCCTTGCCACACCCGTTGCAATTACCGTTGCAACCGGCAAATGCGCTTCAAACGGAATTCTGATAAAATCTGCCGAAGCGCTTGAAGCACTCGGCAAAACGGATGTGTTTGTGCTTGACAAAACAGGCACGGTAACAACGGGCAAGCCTGCCGTAACAGATATAATCACATACGGTATCGAAAAAGATAGGCTTTTAATGCTTGCTGCTTCGGCAGAAAGCAAGAGCGAGCATCTTCTTGCAAAAGCGATATGCGAAAAGCACAGCGGCAGCACTGTAAAGTCCGATAACTTTACTTATATATCCGGCAAGGGTGTATCTGCTGACATAGACGGGCAAAGAGTTGTATGCGGAAATTCATCGCTTATGGCAGAAAGCAAAATTGATGTTTCTGCCGCTGACAAGGATTATTATATGCTTGCAAAACAAGGAAAAACACCCGTATACATTGCAACAGACGGCAAACTTGCAGGTATTATTGCAATAGCAGACGAAATAAAACCGACAAGCATTGAGGCAGTAAAAGCCCTTAAAAAGCACGGTGCAGAGGTAATTCTGCTGACAGGTGACAACGAAAAAACCGCGCAGGCAATAGGCTCAAGGCTCGGTGTAAGCAAAACGGTTGCACAGGTGCTTCCTGCACAAAAGGCCGAGCATGTAAAGAATCTGCAACAGCAGGGCAAGAGAGTTGTAATGGTAGGCGACGGAATAAACGACTCCCCTGCACTCACACAAGCTGACGTAGGCATTGCGATTGGCGGCGGCACAGACATTGCCATTGAATCTGCAGACATAGTGCTGATGAAGAGCGACCTCAGCGATGTTGTAAAGGCAAACACCTTTTCACGCAAAACTCTACGCAATATTAAGCAGAATCTGTTTTGGGCATTTTTCTACAATGTTATAGGCATACCTGTTGCGGCAGGAATACTGGTTATTCCCTTTGGAATTACACTTTCGCCTATGATTGGTGCGGCTGCAATGAGCTTAAGCTCGGTTTTTGTTGTTACGAACGCACTCAGACTTTATAAAATGAAAGCTGAATAAGGCATTAAAAGCTGCTGTGATAAAGTTAGGTTTCACGGCAGCTATTTTATTACTAAATTTAAAATATATACTTGTTAATAATTCCATATTCTGTTATAATAAATTTAATAATGGATAATTTTATGTATACGGAGGTGTTTTATGCCAGCCGACAGCATTACCTTTATTTTGCTGATTGCCGTAATCGCACTGCTGTTTGTTACGCTTGCCGCAGTTTTGGTGCTGATAAAAAAGAATTCAGCCAAAACCGACAACACGGAAAGCGAAAAGCTCCAACGACTTATGGCTGATGAGTTCGAGCGCAACAGACGTGAAACCGCGCTGAGCCTGAATGCAATGGAAAAAAAGCTTGAGGAAATGACCAGAGCGGATTTTGAAAGCAGACAGAGTATGATGCAGCTCATCACTCAGTCGCTGAGCAAAATCAGCGAAAACAACACGGCTCAGATTGAGCGTGTATCACGCACGGTTGCACAGTCGATAACACAGATGCAGGAGAGCAACGAAAAGAAGCTTGACCAGATGCGTGAAACCGTTGACGAAAAGCTCAACGCCACACTCAACGAAAGGCTCAACACCTCTTTCAAAACAGTATCCGACCAGCTTGAAAACGTAAACAAATCGCTCGGCGAAATGAAAGAGCTTTCAACGGGTGTTACGGCAAACGTAAGCTCACTCAACAAGGTGCTTACAAACGTAAAGGCAAGAGGCACATGGGCAGAGGTTTATCTTGAAAACATACTCGACCAGACAATCCCCGGTATGTATGTGAAAAACTATGCTCCGATTGAGGGCAGTCAGGCAAAGGTCGAGTTTGCAGTCAAGATTCCTTCGGGTGACGGCAGCGGCAACATAACATATCTGCCGATTGACTCTAAATTCCCGATGGAAGACTATGTAAGGCTATGCACCGCGGCAGAGAATGCCGACCCGACGGCTGTTGCCGCCGCAAGAAAGGCACTTGTAGCAAGGATTAAGGACGAGGCAAAGCTTATAACCAAATACATAGTTGTGCCGCATACAACCCCCTACGCAATAATGTACCTTGCTACCGAAGGCCTTTATGCGGAGATTGCCGCTTCGCCCGACGGACTGCCCGAAAAGCTGAGAAGCGAATACAACATCATGATTGCAGGTCCCACAACAATCACCGCCCTGCTCTCTTCGCTCTCAATGGGCTTCAAGGCGGTTGCAATAAACGAAAAGGCAAACGAAGTAAGACAGCTTCTTGCCGTAGCAAAAACTCAGTACGATAAATTCGGCGACCTGCTTGAAAAAGCAAGACGCAGGATTGACGATGCAGGCAAGGCTTTGGGCGAAGCTCAGCACCGCAACAGCATCATACAGAAAAGACTCAAAGGTGTTGAGGCTATTGATTCAGCCGAGGACGCCGCAATGTTAGAAGAAAAATTTTTTGAAGGAGAATAAACTATGTCCAAGTACAGCGAGCTTATTTCCAAAATGACTCTTGAAGAAAAGGCTGCCCTTTGCGACGGTGCAGATTTCTGGCACCTGAAGGGAATGGAAAAATACGGTATTCCCTCAATTATGGTCTGCGACGGCCCTCACGGACTGCGCAAGAAGGACTACAGCAAGACCGGCGACAGCCTTAGCAACAGCGTACCCGCAATCAGCTACCCCCCTGCCGCTACAACAGCATCATCATGGGACCCCGAGCTTCTTTACGAAATGGGCGTTGCCCTGGGTAAGAAGTGCCTTAAAGAAGAGGTTGGCGTACTTCTCGGCCCCGGTATCAATATGAAGCGTTCTCCCCTTTGCGGCAGAAACTTTGAATATTTTGCAGAGGACCCGATTCTTGCAGGCGAGCTTGCCGCAGGCTTTATCAACGGCGTTCAGTCAATGGGTGTCGGCACATCACTCAAGCATTTCTGTGCAAACAGCCAAGAGACACGCAGAATGACCTGCGACAGCGTTGTTGACGAAAGAGCTCTGCGCGAAATCTATCTCACAGCATTTGAAATTGCTGTCAAGAAGGCTCAGCCATGGACAGTTATGAACTCATACAACAAAATCAACGGCTTCCACGGCTCTGAAAACAAGCACACACAGATTGTAATTCTCCGTGACGAGTGGGGCTTTGACGGTGTTGTTGTAAGTGACTGGGGTGCAGCCAATGACAGAGTGCTCGGTCTTAAAAACGGTAACGACCTCGAAATGCCATCTTCCGGCGGTGCAGGCGCAAAGAAGATTGTTGAAGCTGTCAAGAACGGCACACTTGACGAAGCAGTCGTAACAGAGAGAGCACTCAACGTGCTCAAGCTCATTGATAAGGCTGCTGCAGGCGCAAAGAAGGATTATCCCTATAACGATTTCGACGACCAGGATTTTGCAAGAAAGGTTGCCGCAAACTCAATGGTTCTTCTCAAGAACAACGGCATCCTTCCGCTCAAGAAGGATAAGAAGATTGCAGTTATCGGTGAGCTTGCAAGAACACCCAGATATCAGGGTGCAGGCAGCTCACACATCAACCCCACAAAGCTTGACAACGCTCTTGAAGAGCTCAAGAAGGTCGGCTACGACGTTGAATTTGCACAGGGCTACGAGCTCAAAAAGAAAAAGGCAAAGAACAACGCTACACTTGCCGAGCAGGCAAAAGAGCTTGCATCAAAGTGTGAAACAGTTGTTCTCTTTATCGGTCTTACAGATGAATACGAGGCAGAGGGCTTTGACAGAAGCCACATGAATCTGCCCGAGGCACACGATAAGCTTGTTGCAGAAATTGCAAAGGTCAACAAAAACGTAGTTGTTGTGCTTGCAGGCGGCTCACCCGTTGAGATGCCCTGGAACGACAGCGTTGCCGCAGTGCTCAACTCCTACCTCGGCGGTCAGGCAGGCGCAGGCGCAGTTGCCGACATCATCAGCGGTGCAGTCAACCCCAGCGGTAAGCTTCCCGAAACATATCCGATGAGCTATGCAGACACACCTGCCGTGAACAACTTCCCCGGCAACCCTGCAAGCGTTGAATACCGCGAGAGCATCTATATCGGCTACAGATATTACGAAAAGGCTGCAAAGGCTGTGCGTTACCCCTTCGGCTTCGGTCTTTCATACACAACATTTGAATATTCAGACCTCAAGCTTGACAAGACAGCTATGAACGAGGATGAAAAGCTCAAGGTAAGCTTTACGGTAAAGAACACGGGTGCTGTTGCAGGCTATGAAATTGCACAGCTTTACGTTGCAGACAAGGAAAGCACAATTTACAGACCGGAAAAAGAGCTCAAGGGCTTCAAGAAGGTTTGGCTCAACCCCGGCGAGAGCAAGGAGATTGAAATTGAGCTTTGCAAGAGAGCATTTGCTTTCTACAACGTAAACATCAACGACTGGTGTGTAGAAAGCGGCGACTTTGATATTTTAGTCGGTGCATCAAGCGCAGACATCAGACTCAGCACAACCGTTAACGTTACAGGTACAACGGAGAATATCCCCGATTACTCTTCAGTTGCTCCCCTTTACTACACAGGCGATGTTCAGAACGTACCCACTGAGCAGTTTGTTGCTGTGCTCGGCAGAGAGCTTCCGCCCGCAAACTACGACCCCAACAGAAAGCTCGGTATACAGGATACATTCGAGAGCTGCAGCCACACAAAGAACGGCAAGCACTTCTACAAGCTTCTTACAACTCTCATTCCTGCAGGCTTTGCACAGGCAATTGCAATGCAGACACCGTTCCGTGATTTCATCAGCATGAGCGGCGGCGTATTCAGCGAACAGATGGCAGACGGCCTTGTAAAATGGCTCAGTGGCGAGAAGGGCGGCATCCGCCTTATCGTCAAGGATATCCCCAGAGCAATCAAGGGCATCGGTCCCCTTCTCAAGCAGATTTAAGTTTTGGCAAATTAAACCAAAAAATGTAAAAATACCCGTAAATGTTTGGCCGTATTTTTAATTGCGGTTTTGACTAAAATATTATATATTAGTAAGTGTTAAAGAAGTATCACCGAAAGGAGTACAAACCAATGAACTACACAACAAACAAAAGCGTTCTCTCCTGGATCGAAGAAAAGGTTGAGCTTGTAAAGCCCGACAAAATCGTATGGATCGACGGTTCACAGGAGCAGATCGAAGCACTCAGAGCAGAGGCTTGCTCAACAGGCGAAATGATCAAACTCAATCAGGATCTTCTTCCCGATTGCTACCTTCACAGAACTGCCGTAAACGACGTTGCACGTGTTGAAGGCAGAACATTCATCTGCGCTCCCACAAAGGAGATGGCAGGCCCCACAAACAACTGGATGGATCCTGCAGAAGCTTACGAAATGCTTTATGACATTGCCAAGGATTCATACAAGGGCAGAACAATGTATGTTATCCCCTACTCCATGGGCCCCGTAGGCAGCCGCTTCTCAAAGATCGGTATTGAGCTTACAGACTCAATCTATGTTGTTCTCAACATGGTTATTATGACAAGAGTAGGCACAAAGGTGCTTGAAGCTCTCGGCGACAGCAACGACTGGGTACGCGGTCTTCACTGCAAGTGCCAGATTGACGAAGAGAAGAGATATATCTGCCAGTTCCCGCAGGATAACACAATCATTTCCGTTAACTCAGGTTACGGCGGAAACGTTCTTCTCGGCAAGAAGTGCTTTGCACTTCGTATCGCTTCCTACCAGGGCTGGAAGGAAGGCTGGCAGGCTGAGCACATGCTCATCCTCGGTGTTGAGAAGCCCGACGGCGAAGTTAAGTATATCTGTGCTGCATTCCCCTCAGCTTGCGGTAAGACAAACCTTGCTATGCTTATTCCTCCCAAGTCCTATCTTGAAAAGGGCTACAAGGTATGGTGCGTAGGCGACGATATTTCCTGGATCCGCAAGGGTGAGGATGGCAGACTCTATGCTATCAACCCCGAAAACGGCTTCTTCGGTGTTGCTCCCGGCACAAACAACAAGTCCAACCCCAACGCTCTTGCAGCTACAATGAAGGGCACAATTTTCACCAACGTTGCTCACAACCTTGACAACAACACAGTATGGTGGGAAGGCCTTGACAAGAACCCGCCCGCAAACGCTATGGAGTGGAAGGGCAACCCCTGGAACGGCCAGGAGAGCGAAGAGAAGGGTGCACATCCCAACAGCCGTTTCACAGCTCCCGCTGTAAACTGCCCCTGCATCAGCTCCGAGTTCGAAAATCCCGCAGGCGTTCCGATTTCTGCTATCGTATTCGGCGGCAGACGTGCAAAGCTTGCTCCCCTTGTATATCAGTCACGTGACTGGAACCACGGTGTATTCGTAGGCTCAATCATGGCTTCCGAAACAACAGCAGCTGCAGCAGGCGCTGTCGGTGTTGTTCGCCGTGACCCCATGGCTATGCTTCCCTTCTGCGGCTACAACATGGGTGACTACTGGCAGCACTGGATCAACATCGGTGAAACACTCGATGCTGACAAGGCTCCCAAAATCTTCAACGTTAACTGGTTCCGTAAGGACGACGAAGGCAACTTCATGGGGCCCGGCTTCGGTGACAACCTTCGTGTTCTTGTGTGGATTCTTGACCGTTGCGACGGCAAGGTAGACGCTGACGAAGTTGCTATCGGTTACGTTCCCAAGGCTGAGGACATCAACCTTGAGGGTATTGAGGATGAGGTTTCAATCGACACACTCAAGGCTATGCTTGATGTTGATAAGGACCTTTGGAATGCAGAGACAGCAGGCATTGAAGAGTTCTACGGCAAATTTGGCGACAAGCTTCCCAAGACTCTTGCAGACGAGCTTGCAACTCTCCGTGCAAACCTTAAATAAGATAAACTGAGTATAATGAGCTGACTTGTGAAATTACAAGTCAGCTCATTTTTTGTTATATATGCCTTTTTAAGCAAAAAAGGACGCCCAATGGGCGCCCCTACGAATTACGGTCTTTGAATATTTAACCAAGTATTTCTTTTGCTCTGACAAGTGCTTCGTCAATATTATTACAAATGTTTTCTTTGCCGATTTTCTTATACATACCGGATTTTTTGAGCACCTTCATAGGCTGCTCGTTTACGTGCGACATAATAAGCGTTGCGCCCTTTTTCTCGCAGACCTTGATTATTGATTCAAAGCTGTGTATACCCGTTGCATCAATCGCAGGCACGCTTCTCATTCTGAGCACAAGCACCTTTTTATCGGAGCTTTTAATTACGTCCGCAATTTTTGTGGATGCACCAAAGAATATCGGACCTGTGATTTCATAAACCATTACACCATCGGGAATAACCTTGAGGTTGACGTTTTCGGTGTCTGTGCTTTCGTCAATCTCCTTCCAGCCGTAAGCATCGGTAACGTCGGACATACGCTTCATAAACATAACGGTTGAAAGCACAATGCCCACACAGATTGCAACAACAAGGTCGAAAACAACCGTAAGCACAAAGGTAACAACAAGAATAAGCGTATCACTCTTGGGGCTGTGCTTGATAATTGCAACAAACTCACGCCACTCACTCATATTATAAGCAACAATGAAAAGAATTGCCGCAATGGTTGGCATAGGTATGAGCGAAGCGTAAGGCATAAGCACAAGAAGCACCGCAAGCAACACAACTGCGTGTACCATACCGGCTATGGGAGTTCTGCCGCCGTTTTTGATATTTGCCGCCGTTCTTGCGATTGCGCCCGTTGCAGGAATGCCGCCGAAAAGTGCCGAGCAGATATTGCCTGCGCCCTGTGCAATAAGCTCCATATTCGAGTTGTGTCGGCTGCCTATCATACCGTCGGCAACAACGCAGGAGAGAAGTGATTCAACAGCCGCAAGCACGGCAATTGTAAATGCGTCGGGCATAATTGCCTTTACCGTATCTATTGAAAACTCGGGAACAGAGAGCTTTGGTGCGGCAGAAGAAATCGTATAAAGGTCGCCGATTGTGTTAACGTTCATATCAAAAATCTTTACAAGTGCGGCACATACGACAATAGCAATTATTGAAGCGGGTATCTTTTTGAGTAATTTCGGTGTGACGATAAGAATCAGTAGCGAAACAGCACCGATAACAAGCGCCTGCCAATTAAACGTTGCAATACAGCTGACAACCTCTTTTACCTTATCAACGGTTTCAATCGGAGAATTGACAAATGTAAGGCCGAGAAAATCCTTAATCTGACCGATAACAATTGTAATAGCAATACCTGTCGTGAAGCCCGTTGTTATGGTATAGGGAATGAATTTGATAAGACTGCCGAGCTTGAACAGACCCATTACAATAAGCAGAATACCTGCAATTACGGTTGCGAGCACAAGCCCGGAAAAACCGTTTTCGGCAACTATACCGGCAACGATTGAAGCGAAAGCCGCTGTAGGACCCGCAATCTGCACACGGCTGCCGCCAAGGAATGAAATCACGAAGCCTGCGACAATAGCAGTATAAAGTCCCTGCTCCGGACCGACACCTGATGCAAGCGCAAGCGCAATTGACAGCGGCAGAGCGATAATAGCAACGATAACGCCTGCGGTAAGGTCTTTAACAAGCTGTTGTTTAGAATAATTTTTTAGACTTGAAAAGAGCTTTGGTCTGAGTTCTTTCATTATATTTTACCCCTCATCTGTATTTTACATTTAATGATTATATTCTCAGTTTTTCTATGTTTCAAGCGGTTTTTATCAATAAAAATAAATTCTATGTTTAAGCTATTACTGCAGATTTTGGCGGAATTTTTTTGTATATTTTGCGATAGTAAGCTTCTTGCTTTCGCCTATTAAGATTCTTCGCATGCGCTCAGAATGATATGCGGAAAAGAGACTGTGAAACATTTCACTATACGGTTAAGAAAAACTCTCTTTACGTGATATTGAAACTTTGGTTGCAATGTGTCACAATATATTCAGAAAGAGCGCACTTTCAATTATGAAAGAGAGGTTTTATTATGAAACTGAATATAGGCGAAACCATAAAAAGATTAAGAAAAGAAAAAGAGATTACACAGGAAGAGTTTGCCGAGATGCTTGGGGTATCGTGTCAATCCGTGTCCCGTTGGGAAAACTGCTCTTGCTATCCCGATATTGAGCTTATTCCGACTATCGCATCCTTTTTCGGCATATCAACCGATAAGCTTATGGGCATTGACGAAATAACGGAGAAGGAAAACATCGAAAAATATCTTGAACGGTTTCAGCTTGCGATAAGCAAGGGCGAGATTAACGAGTGCATAGGAATTGCCCGTGAAGGTGTAAAAGAGTATCCCAATAATTATGTTCTTCTTGATAAGCTGATGTATGCTCTTTTTGCTTCGGGTGATGATGACGGCAATATCCCAGAATGGAAAGAGAATATGGAAAAGTATGATTCCGAGATAATTGCTTTGGGCGAAAGAATAATGAAATACTGCCCCGATATTAGTCTTCGACTTGAAGCGGCATCACGGCTTGCGTTTCATCACATTCTTCACGGCAGAAAGGAACTCGGTAAAAAGATTTACGAAACATTTCCGCCTATGGAGCTTTCTAAAGAAAGACAGATTTGGTGGGCGTTGGAAAAGCACGAAAAGCTGCCGTTTTTGAGAGATGCAATAAAGCAGAGCTATGAGTTTTTGAAATCTTTCATCTGGTCTTTAGCTGACGCCGATGTTGTTGACGTTGAAACCGAGTTTATTGCCATAAACAAGATTTTTGAGTTGGAAAAACTTATTCTTGACGGCAACCGTCCGAAAAACAGCTGGGGTGACGTATGGCTTGATTTTGATATAGCCAAAAGATATGCGCTTATGGGTGATTATGATAATATGTATAAGCATCTGTATTTAGCTGTTGATGAAGCAAAGGCTTTTGATAAATTTCCTGAGGAGCAGAAATACAGTGCTGTTTTGGTAGGTGAAATAATTGAAAGAAGGCTTGACTTTGAAACGTCCGATACCCGCCCGCTTTGCGAAATACTTCGTGACAAATGGCTGATTCACGATGAGCTTGACCCGGTGCGTGAAACTAATGAATTTAAGGAAATAATAAAAAGTTTAAGCTAAGTATAATAATCCCCCCGTCACGGCTTATGTCATATACTGAATGTGGCTGAAAACGACAACAAAAACAAAAAACCTCTGTATCAGATTTCAATTAGATACAGAGGTTTTATTATTATCTGTCGATATGTGAACTTGCGTTCACTCGATATATTTTTGTTACACTCAAACTCGATATGATATAAATCCCGCTTACGCCGCAGCGTATATCGAGCCGCAGGCATATCGAGTTGCTTGTGCAACATATCGAAAATCCCGTAAGGGATTTATATCGATAAAATTCAACTGCGTTGAATTTTACTTAATAAGAGATGAACCTGTCATCTGTGCAGGCTGGTCGAGACCCATAATCTGAAGCATTGTGGGTGCGATATCGCAGAGCTTGCCGCCATCTTTAAGCTCGCACTCGTAGCCGACTACACA
>JAZUOH010000056.1:0-15215 GCA_045604525.1 Acutalibacteraceae bacterium
CTTCTGTGTAGCCGAAGCTCTCTGTAGCAGCAGCCTTCATAGCAGCGTTGATGCCTTCCTTTGTAACGTCCTTGCCCTTAACAACTGCAACGAGGATTGTTGTGGAACCTGTGGGTGTCGGAACACGCTGGGCGGAACCGATGAGCTTGCCGTTGAGCTCGGGGATAACAAGGCCGATTGCCTTTGCAGCACCTGTTGAGTTGGGAACGATGTTTGCAGCGCCTGCACGTGCACGGCGAAGGTCGCCCTTTCTGTGAGGACCGTCAAGAATCATCTGGTCGCCTGTGTATGCGTGAACAGTTGTCATGATACCGCTCTGTACGGGTGCATAGTCGTTGAGAGCCTTTGCCATGGGAGCAAGGCAGTTTGTTGTGCAGGAAGCAGCGGAGATGATTGTGTCATCTGCTGTGAGTGTGTTCTCGTTTACGCTGTAAACGATTGTGGGAAGATCGTTGCCTGCGGGAGCAGAGATAACAACCTTCTTAGCACCTGCATCGATGTGAGCCTGTGCCTTTGCCTTGGAGCAGTAGAAGCCTGTGCACTCGAGAACAACGTCAACGCCGATCTCGCCCCAGGGGAGCTCTGCTGCATTAGCCATAGCGTAGATTTTAAGAGTCTTGCCATCTACTGTGAGAGTACCTGCCTCATCATCAGCAGAAACTGTGTGAGCGTTCTGACCGATGTAACCGCAGTAACCGCCCTGAGCAGTATCGTACTTGAGAAGGTTTGCAAGCATTGGGGGCTTTGTGAGGTCGTTGATAGCAACAACATCATAACCTTCTGCGCCGAACATCTGGCGGAATGCGAGACGGCCGATACGACCGAAACCGTTAATAGCAACTTTAACTGACATTTTTACATACCTCCGAAAAATTTTTTATTTGGAAATATTTTTTATACCTTTGCTATTTTATCCGTTTTTTTGCCGATATGCAAGCGTTTTCCAAACTTTTGTAACATAGCACAAATTAACCAAAAACAGCAGAGATTTTTTTGATATTCTGCCCCTATTGCAAGCTTATTTTGACAGATTAACAAGCGCTTTCGCCGCCTCATCGGGTGTATATCCGCCGGGCGTACATTCAAAATTCTTAGGAATTGCTTTCCAGCGTTTTATCAGCTCGCTTGCACACTCCTGAGTAATCACGATATCCGAGCAAGCGGCAAGTGTTTTAAGTGTGTGAATTATATTCTCCTCACTGTCACCAAGAAGAGCAACCAGCGACTGTGCTCTGTCGGGTGCAAACTGCTTTGCCTTTTCCATAAGACAGTCAAAAAATGCGGCGCAGGCTCTGCCGTGAGGTATACCGTAATGCTCGGTGAGGATATAGCCTACGGGATGCGGAAAAAGAGTGCCGCAGTAATTGAGTGTAAAGCCTGCACTCAAGGATGAGTGATAAAGCACACGCCTGCCCTCATCGTCGGGCAATTCACCGTCGGCAAGGAATTTTTTAAGATAAGAATAAATTTTTGGCAGACATTCTGCAGCAAATGCACTTGCCGCCTCGTTACACTTGGGACCGAGCCAGCCTTCTGCCGCATGCATAAACGCATCAAGAGCGGTTGAAACCGTAACGCTCATCGGGCAGGAGCAGGTATATCTCCAATCGGCAAAGACAAGGTTAAAATAGCCGAAATCGCCTTTGATACTGCGCTTTACGCCCTTTGTATCGGTTAGCACGCTGACAGCTGAAATCTCACTGCCCGTGCCCGAAGTTGTGCCGATGCCGACAGTGGGAAGAGGTTCATTTTTATACTGCATAAGGTAAACTTCTTCTGCATCAAGAAGCGGATTTGCGGCAAAAACAGCCGCCGCTTTTACTGCATCAAGTGCGCTTCCACCGCCGATACCGACAAGAAAATCCGCACCGAAATCAGCTGAAATAAGACCCGCCTCACGGCAGGAGGTGACAAGCGGATTTTCACCGATTTTATCATATATTTTATATTCAATATTCTCTTTCTCAAGTGCCGCAACAAGGTCTGCAAGTGCACCGCTTTTACGTGCGCCTGTGCCGCCCGTTACAACAACGCATTTTTTGCCGAATTTTTTCAGTAAATCAGACCTTTGGTTAACAACGCCCTCACCGCCGACAACCCTGGCAGGCATATAAAAATCGTAAGCCATTTTCAGTTCCTCCTTTGACATTAAAATTATTGTATCACACTTAAGTATTGAAAAACAAGATTGTATATAGGTTAATATTACTATTATTTACTGATATTTGCTCTTGATTTATATATATTTTTATTATATAATACAGAATTGGTAAAGCATTAGAATTGGAGGTCTGCCGTACGATGAAGAAAAAAACCGTTATCGCAGTTGTTATATGCGTTTTGCTTCTTTCTGCTGCCGTTGTTGCAGATTATCTTTTCGGCAGAAACGAAACGTCAACCTTTCTTGCAATGAACACTTCGGTCAGCACGGATATAACAGGCCTCAGTGCAAAAAAAGCAACCGACGCAATCAAGGCAGAGATATTACGGCTTGACGAAAATCTGCTTTCAAGAACAAACGGCAAAGCTGAAATATACGCTGTCAACAGCGGCAAAACCGAAGTATCAGACGAGCTTGCAAAAATGCTCACAGATTTAAAACAGATTGAAAAGGATAGTGGCGGTGCTTTCTGCCTCGGTCTCGGTGCTCTTTCGGATTTGTGGGGCATAGGAACGGATAACCCAAAAGTACCTTCGCAGGCAGAGATTGATGCCGCACTTAAAAATGCAGACAAATGGAGCATTGAGGGCAACACGGTATATCTACCCGAAGGTGTGAAGCTCGATATGGGTGCAGTCGGCAAGGGCATTGCCTGCGACTATGCGCAGCAAGCCATAACAGACCTTGATTGTAAGGAAGCTCTTGTTTCGGTAGGCGGCAGTATAATGCTTTACGAAACAGGTACTAAAGCTACTTTTAATGTAGGTATCAGAGATCCGTTGGGTAATGCAAATGATTATTGTGCGGTTATAAAAACTGCGCCCACCTATGTTTCAACCTCGGGCAATTACGAAAGATATTTTGAGGATGAAAACGGCAAGCGTTACCACCATATTTTCGACCCGTCTACAGGTTACCCTGCTGACAGCGGACTGCTGAGCGTAACTGTTGATGCACAGTACGGCTATGTTTCAGATGCGCTTTCAACAGCGTGCTTTGTGCTCGGAATTGAAAAGAGCTTGCCTTTGCTCGAAAAATATGAAGCAACCGCTGTTTTCATTACGGAAGATAAAGAGATTATCACAAACTATACAACCTACGGTGAGCTCAGTGAATATATTAGCGAGTTTATCACCGTAACGAATGATGAATATACACTTGGTGAACTCAAATGAAAAAGCTCATCAGACCTCTTGATATAATATTGATTGCCGTTTTACTGCTTGGCGGTATCGGCCTTCACCTTTATTCGGCAAGCACCACAAAAGGTGCCACCGCAGTTATTTACATTGACGGTGAGATTTATGACAGCATTGAGCTTGAAAAGGTTGAGAAAAGCTACGAGCTTGCTCTCCCCTGCTCACCCGAAGCCACTTTACTTATTGAAAAGGGATGCATTTCTTTCACAGAAGCAGACTGCAGTGATAAGCTGTGTGTGGGCACAGGCAAGCTTGAGCACAGAGGCGACACAGCCGCCTGCCTTCCTGCAAGGGCAGTGGTGACAATAGAAAACGGCAAAGAGAGTGAAATTGATGCCCTCGTTTACTGATAAAAAGAATACGGCACGAAGGGTTGCACTTGCAGGCATACTCGGCGCACAGGCTCTTGCGCTTGCCTGGCTCGAATCGCTTCTGCCCGCATTTCCTTTTTTACCGCCCGGCGCAAAGCCCGGCATATCAAACATTGTTACAATGTTTGCAGTTTCCGCACTGAATATAACAGATGCTTTATTTATAGTTGTTATAAAGGCGCTTTTTGCAGGCGTCACACGAGGAATGACAGCGTTTTTAATGAGCCTTTGCGGCGGACTTATGAGCCTTGCGGCAATGGTGCTTATATTCAGGGTTTTCAAGAAAAACCGACTTGGTCTTATCGGCACGGGTGTTTGCTGTGCACTTGCACACAACCTCGGCCAGCTCGTTGCGGCGGCAGTTATAACCGACACCGTGACAATCGCAGGCTACGCCCCTGCGCTGCTCATATTCGGCGTATGCACAGGTATTGTAACGGGCTTTGTTTTTAAAGCGGTAAGCCCGTTATTGATAAAACTAAGTAAATATTTTGTTCCCAACCCCAAATCCACAAAGGGAACAAATTAACAGGAGATGATATTATGAAAGGATACTCCGCAGGCGGCGTGCTTTCCGCCGTCGTCAAAGGCAGAGGCGGTGTAAGTGTTTCGCACAGCAAAAACACTCAGGACTGCAAAATCGTCCGTATGCCTCCACCCGAAAAGGTTGTGCTCCCTATGCAGCAGCATATAGGTGCACCGTGCGAGCCTGTTGTAAAAATAGGTGACGAGGTCAAGGTAGGTCAGCTTATTGCCGACACAGACAAATTCGTCAGCACACCCATCCATTCCTCCGTATCAGGCAAGGTTGTTGCCATAGGCGACGTCAAGCTTGCAAACGGCTCTGTTGCAAAGGCTGTAACAATTGAATCCGACGGTGAAATGACACTTTACGACGGTTTTCAGCCACCCAAAATCGAAACAGCAGCCGACCTTACAAAGGCCGTACGCGATTCCGGTCTTGTAGGTCTCGGCGGTGCAGGCTTCCCCACACACGTAAAGCTTGCGCTTATGCCAAACGAAAACATTGACACACTCATCATCAACGCCGCAGAATGCGAGCCTTATATCACGGTTGACTACCGCGAATGTATGGAAAACAGTGCAAACGTCATCAAGGGCGTTATGACGATGATTAAATATCTCGGCTTCAAGCAGGCTATTATTGCAGTTGAGGATAACAAGCCCAAGGCTATTGACCTGCTCAGCCGCAAGGTAAAAGAGCTTGCAGGCGAAAACAGCAACATCAAAATTATGGCACTCAAGTCAAAATATCCTCAGGGTGCTGAAAAGATGATGGTACAGTCTGCAACAGGCAGAAAGATTCCGCCCGGAAAACTGCCGTCGGATGTCGGCTGTGTGCTTATCAACGTTGCCAGCGTTGCCTTTATTCAGCGTTATATTGAAACAGGCAAGCCGCTCGTAAGCCGCTCTGTTACGGTTGACGGCTCGGCAATTCACACACCCAAGAACGTGCGCGTACCAATCGGTACAAGCATAAGCGATATTATTGATTTCTGCGGCGGCTTCAAGGCTGAGCCGTTTAAGATTCTTTCCGGCGGCCCGATGATGGGCGCCGCAATTATCGGCACAGACCTTCCCCTGCTCAAGCAGAACAACGCAATTCTTGCATTTGCAGAGGGCACCTTCAAGGTTAAGCCAGAGCGTGACTGCATCCGTTGCGGACGCTGTGCACAGGTTTGCCCGATGAGCCTTATGCCCACACTTATTGCACGCTATGCAAAATCAAAGGAAGCTGACAAGCTCACAGATTCAGGCGTTATGGTATGTATGGAATGCGGCAGCTGTGCCTACGTATGTCCGGCAGGTCTTCCGCTCGTACAACATATGCGCCTTGCAAAATCAGTTGTAAGAGAGGCAGGTGCAAAGAAATGAGTGTAAATAAAAAGCTTACCGTCAGTGCTTCGCCTCACGTACGTGCACCGCACACCGTTACAGGCATTATGCTTGACGTTATTATCGCCCTTATTCCCTCGCTTATTGCGGCAGTTGTTATTTTTGGCTACAGAGTGCTTATGGTAACACTCGTATGCGTCGGCAGTGCGGTGCTTTCCGAATATCTGAGCCGTATCGTAATGAAGCGTCACCAGACAATAACAGATCTCAGCGCTGTTGTAACAGGCCTGCTGCTTGCATTCAACCTGCCCGCATCAATTCCGCTGTGGATTGCGGCACTGGGCAGTGTGGTTGCAATTGTAGTTGTAAAGCAGATGTTCGGCGGTATCGGCCAGAACTTTGTAAACCCCGCACTCGCCGCCCGCATTATTCTGCTTATGTCCTTCCCCTCACAGATGGCAAATTGGGCAACAGAATCAAAATTCATCACAACAACGGCAACACCCCTTGCAAGCCTTTCAAAACCTGCTGAAGTGATTAAGTCGTTCACAGGTGCTTCCGATTCGGCAGAAGAGCTTCCTTCACTGCTCAATATGTTCCTCGGTCTTCACGGCGGCAGCTTCGGCGAGGTTTGCTCGGTTGCACTTATAATCGGCGGCATTTACCTTGTGGTACGCAAAGTTATCTCCCCCGTTATTCCGCTTTGCTATATCGGCACTGTTGCAGTGCTCATGCTTATTGCAGGCAAGGGTAACCTTGAATTTGTTGTTTACCAGATTCTCGGCGGCGGTCTGCTGCTCGGTGCAATATTTATGGCAACAGACTACACAACAAGCCCTGTCAGCTTCAAGGGCAAGATAATTTTTGCGGTAGGCTGCGGTCTTATAACAACGGTTATCCGCCTTTTCGGCAGTCTGCCCGAAGGTGTATCCTTCTCAATCATTCTTATGAATCTCCTTGTTCCCCACATTGAAAAGCTCACAACAGCCAAGCCCTTCGGCACGCCGAAGAAGGACAGAAAGGCTGAAAAGGAAGCTAAGAAGGCAGAAAAGGAGGCGGCTAAAGCATGAAGAACTTCAAAATAGGCGATATACTCAAGCCCGTAATCGTGCTTACTGCTATATGCATAGTTACCTCCGCTCTGCTCGCATACACAAACTCGCTCACCAAGCCTGTAATTGACGACCTTGCAGTGCAGACGGAAATCAACACAAGAAAGCTTGTGCTTTCACAGGCAGAATCTTTTTCAGATGAAAATTTCGGCGACGTTGCATACTGCACAGGCAAGGACGCAAGCGGTGCAACCATAGGCTACGTGTTCACAACATCGGCAAAGGGCTACGGCGGCGACGTTAAAATAATGGTAGGTGTCAACGCAGACGGCACAGTATCCGGTGTGCAGACACTTGAGCTGAGTGAAACTCCAGGCCTTGGTATGAATGCACAGAAGCCTTCATTCCTTGAGCAGTTTATCGGCAAAACACTTGGTGTAGCCGTAAACAAGAACGCACCCGGCGAAAACGAAATCAAGGCTCTCACAGGTGCAACCATCACATCAAAAGCTGTTACAACAGCTGTAAACACAGCTCTTGATTACTATACACAGATTACAGGAGGTGCAGACAATGGCTGATAAAAAACCGCTCAGCAAAGAATTTACCAAAGGCCTTATTGCCGAAAACCCGGTTCTTCGCCTTGTTCTCGGCACCTGCCCCACACTTGCCGTTTCCACATCGGTTACGGGTGCTATCGGTATGGGTCTTGCCGCTTCGGTAGTTCTTATTTGCTCCAACATTGTTATTTCCCTGCTTCGCAAAATTATACCCTCAAAGGTAAGAATCCCTGCATATATCGTTATTATCGCTTCGTTTGTTACGATTGTTCAGATGATTGTCAAGGCTTACGCTCCCGCAATTGATGAAAGCCTCGGCGTTTATCTGCCGCTTATTGTTGTTAACTGCATCATCCTCGGCAGAGCTGAGGCTTTTGCAGGCAAAAACGGCGTTATTGCATCGGCTGTTGACGGCATGGGTATGGGCGTCGGCTTCACGGGCGCACTTGTTGCAATGGCGGCAATACGTGAATTTCTCGGTGCCGGCTCAATTGCAGGCTATCAGATTATTCAGGAAAGCTGGCCTATTGACCCGATGATTATCTTCATCCTGCCTCCCGGCGGTTTCTTCGTATTTGGTATGCTTATGGCAGTTGCAAACAGAATTGCCGAAAGCAAGGGCAAGCCCAAGGCAGAGCTTCACGGCTGTGAAAGCTGCCCGATGGCTGTAAGCTGCTCACTTATCAAAACGGGCGGCGAATGTGACGTAAAGGAGGCGACTGTAAGATGACAAAAGCATTTTTATCAATTCTTATCACCGCTATCCTGACCGAAAACTTCCTGCTGAGCAAGTTCCTCGGCATTTGTCCGTTCCTCGGTGTTTCAAAGAAGCTTAACACAGCTTCGGGTATGTCGCTTGCGGTTATATTTGTTATGCTTCTCTCCACTGCGGTTACCTACCCCATAAACACACTGCTTGTAAAGCACGATATGGAATATCTGCAGACAATCGTTTTCATCCTTGTTATTGCGGCACTTGTTCAGCTTGTTGAAATTGTGCTGAGAAAGTACATTCCCGCACTTTACAGCGCACTCGGTATCTACCTTCCGCTTATCACAACAAACTGTGCCGTTCTCGGTGTTGTTATTCTCAATGTCGATAAGGGCTACGGCTTTGCAGAATCAATGATGAACTCGCTAGGCGCAGGTCTTGGCTTTATGCTTGCGATGATTATTTTTGCAGGTGTACGTGAAAGACTTGAAAGCTGTGATATCCCGAAATTTATGCAGGGTCTGCCGATAACACTTGTTGCGGCATCACTCACATCCATCTCATTCCTCGGCTTTACGGGAATTGTAGACGGTATATTCGGTTAAGAAAGGCGGAATTGAATTATGAACCCTATTGTAATAGCAATCATAGTTGTATCCGCCATAGGCGTCATCGCCGCGCTTATGCTTGCCGTAGCTTCTATCGTTATGGCAGTGCCGGTTGATGAAAAGGCGGAAAAAATAAGAGAAGAGCTCCCCGGTGCAAACTGCGGTGCTTGCGGATTTTCGGGCTGTGACGGCTATGCCGCCGCCCTCTCAAAGGGTGAAACAACCTGCACAACGCTTTGCGCACCAGGCGGCTCTGAAACGAGCAAAAAGATTGCCGCTATCGCAGGCCTTGCCGCAGGCACAGTTGAACCCAAGGCGGCTGTTGTGCTCTGCCAGGGCAATGCTCACAACGCAGGCACAAAGCTCGTTTACAGCGGCGTTAAGAGCTGTAAAATGGCCACACAGCTTTTCGGCGGTCCTAAAGACTGCGTATACGGCTGTATCGGCTTTGGCGACTGTATTGAGGCTTGTCCTTACGATGCAATTCACATCTGCGACGGCGTTGCAAGAATCAATCCCCTCGCCTGCCGTGCCTGTAAGGCTTGCATCAAAACCTGCCCCAAGGGTCTGATTGAGCTTATGCCTCTGCACCAGGCAAAGGCCGCTGTGCTTTGTGTAAACCACGACAAGGGCGCACTTACACGTAAAGAGTGTAAAGCAGGCTGTATCGGCTGTATGAAGTGCGTAAAGGCTTGCGAATATGACGCAGTTAAGGTTGAAAACTTCTGCGCAAAGGTTGACTACGACAAGTGCATAGGCTGCGGCAAATGTAACGAAGCCTGCCCCGTAAAGGCAATTGACGTTATTGAGCTTGGCAAGATTGCGCTCAAAAGCATAAATCGCATATAATAAAAAAAGATTAAGGCTATCATAGGAACAACCTATGATAGCCTTATTTTTACTGTTCGATATTTTTATCAATCTCATTTGCCTTGTCAACAATGCTCTGGCGTCGCTGAGCCAGCTCACGGTACATACGCTCTTTCTTTTCACCCGAAAGGTCATAGAAAAATTTGGGTATAAGACCGAATACACTTGTAACAGTGGGAAGCAATGTGCACATCATAAAGAGAAGGTACTCTGTACGCTCAGTCTGGTTGCCGTAGCCTGCGCCCTCAACATAACCGATTTTGCTGAGAATAAACGATTTGATTGTGTTGCCGAGTGTGCCGACAAGCTTTCTTGCAAGGTCCTTTGCAACACCCGTCATACCCTCTGTTCTGTAACCGTTTTTCCATTCGCCGTAGTCGATGGTTTCGTTGCGCATTTCCTCGGGAATAACGTTCATAAGGCCCCAACAGCTCATCCAGATGGTTTCTCTTATCATAAACGCAGGAATCATAACGGCAAGCTTCTTGTAGTTCTTGTTAAATGCACCTACAAGGTAGACAAAAATCATAAGGAAGTCACCGAGGTGTGAGCTTGTAATCCACAGTGTTCTTGTAGAAAATCTTTCACGCGCCTTTGTAACAAAAGCATAGCTTGTCGGAGAAACAAACGCACCGGGAATGCCGACGATTGTTGTCATTGAAGCTAAACCGAGAACGTTTATGTAATAATAATTTGTGCCCGAATTCATACCGAAGGCCTGAAGGAACTCGGTAAGAGTGAGGATAAGCAAGGGCTTATTGTTGAGAATTGATTTCACACCTTGGAATATGCTCGGCTTTTCGGTGTTCTGAACGACACGCTCTTTTGCGGTAAACACAAAGAACAGACCCATAACGCTCACAACGGTTGATGTAAACACACCTGCCGAAACATAAAGAGCCTTCATCGGTATTTTAAGTGTGCCGTGGTTGATAAGGTCAATAAGCAGACCCATAAAAATTTCAGGCCATTTTTCGATAAAGCCCGAAAAAAGGCTTGCCTGTGTTATCAGCCTTGTTCGCTCAATAACGTTGGGCGTTATTGTTGAAAGCATACCGGTTCTTGAAATTGCGGCAAGCGAGCCGTTGAGGTTACTAATAAGCTGAAAAATCATATAAAAAGCAAGCTTACCTGCATGATAAGGGTCTGTGCCTGCAAAGATTATAGGGAGCAGCCAATAAATGAGCGAAAGCAAAAATCCGGGACCCGAACAAATAAAAAGCCACGGACGAAATTTACCGAAACGGGTTCTTGTTTTGTCAACAATTGCGGCAAGGAAAACGTCGTTTATAACGTCCCATATACCGATAACAAAGTTAACTATAGTCTGGAAGCTCAGACCAATCTGTACAACGTCGGTAATAAAAACATCCTGATACTTGTTTATATTGAAGCTTTGCGAAATATCGTACACGACGTATGCAAGCGTTTCTTTAGAGCCTACATAGCGTCGGTTATATGATGCAACCGGCTTATTCTCTGTACCTATTGGCTCACGGACTGTGTTTTTCGCCATAGTACCGCTCCTTTGTTGTTTTCTTTTATAATATCATATAAAAAAACAAAAAGCAAATATATGCTGTTTTAATACTCTTCACTATGATAAAACGGAACAAGCAAGACTGTTCCCTACGGTGCCATTCAAAAGCGATAGATGCTGTTAACTTGAACGGAGCGGCTGACGATATCTCACCTTACTAATTTATCCGAGCGAGGGCACCATAGGCGGTAAATCAGAGTTAACTTTCAGATTTCACTTCAATAGCCGTAATGGTGACAGAACACACCTTTGTGTTCTGTTTGCCGAGCGGATTTATTTTCGTCAGCCGTTGCGGAGTGCTTATAACCCCAAAAGTTTTTTTGGGTACTTTTGTAACATTTGACAAAAGTACCTGCGGCTTTATGCCGCATAGAATTTATTGTTTTTCAAAACAGACAAAAAGAGATGTCTTCCGTAACCGAAAGACATCTCTTTTTTATTATTTTACAAGTGCGATTTCAATATCATAATCGGGAAGGTATGTGCCCTTTGCAAAATCTCTTGCTCTGAAGACTACCTTATCGGCATAAACCTCAACCATATAGCCTGTACCTGCATCGTTATACTCGCCGTCTTTGTTGACAATGCTTGTTGATGGCACATTGATGCTGTGGAAGTTGCCAACCTTTTCATAGTTGTACTGACCGAGGCCTGTATGAAGGTGACCGTTGAGCATAATGACATTTTTATACTTGTTCATTATAGCTTCAAGCTCATCACTCTGCTCACCAACGTGACCTGCTTTCTTGTTTGTGCCGTTGCCCCATGTAAGAGGAAGGCCGTGTGTGAGTGCAAGGGGCTGGTGAACAATAACAAATACGGGCTTGCCGTCTTTTGCTTTTGCGGCAAGAGTGGAATCGAGCCACTTGAGCTGTTCTTCACCGAAATAAGACTCTTCAAATTCTGTGCGGTCAGTGCCCATAACAATAAACGTGTAGCCGTTTATTTCATAAGTATAGTTAAGCTTGTCAATTGCAAGGTCACTTTCAGCTTTATCATTAAGATTATTCTGGAATTCAGTAAAGCGGCTTACAACCTGCTTGTAGAGACGAAGCCTTACATCGTGGTTACCTACAGCAAAAAGGTAGTTTTTAACGCCGCTGTCTGCAAGATGGTTTGTAACAACCTCATATTCGCACTGAAGGCCGTTTTCTGCAATATCGCCTACGAGAATAAGCGCATCAATATCTGTGCTTGCATTGCCGAGGTCCTCTGCTGCTGCACGGAAGCGAGGCTCTCTTTCGGGCATATAATTTGAAATCTGAGGGTCTGCCCATAAGGTGTATGTAAGTTTTACGCTGCTGTCGAGCACATCAATCGGGTCATCCGTCGAGGGTGCGACATAGGGTGTGAACAAATAATAAATTGAAAGAAGCAGTGCAAAAAGCTTTGAAAACATATTACGATTCCCTTTCTTATAAAAAACTATGGATTTATTATATCACCTTGACACAAATTGTCAATTGTGAATTACTCTTTTATAACGGCAATCTTTTCTATGCCGTAATAATTGAAAATGTCTATGTGGTTACGGGTTATGATTTCACCACTGACGGCAATCGGAATTGCAGGAGGGCACGAAACCGAAGGTGCAGCACATATTCTGCCTTCAGCGCACAAGACGGAAGTTTCTTCGCTCGGCGCAAAAACAGCATTGCGCACGGACGTAACGGACTGCGCTTTTTCAAAAACAATTTCCTCACGCATAATTTTGGTGAGCTTTATATTGCTGAACGCCTCTTCAAGCCGACAAAAATCAGCCTCACTGTTAAAAGGTGACACCATAAAAACAGCAAAATCTCTGTCGGAATATTCCGGCTCAATATCAAAGCTTCTGAAATAATCACCGATATTGTCAAATCCGTCTATACCGTTATTTCTGAAATCTGCCGTTATTTTAAGCGGCTCGCAGGATATATCTCTTATGCCTTGTCTTTTAATAACCTTACGTACACACTCAACACGTGCGGTACAGTCTTTTATATCGTCACGGATTCTTTCGCTCATATATCGGTTACACATATCGAGCGACTGCATTATAAGGTAAGAGGGGCTTGTAGATCCGAATACCGACATTGCACGCACAGCATCAGCAGAAAAGCCAAATCTGTCGTCCGCCGCTATGTGTAAATACCCTCCGCCCGTAAGCACAGGCAGAGTCTTGTGTGCAGAATCACAGCACATATCAGCGCCGAGCTTTATCGGGTGCATATTTTCTTTGCAAAAAGCGAGATAAGCACCGTGTGCATTATCAATAAGAAGCGGCACACCGTAAGCCTTGCAAACCTTACTTAAAGCTGCAATATCGCTTACGCCGCCGAGATAATCGGGGCTTGTGATATAAACCGCAAACGGCTTATATTCACACTCATCAAGTTGTTTTTTCAGCTCCTGCGCAGTTATGATACAGCTGCATATACCTAAGGATTTTTGCGGATACAGCCACTTTATATCAAAATCGAGCTTTGCCGCGGCATAGATAAATGCCTTATGAGCATTTCTGCCAGCAAGCACATAGGGTTTATTCTTTTTATCAGCTTTTGAATAAGCCAAAAACAGCATTGCCTGTATGCTCTGCGTTGAACCGCCTGCAGAATAGACGGTGCGTGACGTACCGAAAGCACAGGCGGCATTGCGCTCACTTTCAAAGATTATACCCTCGGGCACATACATTTCGTCTGCACCCTTAATTTCGGTTATATCAAGCTCTTCACCGACAAAAAAAGACACACCCTTATGACCCGGCATATGAAACCGGGCCTTGCCGCTTTGTGCATAAGCTTTCACAAAATCAACAATGGGTGTGTTCATAAGTTTTAAACCTCGTCTGCAATCTGAAGCATTACGGCACATTCGATACGCTTTTTGAAAAGCTCACAGCCGTATTCGTAAATGCCCGTAATTTTACCTGTTGCGTGGTATGAGTTTGCGGCACAGCCGCCCGAGCAGTAGAGCTTTGCCCAACAGTCCTCACACTCTTTGCGAGCGTAAGCGTTACAGAGCTTGAACTCATTCTGCACCTCGGTGTTTGAAATGCCGTCGTAAATATTGCCCAGCAGATATTTGCTGTCGCCCACGAATTGGTGGCAGGGATAAATATCGCCCGTAGGTGTTACGGCAACATACTCCGTGCCCGAGCCACAGCCGGAAATACGCTTGTAAATGCAGGGACCGTGCTTGAGGTCAAGCATATAGTGGTAGAAAGTGAACGGTCTGCCCTCACGCTTGCGCTTAATCATCTCTTTTGCAAGTATCTCGTACTGCTCAAAAAGCACAGGCAGATCTGCCTCGGTGAGCGCACTTGCATCTTCGGGCGAGCAGACAACAGGCTCCATACTGAGCTCTGTAAAGCCCATATCCGCCATGTGGAAAATGTCATTGGTAAAGTCTGTGTTTGCGTGAGTGAAGGTGCCTCGCATATAATAGCTCTTGTTACCTCTGCGCTTAACAAACTCCTTGAACTTAGGCAGAATAATATCGTAGCTGCCCTTGCCTGTATAGTCTTTGCGCAGGCGGTCGTGCACCTCTTTTCTGCCGTCAAGGCTGAGGACAACGTTGCTCATTTCCCTATTGCTGAATTCAATAACATCGTCATCAATCAGCATACCGTTTGTGGTGAGGGTAAAGCGGAAATTCTTATTATGAATCTTCTCCTGCTCACGTGCATAGGCAACAAGCTGTTTTACAACATCCCAATTCATAAGCGGCTCACCGCCGAAAAAGTCAACCTCAAGGTTGTGACGTGTACCCGAATTTTCAATAAGGAAATCGAGTGCACGCTTGCCAACCTCAAAGCTCATAAGCGCACGCTCGCCGTGATACTTGCCCTGGCTTGCAAAGCAGTACTCACAGTTGAGGTTGCAGGTATGAGCAACATGAAGACACATAGCCTTGAGCACGGTATTTCTGTTTTTGAAATCAAAAGCCATATCCGCATAGGTGTCGGGCGTATAGAGCTTTTTCATTTCTTCAAGGCTCTTTACATCCTCGATACAATCAAGACAGTCTTGCCTTGTGACACCGTCAGCAGAATATTTTGCGCTGATTTCATCTGCTATTTCCTCTGCGCTTTTCTCTTTATAAAGCGCAATTATATCGTAAGCAACATCATCCACAACGTGAACAGAGCCACTGCACGTATCAAGAACGATGTTGTAACCGTTCAGTTTATACTGGTGTACCATACATACCACTCCAAAAGTAACCACTGATTAAACTGAGTTGCAATTATCAGTGAGATAGTTTTTGGTCAGAAAGGTTAAAACACGCAGGCAATACTTTGTGT
>JAZUOH010000057.1:0-142785 GCA_045604525.1 Acutalibacteraceae bacterium
TGAAAGACCTGACAGTCACGACTCCGAAGATTCGGTCACATACCGTATGGCTGTAAACAAGAAAATCAGAGAGGTTGCCCCGAAAATTGCTGAGGATTTCGGCTGTGTATTTGTACCGCTGTTTGATAAGCTTTACGAAAATGCAGCAAGGTCAAGAATGGAATATTTTGTCTGGGACGGAACTCATCCCAGCATTGCAGGACATAAGCTTATTGCTGATGAATGGCTTAAATGTGTTAAATAAGGTTGACAAAAATCAACATATAAATATAATGAAAAAATAATTAGTAAATAATACCGAAAGGAATGTTTAATATGCAGATTTATGAAGAACTTGTTGCAAGAGGACTTATTGCACAGGTAACAGACGAAAAGGAGATAAGAGACCTTATCAACAACGGCAAGGCAGTATTTTATATCGGCTTCGACCCTACGGCTGACAGCCTTCACGTTGGTCACTTTATGGCTCTTTGCCTTATGAAAAGACTTCAGATGGCAGGCAATAAGCCCATTGCTCTTCTCGGCGGCGGTACAGGTATGATTGGTGACCCCTCCGGCAGAAGCGACCTGCGACAGGTGCTCACCAAAGAAACAATCGAGCATAATGTAGAGTGTTTTAAAAAGCAGATGAGCCGCTTTATTGAATTCGGCGAAGGCAAGGCCATGATGATTAACAATGCCGATTGGTTGCTTGACCTTAATTATGTTGACGTTCTCCGTGAGGTTGGTGCCTGCTTCTCTGTTAACAATATGCTTCGTGCAGAATGCTATAAGCAGAGAATGGAAAAGGGCTTGAGCTTCCTTGAGTTTAACTATATGATTATGCAGAGCTATGACTTCTACCATCTCTACAAGGAGTATGGCTGTAATATGCAGTTCGGCGGCAATGATCAGGGGTCAAATATGCTCGGCCGTTCCGAACTTATCCCCAAAAAACTCGGTAAAGATGCTCACGCAATGACAATAACTCTTCTTCTCAACTCTGAAGGTAAGAAGATGGGTAAAACAGCATCCGGCGCCGTATGGCTTGACCCCGAAAAGACATCTCCGTATGAATTCTATCAGTATTGGCGCAATGTCAGCGATGCAGACGTTCTCAAGTGCATCCGTATGCTTACATTCCTTCCTCTTGAAGAAATTGATGAAATGGATAAGTGGGAGGGCAGTCAGCTCAATAAAGCTAAGGAAATACTCGGCTTCGAGCTTACAAAGCTTGTCCACGGTGAGGAAGAGGCTGTTAAGGCACAGGAGGCTGCAAGAGCTCTTTTCTCTAATGGTGCTAATACCGATAATATGCCCACAACCGTTCTTTCGGCTGATGATTTTGCAGACGGAAAAATTGGCATAATTGACATTCTTGTAAAAGCAGGTCTTGCCAAGTCAAGAGGTGAGGCTCGCAGACTTGTCGAGCAGGGCGGCGTTTCGCTGGATGATGTGAAAGTTACCTCAATCGACACTGCTGTTGAGGAGTCACAGCTTAATGACGGTGGTTTTGCGATTGTTAAAAAAGGTAAAAAAGCTTTCCATAAAATCACAAAATAATATTACAGAGTGTATAAATACCGATGCTTTATGCATCGGTATTTTTTTATGTTTTATGCGGATAATAGTTTAGAAAAGATTAGATTTCGGGTGAACTTAGTTAAATGAAAAATTCAGCAAAAGCTTTAAATATCAACTCAAGAGCATTGTTTATTTTTGTTGTTATTATGCTGTGTATTGGAATATGCGGCCTGAGAGTTGCACTTATAAATATTCATCCGGATAAAGTAGTTTCAAGCACCAAGGCTGCCCGCTCGATAACGGTTGCTCAAAGCAGAGGATGTATTTATGACCGTAATTTTAAACGTCTTGTAGGTTTGACAGAAGAAATTGTGAGCGTTGTTAAGCCTACGACAAATGCTCTTGCAACCATAAGAGGTTTTATCAGCGCTCAGGATTATGTCAATGCCGTAGATTTACTCGGAAAGGGTAACCTATTGTTGATAAGGCCTGAAAGACAAATAATTTCTGAGGATATATTAAATCTAAAAGTATACAATCGGTATTATGATTTTCAGCTTGCACCTCATTTAACGGGCACAGTGAGTGAAGACGGAAGCGACGGTCTGTCCGGCATTGAGAAAGGATATGACAGTTTTTTAAAATCTAATTCCGGAGTTTTAAACGTTCGTTTTTTAACTGACGGTACGGGTAAATTTCTTCGCGGCGGCAAGCTTGAGGTTGTTGATAATAATTATAATTCATCGGCAGGTATTGTTTTGACCTTGGATTCGGAAATTCAGAGATTTCTTGAAAAAATCGTTGATAATAACGGATTTAAAAAGGGTGCTGCCGTGATGTTGGATGTTAACAGCGGTGCAGTTGTCGCTTCGGTGAGCAGGCCGAATTTTAACCCGAACAGGATATCTGATTATTTGAAGGACGAAAATCAGCCGCTTTTTAACCGTGTTCTCGGTGCGTATCCTGTGGGTTCCGTTTTTAAGACTCTTGTTGCAGCAAGTGCTCTTGAACAAGGGGTTAATCCGCAAAAAGAGTATTTTTGTAACGGTTCAATCAATCAGGGCGGAGTAAGCTTCGGTTGTACAAAATCGCATGGAAAGGTCAATATGGCATCGGCTTTGGTTTTTTCTTGTAACTGTTACTTTGTCAATCTTTCAAAAGAAATTGATATCAATCATTTGCGTGATACGGCAGAGTCTGTAGGGTTCGGCAACCCGATTGAGCTTGCGGACGGCATTAAATCTTACAGCGGAACTTTGCCAAGCATTACAGAACTCGAATCAGATGCCGCAAAAGCAAATTTTTCATTCGGTCAGGGTTCACTGACAGCCTCGCCTTTGCAGGTAGCAATGCTTTACTGTGCTGTTGCAAATTCGGGTAAAATTTATAAGCCTTATCTTGTAAGTGGATTTTGTGATGCCGAAGGCAGTTTTGAATTATCGTTAAATGAACAGGCACCGGTAAACGTATTTTCCAAAGAAACTGCTGATTTGCTTTCAAGCTTTCTTGAGCTTGCTGTAAGAGAAGGTACCGGCAAAAACGCAAGAACAGAATATTTTGATGCAGCAGGTAAAACCGCAACTGCACAAAGCGGCGATTTTTCATCCGGTAAAGAACGTCTTGTCACTTGGTTTGCAGGATTTTTTCCTTATGAAAACCCGAGATATGTTCTTGTTGTGATGAATGAGGACGGCAAATCTGGCTCAGCTGATTGTGCACCTATTTTTTCGGCTGTTGCAAGCTTTATTGCAGAATATGAACGACTGAATAAATAATTATAAAACTCTTTACTTTAATATAATAAATATGTTATAATACAGCGATATTATGTATTGGAGTAAAAGTATGCGTATTATTGGTATTGACCCCGGTTATGCAATTATCGGCTACGGTATTGTCGATTATAATGCCAATCACTTTACTGTTGTTGATTACGGTGCTGTCACTACAAAGGCACATACGCCTTTTGAACAGCGCCTTTCGGATATATATAAGGGTCTTACTCAGCTTATCGACACATATAAGCCCGATGCTATGTCAATCGAAAAGCTTTTCTTCAATACAAACACAACTACTGCTATCGACGTTGCGCAGGCAAGAGGAGTTATCGTGCTTTCTGCAGCACAGGCAGGGCTTAAAATTGCGCAGTATACTCCTCTTCAGGTTAAGCAAAGCGTTGTTGGTTACGGTCGGGCTGAAAAAAAGCAGGTGCAGGAAATGACACGCCTTATGCTTGGTCTTAAATCTGTACCCAAGCCGGATGATACTGCTGATGCTCTTGCGCTCGCGATATGCCATGCTCATTCAGCAGGCTCACTGCTCGGCTCTCTTTAAGGAGGTTTAATTTATGTTTTATTCGCTTACGGGTAGGGTTGTTTATACAGATGAATCAAGCGTAGCGCTCAGCTGCTCGGGAGTTGCATTCCGTTGTTATACAAGCTTCAATACTCTTTGCAAAATCGGCTCGACAGGTGAAGAGGTTACGCTTTATACATATCTCAGCGTACGTGAAGATGCGCTTGATTTGTTTGGCTTTGCTGAAACGGCAGAGCTTGACTGTTTCAAGATTCTGATTGGTGTATCAGGTGTCGGTCCTAAGGCGGCTCTTGCAATTCTTTCTCGTCTTACTCCCGATAAGCTCTCGCAGGCTGTTGCCTGTGGCGATGTTAAGGCGATTACTGCTGCACAGGGTGTTGGTCCCAAAATTGCTCAACGCATTATTGTTGAGCTTAAGGATAAGCTTGCACCGTTCGCAACGGGTGTTTCCGCCGTAACGGTAGGTGATGTGAATTCTGTTCCCGTATCTGCTGGAGGTAACGATGCTGTTGATGCACTTATGTCACTCGGCTACAGCCGCTCGGAAGCAAGCCTTGCTGTCGGCAAGCTTGACCCGAATCTGCCGGTAGATGAGCTGATTAAACAGGCACTTCTCAGCCTTGCAAAAGGCTTTTGATTATACAGGAGGTGAAGGCTTATGATGGAAGAAATGGATTTTGAAAACCGAATCGTAGCTTCGGGCTATACTTCGGAAGATAACGATATAGAGCTGTCCTTGCGTCCGCAAAGAATTGATGATTATATCGGCCAGGAAAAAGTTAAAGAAAATCTGCGTATATATATTGAGGCTGCAAAATCCAGATGTGAGCCGCTTGACCACGTCTTGCTGTACGGTCCTCCCGGCCTTGGCAAAACAACACTTGCAGGCATTATCGCAAACGAAATGGGTGTTAATTTCAGAGTAACCTCCGGCCCCGCAATAGAAAAACCCGGCGACCTTGCGGCACTTCTTACCAACCTCAATGAGGGCGACGTGCTTTTTGTTGATGAAATTCACAGGCTTTCACGTGCTGTAGAAGAGGTTCTTTATCCTGCAATGGAAGATAATGCACTCGATATTATTATCGGTAAAGGTCCATCTGCCAGGTCGATAAGACTTGATTTAAAACGCTTTACGCTTATCGGTGCAACAACGCGTGCAGGTCAGCTGAGTGCACCTTTGCGTGACCGTTTCGGTGTCATTTTCCGCCTTGAGCTCTATACTCCCGAGGAGCTTGCAGGTATAGTACGTCGTTCTGCGGGCATACTTGGTGTAGATATTGACGATGACGGTGCACTTGAAATTGCATCACGTTCTAGAGGCACACCGCGTATTGCTAACCGCCTTCTCAAACGTGCGCGCGACTTTGCTCAGGTGCTCGGCAAGGGTCAGATTGACCTTGAGAGTGCTCAGCTTGCACTTAACCGAATGGAGATTGACGAGCTCGGTCTTGATAATATTGACAGGCTTTTGCTCAGCTCAATTATAAAGTTCTATAATGGCGGTCCCGTAGGTCTTGAAACGATTGCGGCGGCGATAGGCGAAGAAGCGGTTACGATAGAGGATGTGTATGAGCCATATCTTATGCAGATAGGTTTTCTTGCACGTACGCCTCGAGGCAGGACGGTAACTCCTGCAGGTTATGCACATCTGGGTATTCCCGTTGAGGGTCAGCAATCACTTTTTTGAAAGGGTTGAATATCCATGGGAAGACTTTTCGGAACAGACGGTGCACGAGGTATAGCTAACAGTGAGCTTACATGTGAGCTTGCAATGCAGATTGGCAGGGCAGCGGCAATGGTGCTATCCGACGGTAATCGAAAACGTCCTAAAGTGCTTATCGGTATGGATACACGTATTTCATCCGAAATGCTTCAGTCTGCAATTTCCTCAGGTCTTTGTTCCGTAGGGGCCGATGTGCTTGTGCTCGGCGTACTTCCTACTCCTGCAATTGCCTTTCTTGTTAAAGATTACGGCTATGATGCAGGTATTATGATTTCCGCTTCTCATAACCCTTGTGAGTATAACGGAATTAAGATTTTTAAATCAGACGGCTATAAACTGCCCGACGAAACTGAAGAAAAAATTGAAGAGATAATTCTTGACGGAACTATTGTTCCCGAAGTTAAAATAGGCGGTGATGTAGGCAGAATACGTTTTGCCGATATGCCGAGGTTTGATTATATCGAGCATTTGCTCGAAACGGTTGAAGAAGATTTTTCCGGTATAAAAATAGCACTTGACTGCGCAAACGGTTCAGCTTCGTTAACCGCACCCGAGCTTTTTACAAATTTAGGCGCAGATTTTGAGGTGCTTTCCGCTGTGCCTAACGGTATAAATATTAACCGTGAATGCGGCTCAACAAATCTGACCCGTCTTCAAAAATTTGTAAAAGAAAATAACTGTGTTGCCGGTTTTGCATTTGACGGTGATGCTGACAGGCTTCTTGCCGTTGACGAAAACGGCGACGTTGTTGACGGAGATAAAATTGTTGCAATTTGCGCAAAGGCATTTAAAGAGCAGGGCAGGCTGAAAAAAGATACGGCGGTTGTGACAGTTATGAGCAATTTGGGTTTTCACAACTACTGCAGTGCAAACGGCATAAATGTTGAAGTAACGGCTGTCGGCGACCGATATGTGCTTGAGCGTATGCTTGAAAAAGGTTGCTCCATAGGCGGTGAACAGTCAGGTCACGTTATTTTTCTTGATTATGCTTCTACCGGTGACGGTCAGCTTACCGCAATTCAGCTTTTGCAGATAATCAAGCGAAGCGGTAAAAAGCTGAGTGAATTGGCTCGTGAGATTGAGATTTATCCTCAGATTACCGTAAATGTCCGTGTTTCTAAAATCGGCAAAGTTCGTTACGGTAATGATGATGAAATAAAGAAAGCAATAAACCGTGCCGAAGCAGAGCTAGGGAAAGGCGGCAGGGTGCTTGTGCGTGTTTCGGGCACGGAGCCTCTCATCCGTGTTATGGTTGAGGGAAAAGACGAAACGCAGATAAAACGGCTTGCCGAAGAGATATCTCTTGTTGTAAAAGAACGTCTTATATAGAGGAATGTAAAATGAGAATTTCAGACAAATGGAAAGATTACGAACTGCTTGACTGTACCGACGGTGAGCGACTTGAAAGGTGGGGCGATATTATTCTTATCCGTCCCGACCCTCAGGTTATTTGGAAAACTGGCAGACGTCATCCCTTATGGAGAAAGGCAAATGCCAGATACAACCGCTCACAGACAGGCGGCGGTAAATGGGAGCTTTTGGGTAAGCTTCCTGACAGATGGGAGATTTCTTACGGAGACTTAACATTCAATATTAAAACTATGGGCTTTAAGCACACAGGTCTTTTTCCCGAGCAGGCAACAAATTGGGATTTGGTAAGAGGTATGATAGAAAATGCCGACAGACCACTCAAGGTTCTCAATCTTTTTGCTTATACGGGCGGTGCGACAGTTGCCGCTCTCAAAAGCGGCGCACAGGTTACACACGTCGATGCTTCAAAGGGTATGGTCCAGTGGGCTAAAGAAAATGCCGCATCAAGCGGTGTGCTTGACGGTAAGGTTCGCTGGCTTGTTGACGACTGTATTAAGTTTGTTCAGCGCGAAATCAGAAGAGGCAATAAGTACGATATAATTATTATGGACCCGCCGTCTTACGGCAGAGGTCCCGGCGGCGAAGTGTGGAAGCTTGAAGACGAGGTTTACAGTTTTGTGTCACTTTGTGAGCAGCTTCTTTCCGACGATGCCGTGGCAATGCTAATAAATTCTTATACAACCGGTTTGTCACCGTCTGTTATGGAGTACATACTCGGCTCTACCGTTGTGCCAAAGCACGGCGGCAGAGTTTCGGGCAGTGAGCTCGGTCTTCCCGCTACGCTTTCCGGTATGCCGCTTCCGTGCGGTGCAACAGCAATCTGGAGAAAACAGGACTAATAAAATGGCTGATATAATTCGTTTTGAAAATGTCTGCTTCAGATATGAGGCAGATGAAGAGGGACAGGTATTACCGCTTGCTGTAAAAGAGGTAACGCTTGGTATTGAACAGGGCAGCTTTGTTGCTGTGCTCGGTCATAACGGCTCTGGCAAATCAACTCTTGCCAAGCTTACAAATGCAATAAATATCCCAGAGTCGGGCAAGGTTCTGGTCAATGGCATGGATACATCCGATGAAAAATATACCGATGAAATAAGAAAAACAGTCGGTATGGTTTTTCAAAATCCCGATAATCAGATTGTTGCTACAATTGTAGAGGATGACGTTGCATTCGGTCCCGAAAACTTAGGGGTTGAGCCTTCGGAAATACGAAAACGTGTTGATGATGCTTTAAAGGCAGTTAATATGTATGAATTCAGAAGCTTTGAGCCTCACAAGCTTTCGGGCGGTCAGAAGCAGCGTGTTGCAATTGCAGGTGTTATTGCAATGCAGACAAAATGCATTGTACTCGATGAACCCACGGCAATGCTTGACCCTGTAGGCAGAAAAGAAGTGCTTTCAACAATAAAGCGATTAAATAAAGAAATGGGCATTACTGTTGTGCTGGTAACTCACTTTATGGATGAAGCCGTTCAGGCAGACAGAGTTGTTGTAATGGATAACGGCAGTGTGATTATGGACGGTACGCCAAGGCAGGTTTTTTCGCAGGCTGATAAGCTTATTGAGGTAGGTCTTGACGTGCCGCAGGCAACACAACTTTGCCGTATGCTTAATGATGAAGGAATAGATATACCTTCAAACCTTTTGAATGAAGAAGAATGTACGCAAGCAATACTTGCATTACTGAGGAGTAAATGATGCCGATTATTTCGCTTAAAAATGTGTCTCACACATACAGCAGCGGTTCACCGCTGAGTGTGAGTGCAATCAAGGACATAAATTTAGATATTGAAAGCGGCGAGCTTGTCGGTATTATCGGTCACACAGGCTCCGGTAAAAGCACGCTTGTTCAGCATCTTAACGGTCTTTTGAAGCCCACACAGGGCACTGTAATCATTGACGGGGAGGATATCTGGGCAGATAAGAAAAAAATCCGTTCCGTGCGATTTAAGGTAGGACTTTGCTTTCAGTATCCTGAATATCAGCTTTTTGAAGAAACGGTTTATAAAGATATTGCATTCGGACCCAGAAATATGGGTATGTCCGATGCTGAGATTGGCAAGAGTGTATTAAAGGCAGCTGAATATGTCGGGCTTAAAAAGGAGCTTCTTGAAAAATCTCCCTTCGACCTTTCTGGCGGTGAAAAACGCAGGGCGGCCATTGCAGGCGTAATGGCGATGAATCCGAAAATCTTAATTCTCGATGAACCGACTGCAGGTCTTGACCCCAAAGGCAGGCAGGAAATACTTGATATGATTGTCGATTACAAGCGAAAAACGGGCAGCACGGTATTGCTCGTGTCGCACAGTATGGAAGATGTTGCAAGCGTAGCAACAAAAATTCTTGTTATGAATAAATCTCGTGCTGAAATGTATGATACAGTTGAAAATGTATTTTCGCATGCCTCACAGCTTGAAGAAATGGGCCTTAATGTTCCGCAGATTACACGTATTTTTATGGCTCTCAAGGCGCAGGGTGTGTCGGTTAACGATGACGTTTACACCGTTAAAGATGGCTGTCAAAGGCTTGTTTCTCTATTGAAGGGAGGCGCTTGCTGATGGTCAGAGATATTACTATAGGTCAATACTATCCGGGCAAATCTTTGCTTCACAGGATGGACCCCAGAGTTAAAATCGTTCTTACGCTTGTGTTCATTTTTGTTATTTTTTTCTGTAAGAATTTCTGGGCACTCGGACTTATGGCGGCTTTTCTTTTGGGCGGTATATTTATTTCGGGTGTACCGTTCAAAATGCTTCTCAAAAGCCTTCGTGCAATTCTTCTTATTATCGTAATTACCGCAGTTCTCAATCTTTTTTACGTGACAGAGGGCAATTTGCTTTTAAGAGCAGGCTTTATTAAAATTACTGATAAAGGTGTTTATACCGCCGTGTTTATGATGGTAAGAATTGCCTGCCTTATTATCGGTAGCTCGCTTATGACTTACACTACCACACCTACTATGCTCACTGATGCGATTGAAAGGCTTCTTTCACCGCTAAAAATATTTAAAATTCAGGTGCATACTCTCGCAATGATGATGACACTTGCACTTCGCTTTATTCCCACGCTTATTGAGGAAATTGATAAGATTATGAACGCACAAAAGGCGAGGGGAGCTGACCTTGAAAGCGGCAACCTTATTGACAGAGCAAAGGCGCTTGTTCCTATTCTTGTACCGCTTTTTGTCTCTTCCTTCCGAAGAGCTTACGAGCTTGCTTTTGCAATGGAATGCCGTTGCTACACGGGAAGCAACAGCCGCACAAGAATGAAGCAGATGAAATTTTCTGCTCTTGATATTTTGTTTATCGCAGCTATGCTGGTTCTTGTTGCAGGTGTTGTTTTACTTAATCACTTTTTTGCACATTTGATTTAAGGCGGTTTTATCTTGAGAAATTTGCTTCTTACAATCAAATATCTCGGTACTGCTTACAGCGGATGGCAGGTGCAAAATAATGCGCCCTCTGTTCAGCAGACATTGCAGGATGCGGTTGAAAAGCTCTTCTGTGTGCGTGAAAATGTTGTAGGTTGCAGCCGCACGGATTCGGGAGTGCATGCAAATATGTACTGCTGTAACATCCGAACGGCGAGCTTGTTGCCTTGTGATGTTGTAGTTCGTGGGCTTAATGCTTATCTGCCGGATGATATTGCTGTCACTGACTGCCGCGAGGTCAGCTATGATTTTCACGCAAGATACGACTGCAAAGGTAAGGAATATCTTTACCTTATCAGAAATTCTTCTTTGCCCGACCCGTTTATGACAGGCAGATGCTGGCAATTCAATAAACCTGTTGATGCAGATTTTTTAAACTTACAGGCACAGTATTTTTGCGGCAAGCACGATTTTAAAGCTTTCTGCTCTTCGGGCAGCAGTGTTCAGTCAACAATAAGAACTGTAAAAAGCTTTTCGGTTTCACGTGAGAATGATATGATTCGTATGAGTGTTACTGCAGACGGTTTTTTATATAATATGGTCAGAATAATGGTAGGTACACTGACCGATGTTGTTTTAGGCAGAATAGAAAAGGATTCCATAAGTGATATTATTGATTCCCTTGACAGAAGCCGTGCAGGTGTAACTGCTCCGCCTCAAGGGCTTTATCTGAACAAAGTTTACTATGAGGAGTGTGAATTAAATGGATGAACGAAACAAGTCTTCTTTTACTCCCGAAGAAGAACAGCGTATGAAGGCGAAAGCTGCCGCACGTGCAAAGCAACGTGCAGAGCAAGAACGAATAAAAGAAGAGAAAAAAAGGGCACAAAAAAAGCGAATGAGTAAGCTTGCTACAGCAGGCACTATTACACTCATTGTTATTGTCTGTGTTTCACTTGTGTTTATTGCGGCACGCTCGCTTGGTAACGTCACATTCACAAAAATTATTGATTACATAAAAGACGGCTTTTCAAATATGGAGCCCGGTGATGGCTACCCGACTGAAATCGGCTCCGGCAACGTTAAGGATATGACGATGCTTGGCGAAACGATGGTCGTGGTGAAAAATGATGAGGTATCTCTTCTTAATCGCACAGCTAAGGAAACAGTCGGCTACACTCACTCATATTCTAAGCCGATGACATCTATAAACAGCGGCAGAATGCTTGTGTGTGACCGTGTTACGGGCCGATATATGATAACAGACCGCAGTGAGCTTCTTCACAGTGAAGAATTGCAGACGGAAACCTATGCTTGCACGCTTGCAAAAAACGGCAGCTATGCTTTTTCACTTAAAACCGAACGTGCCGCAAGTGTTGTAGCCGTGTACGATTCCGATTTTAAAAAGATGTTTGATTTTAAATGCGCCGACGAATATGTTATCGGTCTTTCAATTTCGCCAAATGGCAAGAATATTGCTCTTGTCGGCGTTGGTTCAAAGGATGCGTGCCTTTATTCGAAGCTCTATATTATCAACATTAAGAACAATGAGGTTGTTAACACAATTGATTTTGAAGGCGAATCGCTTCACAGTGTATTTTATTCTGATAACGACACAGTTATAGTACTTAGCGAAAACGCTTATACTGTTGTCAATAAAAACGGTGAAAAAGAAAAGGTTAACTTCGGTTATAACACAATTTCACGTTTTGTCAGCGATGAAAGCGGTAATTTCGCAATAGTGCTTTCAAAATATGGCAGTATTGATTCAGGCACTGTCGCACTTCTTAACAGCAAGGGTAAAGAAATTTTCAGTGTAGAGCTTGAGAGCAAAATTGAATGTATTGACTACGACGGCAGTACCGTATGTATAAGTGATAGCAGTAACACTGTTCATACGTTTAATAAACGAGGTAAGCTCATTGGCAAAACAAAGCTTGATACCGCAACACAGGACGTTACTGTCAGCGGCAAAAAGTGCTATGCACTTTGCTTTGGTACTATTGTTCAGCTTAATATCAGAACTCATATTGATTAAAAGGAGGAGTGTATGGAGAGTTTGATTCTTCTTTACGGTATTGATATAGCTCTTATTGCAGTGCTTGCAGTAAGTGTAATATCTTCAATGCGTAAAGGATTCTTAAGATGTATTTTTTCTATTATCTGCGTCGTTATTTCAGTTGCCGTCGCAATGAGTCTCAGCTTAAGTGCAGCTGAATGGAGCTATGATAATATTCTTTCCGGCTATGTAACCAACAAGGTTGAAGAAGCGATGCAGGAGGGAATTGACAGCACTTCTGTAGCAACTACTGTAAATCAGATTGTTGATGAAATTCCCGATTGGCTCAAAACACAGCTTGAGGGGTTTGGTATTGATGTCGGTAACGTAACCGAGGATATCTCATCGTTAAAGCTTTCTGTTCACGATACGGCTGAAAAAATATCTCACGATATTATCCGTCCCGGTGCACTTGTGTTACTGAGAATGCTTTGCTTTATTCTCATTTACCTTGCCGCACGGTTTGTTCTCGGTTTGCTGGCCGGTGTCGTTTGCGGCATTGCAAAGCTGCCTGTTCTCAAGCAGGCAAATAAGTGGCTTGGCGCCGCTACAGGTCTGATAAAAGGTGTTGTGCTTATATTCTTGCTGTCAACACTTCTCAACGGATATTCGGTGTTGCAATCGGAACAGGATAAACTTTCGCAGGCTGTTGAAAATTCAGCAATATGCAATACGGTCAAAAATTTAGATATTACAGATTTGAGTAAAATCGATCTGTACAGTATAACAGAATAATTCATTAAGGAGTGTCAATGTTATGAATATCAAACGTTTTCTTGAAAATTGGAATACAATTCCGAATTTTATTTCCTTTTTCCGCATTCTTCTTATTCCCGTTTTCGGTGTTCTTTTTTATAAAGGATATCTCGGTTGGGCTCTTATAACAATTGTTGCTTCGGGTCTTACTGATTTTATTGACGGTAAAATTGCACGTAAGTTCAATATGGTAAGTGAGCTGGGCAAAATGCTCGACCCGCTCGCAGACAAGCTTACACAGATTACTCTTGCAATTCTTCTCTTTATCGAGTTTAACACCTGCAGTGATGAAACAATGCGTGCTTTCAGCTGGGTTTTCCTTATCTTCCTTGCAAAAGAGGCTGTCTTTGTTATCGGCGGCGTTATTATGATTGCTCTCGGTATGCTTCCGAGTGCTGCTGAAATTTACGGTAAGGTTGCAACCTTTGTGTTCTACGGCGTTATGGTTGCTATTTTCCTCTTCGGTCCCGAGGTTGGTGTATTTGCAAGCACATTCACACTTCCCAATGTTGTTTGCATGGTGCTTGTTGTAATATCGGTTATTCTTACACTTGTTGCATTTGTTTCCTATATGCCCGATGTTATCAGACAGTGCAAAGAAAAGTTTTCAAAAAAATAAGCTAATTCATAATTCAGGAGTAATAAAGAAATGAAAAGAATGATGTGCAGTAAATGCAATCAGCGTCCTGCGGTAATTTTTATTCAGCGCGTTGAAAACGGACAGACAACACCCGAGGGTCTCTGTCTTAAATGTGCTATGGAAATGAACGTAGGCCCTATTAAACAAATGATGGAGAGTATGGGCATCACCGAAGAAGAGGTCGATGCAATGACCGAGCAGATGGATGCCGCAATGGCAGGCATTGATGAAGGCTCGTTTGAAAACGGCGGTGCACCCACATTTCCGTTTATGCAGAACTTTATGAACAGTATGGGTATGGGTGATGCTGCTCCCGAGCTTGAAGACGTTGAGGATGCAGGAGTGCCCGAAAATCCCGAAGAAAAAAAGCGTGGCTTCGGCAAGAAGAAAAAGAAGCCGGATGAGAATAAGAGAAAATATCTCAGCCTTTACTGCACCGACTTAACACGAAAGGCAAAGGAAGGAAAAATTGACCGAATTATCGGCAGAGATAATGAAATATACCGCTCAATTCAGATTCTATGCAGACGCTCAAAAAATAACCCTTGCCTTATCGGTGAGCCGGGTGTCGGTAAAACCGCAATAGCTGAAGGTCTTGCACTTCGCATTGCAAGCGGTGAGGTTCCCGCAAAGCTTGCAGATAAAGAAATTCATCTGCTTGACCTTACTGCACTTGTTGCAGGTACACAGTTCAGAGGTCAGTTTGAAAGCAGAATCAAAGGACTTGTAGATGAAGTAAAATCAGAGGGCAATATAATTCTGTTTATTGATGAGGTTCACAACCTCGTTGGAACCGGCGATGCTGAAGGCTCGATGAATGCCGCAAACATTCTCAAGCCTGCACTCTCACGCGGTGAGATTCAGATTATAGGTGCTACTACCTTTACTGAGTATCGCAAGTATATTGAAAAGGATGCCGCACTTGAGCGAAGACTTCAACCCGTAAAGGTTGAAGAGCCTTCGGTTGAAGATACCTATAAAGTTCTTCTCGGTATTAAGGATTATTACGAGAATTATCACCGTGTCAGAATAAATGACTCACTTGTTTACAGTGCTGTTGTTCTTTCAGAAAGGTATATTAACGACAGATTTTTACCCGATAAAGCAATTGACCTGCTTGATGAAGCCTGTACCTGTGCAAATCTGAGAAACAAATATATCAGTATGTGCGAGATGGCTGAAAAACGTCTTGCTACACTTAAAGTTGAACATCAGCGTCTTTCTGAGGAGAAAGAGATTGATTACGAAGCAGTATCAAAGGTCAAATCAGAAATAATGAGCTGTGAAAACGAAATCAATAATCTTTCAGAGCTTGCAAAGGATAATAACGTAACAGAGGATGATATTGCAAAGGTAATTCAGCTTTGGACAGGCATCCCGGCACAGAAGGTTATTGAAAGCGACCTTCGAAGGCTCGCCGACCTTGAGGACAAGCTCAAAGCAAAGCTCATAGGTCAAGACGATGCAATAAAGCTTGTTGCCGCCGCAATCAAACGGGGCAGAGTGCAGATAAGCCCGAGAAGAAGACCTTCTTCGTTTATCTTTGTCGGCCCGACAGGCGTAGGTAAAACAGAGCTCGTCAAGCTTCTTTCTCAAGAGCTTTTTGATACACCTGAAACTCTTATCCGTCTTGATATGTCTGAGTTTATGGAAAAGCACAGCGTTTCAAGAATTATTGGCTCTCCTCCCGGATACGTTGGCTATGATGAAGCGGGACAGCTCACCGAAAAGGTGCGCAGAAAGCCTTATTCAGTTATCCTTTTTGATGAAATTGAAAAAGCTCACCCCGATGTTATGAATATCCTTCTTCAGATTCTTGATGAGGGAAAAATTAACGATGCTCAGGGCAGAACAGTAAGTTTTGAAAATACGGTTATCATTATGACATCAAATGCAGGCAGTGACCGTAAGGATGGCTCCCTTGGCTTTGCAAAGAGCAAGAGCGAGGCGAATTCAGACAGAGCTATGAAGGCTCTGAGAGAATTCCTCCGACCCGAATTTATCGGCAGAGTTGATGAGATTGTTGTGTTTAACGACCTCACCGCAGATAATTATAAAGAAATTGCCGTGCTTATGCTCGACGAGCTTGTCGAGCCGCTTGAAAACAAAGGCATAAAGTTTTCCTGGAGTGACGAAGTGCCTTTGGTTCTTGCCTCAAAGTGCGATAACGGAACAAGAGGTGCCCGTGACCTTCGCAATGCAATACGCAGAAATGTTGAAGATAAAATTGCAAACCTTATTGTTGATAATGCTTCAACACCGTTAAAGGCTGTTTCATTATCAGTGGCAGACGGCGAAATAATTCTAACTTCAATGTAATAAAATATAAAGGACATCAACCGTTTGGCTGATGTCCTTTAACTTTTTAAAGAGTAACAGTGGTGTTTGTTTTATCAGAAATGTATGAGTTTTCAAGCAGCTGAGTCAAAGCTATTGCTGCATCAAGGTCTAAGCCCTCGGGTGTTCCTGTGCCGTTAACGCAGGCGTTAATAAACTTGTTTAACGGACTTATGTCACCCTCATCAGCCTTAGGCTCAATAAAAGCGTTGCTTAATTCAGCAGTGTCTTTTGTTTTGATTTTTAGCTCGTTGCTTTCTGCAGTAATGGTGCCGTTTGTTCCGTAAACCTCAATTCTGTAGGGTGAAGCATAAGAATCAAAGCCCGTTTCTGAAATGCCAATAATTCCGTTTTCAAATTCAATAATTGCTACAGCGTTTTCGTCAACCTTTGAGCCGAGAGGGGAGTTGAACATAGCGCTGATTCTCTTGGGCTTGCCGCAAAGAGTAGCGAGCTGATACATAGCGTGACAGCCAAGGTCCATCATTGCTCCGCCGCCTGCATCCTTTTCTTCAAACCAATATTCAGGCAACCAACCTCCGCTCACACCGCTGTGAGCGTTTCTAATTCTTACTGTTGTAACCGTACCGAGCTTACCTGAATCAATATATGATTTGATGAATTTAGTTGCTTTGCTGAATCTTTGAGGATGAGAGATTGTGAATGTTACTCCACTTTTAATTATGGCATCTGCAATTTTTTTGCATCCTTCAACTGTTGTTGCAAGTGCCTTTTCAGTGAATATATGCTTGCCTGCATTGGCGGCCCTTATCAGCACATCTTCGTGCATTGTTGTAGGGGCACAACAGATAACAGCATCAATATCATTTCTTGCAAACAGAGTGTCAATATCAGCTTCAAAATCAACGTTGAGGTCTTTTGCCCACTCTTTTCCTCTAACTGAGTCCTCGTCCCATATAGCCTTGATTTCGGCTTTGCCGGATGCAACAGCATCTCTGGCGTAACCGGAAGCGTGAACGTGCCATTTTGAAAGCATAGCAATTCGAAGCATTTTTCTTACCTCCGTCAGATTTCGGTTACAATTTCGCCGCAGCCGTTTGTCTTTTGATCAGCGATGAAATTTTCAATTGCTTCAACGCTCGGCATTGCTTCCGAACAGCTGTGAGCAGAAACAAGCATTGATGCCGAAGCGGTTGCAAACTCAAGCGCATCCTTTAAAGACTTACCGTTGAGAAGTGAATAAAGGAAAGCGGAAGCATATCCGTCACCGCCGCCAAAACCTTTGAGCATTTTGACGGGGAAAATATTAACTTTATAATTTGTACCGTCTGCAGCATAGGCATAGGAGCCTTCCTTGCCGTGCTTGATGATAATGAGTTTAGCACCAAAGCTGTGCCAGAGCTTTGCGGATGCAATGTCGTCGTTGCCGCCGCCCATAATAGCTTCAGTAAGGTCAAATTCTTCCCTTGAACCGAGAATCATATCTGCATTCTGTGCAACAAGGTTGTAGTAAATTGAAATTTCATCCTTGTTTTTCCATGTATAACTGCGGTAGTCAATATCGAAAACTACAATTGTACCGTTTTTCTTTGCTAAAAACATTGCCTTGAGCGCGGCCTCTCTGCTGGGTGAAGTGCAGAGTGAAGTGCCGGAAATTACAAGCATTTTTGCCTGCTTTATATATTGCTCGTCAATATCCTCAACATCAAGCATAAGGTCAGCAACACCATCACGGTACATAAGTATGCTTGATTCTGTCGGGCTTTTAATTTCAGTAAATGTAAGGCCGAGGTTTTCACCGTTTTTACATCTTACAATATGAGATACGTCTATGCCGTCATTTTTAAAGTATTCAGTTACGTAGTCGCCAAACTGGTCGTCTGATACACGTGCAAAAAAGCCGCATTTTGCACCAAGCCTTGCAAGGCCGACTGCAATATTTGCAGGTGAACCGCCAACGTATTTGTTGAAGTTACTGCTTTGAGAAAGAGGCTTATTCATATCTGTGGGGTTGAAGTCTATGGCAACTCTGCCAAGGGGAATTACGTCATATTTTCTGCTGTTGTCAAATTCAAAATAGCTCACTGTTATTCCTCCGTTATGTAAAAAGTTCTGCTTTGTTTGCGCAGTCAAAAATTTTGATATGCTTCATAGCGTTGAGGTAAGCACCCTTCACCTCAGCCGCCTGTAGGTCATAATAACCGTTTATTGAATTATCTGCATAAGCAGTGCGTACACTTTTTTCAACACTGTCGAATGTTGCGGTCGCAATATTTATTTTCTTTATTCCGTTTTCTCTGCATCTGATAAATTCTTCCGGCAGAATTCCCGTACCGCCGTGAAGCACAAGCGGAATTTCAACACAGTCTCTGACCTTTTCGAGAATATCAAAGCGAAGATGCGGTGTATCTTTATAATTGCCGTGTGCATTTCCTATTGCAATTGCAAGCGCATCAACACCTGTTTGAACGGCAAATTTTATAGCTTCAGCAGGGGAGGTGCAGTTAATTGCCAAATCTTCACTGCCGTCCTCACTTCCGCCTACACAGCCTATTTCAGCCTCAACGGCGGCATCGTACTTTTTTGCTAAATCAACGGTAATCTTTGTTTGTTTTATGTTTTCTTCAAGTGACAGATGTGAGCCGTCAAACATCACGCTTGTAAAGCCGATGTCAAGTGCGGTTTTGATTTTATCTATGGTAAGTCCGTGGTCAAAGTGCACAGCGACGGGCACCTTAGCACTTTTTGCAGCCGCAACCATAAGTGGGCCGATAATTTCAAGCGGTGATTGCTTTAGCCTTACCTCGGCAATCTGAAGTATTACGGGGCTGTTGGTTTCTTCTGCAGCTTTCAACACACCGAGCACCATTTCCATATTGGACACGCTGAAGCTTCCTACTGCCCATTTGTCCTTTTGCGCTTCGGTCAGCAGCTGTTTCATATTAACAAGCATATCAGTTAATTCTCAGCCTTCCTGTGTATTTTGAGAGGGGCTTATAAATAAGCGGTACAACAATCACTGCGGATATCAGTTCAATGGAGCCATTGAGTGAAATAATGGTTGTAATTATTGTTTTGAACATATCAAAAAAAGCTTGATAGCTGCTTATTTCCATGCCGAATATGTAAAGCGCCGATAAAACAAAAACCGTGTTTGTCAGTGTGCCTACAGCTCCAGCAATACCTGCGCTTACAGCAGTATTGAGCTTTGTTTTTTTGAGTGCGGCAAAAACAAGGCCTGCAAATAGACCAACAAGAACTCTGGGCACAAAAGAAACCAAGGGATTTAAAAACGGCTTGAATATTTCACTGCCTCCGCCGAGCACAAAGGCACGCACAATGCAGGTAATACCCCAAACACCGCCGATAACGGCACCGTATTTTGGGCCGAGAAATACTGCACCGATAATTACAACTATATGTAACGTTGTGATTTCAATCGGGCCTGTTGAAATATAGCCAAGGTTAGGTATAACGGTGAATACAATTACTATTGCGCTGAAAAGAGCAACAAGTATAAGTTTTGTAAGATTTGAATTTTTCTTCATTTTATTGTTCATCCTTTTTTGCCGTGTTGTGGTCGTGAATACATTTTAAGCCGTCAAGCAACATATTATCGTCAAATAAAATTTCACGCTTACAGTGCTTTACAATAGGCTTTGCGTAACCGCCTGTGGCAACAATTGATTTAAAGGGGTATCCAAGCTCTTTTTCAAATCTTTCAATCATACCGTCTATCATACAGGCGGTGCCGTATACTGCGCCGGACTGCATACAGCTGATTGTTTCTGTGCCGATTGTTTTTTCAGGCGCTTTAATATTGATTGCAGGAAGCTGAGATGCACCGCTTGACAGTGCCTTGAGTGAAATTCCTACACCTGCAGAGATTGTACACCCGAGAAAAGTGCCTGTGCTGTCAATAACAAACATCTTGCTTGCCGTGCCAAGGTCGATAACAAGGCAGGGCAGGGGATATTTGTCAATTGCGGCAACTGCACCTGCAATCATATCCGCACCAAGCTGACCGGGAATGTCCGTTGCAATTTTAAGCCCCGTTTTAATATCTTTATCGATATATTTCGGCGTGCATCCGGTCGTCAGCTTTACCGCACTGCCGATATCTCTTGTTATTTCGGGCACAACAGAGCTGATTATTGCATCACTGCAAAGCTTGGGGTTTAACGAATTCAGGTTAAACATATTTAACAGTTCAAAAGCATATTCATCTCTTGTTCTAACGTGCTGAGTTGCAAGTCTGCTGACAAAGCAAAGCTCGTCTTTTTTAAACAGACCGAGAGTTATGTTTGTATTTCCGATATCAATAGTAAGAAGCATTTTATATTACCTCCGATTTATAATATATTTTTAACATATTTTATTTTAATAGTCAATTGCAACTTGAAATGTATTTTTCTATATGTTATAATAGCAAAAAAATTCGAATAGGATGTGTTAGTTATGAGCAAAAAGTCAGGTTTCATTTCAGAATTCAAAACATTTATTATGCGCGGCAACGTTGTTGACCTTGCAGTCGGTGTTATCATCGGTGCAGCCTTCCAGGCAATTATCAAATCTCTTGTTGACGACCTTGTTATGCCCGTAATCAGCCTTTTGACAAAGGGTGTTGATTTTGCTAACAAGTTTATCGTTCTCGGCGAGGGTGAATTCGATACACTTGCAGCCGCTCAGGAAGCAGGTGTTGCAGTGCTGGCATACGGCAACTTCATCAACGCTGTCCTCAACTTCGTTATTATGGCATTTGTTGTTTTCTGCCTTGTTAAGTCAATCAACAAGCTTCGTGAGAAAACAGAAAAGAAGGCTGAAGAAGCTCCCGCAGCACCCACAACAAAGAAGTGCCCCTACTGCAAGAGCGAAATCGATATCGAAGCTACAAAGTGCCCCAACTGTACATCTGACGTAGAATAATTCGGAGTAAAATCAATGAAAATCGGTTTTATCGGTGCAGGCAATCTGGCATCTGCACTTGTTGCAGGCTCTTCAAAAACAGAATTTTTCGGTGAAAACGAGTTTTATGCTTACGACGTTTATCAGCCGAGCCTTGATAATATTTGCACTTTCGGTGTAAAGCCTTGTGATAGTGTTAAGTCACTTATAACTGCAAGTGATATGGTTATTCTTGCTGTTAAGCCGAAGGATTTTCCTGCTCTGCTTACAGAGAATGCCGAGACATTTAAAGCAAAAAATCCTTTTATTGTTTCTGTTGCTGCAGGCACAGAGCTTGGCTTTATCAGAAATCTGCTTGGCTTTGATGCAAAGCTTGCAAGAATTATGCCTAACATCAATGCACGAGTACAGGGCTCTGCTACCGGTGTTTGTGTTGAAAGTAACGTAACAAATACCGAAAAAGAATGTCTGCATAATTTTTGCCGTTCGTTCGGCGGCGTATTTGAAATAAGCGAAGATATGTTTGCTGTTTTCGGTGTTATTGGCGGATGTTCACCTGCTTTTAACTATTTGTATATCGACCAGCTTGCACGTGCGGCAGTAAAGCTTGGTATGAATAAATCTCTTGCACTTGAGGTTGCGGCACAGGCTGTGAAAGGCAGTGCAGAAATGATTCTTAATTCAGATTTGCACCCTTATGAGCTTATCGATAAGGTTTGCTCACCCGGTGGCACCACAATTGAGGGCATAGCTGCCTTGCAGGAAAACGGCTTTGAAAACGCTGTAAACAGCGCAGTTGTTGCATCATATAATAAAGACTGCAAAATGCGTGAAAAAAGCAAATAAAACCTAAATCCTTCGGGGCAGATAAGCTTTAATCTATCTGCTCCGAAATTTAATTTGATAAATTTTATAAAAAGACTTGATTTTTTTGAATTTATAAGGTATTATATTTTGCGTTGACTTGAGTTATGGAGAGTTGTCCGAGCTGGCCGAAGGAGCACGATTGGAAATCGTGTAAACGTCAAAAGCGTTTCGAGGGTTCGAATCCCTTGCTCTCCGCCATAAAAATAAGCATTCCCAACAGGGAGTGCTTATTTTTTATGCAAATAATATAAGCAAGGGATTCGAAAGGGCGTTAAAAAAACTCTCTGCTGGAGAGTTTTTAGCCCGTCGAGTTGATGCTGATTAGCTAATACATCACATAACGGGTTCGAGAAGACAGATATTTTCATAAAAACTCCCCTTGCTCTCCGTTATAAAAATAAGTTGTATTCAAAAAAATCATATTGAATGATTCTCTAATTGTGATATAATGTTTTTACCTAATTTAATACGAGGTGTTCTTTATGTTTGCAAAGAATTACGGAATTGATTTTAAAAAAGATTATCATGACGTTAACGGTTTTAACAGATATTCGTCTGATTTGCTTATGGAGTATAATCAGTGTATCGAAGAAGGACTTGATATCGAAAAATACAAGAGCCTTTTTGAGTCTGTCGCCACACTTGATAATGGTGAAATAAAAGATAGATTGAGTGACGTTATTTTTGATATTATAATAAACGCTGATATAAAGAAGGATTACAAATATGACGAGTCGTCCGAGCTTTCGGAAATTAAAGTGTTGCGTAAGCCTTATGAATTTAGGCAGTCAATGCCCGATAAAGAGCTTTTACTCAAAAAAATTAAGGGTGCATGGCTCGGCAGGGCAGTCGGCTGTCTGCTCGGCAAGCCAATTGAAGGTATAAGAAGTAATGAGCTCATTCCGTTTCTCAAAGAAACTGATAACTACCCGATGCACAGATATATTCTCAGCACTGATGTTATTGAAGAAACGCATAAAAAGTATAAGTTCTGGTTCAAAGACAAGCCTTTTGCTGACACGGTAGACGGTATGCCCGTTGACGATGACACAAATTACGTAGTGTTGGCGCAAAAGATAATTAAAGAATTCGGCAGAGATTTTGAAAGCAATGATGTTGCAACTGCTTGGCTGAAATATCAGTCAGTACATTCATATTTTACCGCCGAAAGAATTGCTTATGTCAATTTCATCAACTGCCTAAATCCGCCTGCATCTGCTGTGTATAAAAACGTTTGCAGAGAGTGGATTGGTGCACAGATTCGAGGCGATTATTTTGGTTATATCAATCCCGGCAATCCGGACGCAGCCGCAGAAATGGCGTACAAAGATGCAAGAATATCTCATATTAAAAACGGCATTTACGGTGAGATGTTTGTTTCCGCAATGATTGCTTGCGCTGCAGTTACAGACAGTATTGATGATATTATTCTTGGCGGTCTTGCACAAATTCCTGCTACATCCCGTCTTTATGAAGCAGTTATGAAAATATATAACGGATATAAAAACGGTGTTACAGTTGAAGAATGCTTTAATATTATTCATTCCGATTATGATGAGCATACTGACCACGGCTGGTGTCACACAATTTCAAACGCTATGATTGTTACTGCCGCCTTGCTGTACGGCGATGGCGATTTCGGCAAGTCAATCTGCTGTGCGGTCGGTATGGCATTTGATACTGACTGTAACGGTGCAACCGTCGGCTCAATTCTCGGTATGAGAGGTACAGTTGATTGCATTGATGAATATTGGAGCAAGCCTATAAACGGCAAAATTCACACATCAATTTTCGGTGTTGATACCGTCGATATTACAAAAGCTGCCGAAAAAACACTTGAACACATATAATTATAAAAGTCCATTGAAAGTCTTAACTTTCAATGGACTTTTTATATTGTCAGTCGAGATAAATATAATCGCTGAGAGCTATGTCGCGTGAAGATTTAGCGGCACAAATTCGGAATTTACCGGGCTCAACAACCCATTCATAATCCTGATTCATAAGGCGGAATGCCGTTTCGTCAAGGTTAAATTTAACTGTTTTTGATTCACCGGGCTTAAGAGTGATTCGCTTAAAATCTTTCAGAAGCAGCAGGGGAGTGACAACCGAGCTTTCACAGTCCTCTACATAAATCTGAACGACTTCATCACCCTTTACTTTACCGATATTTTTGACTGTAACTTTTACACTAACGTCTGTTTTGCCGTTTTTAGTTATTACAAGGTCGGAATATTCAAACTCAGTGTAGCTAAGTCCGAATCCAAATGGGTAAAGAGCATCGCCTCTGCCCTCGTAGTATTCGTTGCTTGCACCGGGGAGCATTGAATAATAGCATGGTATCATTGTTGATCTGCGCGGCAAAGAGAAGGGAAGTTTGCCGCCGGGATTGACTTTACCGAGAAGCACGTCACATATTGCCTGCGGTCCGCTTTCACCGCCAAACCAGCAGGAGAGAACGGCATCGCAAATGTCGCTTTCTTCCTTTATTGCAAGTGGCTTGCCGTGGATCATTGCAAATATTACAGGTTTTCCTGTTTCGGCGAGCTTTGAAATCAGCTCTCCTTGTTTGCCGCAAAGAGTCAATTCGCAACGGTCTCTACCTTCGCCGCTGGAAATAGTGTCATCACCGCCACAGAAAATTATAAGGTCGCAGCTCCTTGCAATATCAACAGCTTCGTTGATTTTATCAACGCTTTCTTCAGCCTTAATATCTTTGAGGTGATTCTGGTCTGAAAGTGCAAATTCAAAATCGGTGTCGCTTATACCGCAGCCGTCGCATTGAATAATCTCACAATCGTAAAGTTCATCTTTAAGAATATCGTAAATTGTTCTGAGGCTTCTGCCGACGGGTGTTGCGGAATATCCGCCGAGGCGCACCTTATTTGATGAAGGGCCGATAAGTGCAATTCTTTTGTATTTGCTCTTATCAAGAGGCAGAATACCGTTATTTTTGAGCAGAATAATTGATTTCTGTGCAATTTCAAGGGCCTTGTCAAGATGTGACTTGCAGTTGATTACGTTCGTATATTCTTCTTCGTCAGTATACGGATTTTCAAATAAACCGAGTTTAAATTTAAGTGTAAGTACACGGCGGCATGATTCGTTGATGTTTTCTTTATCAAGCTTACCTTCATTTACCAGCTCTTCTAGTGAATCAACCCAGAGCTTGTTAGGATATTCGTCGCCGCCTTGACAGTCAAGCCCGTTTTTCTTCGAAAGGTAAATTGCATCCTTTTCGCTTTTTGCCATTTTGTGCAGGTAGTGTACACGGCGCAGTCCGCCCCAGTCGGAACGGCATATACCTTTTAATCCGAAGCACTTCTTTAGAACATCCTGCAGATAATACTTTGATGTCATCATAAGGTCACCGTCAATTGAATTGTAGCTGACCATTACATCATAAGCGCCGCCTTCTTTAATTGCGGCTTCAAATACCGGCAGATAACAGCTTTCAATTTCGCGTTTGCCTGCTCTTGCGGTGCCGCAGTTAACACCGCCCTCGGGTATTCCGTGAACACAGTAGTGTTTTGGCTCAGATATAACAGAGTCTTTTGCGGAAATATCACCGTTCTGATGGCCTTTTACAATATTCACAGCCATTTTTGTCGAAAGGCAGGTGTCCTCGCCGAAGGTTTCTTCTGTACGGCCCCATCGCGGGTCACGTGCAATATCAAGGTTAGGTGCCAGCACCTCGTACATACCGAGTGCACGGGTTTCAGACGCAATAACTCTGCCTGCTTCATAAGCATATTTCGGCTCGAAAGTTGCCGCCCATGCCGTTGGAATAGGCAGGATTGTGCCTCTTGTGCCACCTATACCGTGTAAGGCTTCTGCTGTGAATATAACGGGTATTCCAAGCCTTGAATTCTCGATAAAAAACTTTTGCAGCTTGTTAAAAACAGAAGGCACAGAATAATTATCATGCAAATATCCGAGTCCGTCCGGATAATCCTTCCGGAGTCTGTCCCAGTCATAATCAGTTGTCGAAGTAACCGAGCAAGAATGATTGGGGTCAACCTCCGTGCAGTACTTGTTGCCGAATTTCATATCGAGCTGTGCAATCTTTTCGCGCAGAGTCATACGAGAAAGTAAATCTTCCGCACGTTCCTCGGGCGAATAATCGGGGTTTTTATAAATAATATTATCTGCCATTTGCTTTACTCCTCGAGCAAATTTTTAAATTCTTTGAAAGCGGCAGGATTTGCAAATATTACATCACTGCCTTTGGTAAGGTCGGGTGATTTGCCGTCATAGGTTTCGGCAATTCCGCCTGCTTCTCGAAGTATAACTGTTCCTGCAGCATAGTCCCACGGCTGAAGCTCTTTTTCGAAGAATACCTCGCATCTGCCGCAGGCTACAGCACAAATGTCAAGTGCTGCGGAGCCGCTTCTTCTGATATCTCTTGAATAATCAAAAACCTTTCTCAGCAATCTGAATGTTTCATCTGTATTTTCAGGATGATAAGGGGATGTGCCGAAAAGCGCAAGTCCGTCAGATAAAGGTCTATCGCTGACGTGTATGGGTTTTCCGTTAAGATAAGCTCCTTTTCCTTTTTCAGAACAGAAAACTTCATCGGTGTACGGATTATATATTACGCCTAATATAGGCTCATCACCCGCACAAATTGCAACCGATATTGCGCTGCAACGATAATCTTGCATAAAGTTGGTTGTGCCGTCAATCGGGTCAACCATAAAACGCAGAGCCTTGCTTTCTTTGTTGGTATTGCCCTCTTCTCCTACAAATTCGGCTTCGGGGACGATTTCTGCAAGCTTTTCAAACAGAAAGCTTTGCACTTCAACGTCATATTTGGTTACAAAGTTTTTCTTTCCTTCTTTTGCGGTAACGGAGTTTTCTCTGTTGTGTGCAGTGAGGATGATATTTCCTGCTTCCCTTATAACGGAAATTATTTTTTCAATTTCAAAATTCATAGCTTATCCCTTGATTTTCTTAGAATATTTAATTTGGTTAGTAATAAAACCAATAAGCACTGATAGTATAATAATAGGCAATAACGCAAGTGTTAAAATTACACCGCATATAAGTAATGCAGGTCCTTTTTTGCTCCTCGATACTTGCTCGTAAGCGGGGATATAATTATCTGTTTTTCTTAAATTATCTTCGCTTATATAATCGTAAATTTTCAGCTCTTCATTGTATGCATCAAACTCACCTTTGCAGGCAAGAGGTGCAAGCAGTGCTGTTGCATCGGGTGCAACTTTTAAGATTTTGCCCAAATCTATCTTGAGTGTTGCAAGAAGACTGTCGATAATTCGCAGGAAACCGATGTAAATCCTGCATTTTGGGTCATTTACAGTAAGATTGTTTTCGCCCGAAAAAAGGTTGGATACAAGTGAAATAATGAAGTCAACAACCTTGTCATCTTTAATACTGTGCCAATCGGATTTTTTGAGTCCTGTTTCTTTCTTTGTCCACTTTGCAAATGTACCGAATTTAACAGAGTTGAGCCATTTAAATAAAGGCTTGATAAGCCAGCCGAATTTATACACAAGTTTTGGTTTAATGCTGATTGCAGACGCCATATATGCAAACTTTTCAATGTCACTGCCTGCGGCATGAATCATTTCGCCGATTACGCCGATGAGCTGATTTTTAAGATATGCTTCAAGGCTTAGGCCGTTAGTGTCAATATTCGCATTAGTAACCCTTTGTGTGTCGACAGTTACCTTTTGTTTATCAATTGTTATTTTTCTTATCGGGGCAGGGTAACCGACAAGCGAACCTGTGCTGACAGCATAAAATACATTTCCTCTGTCGCTGAAAATTCTGCCGATGTTATGAGTGTGAGTGTGACCCGTCAGCATAAGCTGAATTCCCATATCAGTATATTCTTTGTGTCTGTCTTTATATTTGCGGTGCATATCACCTTTGCCAATAAGCTCATACATAGGTGATGGCGGTATAATCGGGTGATGAGTCATAGCTACAATAAACTGCCCGTTTTTGCGTGCATCTTCAGCCTGCTCTTTTACCCACTCCAGAAAATCGCCCTCTATGCCCATATCATCGTTAAGAGCAAATAATCGAATGTTGTCAGGTAACTGCACAATATAACTCATATATTCGGGTTTTACTGCTATTGCTTCGTCAGCACCGAATTCTCTGTAAAATTCAAAAAGCTCTTCACGCTTTAGACCCGGCATTTCTTTAATCTCATCACCGACGTATTTTCTGCATTTTTCTTTATAGTCGTGCGTTGCGGTGATAACATAAACCTTTTTGCCGTGTGTTTTTAAATCACGGAGCATTTCTCTGAATTCGATATGTGCCGCTTCTTCGCCGTCATTTGTAACGTCGCCTGCGATAAGCATAATGTCAGAGCTTGAATCGGACTTAATCATTTCAAAAGCCGATTCAATAACTTCACGGCTGCCGTTTAAAAGCTTCTGGCTTTTCATCAATGCGCTTTCGTATGCTTTGCCGCTTGTGCCTGTTTTGGGAGAATAATAATGTGTGTCGGTTATTACAGTTAATTTAAGTGACATCGTTTTGTCCTTTGCAAATATATTTGTAAAATAATCATAGCAAAACTTAGTTTTAAAATCAACGGATTATAAAAATAAAGTCGATTTCAAAAAGAAACCGACTTTCTAATCAATTATTTTTACTGTTTATTCTTTTCCTTATCAGTAAGCCCGATAAAGCCTGCCAATCAAACGGAATCAGCGGATAAAGATAGCATCTGCCCGTAAGTGTGGGATTTAGCGATATCAGCAGAATAATAACAACCATTCCTGCCGCAAAACCCCAGAAATCAAACAGAGCAATTAAAACAATCAACAGCATTCTGCAAAGCTTGAACGCATAGCCGAGCTCGTAGCTTGACTGTGTAAAATTAGTAATGCCCACAAAAGCCATATACAGCACAACTTCTGATGATAGCCAGCCCGATTGTACGGCAAATTCTCCAAGCACCAATGCTCCGACAACGCTTAATGAATTGCTCAATGCCGAAGGAGTATTCAGCGATGCAAGCTTCAAAGCATCAATTATAATTTCAACAATCAAAAGTTGAGCAAAAGGCGGAATGAGATATTTATCCTGTATTTTGATAAACTGCAGCCAATCGGGAATCAGTTGTTCATTTTGTATCAATAATAGCCATATCGGTGTCAATAAAAGAGTTAGTGCAAAAATCAGCATTCTGATAATGCGAAGGTACGACCCTATAAGCGGAGGAAAATAATAGTCGTTTGAATCCTGCAGAAAATCAAAAATACCCGTAGGCACAATCATTGCAGAAGGGGAGTTATCGACAAGTATAACTATACTGCCCTCGTTTATGCTTGCCGCTGCGGCATCGGGTCTCTCCGTATATCTGACCTTTGGAAAGGGGTTAAAATGCTGTTTTCTGAGCATTGCCTCTGCAAGTGATGCCTGACCCATTGTTAAATTCTTGAGTTTGATTTTACCAATTTTTTTCTTAACTGAATCAAGAGCTTTGGTATCGACTTTATCAGCAATATAGCATATCACAACGTCGGTGTGTGAAAGAGTGCCGAGGTTTGTGTATTCGACCGTCAGTTGTGGGTTGCGAAGACGTCGTCTGATAAGTGCCGTGTTGAATATGAGTGTCTCTGTAAAACCGTCGTGGGCACCGCGAAGCACTTTATCATTTTCGGGTTCGCCAACGCTTCTTGTCGGATAGGTTCTTGCATCGATAATAATTGCCTGCTCATAGCCTTCGATAAAGATGCACAACGCACCGGATAAAACCAGAGTTTCTATCTTTTTGATATCACCGCATACGTCAGTTTCAATGTAGCTTACAAATCGGTTTACAAATGAACGTGCATCTTTTGCATCTTTAATTTTTTCCGGTGTCAGTGCCTGCATACCCTGAACTACCTTGACCATTGAATCGTCTTTTACGAGTCCGTCGATAAAATACAGTTTTGCACGTTTATCAGCAAAAACAAAGTTTCTGCAAACAATATCGAAGCTTTCATTTACTCTCAGAGCATTATCAATAATTTGCAGATTTTTTTCATAGTCGGCTGTAAAATCATTTGCCATATAATCACTTCCGTTAATAATACTGTTAGCTATTATTAACGGGTTTTACGGTTATATACTTATCTGCTGTCATTATACAAATTTATAATCTCGTTCCAGGTAAGCGGCCCTACAGCACCGCTCGGATTTTGACCGGTTAGTGTCTGTATAGCTCTTACGGCATTTTGCGTGGACGGACCGTATACTCCGTCAACAGTTACAGAAGGAACACTCGGGTAATTATCGGATATAGCATTTATAAATGTCTGAAGTTGTTCAACAACCTTGCCCGTTGCTCCGGTTGTAATAAAATATCCCGGATAAAGCAGTGAAGAATAGCTGCTGTATTCACTCGGTAATGAGCGCAGAGTTTCGTCGTATTGGTCTTGTATTCTATACCAGGTCTGTCTGCCAACAATTCCGTCTGCAGGCAGCCCAAATTGAGACTGAAAAGAAATAACGGCATTTTCTGTTTCAGCACCGAATATTCCGTCAACACTTATTCTCGGTAGTGTATCGTAAAAAAATCCGAGAAAGTTTAGATAATACTGCAAAACCCTTACGTCGTTTCCGCTGTTGCCCTCCTGCAGCACTTCACGGAATTGACGCTGAGCTTCGGTTATTGTTATACCCTCGGAATAAAGCTCCGAAAGCTCTTTAACGCTGTTATAAATCTGCTTGATTTTGTACCATGTCGCTTTTCCTACTCTGCCGTCCGGTGTAAGATTAAAAATGCGCTGAAACTGTTCGACGGCAATTCTTGTTTCATTGTCAAATATTCCGTTTATGCTTGGTATTCGTGGTATTGAAGGGTAATTTGCACCGATTCTGTTAAGCTGCCGCTGGATTGTGCGTATATCTTCACCCGAATCACCCAGCTCAAGTATCACACCCGGATACGAGGGTGTGTTTGTTCCTACTGGGGCGTTAGTGACAATGTTGATATCATCCCCATAATAATTCTGAAGTATTTCATACGGTGTTCTTCCTTGCTCGGCAAGGCTTACAGTGCCCCATTGAGAAAGTCCGTCGCAGGTTACGGTTGTACCGTTGCAATAGGCAGTAAAATATGGCTGAATCTGATTGCCTTTAGTAACGTAATCATTAAAAATCTCGTCAACAATCACGCTTATGTTTTCGAAAATCTCGCGGTTATTTATGAATTTCTGGTCATATTGGGTTGATGACGTTATATCAAAATCATATCCTCGGCTTCTGTAATATTCTGTATAATATCTGTTGAGCGCAAAAGTAATAATTGCATAAATATTTGCTCTTAACGCATTTTCGGGCCACGTGGGATAAATTTCGCTTGAAGCCACATTTTTTATATAATCGGAAAAAGCTGTTGTTACATTTTGCGCAGGAGAACTCGGTGCGCCGAGATGCACGGTTATTGTATCGGGAATTATCGGTGTTGCCAATGTACTTCACCTCACAGTACAGGATTTTCTTCGTAAACGTTGCCTAAATTATTAGGGCTGTTTGCGGGTAACATTGCAACAGGCTGTAATGATTCTATTGAATCAAAAATCGGTACATTATGAAAAACTACAGGTGAAAACTGCGGATGAGTTACCTTAACCGTATATGTTGCATAGGGAATCACACCGCCCGGTGTCAGCGACAGGCTTTTATCCTTTGTCGGAAGTATTATGTTTTGTGCTACTCCGTTAATGTCGCTGTAAATTTCAGCAAATCTGTGTGTACCGTCCTCGAAATTTCTTTCTACAACAATTCTTGCATTTTGTATAGGAAAGACCTGAGTTGAGGCGTAGGTTTGCACACGAAGCTTGCCGGATTTTGAGTTTTTTGAAACAAAATCGTCATAGTCTTTGTATTTTTCTTCGTTTATCGGATTTCTGTCAAATTCTCTTAGAGGATTAGTATCAGCTTGAACAACCTTTACTCTTTCTATTTCTTCACTGCCGTCGTATTCCGGAGGCATAGGTCTGTTACACACATATTTTTCATTGTATTTTTTATAATTTTTTTCACAGTCCGCTCCTTCTTCGGGCGTAATTTCTGCTTGTCTGAAGCTGTTTTCGTCCGTTATGCAAACCTTTTTATTCTGTTTTGCATACCTCATAAGTTCACGCTTATATTCCTCAATTGTTCTCTCAAAGCTGTCCACAAAATCACTCCTGTAATAGCGTTTATATATTATATGTTTTCAAATTTTGTGTGATACTTTGCGGATTGTTCTTTCGGTGTTGTGAATTTGTTAATTTTCGTAAAAACTCTTTTTATTTATTAAAATGTATGTTATAATTTCAAACTGTAAAATAAGCGGCAAAATACGCATATACTTTGGAGGGTAATTATTATGAAAATACTTATGGTAGGCTCTGGCGGACGTGAACACGCACTTATTAAAAAGCTTCTTGAAAGCGACAGGGTAGAGAGTGTTATCTGCGCACCCGGTAACGGCGGCATTGCCTGCGATGCAGAGTGCTTTAACGTCAGCGTTATGGATATTGAAGGTATGATTAGCCTTGCTAAAGAGCAGGGTGTTGACCTTGTTTTTGTAGCACCCGATGACCCACTTGCAGCAGGTATGGTTGATGCGTTTGAAAAAGAGGGCATTAAGGCGTTTGGTCCTTCCGCACTTGCAGCAAGAATTGAAAGCAGTAAGGTCTTTTCAAAAAATCTTATGAAAAAATACGGCATTCCCACAGCCGCATACGAGGTTTTCTCCGATTCGCAGACAGCTATTGACTATATTGAAAGTACAGGTAAATTCCCCGTTGTTATAAAAGCAGACGGCCTTGCTCTCGGCAAAGGTGTTATTATTGCTGAAGATCTTGAAAGTGCCAAGGAAGCTGTTAAGTCAATTATGGAGGATAAGGTTTTCGGTGCTTCGGGCAATAATATTGTTGTTGAAGAATTCCTTACCGGTCCTGAGGTTTCCGTGCTTGCTTTTACTGACGGTAAAACGCTTGCACCTATGGTATCTTCAATGGACCACAAGCGTGCGCTTGACGGCGATAAAGGACTTAACACAGGCGGTATGGGCACGGTTGCCCCCAACCCCTATTACACAAAAGAAATTGCTCAAGAGTGTATGGAAACAATCTTTATGCCCACAATAAAAGCTATGTGCAGTGAGGGCTGTCCTTTCAAGGGCTGTCTTTACTTCGGCCTTATGCTTACACCCGATGGCCCCAAGGTAATCGAATATAACTCAAGATTCGGCGACCCCGAGACACAGGTTGTTCTTCCTTTGCTTGAAACACCGCTTGTCGATGTTGTTGAGGCAGTTGCAGATGAAAAGCTTGCTGATATTGATGTTGTATTTGCAGATGATTCCTGTGCCTGCGTTATTATGGCTTCGGGCGGTTATCCCGGATCCTATGCAAAGGGTATTAAAATCGAAGGCCTTGATTCAAAAGGCAATGTAGAAGGTGCAACCGTATATCATGCAGGAACAAAGCTTGCTGACGGTCAGTTCTTTACTAACGGCGGCAGAGTTCTCGGCGTAACTGCACGTGCCGAAAACCTTTCTGCAGCGCTTGAAAAAGCTTATGCTGCAACCGATAAAATCTATTTCGAAGGGGCACATAAGCGTACCGATATAGGTAAAAGAGCACTTGATGCTTTGAAATAATTATCTTTACACAAAAAGGGAGGAAATATCACAAATGAAAGGCAAAAAGAAGCTCGCCAAAATAATTGTTTCCTGCGTTCTTGCAGTTGCAATTATTGTCGGCGGTGTTGTCTTTGTCCGTCAGAAAACGGATAACAAGTTCGAAGCTGTAATTATGGATGTAGGTACATCAAAAATTACACAGACACTTTCTACCCAGGGCGTCGTTGAATCAACAAACCGTGAGGAATTTGAGATTTTTGACGGTGTGGTTGTCAAAGAGGTTTTTGTAAAGCTGGGCGACAGGGTAGAGAAGGGTCAGCTGCTTGCGACATTTGAGCCGTCTTCACTTAACGGAATTTTATCGCAGAAGCAGTCTGATTATGACAATGCAAAGCTCAATTATCTCAATTCGATATCATCTGCCAAGGAAGCATCTGCCAAGCTTCCGCTTATCGAAGCGCAAATTGCCGAGCTTGAAGCAGAAGTCAAAAAGTATGAACAGTCTGAATCAAAAGATGAAACCTCCGATACTTCGGAAAATATACCTGATTGGGTAAATAATATCGATTACGAGAAGCTCACAAAGCTGCTTGGCAAGAATTACACAGAAGAAAAGCTTCGCAATTATTTCATAAAGCTTGCAAACAGAGGTGCTGAACGTCAATCGATTTTCGATTTTATTTCAAGCCTTAATTCCGGCTCATCTTTTGATTTTGAATCTATGTTAGGTTCGAGCGAAGATATGGAGGCTATGAGTGCTCAAATGAATCTTATGACACTCAAGGCTCAGAAAACAATGCTCGAAACTCAGTCGCAGAACGTTCTTGAAAGCACATATAAATCACTTATGGATTCGGCTGAGCTTAAACTTAACAGCACAAAATCCGCAGTAACTAAGCTTGCAAAGGGCTGGTATGCTCAAGGAGACGGTGTTGTTAGCACTCTTTCTGTTTTCCCGGGCCAGGCCTTTGTATCACAGCAGAATTCATCTCAGCTTGATTTATCTGCACTGATGGGTATGATGTCCGGCGGCACTGATGTAAGCAGCCTTCTTTCAACGTTTGGCGGCTCTGCACAAAAGCAGGTTGGCCTCACTGTTGAGTATTACGACAGCTTTATTGCTTCTTTTTCACTCGGCAAATACGATGTTCTTGACGTTAAGGTCGGTCAGAAGGCCGTAATTACTTCTCTCGGCAATGAGCTTGAGGGTGAGGTAATATACATCAGCCCAGTTGCAAGTCAGAGTTCAGGCATTGATATCAATTCAATGATAAACGCAATGGGCGGTGCTTCCTCGGGCTCTTCTAATTCTATACCTGCGCAGGTTTTAATTAAAAATCCCAATGAAAGCGTTATTATAGGCATCGACGTTGATATTGATATTGAGCTCGGTGTTGTTGACAATGCTGTTGTTGTACCTATTGAAGCAGTAGAAACCGATGATACGGGCAGCTACGTTTACAAGTTTGATGCAAACAACTCGACTGTTTCACGTGTTGCTGTTGAACTCGGTCTTGCAACAGATACACAGTATCAGGTTATTTCCGGTTGCTCGGTTGGTGATAAGATAGTCCAGAACCAGGCAATAGCTCTTAAGGAAATAGCTGAAGAGGGCAAAAAGGTAGCTGTAACATACGCAACCGACGAAGCTGTTTAAGGGAGCGTGTGTGAATGAATATTATTGAAAATATTCGCATTGCGGTTTTCAGCATACGCACCAATCTTACACGTTCGCTTCTTACAATGCTCGGAATCATAATCGGCGTTGCTTCTGTTATCGCAATTGTTACTGTGGGTAACGGCGGCCGAGATTATATTGTCGGTATGATTGAAGCACTCGGTTCAAATATGGTCAGCATAACCGTAGCAACAGATGCGGCAACAGTTAACGACTATATTACTGACGAAGATATTATTGCCATTAAAAATCTCGACAGCATCGATACTGTTTCACCAATGGCTTTTAATATGGCAAGCTGTGAATCAGACCGAGAAAACGGCACAGCTATGATAATGGCCGGTACAACAGATTTGCGTTATATTATGAACACGCAGATGATGTACGGCAGATTTTATAACGATGATGATTTTAAAGCTGCAAGAAACGTTGTATGTATAGATAATTTAAGTGCTTTTACCTTGTTTGGGCGTGAAAACTGTGTAGGCGAAAAAATAAGCATAACCTATAACGGAAAAACGGTTTCATTTAAAATTATAGGTGTTGGTGACAGTACATCAATGATGAATATGGACGTTGAATCCATGTCGCAAATGATGGAAAATACAAGCATGATGGGCACGATGGTAACAATGATGATGCCATCAACCACCTACAATGAATTTTACGGTCAGAGCGGTAAATACCAAATGGTTTACCTTACTGCTAACGATGACAGGTTTCTTGATAGTGCAGGCGCTTCGGCCGCCAATGTTCTGAAGGTTCGACACTCAAATTCTGACAGAGATATTTATAAAGTAACCAATATGGCAACGTACATTGAGCTTATTGATACGGTTATTAACGTATTTACTGCTTTTATTGCGGCGGTCGGTGCTATATCGCTCGTTGTCGGCGGTATCGGCGTTATGAATATTATGCTTGTTTCCGTTACCGAAAGAACGCGAGAAATCGGTATCAGAAAAGCTCTCGGTGCAAAAACATCAACCATTATGCTGCAGTTCCTGACCGAATCGGTTATACTTTGCAGTATAGGCGGATTTATAGGCTTGGTTATCGGTGTTGCAGGTGCACTTGCCGTTGCGGCCTACGTAAACGTTCCTATAGCAATTAAGTTTTCTACGATTCTTCTCGCCGTCGGATTTTCAAGTGCAATCGGCATATTCTTTGGTATATATCCTGCACGCAGGGCAGCAAAAATGCTTCCGATTGATGCTTTGAGAAGAGATTAAAAAATATGCCTCCGATTCTTTTTAAGGAACCGGAGGCATTATTAATTATTTGTTTGAGAAAATCAATACTTGAAGTTCTTGTAGAATACGTGAGCAGCACCTGTTGCGTTGCCGCCGCCTGCTACATCAATAACAACACTGATATCGTACTCAACTGTAAGGCTTACAAGACGGCCTGTTGTAGAATCGATAACAGCCTTTACCTTTGCGTTCTTGTAGCTTTCGCTTACCTTTGCGCCGCCAAGAATATCATCGATTGCATCGTAGATAACAATAGCAGTCTTGTGGTCGAAATAGCTCTTATCAGCATCGCCGACACAGATACCGCACTTGTCTATGGGGGAGTTATTTGACTTGGAATTCTTGTCTGCATAGCTTGAGCCGCCCTTAACATTAAGAACGATTGTGTACTGGTTGCCGTTTGCTGTGCAAGTTGCGCCTGTTACGTCAGCAGCAGAAAGTGTGCTCTTACGAAGGTACTGGTGAGGAAGGTCTGATTCCCACTGGCCCTTAGCAACGTCCATTGTGTACTTGTTTTCTGCGCCGATGCCCATGAACTTGTACATAACGTCGCCGAATGTCTTAAGAAGGATACCTGCATTAAGCTTTTCATTGTCAACGTAACGAAGTTTGTTGAAACCAACCTTAGCTGCAACAGCTTTATTAACTGCATCGTTGTAGTATTTGATGATTTCATCCTTTGCAACGGGCATTGCACCTGTAGTTGCTTCTTCAGCTGATGTTGTTTCACCCTCAGCGGTTGTTTCGCCTTCGAGTGTTGTAACTTCATCTGAAACAGGCTCTTCAGCTGTGATGTCTTCTTCGCCGGCTGTTGTTGCATCAACAACTTCGCCTGCATCTGTTGTTTCTTCGGGTACTGTGGTTTCTACGGGGTCGGGTGTTTTCTCGCCGCAGGCTGCAAAGCTAAGGAGCATTGCAACGGCAAGAAGAAGTGCTACGAGTTTTTTCATTGGGTTTTCTCCTTTCGGTATTTAAATGCCTTTTGGGCATTGATTACTTATTGTAGTATAAATCGACGTTTTTTGAATGTTCCTTCCAGGTTACTGCATAATGAAAATTCATATCCGAATCAGTAAGGAAGAAATAATAGTCGGTTTCAGCAGGGTAGAGGGCTGCCTCAATAGCGTTAATGCCAACGTTAGTAATAGGACCTGCAGGAAGACCGGAAAATTTATAAGCGTTGTAAAGCTCGCTGTAAGCGGAAATATCCTCCACATAAGGCTCGACGTGATTTCTAAGATAAAAAATCGTAACGTCACATTCAAGCTTACCGTATGTGGAATTCAGCCTGTTGTGAAGAACAGAGGAAACAGTTTTCATTTCTGAATCCACGGCTTCCTCCTGGATTATGGAAGCGATACGCAGAATTTCATCCATCGTATATCCGAGCTTATTTGCTCTTTCAATATATTCAGGCTTAATCTTGGCTTGATAGTTAGTTAAGAATTTATTCAGCACGGAGCGTGCATCCATATCATAATAAAACTCGTAAGTATCCGGGAATATGTATCCTTCCAAAACAAACGGTCTTTCTTGTGGGTTAGTGATACCGCTAAGAAATTCGTAATAGTCGGCAGGTGCATTGACTTGAGCAAGGAAATCGCTTTGTGAGCATACTCCGTTTTCTTCGAGAAGCTTGCCGCACTCTTCGGCTGTGAGACCTTCGCGGAAGGTTATACGCACGGTAGGAATTGCTGTAGTGTTGGGTGTATTATCCTCTGCGGATGAACAACCGAAAAGGAAAATAAACAAAAAAATAAATGCCGGCAAAAAAGCTTTTTTCAGTTAAAAACACCCCTAACCGTCATATTTTTAGTAATTATACAATACTTTCACATTTATTTCAAGTGTTGACACGAATATAAAGTTAGGTTTATAATTTATTTACATTCGGGTCTGTAGCTCAGTTGGGAGAGCGTTCGGTTCGCATCCGAAAGGTCGAGAGTTCGAATCTCTTCAGATCCACCAAAAATCGATAAGTTTCTGATGGAAGCTTGTCGATTTTACTTTTTCACTATTAACTCTTCTCCAAATTTTTTTAATAAGCTAATAGATAAAATAATAGTGAAGAATCAAAGGTATCGGCTTCTCGGATAATTTTAATTGATGTGTGAGAGTTAAATTCATATGCAAAATAAGTTAAACACTTTTTATTGAGAGATAAAAATTTTAATATACGATTTCCAATCGTGTATTAAGCACTTGCGACAAAATATCCTGCAAGTGTTTATTCAATTTGATTATTGAATATTTTTACAGTTGTGGTATGATATATGAGGAAACTTTTGTATGAAAGGGAATTATTACTATGCCAAAATATCTTATAGTTAATGCAGACGATTACGGAATGTGTAACGCCGCAAATACGGCTGTCAACGAGCTGTTTGAGGGCGGTTGGCTTAAATCCGCCACTATTATGATGCCGTGTCCTACAGCACCCGATGCTGTTAAATTCTCGATAGATCACCCCGAATATGCTATAGGTGTTCACCTTACAATGACGAGCGAGTGGGGTAAATACCGCTGGAAGCCGCTTACAGACGGTAAAACACTTGTAGATGAAGAAGGCTATATGTGGCACGAGAGTGACCAGGTCGAAAAAAATGCTTCTTACGAAGACCTTGAAAAGGAAATCCGTGCTCAGATTGATTTAGCACACAAGATGGGTATGAAGCCCTCACATACAGATAACCATATGGGCTCACTCTATGGTCATTACACAGGCCGTCTCGGGCTTGCAAAAATGACACTTCGCATCTGCGGCGAATACGGTTATGCATACCGTCTTTACACAAAGCACGATAAGCGCATTTGTCCTAATGGCACACCTTATTTCCTCTATGCCGCCATCACTCTTCTTTCTAAGAGATGGGGCAAGAAATATAATGTTGTCATTCCGGATTACCTTCTTTTCCCGGATTGGAATGACGATATGCGTGTAAGCTACGAGGTTTATAGAGATACCATTCTTAAAATCTGGACAGATATACCGGAAAACGAAGTAACGGAGACTTTTGTTCACCCGTCAGTTGAGACTGATGAGCTCAAGAGCATTACTTCAAGATGGCAGGACAGGGTGTGGGAGTATCAGCTTATGAAGGACCCGTATGTTCATAAGTATCTCAAAGAGCACGGAGTTGAGCTTATCAGCTACCGAGAGCTTATCAAAATGAAAGGCGGCACAGTCCGCGGTTAAAATTTTATGTTCCGGCAGTTTTCTGCCGGAACTTTTTTACTTCATAAAAAACGAGCATTCTGAAGAAAAACAGAGCATTATTAAGAAAACAAGAGCTTTTTAAATTTGATGCTGAATTTTTGATGAATGAATATGAAAATATTTAAAAAAATTGTTGACATTTATCGATTTTAGCACTATATTTTATCTTGATATATTATTAAATAAGAGAGGGGTTGCATAATTGGAAAACAACATCATTATCGACCTTAAGAACATTTCCGTTTCTTTCGACGGTGAGCCTATCCTTAAGGATTTGAGTCTCTATATCCGTGACAAAGAATTTATAACTTTTCTCGGCCCGTCCGGCTGCGGCAAAACAACTACACTGCGTGTTATTGCCGGCTTTATTGAACCGGACAGCGGCGATGTAATATTTGATAATAAACGAATAAATGATGTTCCTCCTCATAAGAGACAGGTTAACACCATTTTTCAGCGTTATGCTCTTTTCCCTCATCTCAATGTTTACGAAAACATCGCTTTCGGTCTTAGACTTAAAAAAGCGAGTAAGGATGAGATTGAAAAAACTGTAACCGAAATGCTCCGTCTTGTTAACCTTAAGGGCTTTGAAAAGCGTAACATTCAGTCTCTTTCAGGCGGTCAGCAGCAGCGTGTTGCAATTGCCCGTGCGCTTGCCAATAAACCCCGTGTTCTTCTTCTTGATGAGCCTCTCGGTGCTCTCGACCTTAAGCTGCGTAAGGATATGCAGAATGAACTGAAGAACATTCAGCAGCAGATGGGCATTACTTTTATTTATGTTACGCACGACCAGGAAGAAGCACTTTCAATGTCTGATACCATTGTTGTTATAAACAACGGTGTTATTCAGCAGATCGGCACTCCCATAAGCATTTATAATGAGCCGAAAAATGCCTTTGTTGCAGACTTCATAGGCGAGAGTAATATCATCGACGGTATTATGCGTGAAGACTTCAAGGTGGATTTTTCAGGCCACAGATTCGAGTGTCTCGATAAAGGCTTTGCTCCTAATGAGAGTGTTGACGTTGTTGTCCGTCCCGAAGATGTTGACGTCGTTGATGAAGATAAGGGAATGGTCAAGGGTGAGGTTACCTCTGTAACCTTCAAAGGTGTACATTTCGAAACAATTGTTGATATCGGCGGATTTAAGTGGATGATTCAGTCAACCGATTATCACGAAGTAGGCAAAAAAATCGGTCTTTACATTGAGCCCGATGCAATACATATTATGAAGAAGAGCGAGTATTCGGGTCTTTACGGTGACTACAGCTCATTCAGCGAGGAGTTTGACGAGCTTTCCGATGCCTCCGTCGATAGCAGCGAGGAGGAGTGAGGATGAAAAAGAATAAATCACTTCTTTCAACTTTTCTTGCAGCTCCTCATATAGTCTGGTCGGCAATTTTCATTGTAGTTCCGCTGTTCGTCGTTGCTTATTATGCTTTTACAAATGCTGACGGCAGCTTTACGCTTGAAAACATTTACGACCTCAAGGACTATATACCTACATTTTTGCTTTCGCTCTGGTATGGTTTTATTTCCACTGTTATATGTTTACTGATTGCGTATCCGTTTGCATATATTCTTTCGCAGTTTTCAGCTAATTCACAGCGGATTATGATGATGCTCATTATGCTTCCTATGTGGATGAACCTTCTTATTCGCACATATTCATGGATGCTTATTCTCGAACGCAACGGAATACTCAATAAAGTTCTTGATATTTTCGGTCTAGCAAATGAAAGCGGATTCCTTAATACAGGCTCAGCAGTTGTCCTCGGTATGGTTTACAATTATCTGCCTTATATGATTTTGCCGATTTATACCATTATGTCAAAGCTTGACCCTTCGGTAATTTCAGCGGCACAGGACCTTGGCGGCAACAGATTTGATGTTCTCCGCAGAGTTATTTTCCCGCTGAGTCTGCCCGGTGTAGTTTCCGGCATTACTATGGTGTTTGTTCCGTCTGTAAGCACTTTCTATATTTCTCAAAAGCTCGGCGGCGGCAGCTTTATGCTGATAGGCGATGCTATTGAAACACAGTTCCAGAGTGCGAATAACTTCAATCTCGGCGCTTCGCTCTCGCTTGTGCTTATGATTCTTATACTTATTTCAATGGCAGTTATGAACAAATTTGCCGACAGTGACGATACAGGAGGCGCAATAGTATGAAAATAGCCTCTAAGATTTATACGGTACTTCTGTATCTCTTCCTTTATGCGCCCATTTTTGTTCTTATCTTTTTCTCATTTAACGCAGGCAAGAGCACTTCGGTTTTTGAAGGCTTTTCACTCAAGTGGTATCAGGAGATTCTCAATGATTCCACAACACTGAATGCTCTTAAAAACACGCTCGTTCTTGCCGTGCTTTCTGCTGTTATTTCCACAGTAATCGGCACTGCCGCTGCAGTTGGTATTGACAGAATGAAATCAAAATATCTTAAATCCGCAACAATGTCGGTTACTAACATTCCGATGATGAATCCCGATATAGTTACCGGTATTTCGATGATGCTTCTGTTTGTTTTCGTCGGAACTCTTCTCAACATTCAGGATGTACTCGGTTTTGGTACGCTTCTTATAGCACACGTTACGTTTAATTTGCCTTACGTTATTCTGAATGTTTTGCCTAAGCTCAGACAGACAGATCCGCACCTTGAAGAAGCTGCGCAGGACCTTGGCTGTACACCGCTTGCGGCATTCTTCAAAACTACACTGCCGTCAATTTCTCCGGCTATAGTTACCGGTATGATGATGGCGTTTACACTCTCGCTTGATGATTTCATTATCAGCTATTTTGTTACAGGTCCCAATTTCCAGACTCTTCCGTTGCGTATCTACGCAATGACTAAAAAGTCTGTTAAACCCGATATGTACGCTCTTTCAACAATAATATTTGTTGTAATTCTTATTCTTCTTGTTCTTATTAACGTTTCACAGGCAAGAGCTGACAAGAATAAACAGTCTGCCAAAACTGTCAGCAGGGGAAAGAGAATAGTAAAAAGAGCATCTGCACTTGCAGTGGCAGTTGCATTTGCCGTTGTGTGTATCTTTGGCTTCAACAACAGCGATAATGCTCCCTCGGTTATTGTTGAAGGCGTTTATTCTCGTGAATACGCAGGTACGGTGCTCAACGTATACAATTGGGGCGAATACATGTCACTTGGCTCTGATGGAGCAATTGATGTCAACGCTGAATTTGAAAAATTAACCGGTATAACCGTAAATTATGCGGAATATGATTCGAACGAAAGTATGTATACCAAGCTTAAGAACGGCGGCGCATCATACGATATAGTCATACCTTCCGAGTATATGGTTGAAAGACTTATTCACGAGGGCCTGCTTCGTGAAATAGACGTTGAATCTTTGCAGAATTTCGGATACATTGCAGACGAATACAAAAATCAGTATTTTGATCCTGGCAATCGTTATTCGGTACCCTATACCGTCGGATTGGTAGGTCTCATATATAATACAACAATGGTTGAAGGTACGCCTGACAGCTGGAGTATTATGTGGGATGAAAAATACGCCGGCAATATACTTACATTCAATAATTCCCGTGATGCATTCGGCATTGCACAGTATCTTCTCGGCCACGACGTAAACACAACCAACCCGGACGATTGGTATGCAGCGCTTGAAAAGCTTAAAGAACAAAAGCCCTGTATTCAGGCCTATGTTATGGATGAGGTCTTCAATAAAATGGAGGCAGGCAATGCTGCGATAGCACCGTATTATGCAGGCGATTTCCTTACTATGCAGGAAACTAACCCCGACCTTTCTTTTGTATATCCCAAGGAAGGCACGAATATATTCATCGATTCAGTATGTGTACCTGCTTCCTGCGGCAATTATGAAGCTGCAATGATGTACATAGACTTCCTCATGGAACCCGAAATTGCACTTGCAAATGCAGAGCTCATTTGTTATGCGTCACCGCATACCGCTGTTGTGAATAATGATAATTATTCGCTCAAGGGTAATGAGTATCTTTATCCCTCGGAAGAAACGATTACAAAAGCTCAGTATTTCCATAATCTTTCGCCGGATATGCTTGTGCTGCTTAACGATTTGTGGTCTCAGTTGAAGCTTTCTTGATTTTACACCTTTTTTACGGTTGATTTTGGTGTAAAATTAGTAAATATTTAACAATTGACCGTTAAAAACGGTTGAATAGCACCATATAATATGATAAAATAGGAGTGTTGAAACCAACACTCCTATTTTTTTGTGAGGTGACAAAATTGAAGTACGCATTAAACAGAACAAACTACCGCGACTTTGAAACAATGGAGCTTGGCAAGAGAGAGGGTAGGGCATATTTTATTCCCTACACCGATAAAAATGCTCTTGCTTCAGTTTCACTCAGAGATGAAAGATATTCAAGCGACCTTGTCCGAATTCTTTCGGGCGAATGGGAGTTTAAATATTATGCTCATCTCAATGATGTTCCCTATGATTTTGATTCAGCCAAGGTTGATTTTGATAAAATCAAGGTTCCTTCAACCTGGCAGCGCACAGGCTATGAGCCGCCTGTTTATCTCAACTGTCCTTACGAAATTGAAACAAAACCTCCCTTCCTCCCCGAGGATATGTCAGCAGGTATTTACCGCAAGACTTTTGAGGTTACAGATACCGATAAAGTGTATCTTCTCAACTTCCTTGGTGTAATTCCCTGTATTGACCTTTATATCAATGGCAAATTTGTCGGCTACAGTGAGGGTGCTCATAATACTGCAGAGTTTGATATTTCTTCGTTTGTCAAAAAAGGCGAAAACGAGTTAATTGCAGTTGTGCATAAGTGGAGCAACGGCACATTCCTTGAATGTCAGGATATGTTCCGTGAAAACGGTATTTTCCGTGATGTTCTTCTTTATGAACTTCCCGCTACATATATTAACGATTATTTTCTTAAAACTACTAAGGGAACTGACGGTTATACCGTCAATGCAGATGTTTCTGTTATCGGCGATGATAAAGCCTATACGGTTGAAATTACCGCAGTTGATGACCAAGGCAACACATTATTTAATGCAGAAGCTGCCGCCAACGTGCCTATGACATTTGAAAACCTCGATGTTGTTGAATGGAACGCTGAAATTCCCACTCTTTATACCGCCTACATCACACTCAAGAAATCGGGCGAAGCAGTACATACCATCCGCTCTTATATCGGATTTAAAAACGTTAAAATTACAAAGAATATTTACTATTTTAACGGCGAAAAGATTAAGTTCAAGGGCGTAAATCATCACGATACAAACCCTAAGAACGGCTACGTTATGAGCTTTGATGACATTGAGAAGGATTTAAAGCTTATGAAAAAGCTCAATGTCAACGCAATCCGTACGTCTCACTATCCGCCTGACCCGCATCTGCTTATGCTTGCAGACAGTCTCGGCTTTTATGTAGTAGACGAGGCTGATATTGAAACACACGGCTGCGGATGTGCTCCCCATAATAAAATCAACCTTATCAGCAATGATCTGAAGTGGGCACCCCGATACATTGACAGAGTAATGAGAATGTATCACCGTGACAGAAACCATCCCTGTGTTTCAATGTGGTCGCTCGGTAATGAAGCAGGCGGTATCAAATGCCACGATGCTTGCTATGATGTGCTTCATAAGGTTGCTCCCGAAATTCCCGTTCATTATGAAGGAGCCTGCCGTTCACCAAGACTCGGTTATGACGTAGTCTCAGAAATGTACACATATCATTCAGACGTGCAGAAGGTTGCTGACGGCACACGTGGCAAGCTATACAGACAGAAGCCTTTCTTCCTTTGTGAATACAGCCACGCTATGGGTGTAGGTCCCGGTGCGCTTGAGGATTATTGGAAGATTTTCTATGCTTACGACAATCTTATGGGCGGCTGTATCTGGGAATGGGCAGACCATGCTGTTTATCACGAAGACGGTCCGTATAAGTACACCTACGGCGGTGACCACGGTGAAAGAAAGCACGATAATAACTTCTGTGTTGACGGTCTTGTTTATCCCGACCGTACACTTCACACAGGTGCTAAACAGATGCGCAACGTTTACCGTCCTCTTCGTGCACGACACACAAGAGCAAACAGCTTTGCATTCCTTAATACAAACCGTTTCCGTTCTTCCGGCTATATTACCGTCAAGTGGACTGTCCTCAAAAACGGCGTAGCTATCAAGGGCGGCGAGCTCAATCCCGATATCGCACCCAAGGCAGAGCGCGTTTTCAGAATCAATCTGCCCAAGATGAATCCCGACTATGAGTATCACATCAACTTTGATTACTATGACGGTGATGAAAAGATTGCCGATGAACAGATTGCGTTAAATGAAGTTTATACTAAGTTTATGCGCAAAAACTGCACTGATATCACGGTTAAGGATGAAGGCACCAAGCTTGTCGTTGAGTTCAGCAAAGGTAAGGCTGAGTTCGATTTTGCAACAGGTGACTTTGTAAATTACGAATACAACGGCAAAAAATTCCTCAACGGAACACCCGTAGGTGCCAGAACATTTATGCCCAATATCTTCCGTGCAATGACAGATAATGATGCACCTGCAATCGGCAAAAAATGGCTTTCAAACGGCTATGATAAATACGTCTGCAAGCTTGAGGATATTAAATACAGCCTTGAATATAACGAAGTTGAAATTGAAACCGAGTTTATTCTTATGAACGGCAACAAGAAGTTGTTTGAGGTTGAGATTGAATATACAATCAAGGGCAACGGCACAATTAAAGTAAAGGCCGAAATTGAACCCTGCAGGTTCTTTGTTGAAGATGACCTTGCACGCTTCGGTATCATGCTTGAAATGCCTCATGAGTTTGAAAATATTGAATATTTTGGTCTCGGTGAGTGTGAAAACCTGCCCGATTTTAAGGCACAGTCAAGAGTAGGCATTTACGCTACAACTGTCGATGCTATGCACGAGCCTTACATTTATCCGCAGGATAACGGCAACCGAGGTGAATCACGCTGGATGAGAATTACTGATGCTGACGGTGACGGTCTTATGTTCTGTAACAGCAAGGGTAATTTCAGCTTCAGCGCACACCATTACACTCAGAAGCTTCTCCAGGATGCAAAGCATCAGGAGGATTTGAAGGATGAGAACACAACAGTTGTTTCTATTGACGGCTATATCCGTGGCGCAGGCACAGCAAGCTGCGGTGAGGATGCACTCAAGCCCTACAGATTCACTGTTAAGAACGGCCTTAAGTTCCGCTTCTCTATTCTTCCGATTACTGAAGGCTCTGAAGAATAAATGAAATTTGACAATGTATTGCTTGCGAGTGATTATGACGGAACCCTTTACAATTCTCAAGGCATAATCACTCCGCAGGTCAGAGAAAAAATAGCATATTTTATTGCAAACGGCGGCAGATTTACGGTTTCAACCGGCAGAAGCTTTCAAGGCTTTCACGCTTACGACAAATCATACATAAATGCGCCAGTTTTGCTTGCAAACGGAGCTATGGCATACGATTATGAAAAAGATGTTGTTAGCTTTGTAAATCCTGTAGGTGAGGAGATTTTCGGTGCTTTACGCTGTCTGCACCGAGAATTCCCGAGTGCATCAATCGAAATGTATTCAATGTTTGATTCGTTTGTAATAAATAACTGTCCTACATCATCAAAGCATTTTACTTCACAGGGGATTCATTTCAATGAAGTGAACGACCCTGCTGATGCAAAAGCACCCTGGGCAAAGGTTATGATTTTCTCAGAAAATCAGTCTCTTGAAATTCAGAGTTTTTTAAAAAACGAACATTCCCACGTGCGTTTTTTGCCGACAACAGGCTCATATATTGAAATTATGGGTGCGGGTGTTGACAAGGGTTCCGGGATATTAAAGCTTGCAGATGCTTTAGGTATACCGCATAACAGAGTATATGCTGTCGGCGACGGATTTAACGATGTGGAAATGTTAGTTGCTGCAGAATGCGGTTTTGTGCCTTGCAACGGCAGTAAAGAGGCACTTTCAGTTGCCGACAGGGTAGTGCGGTCGAATGATGACGGAGCCGTAGCACACGTTATTGAAATTCTTGATGAAATTTACTGTTGAAAATGTATATTCTTATTTGCAATTTCTGATTATTGTGTTATAATTACAAAGATAATCTAAATTCAGGAGGTAATTATGAAAATCCAACCAATGCTTCATAAGCTGTTCGGTACAACGCCCGGTAAAGGCGTACAGCCCAAAGAAGCTATCGCTTACAGTGTTGCCGGCTTCGGACAGAACTTTATCTGTACTATAATCGGCTCTTACATTACCGTTTTCATGACAGATGCACTTCTCTTTGGTGCAGACGGCGTTATGATTGGCAGTATTAAGGGTGCAACTGCTGTTGCAATTCTTATGCTTGGTGCCAGAGTTTTCGATGCTTTTAACGACCCGATTATGGGCAGCGTTGTTGACAAAACCCGCACTAAATGGGGTAAGTGCCGTCCTTATCTCAAGTGGATGGCAATTCCCATCGGTATTATGACTGTTCTTTGCTTCCTTCCCGTATTCAGCGCAGAGAGCGTTGTCAACGGCTCAAGTACAGTTGCTGTTTTCACAACAATCGGTGTTATATACGTTTTATGGAGCGTTTTCTACACAATTGCCGACGTTCCTTATTGGGGCCTTTCCACATGTCTTACCAACGACACGGTAGTCAGAGGCAATATCCTCACAGTTGCACGTATGTTCTGTACTGTCGGTGCAGGTATTGTTACCATTTTTATTCCGATGATTACAGGCAAACTCACTGAGCCCTTCAAGTACACTGACTCAGCAGCTGACAAGGCTCTTATTTTACAGGATAAGTTTGAAGCAATCACCAATATGGTAGCTAATCAGGGTATCACTCAGGATGATGCAATTCAGACTTTTGTCGGCACAGTAAAGGTTGGTATGGAAACCCAGAATGCAGATACACTCAAGTGGGTATATTTCATAAGCGCCATTGTGCTTGTTGTTGCCGCAATGCCTATGTTCTTCTACGGCTTTAAGAACACCAAAGAGCGTTTCACAAGCGATGATAATCCTCCTTCATTAGGTCATAATCTTAAGCTCCTCTTTAAGAATAAACAGCTTCTTCTCATTGTTCTTTCCGGTATTCTCGGCGGTGCAAGAATGGTTTATTCTTACACAGGCGGTCTATATTTCGCCAAATACGTTCTCCACAACGAAGGCCTGTACGGTATTATAACTCTGCTCGTTGTTCCCGGCGGTCTTGTTGCATCAATTCTCGTTCCGTGGATGTCAAAGAAGTTCACAAAGAAGTGGTCATACATAGTTGTTCATCTTTTCGGCGGTATTGTAATGACGGTAATGTATTTTGTCGGCTACGATGCTCCCTGGAAGATTATGATATGCGCTGTAGGCCTTGTTCTTCTCGGTATTCCTCAGGGTGTTAACAATATTATCACTTATGCTATGATTGGTGATACAGTTGACTATCTTGAGTGGAAAACAGGCGAGAGAGGCGAAGGTATCTGCTTTGCTATGCAGACACTCATCAACAAAATCGGTATGGCAGTCGGTGCTTTCATAGGTGTTATGGCTCTTAGCATTGCAGCAATTGACACCAAGACTTATATTGTCGGTGATGCTGATGCACTTTGGAATGTGCTTATCATCTCCGGTGCTGTTAGTATGTTTGCTTGTGCTGTTCCGATGTTCTTCTACACAATCACTGAAAAGCGTCAGAAAGAAATGGTTGCAGAAATTGCAGCAAGAAAAGCTAATAAATAAGTTAATACAGCTTAAAGTAAGAAGCCATAGGAGAACAACCTATGGCTTCTGTTTTTTATTTCACTTTGTAAATGTTAACTTCGTAAGGTCTGAGAATTGAAGAAGGGGAGGAATAGCTTGAAAGAACACATTCGCCCTCAGCGCTTCTCGGTCTGCTTATTTCATTTTCTGTGAGGTTCATTTCGATATAGAATTTGCCGTCAGCACTCTCTCTGTAAAGACAGAACGTTTTATCGTCGGTTTTGATAGGCTTGAAATCGCCGTAAACCAGAGTGGCTTTATTAGCTTTTCTGAGCGCCATAAGCGACTTATAGTAATTATAAGGACTGTTTGAATCGGCAATTTCCGCCTGAGCATTGCATTCTTTATAATCACCGTTAACACGAATCCAGGGTGTGCCTGTTGTAAATCCGGCGTTTTCCGTGCTGTTCCAGCACATAGGTGTTCTTGAGTTATCACGGCTGCCGGCAAGAATTGTTGCCCAGGCTTCTTTTTCGGTCTTGCCCTTTGCTATGAGCTCAGCATACTTGTTAATTGATTCAACATCACGCATTTCAGAAATATCGTTAAATGCACAGTTCATCATACCAAGCTCTTCGCCCTGGAAAATATAGGGTGTGCCACGGCTCGTAAGTAGCATTGCACCGATAATTTTGGATACGGCGTTTCTGAATTTCGGGTCGGGGTTGACCTTTGAAACCATACGGGGATTATCGTGGTTTTCAATAACCATTGCCGGCCACGATGAGCCCTTAAGCTCAAGCTGATACTCCGTAAACAGATTACGAAGGAATTTAAGGTCATATTTATAATCGTCCCATCTCTGCTTACCGGGTGTTTCAAGCTGGTCAAAAAGGAAAGTCTGTCTTATTTCTTCTCTTGAATCATCAACAAGATATTTTGCCATTTCAACGCCGATACCGCCTGTTTCGCCTACACAGAAAGATTCGGGGTATTTCTTAAAAGCATTTTCATTAAGCTCGTGCAGATACTCATGCAGTCTCGGACCCCAGAAATAATGCTCGCCGCCATAGCCGATAAACTCTCCGACAAGGGGATTACCGTCGGGCAGACCATCAACCTTGGAGATGAGGTTAATAACGTCCATTCTGAAGCCGTCTACACCCTTTTCAAGCCACCATCTGACCATTTCGGCAACATCTGCACGTACATCGGGGTTTTCCCAGTTGAGGTCCATCTGCTTTTTGGAGAAAAGGTGAAGTGCCCACTCGTCAAACTCGGGATAATAATTCCATGCAGAGCCCGAGAAAAGAGAAGTCCAGTTGTTGGGCGGTACACCGGGAGCTTTACCTTTTTTGAAAATATAATAGTTCTTATATTTTTCATCTCCTGCAAGTGCTTTTTGAAACCACTCGTGTTCATCGGATGTATGATTGACAACAAGGTCCATAACGAGCTTCATTCCGCGCTTATGAATTTCTTCAAGCATAAGGTCAAAATCATCCATTGTGCCGAATTCAGTCATTATCTTTTTATAATCTCTTATGTCATAACCCATATCGTCATTTGGCGAATCATAAATAGGGCTGAGCCAAAGCACGTCAACGCCTAAATCCTTAAGATAATCAAGCTTTGAGATAATGCCCTGCAGGTCACCTATACCGTCACCGTTGCTATCCATAAAAGAGCGGGGATAAATCTGATAAATAACTGATTCCTTCCACCATTTCGGGTCAACACTATCTTTGGTTATAACCTTTTCGGGAGTATATGAAAGCAGCTTTGAGATATGCTCCATAGTTTCAAGAGGAAGCTTGCTGCCCATAAGCTTTGAAATTGTCTTTAATCTAATCTTACCGACAATAGGGTTGTGAATAACAAAATCGGGAATACCGGTATGATAAGCAACCATTTTAACAAGGTCACTGCCGACGGGGGTTCCAATAACTTCTTTAAGGCTGCTTGAAGGAGTTATTTTCATTTCGAACATCCTTTCTATTCTAAAAAATCGCTTTTAAAACAAAACTCGGCAATCTCAAAAAGTAAGATTACCGAGTTGGTGCCGGTGACCGGACTTGAACCGGTACGGTGTTGCCACCGAGGGATTTTAAGTCCCTTGCGTCTGCCAATTTCGCCACACCGGCATATTTGTTCGGCTTATGTTAGTGTAACACAGCCGAATAAATATGTCAAATTATTCTGTTGTATAGTTATCAAAATAACCCTGGATAAATACAATCGGAGTACCCTTATCACCGGAACCGGAAGTAAGGTCGCACAGTGAACCTATAAGGTCTGTAAGCTGACGGGGTGTTGTGCCTTCGGAAGCCATCTGGCCGACAAGGTCGCCGTCCTTTTCCTGAATCTTTGCCTTGATTGCTTCTTTAAGAGCATCGCCGGAAAGCTCGGAAAAATCGTTATCTGCAAGGTATTTAAGCTTAAGCTCGTTGGGTGTACCTTCGAGACCGGATGTATAAGCAGGGGAAACAACAGGGTCTGCAAGCTCCCAGATTTTGCCGACGGGGTCTTTGAATGCACCATCGCCGTAAACCATAACCTCAATTTTCTTGCCTGTAGCTTCAAAAAGCTTTGCCTGGATTGAATCAACAACCGGCTGACAGTCACGTGGGAAGAGCTTAACCTGGTCTTCAGTAGCTTTGTTTGAGCCAAGCAGACCGTAATCAGCATTGTAGCCGCTGCCGTTTACGGGAGCATTGAGAATTTCATCAAGACCGTAAACTATTTCACCGCCGTTAGCTTTAAGAAGGCGCTTTGTGCGTGCACGTGTGTGAATATCGCAGCAAAGAACGTTTTTGGTATAATCGAGGATTGCCTTCGGGTTGTTAGCAAAAATTATTTCTGCCTCAGCACCGCAATCAGTAATGAGCTTTTCATAGTATTCAACATAGTCAACACCTGTGAATCTGTGCTTTTCGTAACCGAAAAGCTCTCTGTATTTCTCAAGTGAAAGAACATCTTTATAAGGGTCAACACCTTTTTCATCAAGAGCATCGATGCTTACAAGGTGGTTGCCGACTTCATCAGAAGGGTAGGAGAGCATAAGAACAATTTTCTTTGCACCCTTTGCAATACCGCGAAGGCAGATAGCAAATCGGTTACGGCTGAGAATGGGGAAAATAACACCTACTGTCTCACCGCCGAATTTAGCTTTTACATCTGCTGCAATATCGTCAACAGTTGCGTAATTGCCCTGTGCACGTGCAACAACAGCTTCAGTCATAGCAACAATATCACGGTCATTAAATTTGAAACCGTCTTCTGCTGCAGCCTCAAGAACAGAATCAGTGACAATCTGGACAATATCATCACCTTGTCTGATAATGGGGGCTCTGACACCACGGGATACTGTACCGATCATACGGCTCATAACGGACATCTCCTTGAAAAAGAATTAGTTTACCATAAACAACTGAAAGATTATAACACTAAATTTTGCTCATTTCAATATGATTTCTAAAAAAAATTTTTGATTTTTTTCAAAAAAATCATTTTGTTAACAACTGATTTTAATGTTAAATCAGAAACATTCTTTCATTTTTGGCCAATTCATTGAACAAAAGGTTAATAAAGTTGGTATAAACTCCAAAAAAAGTCGTCTTCTCTGTACAAATCGGAATTATTGGTATATAATACAGACGCTCCAAAAATTATTATTTTCTTTTAATAATGAAAGGAATAAAACAATGAGAATAATAGTTGCAGGCGACGGCAAGGTTGGTCTTGCCATAACTCGATTGCTTTCACAGGAGGGCCACGAGATTGTCGCCATTGATACAAAAGCACAGGTGTTGCAGGATAGCCTTCAGGACCTTGACGTTATGACTGTTGTAGGTAACTGTGCAACAATGGAATCACTGCTTGAAGCAGGCGTTGAACAAACAGACGTGCTTATTGCTGCAACAAGTGCAGATGAAACAAACCTTCTGTGCTGTCTTACAGCTCGTAAACTTAACCCTTCGCTTCATACGATAGCCAGAGTGCGCAACCCCGAATATACAGAGCAGCTTTATAAAATGCGTGAAGATTTCGGTCTTTCACTTATTATAAATCCCGAAAAGGATGCCGCAAAAGAAATTTACCGTTTGCTTCAGCTTCCCGGCTTTCTTCGCCGTGAAACTTTTGCAAAGGGCAGAGTTGAAATTGTTGAATTAAAAATTGATGAAGACAGCGTTATATGCGGTGTTCAGCTTTCAAGGCTTCATTACGCTTTGGGCGGTAAAAAGGTGCTTGTTTGCGCAGTTATACGTGACGGAGAAGCCTTTATCCCCACAAGCGATACCGTTTTTAAAGCAGGTGATCATATCTATGTTACTGCACCTGTCGATATTCTCTCACACATTCTTAAAAAGCTTGGTGTAACTCAGAAGAGAATTAAATACGCAATGCTTATAGGCGGCGGCAGAGTTTGCTATTATCTTGCAAAGCATCTTACAGAGGCCGGTGTTCACGTTAAAATAATTGAAAATGATTATTCTCGCTGTGAGCATCTGGCACAGATCATGCCTGCCGCTTCTATTGTATACGCAGACGGCTCATCGCAGGAAGTTCTTGAAAGTGAAGGACTCTCCGAAATTGATGCGCTTGTAACACTTACGGGTCTTGATGAGCAGAACGTTATTGCCTCAATGTATGCTAAAATCCGCAATGTTCCTCATGTTGTAACGAAAGTCAATCGTATGGATACAAACGGTATGCTTGAGGATTTGCCCGTAGGCGGCATTGTCAGCCCCAAAGAGCTTTGCAGTGCAAACGTTGTACAGTATGTCAGAGCTATGGATAACCAGGCAGGTGCGGCAATTACGCTTCATAAAATTGCTAACGGCAGAATTGAAGCACTCGAATTTGTTATCAATGACCGCTCAAGATACGTCGGATTACCGCTTAAAAAGATTCAGCTAAAGAGCAAAATCCTTATTGCCTGCATTTCACACAAGGGTATTAACATTGTGCCGGACGGTAACGCAACCTTTGAAAAAGGCGATACGGTCATTGTAATTACAAACCGTGACACACCAATTCTTCAGTTTAACGATATTTTTGCTTGAGGACAGTCTGATTATAATGAATGTAAAATTTGTTTTTAGAATTGTTGCGCTGACCGTTTTTATAACATCACTTTTTATGATTCCGCCGGCAATAATTGCTTTTATTGATGGTCAGATGCATAACACTGTATCCTATCTTTGTGTTATAGGAATTATGATGTTTATAAGTCTTATTACACTTTTATTGACAAGAAAATACAAAACTATAATTTATGCTCAGGAAGGTATTGCTGCAACAAGTTTATCGTGGATCGCAATATCACTTTTCGGTGCTTTGCCTTTTTTCTTGACCAAAGAAATACCTGATTATGTAGATGCCTTGTTTGAAATAATTTCCGGCTTTACAACTACAGGAGCATCAATACTGAACAATGTTGAAGCGCTATCGCGTTGCAATCTTTATTGGCGAAGTTTCAGCCATTGGTTAGGCGGAATGGGTGTGCTTGTTTTTGTTATGGCGGTTATTCCTCAAACAAAAAAAGGTTCCGGTTCCGGCATATTCCTTATGCGTGCAGAAAGCCCGGGACCAAGTGTAGGCAAATTTACACCTCACGTAAGGCAAACTGCTCTTATTCTATATGGCATATACATTCTCCTGACAATACTGTGTATAATATTTTTGTTAATTGGCGATATGCCGATTTTTGAAAGTCTTTGTATAGCTTTCGGCACAGCAGGCACTGGAGGCTTTGCAACAACTAACAGCAGTTTAGCTGATTATTCTCCTTATATACAATGTGTTGTAACCGTATTTATGTTTTTATTCGGTGTTAATTTCAATCTATATTTTTTACTTATTCTTCGCCAGTTTAAAGCTGTTTTCAAAAATGATGAATTGCGTGCGTATGTAATTATTGCATGCTCAGCTGTTGCTGTGATTACATTAAATATTTATAATATGTATGCAAACATCGGAGAAGCTTTTCGCCATGCAGCATTTCAGGTCAGCAGTATTATGACCACAACAGGTTTTGCAAGTGTTGATTTCGAGCAATGGCCGGCTTTCTCCAAATCAATTCTGCTGTTACTTATGTTTATAGGTGCAAGTGCAGGCAGTACAGGCGGTGGTTTGAAGGTATCTCGTGTGCTTTTGCTTGCCAAAAATATTAGAAGAACAATAGGTAAAACTCTCCATCCCAGGAAAGTTTATACTGTCAGACTTGACGGAAGAATCGTAGATGAATCAATATGCAACGGTGTTGATGCATATCTTGCCGTTTACTGTGCTATTCTTCTGCTCAGTTTTGCAATAATATCACTTGACGGATATTCAATAGGCACGAATTTTTCTGCTGTTACAGCCTGCTTTAATAACATCGGACCCGGTTTTGAATTGGTTGGCGCAACAGGAAACTACGGTCATTACAGCTATCTCTCAAAAATTATTTTATCGCTCGATATGTTGCTTGGCAGACTCGAAATTTTTCCGCTGCTGGCACTTGTAAGCCCTGGACTCTGGAGCAGAAAAAGATAAATCTTACTATAAAAAAAGACCTCAATCAGAGGTCTTTTTTTGCATATTTTCAATGAAAGCCTTCATTTTTTCGAATGTTTCATCGCTTATAACGTGCTCCATCTTGCAGGCATCATTTGCAGCTGTTTCGTTATCAACGCCCATAATGCAAAGAAGCTTTGTAAGAGCGGTGTGTCGCTCATAAATTCGGTTTGATACTTCAAGTCCGCTGGCGGTAAGCGTAATATGCCCGTCGGTATCTATTGAAATATAGCCGTTATCCTTTAGCAGGTTTACTGCTCGACTGACACTCGGCTTTGAATAGCCTGTGCGGTTGGCAACGTCAATCGAACGGACTGTTTGCTGATTTTTAGATAAAACATATATTGTTTCAAGATACATCTCGCCTGATTCAAGTAATTTCATAATAACACCTTATTTACATATTTTTTAGCATATCAAGGGATATTTTTAATTCCTCAAAGAAATTGTCACATCTGCCCTCAAATGATATTCTTTTCTTTTGATATCCTGCTTTACGAAGAATATCTAAAAACTGTTTATAATCTGTTCCGTCATCTTCTTTGGGATAAAATCTGTTATTTGTTGCTGAGGCAATATGAATATGCGCAAGGGAATCGGTATAATTGAGAATACTCTCACGAGGTTCATTTTCGCAATCAAAGTGAAAAAGGTCAACAAGAAGCTTAATTTCGGGTTTGTTAGCAAGCTTGCAAATTTCATAACCTCTTTTGGCTGTTGTTACCATATTGCACTCTGCACTCCTCAGCGGTTCAATAGCGCAGGTTAATCCGTATTTTTTCATATATGGGGCAATATGGTTTCCACACACTTCAACAAGCTCTTCGGTCGCTTTTTCATAGCTGTAATCATCCGGGCAACGTCTTGCGCCACCGGAGCCGAAAACTACAGTATCGCCGCCGATTGATGCAAAGCGTTCGCTCGCTTTATCAAGGTATTCATCAATAACATAATAATCTTTGTCGGGACCTACGAGCTTAATTTCGGAAGGAAACATGCCGTTGGAGGTGAGGCAGGGGACTTGTGAGGTTTTTAAAAATTCCTTTATTTCATCAATATCATCATTTGCAGCAGATGCAAGTGAGCCAAAGCCAAACTCATAATAATCAACGCCTGCTTCTTTTGCCTGCAGAAGCCTTTCTTTATTGTTAAAATCGATGCATACACCGAAAATGAAATCTGCCATAGCTGAAACCTCCGAATATTGAGTTGATATTATTTTATAATATATTCGGAAAAGTTTCAACTGTTTTAACCGATTTCACAATTATTCAATTATTTCATAAAATGATAAAAAGTATGTTGGAGATGATTTTATGGATAAAAAAGAACATATATCTTATTTTCTTGCATCAAATTCATCAAAAGGCTTTTACTCACTTTTTGATGAGCTTTATGACGCACACAGCGGCTGGAAGATGTACGTTATCAAAGGCGGTCCGGGTACAGGCAAATCCGGATTTATGAAAAAAATTGCAAAATACACCGAAGAAAGAGGTTATTACTGCGAATATGTTTATTGTTCAAGCGACCCTGATTCTTTAGATGCTGTTATAATTCCCGAATTAAAGGTTTCGCTTGCTGACGGAACTGCACCTCACGTAATCGAGCCCAAATATCCCGGTGTATGCGAAACAATAATAAATCTCGGTCAATTCTGGGACGAGAAGATTTTAAACATCAACAGTGAACACATTATCACACTTATCGATTGCAACAAGGCTCTTCATAAGCAAAGCTCGAGATATATGACGGCAGTAGGGGCTGCGCTTAATGAAAACATTAAAATTACACAAGCATCGGCACTAAATGAAAAAATAGATAATTTTGTTACACGTTTTACGGCTGTTAATCTCTCGTGCAACAACTCTTACGGTAAGGAAAAACGGAGATTTATCAGTGCTGTTACTCCAAAGGGAAAAATTTGTATGACAGATAGTATACCGCAGCTTTGCGATAAAATAATTACGGTTAGCGATGAGTTTGGGTGTATTGCAGGAATTATTATGTCAAAGCTGAGACAATCATCACTCGCTAACGGCGTTTCAGTTATAACCTGTATGAATCCGTATATTCCGCAGTCATATCCCGAACACCTTATTTTTGAAAAAGAAAGAATCGGTGTTTTCACCGCTGATTCTTCAAATAAAATAAAATCTATTGCGGATAAAAATATTAACTATACAAGATTTGTTGACAAAAGCATATATTCAGCTCATAAAAACAGAATGGCGCTTAACAAGAAAACTGCAGACGAATTTATTGCAGAAGCCGTAAATGTTTTAGCAAAAGCCAAATCGGTTCACGATGAAATTGAAAGCTATTATATATCTGCCATGGATTTTGAAAAAGTTAATATGCAGGCTCACATTTTAGCTGAAAAGATTTTTAACACTTAATTGACTAAAGGCGATTTATATTATAAAATCAAAATGAAGATTTAAGTAGGAGAATGCTTATGAAGTATAAAATTTTAAGTTTTTTCAAAAAAATAATCGCTTTTTTCATAGGAATCTTTACTGCACTATTCGGGAACAGTACTCAACTGCCCGACGAGCCCGAAGCAAATATTGTATCGGATTATGATTTGAATGCGGATTACAGCTTAAATATTGATGCTTCAAATGAGCTTCACGATATAAGCGAGCTGCTTTTCGGCATTTTCTTTGAGGATATAAATTTTGCGGCAGACGGCGGACTTTATGCCGAAAAGGTTGTTAACCGTTCGTTTGAATTCGGTGATACCGCTAATGACGACCAGCTTCACGGCTGGAAAACCGTAGGGGCTGCAAACGCTACAGTTACCATCGGTGATACCAAAAGTTCACTGAACGAAAATAATACAAATTATGTGACCGTTACAAATAATTCTGATTCGCCTTGCGGTATAGCCAACGTCGGCTTCCTCGACGGAATGAGTATAGAAAAGGATGCGGAATACAATTTTTCTGTCTATGCTAAGGGTATTGATAATTATAGCGGTAACATTTATATAAACCTTTGTGTAGGTGATGAAACAGCGGGCTCAGCAAGAATTGAGAACATATCAAGCAGTTGGCAAAAATATGCTGTTAGTATTGTTTCATCAAAAACAGCTCATTCTGATGTTACGCTGCAGGTTTTAATTGACAATGGCTCTGTTCAACTTGATATGGTATCTTTATTCCCGAAAGATACATATAAGGGCAGAGCTAACGGTATGCGCAAGGACCTTGCAACAATGCTTGAAGAGCTTGAGCCTAAATTCCTGCGTTTTCCCGGCGGATGCGTCATTGAAGGCTATGATGAAAACACAGCATATAATTGGAAGGATTCTATAGGTGTTGATTCAAACGGCGACCCGCTCTTTTTTAACGGCGGCTACGGCGATGTTGCTGCACGCAAGCAGGGAATAAACCTTTGGACAAATCTTTCAATTACAGACGACCCATACCCCTCATTTATGACATACGGCCTTGGTTTCTTTGAGTATTTTCAGCTTGCAGAAGATATTGGTGCCGTTGGTGTACCAGTGCTAAATTGCGGCCTTTTCTGCCAGATGAGAGGTCAAGGTCCCGTTGATATGAATACGCCCGAATTCGAGCAATATATTCAGGATATGCTTGACCTTGTTGAGTTTTGCCGCGGAGATGTTGACACAAAATGGGGAAAAGTGCGTGCATCTCTCGGTCATCCCGAGCCTTTTGAGCTAAAATATATCTGCATAGGTAACGAAAACGAGGGTGATGTTTATTTTGAGCGCTATGCCGCATTCCTTGAAGCCTTTAATAATGCAAAAAACGCTAATCCCGAGCTTTATAGCGATCTCGAGCTTATTTACTCAGCAGGTGCATCAGACGCCACACACAGCGGCAATTATTTAAAATCTTACGAATTTGCCAAAGAATGGCTTGAAGCAAATCCCGATAAAACAGTAAACGATTTCGCAGGCGCAACAGACCAGCATTATTATAACGAGCCCGAATGGTTTTTGAGAAACACAAATTATTATGATAAAGACCGTTATTTCAGAGACAAAGGCAATATGACAGACACCTACTACGGCGGTGGTATAGGAGTGTTTCTCGGTGAATATGCCGCAAGGTCCAACACGTTAAAGGCCGCACTCGCCGAGGCTGCATATATGACAGGTCTTGAAAGAAACGGAGATATTGTAAAAATGGCGGCTTATGCACCGCTTTTCGGTAATCTTACCGCTACGCACTGGTCCCCGGACCTTATATGGTTTAATAATCATCTTTGCACCGGCTCTATCAGCTACTACATGCAGAAGATTTTTTCTGTAAACCAAGGCACTAAACTTATTGATTCAACGCTTAATGGTGCACTTGTTGAACAGGACGACCTCAAAGGCAGGGTAGGTGTAGGAACCTGGTACACTGCCGCAGAATTTGATGACGTAAGGGTTGTAAATAACGAAACAGGCGAGGTTTTAGGCGAAGACGATTTCAGTTTCAACAGCTTTTTCTGGAATTGGGAAAAGGTAACTGACGGTGATTTTAAAATTAAAAACGGCAAGCTTGTTCAAAGCTCGACCGATATGGAATACAGTGAAAACGGCTCGGTTGCTTATTTTGGCGAAAGCGACTGGGAGAATTATACTTATACATTAAAAGCAACAAAACTCGACGGTGAGGAAGGCTTTATAATTCCATTTGCCGTAGGGGATAAGGATAACAATTATTTTTGGAATATCGGCGGATGGAATAACACGGTATCTGCCTTACAGCAAATTGAAAACGGAATAAAACCCGGTCAGATTGCAGGCACTGCTAAAAATTTCAGCGTTGAGACCGGAAGAACTTATGATCTTAAAATTGTTGTCAGCGGCAGAAACGTCAAATGCTATATTGATAACGAGCTTTATGTTGATTACAAAACAGGCTCCGACTGTGAAGCTGAGCTTTATCAGGTCGTAAGCACCGATGAAAGCGGTGACGTTATTATCAAACTTGTCAACGTAACGGGACTCAACAAGACGGTAGCCGTAAACGTCAAAGGATATAACGTCGCAGATAAATCGGTTGTATATCAGGTTAAAGGTGAAACGCTTGAGGATGATAACGTGCTCGGTGAAAAAGAAGACTGCATTATGGATCGGTTTGAACTGACAGGTTTTGAAAACAGCTTTAATTATTCCGTACCCAAATATTCGGTAACGGTTATACGCCTGTCGGAAGCCGCATAATAAGTTAAAGCCTGCATCTTAATTTAAGTGCAGGCTTTTAAAAATTTGATAAGGAATTTTGTTTTCCCGGTCGTATAATAAGTGAAAGGGTCAGACGTGACCCGATAACACGGGAGGAATATATATGGACAACGGCGCCGGTAGCTACCGCCGTTTCCTTGATGGTGATGAAAGTGCCTTTGATGAAATAATGAGCGAGCTGTTTTACAGCCTTGTATTTTTCATCGACCGTTATGTGCACGACGTTCACACTGCCGAAGATATTGCGATTGATACTTTTTCTGATCTTGTCGTACATAAGCATCGGTATAATTTCAAGGTAACGCTAAAAACTTATCTGTTTATGATTGGCAGAAGCAGAGCTCTTGACTATATTAAACACCGTAAGAAAATAAGCTTTGTTGAGCTCAGCGAAGCTGACGGATTAAGTGCTGATGAAAAACAACTTGAAGAAACCGTTCTTGACGATGAAAGAAAAATTAAGTTAAATAACGCAATTTCAAAGCTGAGCGTTGATATGCGCATTGCCGTGCACCTCATTTATTTTGAGGATATGACATATTCACAAGCGGCAAAGGTTATGAAAAAAAGCAGTAAACAGGTTGATAATCTGCTTTACCGTGCCAAAAAGGAACTTCGCATCATTCTTGGAGAGGATGGTGAGCAGCTGTTATGAGAAATTTAAACGAATGTAAGGCCGAAATCTTCCGCCGAAGTGAAAAAAGAATAATCAGACAAAAGAAGAATAAAAAGCTGTTACTCACCTGGTGTATACCGCTTTGCCTTATTATAGCGGTCTGGTCGGTTACTTTTCTGCCTGCAATGATGCCTGCAGGGAGCGATATGTTGGGCAATGATGAAGAATTCCCGGATTATGACGGTTCGGATTTGTTATCCGAGGGTGAAGCAGAGGCTGATAATTCGTTCGGTTCTCTGTCAAGCTTTGAGTTTTCGCTTACGTGGGATTGTAACGGTATAAGCTCCTATGACAGTGAAACCGGCCGATTGATCAAAACGAATGATGCAACAGTACCAAGCGATTATACCACAACGTATAAGCTTACCGATTCTCAGAAACGGCAGATTTACAGTCTTATTTTAAGCCTTGACGTTACGTCATATCCCGATAAGTACGATCCTAACGAAGCTCTGAGAACCTCACCGTCAATGACGCTGATTCTCTCTGTTAAAACCGATATTTTGCAAAAAACGGTATCTGCTGAAAATATTGCTTTAAGCTATGAGGCTGATAATGCCAGAGGTCAGCGTTTTTTGAGCGTATGCGAAGAAATTAAAAATATTCTTACCGAAACCGAGGAGTGGAAAGCACTTCCCGAATACGAATTCTTTTATGATTGAGAGGAGGAAATACCGTGAAACTGTCAAAACTCAGCATTGTTATTATCAGTTTAACTTTACTGTGCGCAACAACCCTTAATTTCGGCGGTTGTACAATGCAGGTAAAAGCAACAGATCTGATGCAAGGGATTACCGCCAATAAAGTAACACCGCTTGAAAATCTTGCCGATACTTCTTATCTTACCGATTTTTCAACACGCCTGTTCAAAGCATCCGATGTAGCCGACGATAATGTTCTGGTTTCTCCGCTTTCGGTACTGTATGCAATTGCTATGACGGCTAACGGTGCAGACGGAGAAACTCTTAATCAGATTGAAAAAGTACTCGGCATACCTTCCGAAGAAATGAATTTATATCTTTACAGCTATTTGAAAAATCTGCCGCAGGGTGAAAAATATAAATTGACACTTGCCAATTCAGTTTGGTTTACCGATGATGAAAGATTTACTGTGAACAACAGCTTTTTGCAGACGAATGCCGATTATTACGGTGCAGATATTTATGAAGCACCGTTTAACAAAAACACTTGTAAAGAAATTAACAAGTGGGTTAACAATAAAACAGACGGTATGATACCTGAAATTTTAGATAATATCCCTGCTGATGCACTTATGTACCTTGTAAACGCACTTGCATTTGAGGCTGAATGGACAAAAATATATGAACGACAGCAGGTTAATGACGGTAATTTTACAAATTCAGACGGCACAATCAGTAAGGCTGAGTTTATGTATTCAACCGAAGTAACATATTTGCAGGACGAAAACGCCCAAGGCTTTATGAAATATTATAAGGACGGTAAATATGCCTTTGTTGCAATGCTTCCTGATGAAGATTTAACTGTGCCGGAATACGTATCGTCTCTTGACGGTGAAAAAATCAACAGAATTCTGTCTTCACCGAGTATTGAAACCGTATATACATCAATTCCGAAATTTGAAACCGAGTGTTTTCTCGAAATGTCCGACATGTTAAAAGAGCTCGGTATGACGGATGCTTTTGATATGCATAGTGCTGATTTCAGTAAAATCGGAACTTCAACAGCCGGCAATATCTATATCAGCCGCATTCTTCACAAAACATTTATTTCCGTAGGCGAAAAGGGCACGAAAGCCGGTGCAGTTACTGTTGTTGAAGCTGCTGACGGCGCCGCAATGGAATCGGAAAAGCCTAAGGAGGTTTATCTTGACAGGCCGTTTGTTTATATGATTATTGATTGCGAAAACCTTGTTCCGCTGTTTATGGGTACAGTTTTAAATATGTGAAGAAGGTGATGTGATGAAATTTAAACGAATTCTGCTCACCGTATTTTCTTTGATAATTCTTGTTTTGGAAGCTTTACCCGACGGTGTTGTTCTTTTGTTTGCTAATCCGGAGGGAGAGCCCTGGCGGAATACTTTCTCTTATTTCAGCCTAACTCCGTTTGGTTATGCTAATTTCGGTCCGTTTATTACTGCCTTATTAAGCTGTGTTATTGCAACTCTAATTATAATTCTCCTGTTTAAAAATTACAGCGTAATTAAAAAGGCTCTGAGATTTGTTTCTGCAGCTGCCGTTGTTACATCGCTTATGCCGCTTATGTACGGTACTGATTACCTTACGCCGATAAGCATTTTTGTTTCGGTTTTGCTCTCGTTTATTTTTTTACTCAGCCTAATTAAAGAAAAATAACATTATAAAAAGAACGCTTGTCAATAAGATATGGCAAGCGTTCTTTTTTAGTTCTTAACGTATGAAGTCAAGCTGAAATTTTTAATATCAACCGTGCAGTCATAATTTCCGTGAATTTCAAAGCCGATGTTTGTTCCGCTTATGTAAAAATCACTTGCAGAAACTGTTTCAACAAATGTGTTTGATTTATTGGCATTTTTTATCGCCTTTGCAATATGCGGTGCTAAATCAAGCTCTACGTGAACCCATTCATCGCTGACAAAAGGCTTACCGTTACGGAAGAGGGATTTATGTTTTAAGCCGAACGTATCTTTTGTTGAAAAGCTGTAAATCATTGCATTGCTCGCTTTATCAAGAGCCCAATATTCATCAGCGTAGCCTCTGCTGTCAAAAAGATTAACACCAAACCAAATGAAATTGTTTCCGTCTGTATCTGTCATATAAAAATATGCAAGATACTGAACTGCATTTATACCGTCTTTGTTTGTTGTATCTATAAATTCGCTGAGCCTTATATCAAGTGAAAGTACAATATGCTCGGCTGAACAGTTATAAAAAGCCTTATCATTTTCTGAAAGCATTTTGTAATTAACGATAGGGGACTGTTCAAGAAGTAAATGAGGCCAGGCTTTATCATCTGCAGGTGCACCCTTGTATACCTCCGCAGCGTTAAGACGCATTGAAACACTCTTATCGTCGGGATTGAAAGTAACAGTTTTTGTTCTTCCGTCGGTTAATGTGAAAACATCACTTTCGATTCGGTCTTCCCAAAGACAAGGGCCGGAATTCCATTGCGCAATTGTCCAATCAGGTGAGTTACCGTGGGCGTTTGGTTTAAAATCGCCGAGCTTTATCTGCTGTGAGTTATTTACACTCTGTGAAACTACTGTAAAACCGTTTTCAAAATTCGGGTCAGAAATCAATTGCTTTGATTCATAGCCGTAAAGCGGAAATTCAAGCGCTGATGACACCGATAAAATCAACATAAAAAGAAATGAAATTACTTTTAAAAACATTTTGTTTCAGCCTCAGCTTTCACTGACAAGCTCTTTCATTGAATACATACCGGGTTCTTTATTCTCAAGGAAAAGAGCTGCATTTATTGAGCCTGTTGCAAAGACGCTCTTTGAGCGAGCACTGTGCGAAACTGTAATAATTTCGTCATTGCCTGCGAATATAACCTCGTGCTCACCGACTATTGTACCGCCGCGTATTGCGTGAATGCCTATTTCATTCTTTGTTCTCTTTTCACGCTTTGCGTGTCTGTTATATTCATAAACAGGCTGATAATCAAGACCCTGTGATACACTGTCTGCAAGCATAAGAGCCGTACCGCTGGGAGCATCAATCTTTTTATTGTGGTGTGCCTCAACAATTTCAATGTCAAAGTTTGCACCGAGAACGCTTGCGGCTTTCTTAACAAGCTCACTTACAAGCGAAACACCGAGTGACATGTTGGCGCTGAAGAAAATCGGAATCTGTGATGAAGCAAGGTGAAGTGAGTTTATCTGCTCTTCACTCAAGCCTGTTGTTGAAATAACAGCAGGGGTCTTGGTTGAAAGGGCATATTTGAGCACGCCGGAAAGAGCAGAGGGGTGAGAAAAGTCGATTATAACGTCTGCCTTTACGTCTATATCTTCGGGTGAGCCGAAAATCGGATACTTACCGTTATCTGTGGTGTTAACATCAAGACCGGCTACAATTTCACAGTCATCACGCTGTTCAGCGCATGCTGTAATGACCTTGCCCATTGCGCCGTTGCAACCGCTGAGAAGAATTCTGAGCATATTTATCTTCCTTTCATTATACATACAGCCGGCTCAAATGAACCGGCTGATATGAATCAGTTATTTAATAAGACCGTGTCTTTCGAGTGTTGCACGAAGCTTAGCTCTTGCAGCAGCATTCATCGGAGCAAGAGGCATACGTACCTCACCGACGTTCCAACCAATCATATTCATAGCTTCCTTAACAGGAATGGGGTTAACGTCAACAAAAAGGTCGTTACAAAGGTCAAGATATTCAAGCTGAAGCTTTCTGCTTGCCTCGTATTCGCCGTTGAGGTAGAGAGTGGGGATATCATGAGCAACCTTAGGTGCAACGTTGGAAAGAACAGAGATTACACCCTTGCCGCCAAGTGACATAATAGCTGTAACCTGGTCATCATTACCTGAGTAGATGTCAAGATTATCTCCGCAGAGAGCAGCAATCTGAGCAACTGCTGAAATATCGCCGCTTGCTTCTTTTGTTGCAACGATATTCTTGCACTTTGAAAGCTCAAGATATGTCTCGGGCTTAATTGTCATACCTGTTCTTGAAGGAACGTTGTAAAGAATAATGGGAGTACTTACTCTATCATTTATATACTGATATTGGCGGATAAGACCGTCCTGTGAAGTCTTATTATAGTAAGGTGTTACCATAAGAAGACCGTCAACACCGCTCTTTTCAGCTTCGTTAGAAAGCTTAACAGCATAATCTGTGTCATTACTGCCTGTGCCTGCAATAACGGGAATACGCTTTGCAGTGTGCTTAACAGCAAAATCAATAGCAGCTGCGTGCTCCTCGTGTGTAAGAGTAGAGCCTTCGCCTGTAGTGCCGCAGATAACTATAGCATCTGTGCAGTTTTCTATCTGATGGTCGATAATTCTGCCGAGCTCATCAAAATTTATCTTGTTATCTTCGGTGAAGGGTGTGACAATTGCGACACCTGCACCTGTGAAAATTGTGTTCTTCATAATATCGGATTCCTCCTAAAGAATCAGTCCATATAACCCTGTGCGCAAAGGAGCTCTGCAAGAAGTACAGCGCCGCCTGCAGCACCTCTGAGAGTGTTGTGAGAAAGACAAACAAACTTATAATCGTACTGTGTGTCCTCGCGAAGTCTGCCGATTGAAACAGCCATACCGCCCTCAAGCTCACGCTGAAGCTTTGTCTGGGGCATATTATCTTCAACAAAGTAGTTAAGGAAATGCTTGGGAGCGCTGGGAAGCTCAAGCTCCTGGGGGACACCCTTGAAGTTGTTCCAGATTTCAATAATTTCTTCTTTGCTGGGCTTATTCTCAAATCTTACAAATACTGCACCCATGTGGCCGTTTGTTACGGGAACACGGATACACTGTGCTGTAAATGCAGGGCTTGTTGCGGGAACGATTTCGTCGCCCTCAACCTTACCGTAAATCTTGAGGGGCTCGATTTCTGATTTTTCTTCTTCACCGCCGATGAAGGGGATTACGTTGTCAACCATCTCGGGCCATGTTTCAAAGTTTTTACCTGCACCGGAAATAGCCTGGTATGTGCAGACAAGAACGTCCTTAACACCGAATTTGTTGAGCGGGAAGATTGCGGGAACATAGCTCTGAAGTGAGCAGTTTGACTTAACTGCAACGAAACCGCGCTTTGTGCCAAGACGCTTGCGCTGTGATTCGATAACAGCTGTGTGCTCGGGGTTGAGCTCGGGAATTACCATAGGAACGTCGGGAGTGTGTCTGTGAGCAGAGTTATTGGAAACAACGGGGCACTCGTGCTTTGCATATTCCTCTTCAAGAGCCTTGATTTCATCCTTCTTCATATCAACTGCGCAGAATACGAAGTCAACCATAGAAGCAATTTTTTCAACGTCAGCAGTTGCATCCATAACAACCATCTCGCCAACCTTCTCTGAGTAGGGGACATCCATCATCCAACGCTTTGCTGCAACCTCTTTATACTGTTTGCCTGCTGAACGTGAGCTTGCTGCAAGAGCAGTGATATCAAACCAGGGGTGATTGTCAAGAAGCGTGATAAAACGCTGACCAACCATACCTGTAGCACCTACAATACCAACCTTATACTTTTTCATTTGTTCGTTACCTCCGAAAAAAATCTGCAAACGGCTTGAAAAAAGCCGCACTTTGCAATATAATACAAGTTATATTAACACATATTTAGAGGATTTGCAATGAAAAAATCAGATTTTTATTATAATTTACCGCAAGAATTTATTGCCCAGACACCTGTTGAGCCCCGTGACAGCTCAAGAATGATGGTTGTAGATAAAAAAAGCGGCAAAATTGAGCACAGACACTTCTATGATTTACTTGATTACATAACCGAAAACGACTGCATAATAATCAACGACACCCGTGTTTTGCCTGCCAGAATCTACGGTGTAAAAAAAGAAACGGGTGCAGTTGTAGAATTCCTCTTGCTCAGTCAAAAAGAGCAGGATATATGGGAGTGTGTAACAGGTCCCGGCAGACGCGCCAAACCCGGCACGGTATTTGACTTTAACGGCCTTATGAGCGCAGAGGTTGTTGATGTGCTCGACGGTGGAAACAGACTTGTAAAATTTATTTATGACGGAAATTTTTATAACATTCTCGACAAAATAGGTGAAATGCCGCTTCCTCATTATATTACCGAAAAGCTCGAGGATAAAGAGCGGTATCAGACTGTTTATTCTTCTAATCTCGGGTCTGCGGCCGCACCTACGGCAGGTCTCCACTTCACGCCTGAGCTTCTTGAAAAAATCGAGAAAAAAGGTATTAAAATCGGAAAAGTTACACTGCATGTCGGCCTCGGCACTTTCCGTCCCGTTAAAGAAGAAAACATTGAGAACCATCTTATGCATTCCGAGCATTATCATCTGCCTGCAGAAACCGCTGAGCTTATAAATAAAACTCACGCAAACGGCGGAAGAGTTTTTGCGGTGGGCACTACAACCTGCCGTACACTTGAATCTGTTGCAACAAAGCATGGCAAAATATGTGAAGATGACGACTGGACAAGCATTTTTATTTATCCAGGTTATAAATTTAAGTGCATTGATTCTCTTATTACCAATTTTCACTTGCCCGAAAGCACGCTTATTATGCTCGTAAGTGCGTTTGCCGGCTACGAAAACACAATGAATGCGTACAAAATTGCAGTTGAAGAAAAGTACAGATTCTTCTCATTCGGCGATTCATCAATGTTTACTGATTTAGCATAAAATTCGAAAGGTATTTTTAGAATGTACAAACTTATTAAAAATGAGGGTAAAGCAAGACGCGGCGAATTTGTAACAGTGCACGGAACGGTTCAGACACCTGCATTTATGAATGTTGCAACCTGCGGAGCAATCAAAGGCGCCGTAAGCGCATATGACCTTGCGGATATTCATTGCCAGGTGCAGCTTTGCAACACATATCACCTGCATTTGAGACCGGGAGATAAACTCATAAAAGAACTTGGCGGCCTTCACGAATTTACAGGCTGGCAAGGTCCAATACTTACCGACAGCGGCGGATTTCAGGTTTTTTCGCTTGCTTCTTTACGAAAAATTAAAGAAGAAGGCGTATATTTTGCATCACATAGCGACGGCAGAAAGATTTTTATGGGCCCGGAAGAGAGTATGCAGATTCAGTCTAACCTCGGCTCTACCATTGCAATGGCATTTGATGAATGTGTGGAAAATCCTGCAAAATATGACTATTCAAAAGCATCATGCGAGCGTACAACTCGTTGGCTGATGCGCTGTAAAGAAGAAATGGAGCGTCTCAACTCCTTGCACGATACGATAAATAAAAATCAGCTTCTTTTCGGCATAAATCAGGGCTGTACTTATGACAGACTCAGAATTGAGCATATGTGCAGAATTTCCGAGCTTGACCTTGACGGATACGCTATCGGCGGTCTTGCGGTAGGCGAGCCAAAAGAGGATATGTACCGCATAATTTCAGCCGTTGAGCCCTATATGCCCGAGCATAAAATCAGATATCTTATGGGGGTCGGCACACCGGGCAACATTATAGAGGCGGTCAGCAGGGGAGTTGACCTTTTTGACTGTGTTATGCCCAGCAGAAATGCACGCCACGGTCACATCAACACATGGGAAGGTATACGAAATCTTAATAACGCAAAGTATGCAAAGGATATGCTTCCGCTTGACCCCGAGTGTGACTGTCCGACCTGCCGAAACCATTCAAGAGCTTACATTCATCATCTCTTCAAAGCTAAGGAAATGCTTGCAATGCGCCTTTGCGTTATGCACAATCTTCATTTTTATAATACGCTCATGGAGCGAATACGTGAATCGATAGACAGAGGAACATTCACCGAATTTCACGATAAATACGTCGATTTGCTTGACACGAGAATATAAATCTAGTATAATTGGAATAATTGACAAATCGGAGGTTATTTTTAAATGAATCTTATGTATTTAATGGCCGGTATGGCACAGGGCGGCGCAGGCACAGGTGCAGCCGGTTCACAGAATCCCGCATCAATGATTATAATGCTTGTTGTTATGTTTGGTGCAATGTATTTCCTTATGATTCGTCCCCAGAAGAAAAAGCAGAAGGAAGAGCAGCAGATGCGTGACAACCTTCAGATTGGCGACGAAATTACAACAATCGGCGGCATTGTCGGCAGAGTTGTCACCATCAAGGTTGATTCTCTCATCATTGAAACAGGCGCAGACCGCAACAAGATGAAGATTACACGTTGGGCTATCCAGACCAACAACACAGCTAACGAAAAGGCTGAGGCTGAGCGTGCAGCAGCAAAAGAGGCACAGGAAGCTGAAAGAAACGCTAAAATCGAAGCTGAAGGCAAAAAGTTCGCAAAGAAAAAGAAGAAGAACAAGGAAGAAGAATAATTTTTCCGTAATAAAAAGACAAAGACCCTCATATCTTCTAACAAGGAGATATGGGGGTTTTTTTTATGCAACAAGTTACTAAAGCAAAGATTATGCATATACTTAAAGGCTCATTAGCAGGTCTTATTGTTATGCTTTTAGCAATTTTTTGCTCAGTTATGATTTTGCTTAAAGGCGGTGTCAATAGCAGATTTTATATGCCGTTGTTGATTGGATGCGCTGTAATCAGCGGACTGACTGCGGGCTTTATAGGTACAAGAAAAATTAAAAAAAACGGTTTGATAAACGGGGGATTATCATCAGTAATTCCTTCGGTTATAATGTTCACTGCTGCTTCTTTAGCATCCTCATTTGAACCTGTAAATCTTGTTTTGATAATAATAGTAACGGCTGGCGGAACAATCGGCGGAATAATTGCCGTAAATACAAAAAATAAGAAAAGAAAATAAAAGGGGAATCGGAATTTGAACAAAGTAATGAGAGTTAACACGGGGACATTAAAAGAAGCATTTACAAAATCTGCAAACGAAGTAATCGCTAACAAAAACAAGCTGTTATTTATGTTGCTTTTCATACTTGGACTATTCTTTGGTAAAACGCTGTATTTAAATAATACACTGTCTTTCGGCAATTTAATATCTGAGTTTTTTGGTTTTATCACTGCTTCAAAACTATCATCAGGGTTGGCTGTGCTTTTTGCGCTTAATGCTTTGTTACCTGTAATTACATTCTTTAACGGATTCAACGCTCTCGGGTTGCCTGTAATTACAATAATTCCCTCAATTTTCGGCGTTGTTTCAGGAGCAGTTATATCTTACTTATATGCTCAATACAATCTGAATGGCGTGTTTTTTTCAGTAATAAGCATAATTCCGTTTTCTGTCGTCGCCGTGCTGTTTGTTATTGCTTCGTGCAACTCTTCACTAAAGCTCTCCTGTAAAACAGCAAAATCAGTGCTGCTCGGCGAATCAACAAACAGGGGAGAGGTGAGGAGCTTTTTAATCTCTCACCTCATTATGCTTGTTGTTATTCTTGTATCTTCTTTTCTTCAATTTTTGTTAATCAGCAAGCTGGCGGAAAAGCTTTTAGTATTCTGAAACCTTACGCTTTGCCTTTTTATCTGCAAGCGGATTTGAAGCAACAGCTTCCTTAATTTGTTCATTAGCAACGTGAGTATAAATCTGTGTGGTTGCAAGGTTTTCGTGGCCGAGAATTTCTTTTAAAAGCAAAACGTCAACGTCACCGTGCTGATACATAAGCGTTGCGGCAGTATGTCTTAGCTTGTGAACAGAATATCCAGGTTCTTCAATACCTGCTTTTTTCAGAAATTTTTTAACAATAACCTGTACGTTCTGTCGGCTTATTCTGTTGTGTTGGCGGCTTATAAAGAGCGCATTTCGATCCTTCAAACCATCCCTTGGTCTTACTGCGAGATATCTGTTTAAAGCGTGTATACAAGCATCATTAAGATAAATAATTCTTTCTTTATTGCCTTTACCAAGCACTCTGACACTGTAATCCGGGCGTATACTGTTAAGATTAAGCCCGACAAGCTCAGAAAGTCTGAATCCGCAATTTAAGAAAAATGTAATGATACAATAATCACGTTCAAAGAATTTTCCATCAATTGAATCAAGCAAATCAACGCTCTGTTCAAGTGTTAAATACTTCGGGAGAGATTTTTTCACACTTGGCGAATCAAGATCCTGTGCAGGATTCTCTGTAATAATTCCCTGGCTTGAAAGATATTTAAAGAACATTCGTACGGATGAAACTTTTCTCGCTCGCGTTTTGGATTGGTTATGTAATTCCATTTGACAGTAAGCCAAAAAAGAATATATATCACTCAATCTGATTGTTTGAACAAACTCTTCATCAACATCAGAAATATCAATTTCGTTTAAAGGTGTATCGGATAATTTTTTTCTTTTCATATTAAGGAATCTGAAAAACAATCTTAAATCAGAAGCATACTCAAGCACTGTTAATTCAGATTTATTCTTAACGGTTAACTGATAATTAACAAATGATTGAACAAGCTCAGGTAAATAATAAATTTCTGATTTACGCATAAAAACACATCCTTCTACACTAATTATATATAATTACATGAAATATTTCAACATTTATTAAATTTATGTTTATTTGGGCTTTTCTCTCCCCTCACTTGCACAAAACATTTATTTTGTATAAGTCACTGTAAAATTTATCATACCCTATTTTGGTTGTCAAGCAACCTAAGAGTGCTTAAACATAAGCAAAAACGCCATTATGCATAACACATAACAGCGTTTAAACTTAACTGAATTAAATTATTTCTCACTGAGAAGCTTTGAAAGCTCGTTCATAAAAGTATTGATATCCTTAAACTGACGGTAAACAGATGCAAAACGAACATAAGCAACTTCATCAAGGTTTTTAAGCTTATCCATAGCAAGCTCACCGATATAGACAGATGTAACTTCCCTATCGAGTGAATTCTGAATAGTAAGCTCAATATCGTTTACCACAGCGTCAAGCTGAGCGATAGAAACAGGACGCTTTTCGCAAGCACGAAGAAGACCGTTAAAGAGCTTTTGTCTGTCAAACGGCTCACGTGATTTGTCCTTTTTAACGACAATTACGGGAACGCTTTCGATAATCTCATAAGTTGTGAATCTTTTGGCACACTTGATACACTCACGGCGGCGGCGGATACGCTCACCCTCGTCTGTGGGTCTGGAATCGATAACCTTGCTTTCTTCAAAACCGCAAAAAGGACATTTCATTAAAAATCACTTCCTATATTTGTTAACAATATTATAACATATAAAATCAGTTTTGCAAGCTATAACAGCAATATTTTGTCAAATTTAACTGCTGCATCTACAATTTGTTGGGGATTTTCAAAGTTTTTACGGTATAATTCTATTATAAAGTTACCTGAATACCCTGATTCTTTTAATTCTTTTACGATAATTTCAAAGTTTTCTTTACCTTCAAACGGTGCAGCACAATCCGATAAATCAGTATAATCGCTCAAATGAACGTGGTCGATTTTCTTTCCGGCAACGTTAATAAAATCAAGCGGCGATTCCCCTGCTCTGCGACACTGCTTTAAATCAAGTGTCATTGAAAAATCATCACCAAGATAATCTGACATTCGCTTTATAAAATCCGGGCTTTGAGAACGAAAATGTACAACATTTTCCTGGGAAACTGTAATGCCGAATTCTTTACCAACACCGTAAAGACGTGCATACCTTTCAAAGTATTCTTCATTATCGGCATAGGGACCGATTTTTGCGCCGTGCAGAATAAGAAGCTTTGCGCCGAGAAAAGCAGCAAATTCGAAGTATTTTTTATAGAATTCGATTCCGTCATCAACTCTTCTGAGATATGTGCCGAAAACCACGGTGGATTCGGCAAAAGAAGTGAAAGGATGAATTGATGTTATGTTCATTCCGTAATTATTTACTATTGATTTAAACTCCGATTTCATCGGCTCAAGAAGCTCAGAATATGTATTTATAAAAATTTCAACATTTGTAAAATTCATTTCACCGCAGTTTATAAGCGATTTTTCCGTTTCAAGCGGATAAAAGCATGAGCTTGACATACCTGTTATCATTTTTTCTGCTTTTCCCTCCCCTGCCATAATTTCGTCATTGATTTATATTTACCGTAACTTTATCATTATACATGGTGATTAAATGAAAAAGTTATTTGAATTATATCATATTTCTGCGCCAATTTCACGCTATTTGCTTCATTTTCTTATTGTATTTTCATTAACTGCAATTGCGGTTTCTTTTTTCTGCTTTAATTTTGCTGAACACAGCATGGCATATTACGATTTAAGAAATCTGAGTTTAGATTTGATTATAATACTTCGCTCTGCATTTTTTATTATAAGTTTCGGAATTGCAGCCGTGGAAATGATTGAAAGAAAGCACAATTAGTTAATAGGCATTTCACTACGAAGTTTTTAATAATGAATTATTCAATTACTCTTAGTACTTTGTTTCTTTTCAAATACATCACCATCCATAAATAATATATGCAAAAAAATATGACATCATCCGAATGAAGAGCGGCCGGACGATGTCATATCGATTTATTTCATAGGTTTATTGTCACAGATAATACCCTTTTCAACACGCTCAAAATACCATGAGCTTGTTGGTACAACAAATGTGATACCTTTTTCAATAATCTCAAAGGTACAATCCGTTACATACTCGCACTCACCGTCAATATTGACAGCAGCAGGCTTTTCGCTGTGTATTACAAGCTTCTTGCCTCTTTCAAAGGTAGTGATATCCCAATCGAGATGTTCACCGCGCTTATATTTATTTATAAGGCCAAGAAGCTTTACTCTGGGCATATTCTTTTTAACGTGAACAAAATCGAGCAGACCGTCATCGGGCATTGCGTGAGGTGCAGCCATATATCCGCCGCCGTACCAACGGGAATTACCGCAATAGCAGAAAAGTGTAGGCGCAATAAACGGCTCTTTATCATCAAACTGTACTGTAAAAGTACTCTTCATCTTGCCGATAAATGAATAGAGAAGAGATGCTGTATAAGCTGCCTCACCGTTAAGGAAAGGAATCTTCTTGAACTTTGCCTGTCCAGCGCAAACCTCTGCGTCAAGACCCATCGAACACTGGTTAATTGCAATTTTACCGAGACATTTTATAACGTCGAGCTCAATAGGAGTGCCTTTAACCTGAGCCTCAACGTTAACAAGCATTTCTTTTGTGCCGAAAAGACGGATAAAATCATTACCCGAGCCCAGAGGAATAACGGCAACCTGTGTGTTAGGCTTGCCAAATGCACCGTTTACAACCTCGAAAAGTGTTCCGTCACCTCCGCAGGCATAAAAGCGGACAGTTTCCTCACCTACAGGATAATTACGAACAAAATCTATACCCTCATAAGCGTGAGTTGTTTCGTGAATTTCATACGGCTCGTTAAAATTTGCAAAAAAGCTGTCAATCATCGGTTTGATAATAGCCAAACCTTTATTCTTTCCTTTACCGGCACAAGGGTTAACAACAAATACGTGTTTCATATTTTCATCTCTCTTCAAATTATTTAAAATACATATAAAGCTGACATTTTATCATACCGTTATATAACTTACGGCGCTTATCGGCTCTTCGGCCGAAATCCTGCTCAAAGGTTTCGGAAGGACTGATTATTGTATAAGACCAGCCGTGCTTTCGCTCGAAAACCTTACCCATTACAGAGTATAACCTCGAAGCCTCTTCAATGTCAAGAAGTCTTTCACCGTAGGGCGGATTGCAAATAAGTGTACCCTTTTCAGTCTGACCTTTAAAATTACGTATATCTGCAACACTTATGTTAATCTTATCTGCAACGCCTGCTTGGGTGGCGTTTAACTTGGCAAGCTCAACAGCTTCGGGAGAAATATCGGAGCCGTAAGCATCAAAATCACACTCTCGTTTCTCGAGGTCACGTGCACGCTCTTTCTCGGTTTTCCATATACTCTTATCAAGCTGCTCCCATCTGTCGCAGGAAAAATTACGCTTAAGACCAGGAGCTATATTCATAGCCATCATTGCACCTTCAACAAGAATTGTTCCCGAGCCGCACATAGGGTCATAAAGGGTATGATAGCTACGAAGGCGAGATGCCTGGCAGAGTGCGGCAGCAAGAGTTTCTTTAATAGGCGCAGCATTTGACTGAGGCCTGTATCCCCTCTTATGAAGACCTGCACCCGATGTATCAAGAAGCAAGGTTACAACGTCTTTATTAAAAGAAAACTGAATTTGATGCACGGGACCGGTTTCTTCAAACCACTGAATATTATACTTGCTTTTAAGCCTTTCAACAACAGCCTTTTTAATAATTGCCTGACAATCACGAACGCTGAAAAGTGTAGAATTTATTGAATAACCTTTAACAGGAAATTCGTCACGAGGGCCAATCCACTGCTCCCACTCGAGCGATTTAGTACCCTGGAAAAGCTCTTCAAACGTTTTAGCAACAAATGAGCCTACAACAATTTGCACACGTTCGGCAAATCTTGAACAAATATTAACACGTGCAAGAATGTTTTCATCACCGGAAAACAAAACCCTGCCGTTTTCGGCGGTAACGTTTTCTGCCTCCATCGCACGGAGTTCATCGGCAATAAACCCCTCCATACCGAGCAAACATGGGATACAAAAATTTATTGACATAAGTCTTGGTGACCTCGCAAATCATAAAAAATAAGGAGCGGATTTCTCCACTCCTTATATTATATTAAATTACTAAATTAGTCAATAAGAATATTAATCTAAATCCGGCTCAAGCAATCCGTAGCCGCCGTCATTGCGTAAATAAACTACGCAAACCTTGCCGTTATCAGCGTTAAGGAACATATAAAACTTGTGACCGACAAGATTCATTTTGAGAATTGCCTCGTCAACAGATTCGGGCCGAAGGTCGATTGATTTGGTGCGTATCAGCTCATATTCATCCTCATCAACGGGTGCTTCATCAGCAAAAGCATCAAACGAAGCTTCGCGGATTCTTTTCTCAAGACGTGTCTTATTCTTGCGAATCTGGCGGATGAGTGAATCGACACAAAGGTCAAGAGCATCGTTCATATTTTCAGAGCGCTCTTCTGAACGGAAGACCATACCCTGATTTACGACGGTGACTTCTACAATCTGACAGTTTTTTTCAACAGTTGCAGTGATTTTTGCCTCAGCTGAATCGCCGAAAAAGCGTTCAATCTTCTTGAGCTTTTTTTCTGCATGTTCTTTGAAAGAATCTCTGATTGTGCATTTGCGACCGATAGTTGTGATCTTCATATTTACATCCCCTTTATATCTAATCAGATAAGAAAAACATCTTATCTGTAACTAAATCATAGCATATTGCACATATTTTGTAAAGGGGTATTTGATATTTTATTTATTTTGTATAATTACACTATTGCAGAACAATGTCTTGTAACATGACAACCGAAATTTATTGCAACAGGCAAACCAGCAATATGAGTAGGAGCCGTTTCAATATTAACCGCAAGCGCAGTTGTGTTTCCGCCAAAACCCTGAGGGCCTATATCAAGCTCATTTACACGTGAAAGAATCTCATTTTCCATATCAGCATAAAAGCCGTTGGAATTTCTGACACTGACGCTTCTGCAAAGAGCTTTTTTGGCAAGGTAAGCACACTGCTCAAAATCGCCGCCGATGCCAATACCAAGCACTATCGGCGGACAAGGATTACCGCCTGCTTTTACAACACACTCCAGAATATATTCAATAATATCCTCTCTTGTTGCGGCGGGAGTGAGCATTTTCAGCCTGCTCATATTCTCGCTTCCAAAGCCTTTGGGTGCTACGGTTATTCTTACTTCTTCTCCGTCAATGATGCTTGTATGAATTATTGCGGGCGTATTATCACCTGTGTTTACTCTTTCAAGCGGGTCGGAAACAACAGAGCAACGTAAATAGCCTTCTTTATATCCCCTTCTGACGCCCTCATTGATTGCTTCATACAGACTGCCACCGATAAAATGAACATCCTGTCCGATTTCTAAAAATACAACTGCCATACCGCAATCCTGACAGATGGGTATATCGAGCTCATCTGCAGCTGAAAGATTAGATTTCAAATCATTCATTATGCCTTTTGCAATTTCATTTGTTTCTGAAGCGGTATAGGTATCTATTACTGATTCTAAATCTGCAGGAATTTTTTTATTTGCGGCTATACACAGCTCTGCTACAGTTTTTGCAATAGCGGAAACATCAATTTCTCTCATAAAAATTTTATTCTCCTTAAAATAATGCACCGTAAATACTGATTTACGGTGCAGATTAGTTTATTTTCTTGTACCTCTGCGTGAGGGCTGAGAATATCTGGAATCGTTTGAGCGGCGAAGGTCTGAGAATTTGTCATCACTTACCTGCTTGAACTTTGCCATCATATCTTCGAAAGAAGCAGGTTCAGATGATGACTGTGACTGGCCCTGCCATACGTTGGGCTTTGATTGAGGCCTGCGAGGACGCATTGATGCGGAAGAAGGAACAGACTGCTGCGGCTGAGCCTCTGTCTGCTTGATTGAAAGGCTGATTTTGCCTTCGGGACTGATGGATAATACCTTAACCTTAACATCCTGGCCGTCTTTAAGATGGTCGTGAATGTCTTTTACGTAAGTGTTTGAAACCTCGGAAATATGTACCATACCGGTTGCTCCGCCGGGCAGAGTAATAAATGCTCCGAAATTTGTAAGTCCGCTTACCTTGCCTTCAATAATTGAGCCAATTTCAAACTGCATAAGATTGCTGCTTCTCCCTTGATTTATATTAGTTAGCCGAGTCGGCATATACTCTTTCGTCAGGTAAAATATAATCGTGATCTTCTCTTGCTATATCCTCAAGATATTTTGATTCATCCTCATCATTGATAATATATTCAATTTCTGAGTTCATTTCGTTCTGAACGGAAAGATTTTCGGTAAGCTGATTAACCTTATCTTTCTTATCATCTATATCTACACCTAATTTAATTGAGTCGATTATAAGATATGCAATCAATGCAACTATGGCAAGAACAACGATAATGCTCGTCTTTCGTCCGTTTTCTTTTTTCATAATGCACCTGCTGTTAATAATTTTACATCTAATTATATAACACAAATTATTTACATTTCAAGTGTATTTTTAATTTATTTTTTAAAAAAACCAAATATTTTTGCCTTTTATCCGATATTTTTGCCAAAATCTTCCTGAATGGCTTAATTACAATACTTATAGGTAAACTCAACAGTTTAGCTGTAAAACAAAAAAGCAATCTCAATTTGCCGAATAACATACTTAGCAGGCCTGTAAAAAAGTTGCTGAAAGTCAAAAACCAACACCAAAAGCCCAAGGCTGTACCTATAAGTAAGTAGACTCTGAATCTGCCGTAATTAGTAGATAAAAAAAACACAAACAAAAGCACGGTTGCAGTTATTGAATAAATCAAATCAAAAGCAAAAATGATTTTGCCGGATTTATCGGTAAATAATTGCACCGATTTAAAGATGTCATAAAGCAAAGCAAGTATCATACCGAAACCGACAGATAACAGAAACAGATTAAACTGAAAATTATCCTGAGCGTACATCAGCGAAAAATCCTGCTGAAAAAGCCACCCGACGTCGGAGTGTTATCCGAATAGCTTACTGAAGCAATCTCGCCTTCTACGGCCAATTCTCCTTCTTCTGTGCTGAATCTGTTAATATGAAGCTCACTTCCGCTTATTGTCATTTCGCCAAGCGGCGTAAAGGCGATAATGTTATTTTCATCAAAGCTGTCAACGTCTCTTACAGCGGAAACTGTGATACGTTTCCTGTCCTCAATAACAACGTTATGCGGCTGAAGTGACTGCTTTTTTTCCTCCACAAAAATCTCCCCTTTCATAAAAACAATATATGAAAAGGGAGATTTAATTATGATTATTGAAGCTGACGGAACATAAGAGCCGCATTCTCTTTTGTTGCGTGTTCACTTATATTGAGAACTTCATATTTCGTGAGATTTGAGCCCATCTGAATTTCTATAACATCGCCGACTTTTACTTCAAGCGAGGCACGTGCAATTTTACCGTTAACCGTTACGTGCTTTGCATCACAAACCTCATTTGCAACTGTGCGACGCTTAATAATTCTTGAAACCTTTAGATATTTATCAAGCCTCATTATACTTCTCCTTGTGCTAAATTGAAAGGGCTGTCACAAAGACAGCCCCACAATTACTGGTTAGATAGCTTATTTAGCAGCATCCTTGAATGCCTGGCCTGCCTTGAAAGCGGGAGCCTTGCATGCGGGAACTGTCATCTTCTCGCCTGTTCTGGGGTTGCGAGCCTGCTTCTCTGCACGCTCACGAAGCTCAAATGTACCAAAGCCGATAAGCTGTACCTTCTCGCCCTTTGCAACTGCTGCTGTGATAGCTTCAAGAGCTGCGTTAAGTGCCTTTTCGCTGTCCTTCTTGGAAAGGCCGGATTTTTCAGCTACTGCGCTGATGAGTTCATTTTTGTTCATTATGATATACCTCCTAATATTTATAATACATTAAAGTATTATTAACACTTCTTAGCCTCATCCCAGAGCTTGTCCAACTCTTCGAGAGAGGTTGATTTCATATCAATGCCTCGTTTTTCGGCAAGCTGTTCAACAATAGAAAATCTGTTAAAGAACTTGTCCGTAGCTGCTGTAAGCGATTCTTCGGCATCAGCATCTATAAAACGTGAAACATTGACAGCAGAAAACAGCACATCGCCAAGCTCTTCAAAAGAAGCATCATCATCTTGAGCTTCAACAGCCTGACGAAGCTCAGCAATCTCTTCCTCAAGCTTATCAAGAGCACCGCTAACATCGCTCCAGTCAAAACCGACTTTTGCGGCTTTTTTCTGAATTTTCGTGCTTCTCATAAGTGCAGGAAGCTCACGGGGTACAGCCTGCATAGCTTGAGTTGTTGTTTTCTGGTTTTTGGTTTTTCTTTTTATATCGTCCCAATTTGTAAGCACATCGTCAACGCCGTCAACACTGACTTCGCCGAAAACATGAGGATGACGCTCTATGAGCTTTTTGCAAATACCGTCACAAACTGTGTTTATATCAAATTCGGATTTTTCAGTTTCAATCTGAGCGTGAAAAACTGCCTGGAGCATAAGGTCGCCAAGCTCTTCGCAAAGAAGAGTCTTATCATCCTTATTGATAGCCTCAATGACTTCGTAGGTTTCTTCGATAAGGTCTTTTTTAATGCTCAGATGAGTCTGAACAGCATCCCAAGGACAGCCACCTTCACCGCGTAAAACGGAAACAATTTTAACAAGATCATCAAAGCAGTATTCATTTTTGAATTCGAAGCCTGAAACCATAATGCACCTCAAAAATTAACAAATCGCTCACATTTATTTATATTAACCTAAAAATCCATATTTTTCAAGGGCTTTTGCGATTTTTTTGCCTTTTGGCAACATAATAAGGTCATCATAAGCTATTCCCTTGATTATAAGCAGGCAAATCGCGTAAACAACAACAGCCACAGCAACTGAAATTAACGTAGAGAGATTCGCACCGTTAAGCTTGCTTGCGGCATCGCCGAAAGTAAGAATATTTGACAAAACTGAATTTGCCATAAAGGCAGTAAATGCACAAATTCCTGCACAAACAATCGGCTTAATGATTGCAGAAACAAAATTTATGCGGCAGCCGGAAACCTTCATGGTAAAGTACATATTTGCAAAAATTATAAATACATAGCAGACAATTGTTCCGATTGTTGCGCCGTAAATATTAAGCTCGGGTATACCGACGAAAATAAAGTTACAAATAACTTTTATAACAGCACCCACAGCAACAATCTTTGCAGGTATATCAGCCCTGCCCATAGCCTGCAAAACATTAGTAAGCGGTGTTGAAAGCGCCATAATACACGTTGCAAAGCCGTAAATCATAACGATGGGAGATGAAATCGGTATAAGGTTTTCTGCTGCGGAGCCACCGTAAAGCAGTGTCATAATCGGCTTGGCAAGTGCAGCAATACCAAAACCGGCGGGTGCGGCAACGAGCATACATATTCTGACAACAGAGTTAATTGTCGAGCCGACCTCTTTTTTGTTTTTGAGTGCAATAGCTGCAGCGAGTGCGGGAATTGCACTGACACCGAGTGACATTGTAATTGAGGTTATGAGATTTTTAAAATCAAGAGCAGAGAAATAACAGCCGTAAAGATATGTGCCTATATCCTTATCAAGAGTTCCCGAACCGAGCAAAGAAGCGGAAAATGCTGTTTTGAAATAGTCAAGATTTTCCGATACTGCGTGGGCAAGTCTTGTTCTTATTGTAAAATTATCAATAAGGTTTGTAACGTTTGTAATAAGCGCACTTATTACCATAGGGATTGCGATATTAACCATTGTTTTTGCTGTTTCTTTTGACGGTACGGGACGAGGAGAATTCACCAGCATTGTACGGTTAAAGGAATCACCCTTAATCTTGCGGTAAATAACCATAAACAGCAGTGCGGCAACAGTACCGAGAGTAATTGCAAAAACTGCACCTGCGGCGGCATAGGGGTAAATTGCGCTAAGTGCTTCAGCCTCGGTAGCACATTCTTTACCGAAAACAGAAAGACCTTGTGAAAAACGGTCAAGGCCGTAGTTCATAACAGCCTTTGCAAAGGTAAGACCAAGAATCAGCTTTCCAAGAGCTTCGATAACCTGGGAAACAGCAGTCGGAGTCATATTGCGAAGACCTTCGTAATAGCCGCGGTATGTAGACATAACACAGCAAAAGAAAATTGAAGGCGCAATCATAAGAATACTCCAGAGATTATCCTTACAGTCACCAAGGATTACATAAGGAAAGGCAATCAGCACAAGCAGAAGTGTACCGACTATACCGACAAGAACAAAAAGCCGCTGTGCGACACGGAAAATCATTCTTGCATCACGGTAATTGCCGAGAGTAACATTTTCAGAAACCATTTTTGATACGGCAATAGGCAGACCTGCCATTGAAATAGCATAAATCGGTGTGTAAATTTCATAAGCAGAGCTGAAATAGCCTCTGCCTACCTCGCCTATCAAAGCAGTGAGCGGTATTTTATAAATTGCACCGATAACCTTTACAATCATTGTTGCAACAACAAGCACTAACGCACCGTTGAGCATAGACTGTCCTTTAATTTGCTTTTGCTGTTCCAAATCAACACTTCCTTTTATTTAAAGATAATCATAAATCAATTATATGTTGAATAAAACTCCGTTATTCTGCCCTTACGCTCTATCAATTCATCAAAGCGTGAATTATATTCATAAGGATATTTGAAATTAAAAATGCGTTCAATATAATTTGAATTAGGTGCTTTTAACTTCGTTACAGCACCTGCACCGACAGCGAGAACCGTATGAATCTCTTCCATCATATAAATATTGTAAAGACACTCCTTACCCGGAAGACACCAACCGACATTTTCGAGGTTACCGACACATCTGCTCTGTCTGTACATATAGTAAGGAAGATAGCCTGCAGATGTCAAAGCTTTTTCGGCATAGTCTATCATCTGAGCCGCTGTGTTATCCTGGCTGAGCAAGGCATTTTCTTTTGCTACAAGCGTGCTTGAACGCTTAAGCGCAAGAGAATGAACGGTAATATTTTCAGGTTTGAGTGAAATTGCCGTGTCAACCGAATTGATAAAGCCTTGTACAGTATCACCGGGCAGACCTGCAATAAGGTCGGTATTTATGCTGTTAAAGCCGATGTTTCTGGCAATATTATACGCATCAACAGCCTGCGCGGCAGTGTGCTTTCTGCCGATAATTTCAAGAATTCGGTCATCATAGGTCTGCGGATTTATGCTTATCCTGTCAACACCGTTGTTTTTAAGTGTCAGCAGCTTATCTTCTGTTATAACATCTGCTCTGCCGGATTCAAAAGTATATTCCTGACAAGAAGACAGATCAAAGCAATCTTTTATTGTGTCGATAAGTAAAAGTGATTCTTCGCTGCTGAGAATACCGGGAGTACCGCCGCCGAAATAGACACTCTCAAGCTTCAAAGAATTACGTGCAGCAATTTCTCCTGTTATCTCAAGCTCACGCTTCAGATATTCAAGATAAGGTGTGAAAAGCTTCTTCGCATTTGCACTTGCAATTGAATGTGAAACAAACGAACAATAGCTGCATCTGCTCGGACAAAACGGAATTGAAACATAAAGACTGAACGAATTGGGCATATTTGCGGCAACAATCGGCTCCTGCACAGCAGAAACGGTTGCGGCAAGCTGAGCCTTACCGTCGCTTACACGAAGCTTATTGGTAAAATAATCCATTGCGCCGTCTTTGCCGTATTCAGCTATGAGCTTGCTCATAAGCTTTGAGGGTCTGACACCTGTTAGCAAACCCCAGGCAGGTGTATACCCCGTAACCTCACGCAGGCAGTCGAAAACACAGCAGGCAAGAGCGTATTCAGCCTCATCATCGCTGTAAGACGAAATATCACGTTCAAAAGAAACTTCTTTATCCCCTGCTTTGAATCTTGCAAGAAGATGAGTGTCTGCACCGTCACAAGACATCTGCGTATACATATAGTCGCCGTCAGTATCAGAGAACTCATAGCAAAGCTTGATATCCGTATTCGGATAAAACATACGGCAAAGATTTTCAGTTTCAAAATGAAATTTATGATTGATAATAAATACAAGCATTAAAGCTTCCTCATATATCTGTTTTTAAGCTTTTCTTCGGCTATAGTTGTGGAGCGGTTATGACCCGGAAAAACTACCGTTTCACCGTCGAGAGTTGATAGCAATTTGATTGAATTCATCATTTTATCAAAATTTCCGCCGATAAAATCAGTTCTTCCGACAGTACGGCAAAATAGTGTATCACCGCTGAACAGAATCTTATTTTCTTTATCGTGGTAGCAAACCGAGCCTTCGGAATGACCGGGAGTATGGATAACCTTAAATGAAACTCCGTCAAAGATTTCTATATTATCGCCGTTATTAAGGATAATATCTGCTTTAATCTCGGGCAAATAGCCGTCAAAATCGCCTACAAGATTACGGTCTTTATCATTAAGGCAGTTTTCATCATCCTTGTGAATACAGATTTTGGAATCGGGATAAAGCTCTTTCAAAGATTCACAGCCGAATATATGATCAAAATGGCCGTGAGTAAAAAGAATATATTTCAGATCGTAGCCGATAAGTGCATCGTTAAGCTCATCGCTCGGCACACCGGGGTCAATAACAGCCGCTGTTTTTGATGTATCGTCAGTGAGAAGATAGCAGTTAGCCTGATAATCACCAAGCGGAAGACAGGATATATTCATTTATTTTTCCTCCAGATTTCCGAATCGAGAATAATCGTCACAGGTCCGTCATTTAAAAGAGACACCTTCATATCCGCACCGAAAACACCGTTTTCAACCTTTCGGATTCCGTTTTCAAGCAAAAGTGAAGAAAAGTATTCGTACAGATTATTGGCAATATCGGGCGGAGCCGACGAAGTAAATGAGGGCCTGTTTCCCTTTTTGCAATCCGCACAGAGTGTAAACTGCGACACAACGAGTGCTTCGCCGTCGATATCTGTGAGCGAAAGATTCATTTTTTCATTTTCATCCTCAAACACTCTGAGCTTTGCAACCTTTGCGGCGAGCATCTGTGCATCTTCCTCGGTATCACCCTGAGCAACACCTAAAAGGATAAGAAAGCCCTTATCAATCTCCCCTACCGTTTTACCGTCAATGGCAACAGAAGCATATTTAACACGCTGAATAACAGCTTTCAAATAAAATCACTTTCTTTCCACGGTAAGAACACCGTCGATTTTTTCAATTTTTGAAATAACGCTTTTGAGATGTTCAATGCCGTCAACAAAAATTGTGCAGGTCATTATAAAAGTGCCGTCCTTTAAAGAACGTGAGCTGATATTTGTAATAAGAACACGAATGCTGCTGAGCATAACCGAAATATCAGCAAGAATGCCGATTCTGTCAAAGCCCGTGATAAGCAGATTGGCATTGTATTCTTCCTTAACGCCCTTATCCCAATACGCTCTCAACCATCGGTAAGGCTCGCTCGCCTTTTCGATATCTGCAGGTACATTTGTACAGTTGCGCGAATGAATAGACACACCGTGTCCTCGTGTAATAAAGCCGATAATATCGTCACCGGGAAGCGGATTACAGCAGTGTGCAAACTTAATAAGGCAATTATCTATTCCTTCAACAACAACGCCTTCACTGCTCTTGACACGCTTTTTCATAACCTCAACGGGAGGCTTGATTTGCTCAGATGAAACAAGCTTATTGTAATCATCCTTGATTCTGGGCATTATTTTGCTCAGCGAAATACCGCCGTAACCGATTGCGGCATAAAAATCTTCTATGCTCTTGCAACGCTGTCTTTCGGCAATTTTGAGAAGAAAAGAATCCATTTCTTCGTCGGGCAGCCTGATAAGCGCACGTCGAAACTCACGTTCAACCTGATTTTTGCCCTCTTCAATATTTTCTTCCCTGCGTTCTTTTTTAAACCAAGAACGGATTTTGCTTCTGGCCTCGCTTGTTGTAACAATGTTGAGCCAGCCTCTGCTCGGACCTTTACCCGGCTGAGAAGAAGTAATAACATCAACAATTTCGCCCGTTTTAACCTCATAATCAATAGGTACAATTCTGCCGTCAACCTTTGCTCCTACCATTCTGTTGCCGACAGCAGAGTGGATAGCATAGGCAAAGTCAATTACAGTAGCACCCATAGGAAGGTTTATAACGTCACCTTTGGGCGTGAAAACATAAACGTCATCGGGCACGAGGTCGCTCTTAATAGTGCTGACAATTTCATCAACACCCGCCGCCTCATCCTGGCTTTCAAGAAGCTGTCTTACCCAAGCAAGACGCTCATCAAAGGATTTACTGCCGCCGGACATATTGAGCTTATACTTCCAATGTGCCGCAATACCGTATTCGGCTGTATGGTGCATTTCCCATGTCCTTATCTGAACTTCAAAGGGAATACCCTCTTTGCTGATAACAGTCGTGTGAAGTGACTGATACATATTGGGCTTTGGGGTGGAAATATAGTCTTTGAATCTGCCCGGAAGCGGAGTAAACATATCGTGAATAATGCCAAGGCAATTATAACAGTCAATAACAGAATCAACTATAATTCTGACCGCATAAATATCGTAAATCTCATCAAAGGTTTTGTTCTGCATATACATCTTGCGGTATATGCCGTGAACACTCTTTACTCTGCCGTCTACCTTAGCTTTTACGCCGATTGAAGCGACTCGCTCTTCAATACGCTGTCTTACATCCTGAAGGAATTCATTTCTTTCAGTAAGCTGATTTGTCAGATTGTCTTCAATCTCTTTATATCCGACACTGTCAAGGTGGCTTATAGCAAGGTCCTCAAGCTCAACCTTGATGGGACGGATACCGAGACGGTGAGCAATCGGCGCATAAATTTCAAGCGTTTCTTTTGCGATATCGCGTCTCTTCTGTTCACGCATAAATTCAAGTGTGCGCATATTATGAAGCCTGTCTGCAAGCTTGATAATAATAACTCGTATGTCCTGCGACATAGCGATAAGCATTTTTCGGACGTTTTCTGCCTGCTGTTCTTCTCTGTTTGATATGGTAACCTTGCCCAGCTTTGTAACACCGTCTACAAGTGAAGAAACCTCTTTGCCGAAGATTTTGGTAATATCCTCATTCGTAACGTCAGTATCTTCAACAACATCGTGAAGAAGTGCTGCAGCAAGAGAAGAAGCATCCATACCCATCTGCGCGAGTATAATCGCAACAGAAATGGGGTGAATAATATAAGGCTGACCGGACTTGCGAAGCTGTCCGTCATGCGCTTTGCAGGCAAGCTTATAAGCTTTATCAATCTGATTCTTTTGCTCGTCATTAAAATTATCAGCTATAAGCTTTTTTAGTTCTTCATAAAGCTGTTCAACTTCATTAAGATTGTTAATATCGCTCATCACAGACACCTCCTCATTTAAGTGATGAAAGAAGGACAGAAGAATTCAAATCCGCTTTTATCTGTACTTCCGGTAATGTCAAGTATTCGTTTTCATCACGAATCAGAACACCGAGTTCTAACATAGCATCAACAGAAACAGCAACCTTACAGAGAGAACTGCCGTTGTCACCCAGACGGAAACAAAGGTTTTCAAAATCATATTTCCATATTTCTGCCGATTTTATGTATTTAAAAACGTTGAGCATAAACTCTCTGCTCGGGCAAGCCATAATTTTTTCTTCATCAGTCAGCTTATCCCCACGTTTGATTTTTTCGTATAATGCAAGCCCATCAAGCACGGCTTCATCGTCAATACCATGGGCACGAACAGATTTTATATGCACACCCGGTCTTACTTCACCGAGATATTCGTTACGCTCAACCGTGACGGCAATATCAATTACGTCACCCTTATGATAAGGAAAGGAGTCGGGTGAAACACCAAAACGCATTGCACTGATACGTGTATCACCCTTTGAAAGAATAAGTCGGATATGCCTACCCTCACTTACTGCCTGCACGGCATCTATATGCATACCGTAAAGGCCGAAAACAGGCACGGGGTTACCTGCACCGAAGGGCTCAAGTGTAGAAAGTGCAGTCAATAAATCGTTATCTATTGCAACGGGATTTAATTTACAGTCAATATTAAGCGTAGGATAAGGGATTTCATCCAAAGAAGCAGCATATTCATTGATTTTTTTTCTGAAAGCATCTATTTTTTCTGCCTCAATGCCAATTCCTGCCGCAAGTGTGTGGCCGCCAAAATGATCAAGCACATCATCGCAGTGCTTAATTGCATCATAAAGAGAAAATCCTTCAAAGCTTCTGCCCGAACCACGGCATATACCGCCGTCGTTAGAAAATACAATAGCAGGCTTGCCGAAAATTTCAACAAGCTTAGCGGCAACAATGCCGATAATTCCGTTCGGCCAGTTATCACCGTCAACGACAATAACTCTGTCGTAACGAAGAGAAGGATTATTCTTAAATTTTTGCTTAATTTCAGAAAGTATTTCAAGCTCTGTTTTGTGCCGCTGAACGTTTGCAGCATCAATTTCAGCGGCAATATCCTCACAGTACTGCATATCATCAGCAAGCAACAAATTAAACGCTCGTGTCGGGCTGCCCATTCTGCCTGCGGCATTTATACGCGGAACGATTGTAAATGCAAGATTAGAAGCAGAAATGGTTTTATCCGCGTAGCCTGCAACCTGACGAAGAGCAATAAGTCCTTCACGGTCGGAACTATTTATCATTGAAATTCCTCGGCGGACAATTGCTCTGTTTTCATCAATAAGCGGCATTACGTCGCCTATAGTGCCTATGGTAACAATATCTGCAAACATATCAAGAACCGATTCGGTATCTCCGCCTTCAAGCGCACAAATCAACTTAAAAACAACACCTACGCCTGCATAAGCTTTAAATTTACAATTACAGTCTGCTCTGTAGGGGTCAACAACGGCAAGACAATCGGGAATAATGTCGCCAACTCTGTGGTGGTCTGTGACAACAAGAGAAATGCCTTTTTCTTTAGCATATTTTGCCTCTTCAACACTGCTGATACCGCAATCGACTGTAATAATCAGCTTAACGTTTTGCTCGGCAAAATAGTCAATAGCCTCCTTTTTTAAGCCGTATCCCTCCTGCCTGTCGGGGATGCGGCAGATGACATCGGCACCCTGCTGTTCAAGATAAGCATACATAAGCGCTGATGCTGTAATGCCGTCAGCATCATAATCGCCGCAAACAGCAATTCTGTCAAATCTGTCAATAGCATTATTTATCGCATCAACAGCCTTTTGCATATCGGGAAACTCCCAAGGTGATGCAAAATCAATTTCATTAAAAAAGAATGCTCTGACTTTTTCATCGGTATCAATACCTCTGGAGGATGCAATGAGCGCAGCCAAAGGATAAAGACCGTTACTTTCGGCAAGGTTAGCGGCTAATGCCTTATTAACTTTATTTACCACCCATTTTTTTCTGCTCATTGTATCACCTCCTACTTTAATTCGTTTATTATATCACTTTTAAAATTATAATTCAATATTTTAAATAAGTAAATTTAAGCTCCGCCGAAAGCTGACAGAGCTTAATCAATAATTTGAGATATGGGAATAACGGAGCCTATATCAATAAGCGGTCCGTCAGAAAGAGAGAGTGCTTGAACACCTCTGAAAGATAAAAATGATTTGATTCTATGATAATCACTGTGGGTGCTTATGTCACCGCAGAACAAGAGAGTATCCTTTGACAGCTTACCGCTGCAGCCGCCAATAAAGCCGTAATCAAAGCCGGCGAGCTTAACAGAGCCTTTTGACACAAGCAGAGCATCAATATCTTTTGCTTGGCAAGCTTCAAAAATCGATGAATCATCTGTTATAACAGATGATTCATCGACAACGCAGACAGAGCATTTTGCGTAGCCTTGCGATGATTTGACAGTAGTTTTATTATTGAGCAGTAACGGATGGACTTTATCCTTACCGCAAATAATATTACTTCCGATAATACAGCTGTTGAGCAAAACATCATTCGGATATTTTTCACCAAGTCTTACAGCTGAATCAGCTTGAGTGAAGCCGAGCCTATAAAGCTCACTTAACAATGATTTCTGATTTTGTTCAATCAAAAACTTATCCTCACCCAAATGCGAAAAAACGATATCGGCGTGATAAGAAATCTGCGGCATAACATCAGGGCACTGTTCTGTCAACAGCGCAGCAACACCGAGTTTACTTAATGCAGAAACAAATTCGGGATACTGCCCTGATATAACAACGTGCTTAACGTCAGCAGTAGGCAGATTAGGCGATTTTAAAGGCTCAAAGCGCATCATTTTACGGCCGCCTCAAACGCTTCTCTTATATTGCGAACACCGATTATTTCCGTATCACCCGCAATTTTCAGCGAGAGATTTTTAAGATTGTGATGAGGAATAATACAGCGTGAAAAGCCGAGACGAACAGCCTCACGCACACGTTGCTCGCAGTTGTTGACACCGCGAATTTCGCCTGCAAGACCTATTTCGCCGAAGGCAAGAGTATCATCACCGACAACACTGTCTTTCAAACTTGAAATTAAAGCCATTGCCACAGAAAGGTCACACGCAGGCTCATCGAGCTTCAAACCGCCTACGACGTTGATATATGTATCGGTTGTGCCGAAATAGTATCCTGCACGTTTTTCAAGCACGGCAAGAATCATCGAAACACGGTTATAATCAAAGCCTGTGGACATTCTGCGTGGTGTACCGAAGCCTGTAGGAGTAACAAGAGCCTGTACCTCAGCCATAATCGGTCTTGAGCCCTCCATAACGCAAGCTATACAAGAACCGGGAGCGTTTTTAGGCTTACCGGAAATCAGCATAAGTGAGGGATTTTCAACCTCGGCAAGTCCCCTGTCAAGCATTTCAAAAACACCGATTTCATTTGTTGAGCCGTAACGGTTTTTTACTGCACGCAATATTCTGTATGAGAAATTACGGTTACCTTCAAAATAAAGAACTGCATCTACAATATGCTCAAGAACCTTAGGTCCCGCTATGTTACCGTCTTTATTAACATGACCTACGAGAATTATCGGAATACCAAGTGACTTTGCAGTGCGCATAAACACACCGGTCGATTCCCTAACCTGAGTAACACTTCCCGGTGATGAAGTAACTTCTGAATAATCCATTGTCTGTATTGAGTCTACAATAACAATATCGGGTTTATTTGTTCGGATATATTCCGTAATAGCAATTACATCAATTTCACACATTATTGAAAGTGACGGATTTTTTACACCGAGCCTTTCTGCACGAAGCTTAATCTGATGTGCAGACTCCTCGCCGGAAATATACAATATGTTTAATGATTTATCAAGATACTGACATATCTGCAAAAGTATTGTTGACTTACCTATACCCGGGTCACCGCTCAAAAGCACAAGCGAACCTTTTACAATGCCGCCGCCGAGAACTCTATCAAGCTCGTTAAGCCCGGTTTTGTATCTTACACCGGAATCGCTTTTTATTTCATCGAGCTTGAGCGATAATGCAGGTTTAGCCGAAACAGAATGAGCTGAGGACGATTTTGCAACAACCTCTTCATTCATACAATTCCATTCACCGCACCCGGGACAGCAGCCATACCACTTAGCCGATTCATAGCCGCAGACAGAACACACATATAAAGACTTGGATTTAGCCATAACTTTCCTCCGCATATTTTTGAATTCCGCATAAAACAGAAAATGCAATTTTGCTTTGATAGCCCTCGTCAGCAAGCATAGAAGCCTCTTGAGGGTTTGATAAAAAGCCGCACTCAACCATTACTGACGGCAGTTTGATATTATACAATAAGTATATATTTGAACCTATCTCTTTTACAGAACGAGTGTTATGAGGCTGTATTAAATCAACGGCGCTTTTTTGAACAAATTCAGCAAGCATCCTGCTTTCGGTGTTTTTCGGAGAATAAAAAACCTGCAGACCGCTGTATTTCGGAGAAGAATAATGATTCTGATGAATACTTATAAATATGGCATCAGGATTATCTTCTGTTATTTTTAATCTCGTTCTTATGTCGGATATTTTTCTTTGTCTTATTGTGCTTAATGACAAATCGCCCAATTGCTCATCTTCATCTCGTGTCAGTATTGTCTTGTAACCCAAAAGCTCGAGCATTGAGCGAAGCTTGAGTGCAATTTTTAGATTTATATCCTTTTCCAACAAACCGTCTGCAGATGACGTACCACCGTCTTCTCCTCCGTGACCTGCATCAATTATAACAGTCTTATTAAATTCGGGCGTTGATGAAGTCGGTAAAGCATTGCCGTTAAAATAATACAGACCATAAATCAATAAAAATATAGCGGATATGCCTGCAAATGCTGCTATAAACCTGTTCAAATGACTCACCTCAAATAAGGTTATGCCAATTACACGTAAAATATATCAGCACCAAAAAGCATCGCATCTGCCCTTAGTGACAGCTTTTGCAACTTTATCCGTCACAAAGCAAAGAACACATCCAAACCAGAAGCCGATTGAATTCATCATCATATCGTCAAATTCGCAAAAACCGTTCTGAAGAATATATTGCGAAAGCTCAAGAAGAGAAAATGCAATCACGGGAAAAAGAGTAAAAACAAAAAATCTTATTCTTCCTTTTTTGCGCAGTTTCAAATAAAATATATATCCGAGTGGCGTGAAATAAAAAAGGTTGCCGCAAACCATCATAAACACTTCGTACGGTATTGATTCCCACTGCACAATATAATCATTTATTACGCTGAAGGGCTTAAGATTCAGCGGATGTTCTGCACTTTCAAGTCTCAATAAGACAAACGAAAAAACGAGCAAGAACGTGTAAAACACAATAAAAGCCCTTCCGCTGTATTTGAAAAAGTAAACATAATCGGCCGAGGGTGCTTTTAACATAAGCCTGCGAACCAAAAAGAACAGTGCCGCCGTAAGCCAGACCGTGCCGACAACCAAAAGCTTATCATAATAGAAAAAGTAAAGCCATCTGAAAACAAAGCCTGCTTCAATCTGCAGCTGAAGCTGTTTGAGTAACGCAAACACGAGCCAGAATATCATTAAAACAAGCAATCCGTTTGACACAACACGTTCGGAGTATTTTGAAAAAAGTATACCCGTACAAATAACCAACGTGCCGACAATTGAGAGAACAACCGGCTCTACTATTTTGCCTGTCATATTAAAGGCTGGAACACACAAAACAATAAATGACAACGAAGAAAATAAAGATTGGAAAAACATCTGTATTTTTTCGTTTTTAATTAAACTTAATACTTTTATCATTTTCTGCTGTCTAAAAAGCTTTGTAATATTTCAACTGCCGCTGCGGCATCTACTATATCTTTATGCTTCTTTTCCTTTTTACCAACAGAATGAAGTTGCTTATGCGCAATTACACTCGTCAGCCTTTCGTCCCACATTAAGGTTTTAACCTTACATTTATCGGTCAGTTCTTCAGCAAAAGCAATACAAGCTTCTGCACGGAAGCCAAGGGAACCGTCCATATTTTTAGGCAATCCCACAACAATAAGCTCGGGGTTTTTATCATTTATTACTTCGCTAAGCTTTTCAATAAGCTTCGGAAGGTAGCTCTCTTTAATAACGCATATAGGCGATGCAAGAAACTCTGTTTTATCACAGACAGCAACACCTGTCCTTACATCACCGTAGTCAATACTCATAATTATCATATCAAACACTTACAGCCGTCGAAGCGTTTTACACTTCAACGGCTGTTATCCTTTCTCAGTTCAGACCGTTAACGATTTGTTCGCCTATATATTCAAGCCCGCCCATAATTGAATCGGTTTCCTGCTCGTCATCCTCAGGCTTTGTGACGGGAGGTGCACCTGTACAGCTCGTGCAGGTCTTGGGCATATTTTTAAGAGAATACCAGCCAATACCTGTTGAATAACAGTTTTCGCCGGCAATAAGGCCTGTTCTTCTGCAATATTTCTTTTCGCTGACAATGCTTGATTTCGGGAATTCCTTATCACCAAGGCCTTCATGAAGCTCATCCATAACCTTCTTAAACAGCTTACCCGAGGGATTACCGCTGACGTTTGATACGGTTTTATTAAGGTCATATCCGTACCATACAGCCGCTACATAATAAGGTGTACCGCCGACAAACCATCTGTCGTAGTCATCGGATGTGGTACCTGTTTTTGCCATAGTCGGGAAACCACTGACCTTATAGGAGCGACCTGTACCGACACTGTCTGTTGTAACGGTCTGAAGAAGTTCACACATAATATCAGCAGTATCTTCGCCGATTATCTGCTTGCCTGTGATACTTGCATTATCAAAGTATACCGTTGAGCCGTCGCTGTTTGTAACCTTATAATAACAATAAGGCTCATAATATTTGCCGCCGTTGCCGAAAGCGGCGTAAGCTGCAGCCATTTCAAGTGTGGTTATGCCATATCGCATAGAGCCCGTAGCAAGCGGAGCAGGAGCAGCATCATACTTCTCCATTGCCGTTGAAATATTGAATTTATTGGCAAGATAATCAAATGACTTTTTCAGACCGAGGTTATAGTTTACAATACGTGCAGGAACGGTATTGAGCGAACGTGCAAGCGCATTTTGCACAGTTACGTGCGCACCCGTGCCTTTATCGCCCGTATAGTTCTTCGGCCAGAGCTCTCCGTTGTAAGCAAAAGCCTTATCCTGAATGAGAGTTGACCATGTGACAAGCTTTTCTTCAATTGCGGGAGCATAAGTGCTGATGGGCTTAACTGATGAACCGGGCTGACGGGGTGAATCAACAGCACGGTTAAGGCCACGGTTTCTTGTTTTTTCACCTGCACCGCCGCTGAGTGCAACAATTCTGCCGGAATAATCCATAACAGTCATTGCCGACTGTGCCTGAACATCCTTACCCGATTCATTCGGGAACGTCTTACGGTTGGAATATACGTCATCAACAACCTTCTGTGCTTCAACATCAAGAGCAGCGTAAATTTTAAGACCGCCGTAATAAATCTTCTGTGTTGCCTGACGCTCTGACATATCGTACTCGGTCATAAACTCATCAATAAGCTTATCAACAACATAGTCAACATAATAGCTCCAGACTTCATTCGTTTCATTTTCTTCATTTTTTTCTTCTGTTTTACTTTCAGCAACATATTCGGGGCTGTTTGTGAAAACCATTTTGTAAGCAACAGCCTCTTCATACTCAGCCTTGCTGATATAGCCTTCGTCAAGCATCGCATCAAGGCAGTCGTTAACCTGTCTGTCACGGTTGTTTTCGGGGTTTACCAGCGGATTGTAAGTATAAGGAGCTTTAGTGATTGATGCAATACAAGCCGCTTCTGCGATGTTAATTTCAGAAACGTCTTTTCCGAAATATTTTTCGCAAGCAGTTTTTACACCATAGCAGCCGCTGCCGAGATAAAGAGTATTGAGGTACGCTTCAAGAATCTCATCTTTATCAAAATTCTTTTCAAGATTTAATGCGTTGCAAATTTCGTGGAATTTACGCACAAAATTCGGCTCTCTGTCACCCGTTATATTTTTAACAAGCTGCTGTGTAATTGATGAACCGCCTGTGGAAAGCTTATCCTTAACAAAAACAGCAACAAATCTTATCCAGTCAACACCCTTGTGTTTAGGAAAACGTGCATCCTCAAGAGCAATGAATGCATTCTGAAGATGGTCGGGAATCTCATCAAGACCGACGTATATTCTGTTCTGGTCGCCGTGAAGACGCTGCAATTCAAAAATCTGATTATTTTCATCGTAAGCATAAATGATTGACGTCTGGCTCTGATTAGCCTGGTATTCGTTAAGGTCAATCGCAACATCGCCGTATGTGTATGAAATCATATAGCTTAAAACATAACCGACAATAATTATGCCCGTTAATGCAATAACGGCAAGAACAGAAAAAATAACGGTTTTTCTGTTAAGGTTGCCAATCAGGCTTTTGAGCATACCCGTTCCTTTAAAATTATTAGATTTCTTATTCATTCACTTACACCTCATAAAATGTAAACAATAACAGATGTTTGCTATATTTAGTAATTATATCATATTATTTCAAAAAATAAAGCAATTTTTTTAATTTTAATGAATGTGTAATATTTATACCGCCAATAATGCAATGCAGGGTGATATAAATGAAGAAAAAAACTGAAACACTGCTGTTTTCGCTGATATTTGCAGTATCATCTGTTATGCTTATTATAAGCTGTAAAACAGCAGAAAATAGCAACAAAACCGACAGTGATATATCCACTGTCGGCTTTGTGTATACGGTTAAGGAATTCAACGGCAAGGTTGCCATATTTGAATACGGAGAAAAATTGCCTTTTCAGATTCTCGAATGTCCTATCAGCAGTCTGCCGCAAGATGAAGCTGACAAAATAATAACAGGCATTGATATTTTAAACGAACAGCAACTGCAGAATTTAATTGAAGCCTACGATTAGTTCTGTCGGTAATCCTTAAGGAAATCGCCGAGGTCACGCATTGCCTTTGCAATCTGTTCAGGCTCGGGAAGCATAACAATACGGAAATGGTCAGGTTCCTTCCAGCTGAAGCCTCTGCCGGGAATTATCATAACGTTTTTACTGTGAAGATAATCCATAGCAAACTGCTGGTCATCGGTAATATTAAACTTTTTAACGTCAATCTTCGGGAAGAGATAAAACGCCGCACTGTTTTTGACAAAAGAAATACCGTCAATTTTTGCAAGCTCACGGCAGGTTGCCTCTCTCTGCTCATAAAGTCTGCCGCCGGGTACAATCATTTCTCTTGTGCTTTCAGGGTCATTAAGAGCAGCGGGAATAACAAGCTGCATAAGTGCATTTGCACAAAGACGCATAGCTGACAGCTGAACAAGACCGGCAATAAAATCCTTGGCGTTTTCTTTGGCACCGCTTACAACCATCCAGCCGCAACGGAAGCCGCAGATAATGTGAGATTTTGAAAGACCGTTCATTGTGCATACAAGAAGGTCGGGCGCAAGAGTTGCTGTTGAAATATGCTCAAGATCATCCATAACAAGTCTGTCATAAATCTCATCCGAGAAAATAACAAGCTCATGCTCACGTGCAATCTGAACAAGCTCCTCAAGAACCTCTTTCGGATAAAGAGCTCCTGTGGGATTATTGGGGTTAATGATAACAAGAGCCTTTGTTTTGGGTGTGATTTTTGATTTGATATCGTTTATATCGGGATACCAATCAGCCTGCTCATCGCAAATATAATGTACGGGTGTTGCGCCTGCAATATAAACGGAATTAGTCCAAAGAGAGTAATCCGGTGCAGGAACAAGAATCTCGTCACCGTAGTTAAGAAGTGCTGTGAGAGCCATTGTTACAAGCTCGCTGACACCGTTGCCGATAAAGCAATCATCAGGTGTGATACCTTCAATACCCTTGGATTTATGGTATTCGCATATAGCTTCTCTTGCATCGGGCATACCTTTAAGGTCGCAGTATGCAACAGCCTTATCTGCATTATTGATAAGTGCGTTTCTTACGCTGTCGGGCATTTTAAAGTCGAAGGTAGCGGGATTGCCCGTGTTAAGTCTGAGCACGTCGATGCCCTCTTTACGCATACGCATTGCCTCGACAAAAACAGGGCCTCTGATATCGGAATGAACATTCTGAAGCTTATCGGATCTTAAAATTTCTCTCATAAAAATCATACACCTTTCAAAAAACATCAACGATAGTATTATTATACGACTGACATAAAATATGTCAATACTTTATCGCATTAAATTGGAAAATAAAGTTGATTCGAATAAATTCAATTGACAAAAAAATATAATTGTTATAATATAAAAGTTAATATTTTAAGGAAGTGTTTTTAATGTCTAAACGAGAAAGAATCGTAATAAAGGTCGGTACCTCTACCCTCACCTATTCAACCGGCAAAGCAAATATTAGGCGGATGCAGTCGCTTGTGCGCACACTTGCCGATTTACATAACAGCGGTTGTGAAATAGCACTTGTAACCTCGGGAGCAATAGGTGTCGGTGTAGGAAAGCTCGGTCTTACAAGCAGACCAGATACAACACCCGAAAGGCAGGCGGCCGCCTGTATAGGCCAATGCGAGCTTATGTTTATGTACGATAAGTTTTTCGGTGAGCTCGGTTGCACTGTCGGTCAGCTTCTTATAACAAAAAGCGATATTGAAAACGATGAAAGAAAAACAAACCTTGTAAATGCATTTGAACATATTTTCAAATACGGCGCCATTCCTATTATCAACGAAAACGACTCAGTTGCTGTTGACGAAATTGTATACGGCGACAATGACAATCTTTCCGCACAGGTTGCAAAGCTTGTAAAAGCAGATAAACTTATTATCCTTACCGATACAGACGGTCTGTTTGACAAAAACCCGATGGAATATGAAGATGCACGACTTATTCCGGTTGTAAAGGAAATTAACGAAGAAATAGAAATGCTTGCAGGCGGAAGCGGCACAAACAGAGGCACAGGCGGAATGATTACCAAAATTCATGCCGCCAAAACAGCTACACAAGCCGGCATTGACACATTTATAATCAACGGTGAAAACCCGGATGATATATATAGGCTTATTGAAGGTCACAAGGTAGGAACACATTTTGTAAAGAAGGAAGACTGAAATGGATTACATAGTTAACCTCGGAAAAAACTCAAAAAAAGCACAGATATCCCTTGCCGATGCCTCGACAGCGCTTAAAAACAGTGCTCTCACTGCAATTGCAGCCGCACTTAAAGAAAAGAAGCCGGAAATCATTACCGCTAATGCCATTGACCTTGAAAACGGCAAAGCCAACGGTATGTCGGAATCACTTCTCGACAGACTTGCACTAAGCGAAAAAAGAATTGACGATATCGCCGACAGTGTGCTTGAAATTGTTGCACTCCCCGACCCTGTTGGCGTTATCAAAGATGGCTCAACAAGGCCGAACGGGCTTAGTATTGAAAAAATAGCCGTTCCTATGGGTACGATTGCTGTTATTTATGAAGCAAGACCCAACGTTACGATTGATGCGGCGGCTCTTTGCCTTAAATCTGGCAATGCGGTAATCCTCCGAGGTGGCAAGGAGGCAATAAATTCAAACATCGCAACCGCAAACATTATGCGCGAAGCTATTGCATCTGTCGGACTTGATAAGGACTGTATTCAGTTGGTTGAGGACACATCACGTGAAACGGCAAATGCACTTATGAAGCTTAACGGTTACGTTGACGTTCTCATTCCTCGAGGCGGTGCCGGTCTTATAAACAGCGTTGTTCAGAATGCAACTGTACCCGTTATAGAAACAGGTGTCGGCAACTGTCACATTTACGTTGACAAATCTGCAGATATTGATATGGCAACAGAAATTATTTTTAACGCTAAAACTTCCAGACCTTCCGTATGCAATGCTGCTGAAAGCCTTGTCATTCATAAGGATATTATTAAAACAGCTTTACCTGCAATAAAATCAAAGCTTGACGAAAAGAATGTTGAGCTTTACGGTGATGAAAAAGCTGTTTTGGTTGCAGGCATCAACCTTGCAACCGATGAGGATTGGGGTAAGGAATATCTTGATTATAAAATGTCCGTCAAAACCGTAGAAAGTGTTGAAGAAGCAATAGAACATATCAACAAATATTCTACGGGTCACAGTGAGGCTATTATTACTAACGATTATTCCTCTGCACAGAAGTTCACAAAGCTTGTCAACTCATCTGCAGTATATGTTAATGCAAGCACACGCTTTACAGATGGCGGTCAGTTCGGCTTCGGTGCCGAAATAGGTATTTCCACTCAAAAGCTCCATGCTCGAGGCCCGATAGGTCTGCCTGAACTCACAACAACAAAATTCGTTATCAGAGGCAACGGCCAGATAAGATAAGGAGCAACATTATGTTAGAATTACTTAAAGAAAAAGTATGCAAAGCTAATTTACTTTTGCCAAAACACGGTCTTGTAACATTCACATGGGGCAATGTATCTCAAATTGACCGTGAAAGCGGATATGTTGTAATTAAGCCATCCGGTGTTGATTACGATGAGCTTACACCCGATAAAATGGTTGTTGTTGACCTTGAAGGGAATAAAATTGAGGGTGAACTCAATCCCTCGAGTGATACACCTACTCATATTTATCTTTACCGCAATTTCGCCAATATCGGCGGTATTGTGCATACCCACTCAACACACGCAACCGCCTTTGCGCAGGCACGCTCACCTATAGCCGCTTACGGTACAACACACGCCGATTATTTTTACGGCGACATACCCTGCACACGTGAGCTGACAGCTGCAGAAACACAGCAAGATTACGAAACAAACACAGGTCGTGTAATAGTTGAAGTGTTCAAGCTTCTTAATCCCGATGCAATACCCGGGGTTGTGGCGGCAAATCACGGTCCGTTTGCCTGGGGTAAGGATGCCGCAGAAGCAGTACATAATGCCGTTGTGCTTGAAGAGGTTGCCAAAATGGCAATACTAATGAAAACAATCGACCGTGAAAGTAAACCGATAAACAAATATATCTTAGATAAGCACTATAACCGTAAGCATGGCGAAAACGCATATTACGGTCAAAATAAATAAGAAAGGATTTCAGATATGAGCAACGTATGGTTTATAACCGGCAGTCAGCATTTATACGGTAACGATGCACTCAAGCAGGTTGCCGAGGATTCAAAAATTATTGCAAGTTATCTTAATAACAGAATCGGCGCTGAAGTTATTTGCACACCTGTTGTCACAACTGCGCCCGAAATCACCAAGGTTATGAGAGAAGCAAACGCCGATGAAAACTGCATCGGTGTAATTACATGGATGCACACGTTTTCCCCATCAAAGATGTGGATTGACGGACTTAAAACAATAACAAAGCCCATTCTCCATTTCAGCACACAGTTTAATGAGGCTCTCCCCTACGATACGATTGATATGGACTTTATGAACCTCAATCAGTCAGCACACGGCGACCGTGAACACAGCCACATTTATGCACTTATGCGTAAAAGCAGAAAAGAGGTTGTGGGTCATTGGCAGGATGAGGATGCGATTAACGAAATAAAAACCTGGGTAAGTGCCGCAAAAGCTTTTGCAGAAGGTAACACACTGCGCGTTTGCCGCTTTGGTGATAATATGCGTGATGTTGCTGTAACAGAAGGCAACAAGGTCACAACACAGGCAAAGCTCGGCTGGAGTGTAGATTATTACGGTATAGGCGACCTTGTTGAAGAAATAAACAATGTTACCGATGAAGAAGCTAATGCGCTCGTCGAGGAATATAAGAATTCATACACTGTTGTTACCGATGATTTTGACGCAGTAAAAGAGCAGGCTAAGTATGAGATTGCCCTTGAAAGATTCCTCAATAAAACCGATTGCACAGCATTCACAACAAACTTCCAAGACCTTCATGGTATGAAGCAGCTTCCCGGACTCAGCGCACAGCGGCTCATGGCTAAAGGTTACGGCTTCGGTGCAGAGGGTGACTGGAAAACCGCAGCGCTCACAAGAATTATGAAGACAATGTCGGATAATGATTCAACTGCATTTATGGAGGATTATACTTACAATCTTACAAAAGACAAAGAAGCAATACTCGGTGCACACATGCTTGAGGTTTGTCCTACAATTGCTGACGGTGAAGTTAAGCTCGACGTTCAACCGCTTGGTATCGGTGACAGAGAGCCTCCTGCAAGACTTATTTTCACAGCCAAGGCAGGAAAAGCAATTGCAGTATCTCTCGTTGATATAGGCAACAGACTCAGACTTATCTGCGCAGAGGTAGAATGTGTAAAACCCGAAAAGGCAATGCCTAATCTTCCCGTTGCCAGCGCAATGTGGAAGCCGTTGCCCGATTTCAAAAGCGGCGTCAAAGCCTGGCTTATGGCAGGCGGTGCACATCATTCGGTTCTCAGCTATTCTCTTACAAAAGAGCATATTATCGACTACGCCCGAATGGCAGGAATTGAATGTGTCGTAATTGACGAATCAACAAATATCAATGATTTTGAGCTAAAACTAATGCTCGGTGATGCTGCCTGGAAATAAATTTTATACAAAAAAACATATAATTCTAAATTTTTCTTGCCAAAAGTGTATAATTATGATATACTGATAACATTATGTTAATAGGAGGTTTACAGATGTCAGCTGAACCTGCAACAAACACAACTGTCAATGAAGCAGACAAATCGTTGAACAGACGTTACGTAGGCACAAAAGAGACTTTTGCTTACATACTCGACGATATCGCACAGAGCTTTAACATCGGCAAATATGACGACGTTTTCAAGATGAACATTCTCAAAATTGACCTTGTTCTTCAGTCGCTCACAAACAGCGTTATCGGTGTCTGGGATATTATCAACGACCTTTTCCTTGCGGCTATCGTTGACAAAACCCGTACCCGTTGGGGTAAATTCAAACCTTGGCTCGTTATTTACGCCATCCCCGGTGTATTTTTAACAGTCATCTATTGGGCTCTTCCCATATTCCTCGGTACCGACGGTGTCGGCTCCGATATGACGCGATTTGCAATATATTTAGTATTGCAGATATTCTCAAACCTTGCGACATCGCTTATCTCAATTGTTCGTCAAGGTATGACAGCAACTATTACGCCGAATATCGTTGACCGAACACGACTCATCACAATGGCGAACCTTCTTTCAGGCTTCATTGAGAAAGCTCCTGAAATTCTTATGGGTCTTCTTATAGATATTTATATCAACAGTCCCAAGAATCAGGCTCTTGAAATTGCAAACAACGTTGCTTGGCAGAGCGGTTACAACAAAATGTTTGTGCTCGGCGGTGTTATCACTGCTGTTGTCTCCGGTCTCTTTGCTCTCTTCTATGCTTTCGTTGCAAAAGAAAGAGTTATGCAGACCATTGAGCGCCCGAGCATTTTCGGCGGTATCAAGTCAGTTATTACCAACAAGCCGCTTCTTCTTATCACTCTTTCAGAGTTCCTCGGTGCATTCAGCCTTAACTCAGGCACAAACCTTTACTACATCAACGTTCTTAACTTTGCATCAATGTCAACAGTTGTCGGTATTCCCGGCGCAGTTGTATCTCCCCTCTCCTATTCTTACGTTCCCTGGGCTCGTAAGAAATTCTCAACAAAAGCCCTTTGGATTGCAGGCTCACACGTTGACAGCGTGCTTATGCTCGGTGTTTATGCCGCAGGCGAGCTGATTAACGTCAAGGGCAAGAAGGGTTATGAAAACCTTGCAGTTATGATTCCAGCATTTATGCTGCGTGAAACAATATGGATGTTCTTCTGGGGTATCAGAAAGGTTATTCCCGAAGAAATGAGAAACGAAGCTATCGACTACGGCGAGTGGAAGAACGGCTTCAGAACAGAAGGCATGACCGGTGTTGCAAAGGGTCTTGTTACAAAGATGGTTGGCACTGCAAAGGGTGCTATTCAGCCCCTTCTCTTCAAGCAGTTCGGCTATGACCCCAACGCTTCAGTCGGCAATCAGACCGTCAGAGCACGTCACGCACTGTTCTGGATGTGTACACTCCTTCCTGTTGTTACAGGTATCCTCAGCGTCATTCCTCAGCTCTTCTATGACCTTCAGGGCGAGAAGAAAGAGAAAATGTACCGCGAGCTTTATGAGCGCCGTCAGAAGATGCAGGATACAGTCAACGCATCCAACGACGATATTCAGGCATAAATTTTCATTTACAACCGACAGTATTTACTGTCGGTTGTATTTTTTATAAAAAATTCAAATAAAGTTATTGACATATCAAATAAAAACTGCAATAATGAGCGCGAAAAAAGCAGTTATGGGGTGATTAAAACGGAAAACAAAAGCATACTTACCAACAAAGCAATACCTGCTAAGCTTGAGCAAAAAATTGCTGAAAAGCTTTGCGGGGCGGCACCGCTTATGGCTATTGTCGGCGACCTTAATCTCGGCGGCAGATACGATGAGTCTGCAATGGTTGTCTGTGCTGACAGATTGATTTCTGCTGACCACAAGCACGAAAACGGCGTAATAATGCTTCTTTTTGAAGACATTGAAAAGGTCAGCGTAAAGAGACTTTACGGTAATGCTGTTTTCAGAGCAGATATGAAAGACGGACATACAGTGGATATACTCCGTTTTACGTATTCAACCACTGATTTATGCGATGCTGTCGGCGATTTTATCAACAGAGTAAAAGACGGCGCAGAAATCGACGAACAGCTTGAAATTGCCAAGCTCACCTATAACAATATGCGCTGTTTCTGTCCGAAATGCGGCAGAAAGCTTGCTTCCCCCGAGGCAGACTGTCTTAACTGTAAGGGCAAGGGCAAGATTATCAGTATACTTTACGGTTATGTAAAGCCTCATCTTAAAATGCTGATAATCAGTATAATACTTTCCGTAATTACTACGGCTATGGCTCTTGTTCCGCCTTATATCACAAAAATGATGGTTGACGATATCATACCGTCAAAGAATATGAAATATCTTATATATACTATTGTTGCTCTGCTCGGTGTGTATATTGTTCAGTACAGCTTAGGCGCACTTCGTTCATATCTGCTAAGAATTGCAGGCGACAAGATAATAGTTGACCTAAAAAAAGATATTTACGCCAAGGCACAGTATCTGCCTATGAAGTTTTATGACAAAACCTCAACGGGCTCTATTATAAACAGAATTAACAGCGACACAACTCAGCTTCAAAACTTTATGCTCAGAATCACGCAAGAAGCTGTTGTACAGCTGTTTATGATGATTGGTATTATCATTATTATGGTTGTTATGAATTGGAAGCTCGCACTGTTTTCGCTCATACCTGTGCCTATCGTTGCCCTGCTCAGCCGATTTTTCGGCAAAAAGCTCGGCCCGATGTACCGCAGATTGTGGCGCAGACTCAGTTCAATTTCAACAATTCTTTCCGACACAATACCGAGTGTCAAAGTTATTAAATCGTTTACCAACGAAAAGAATGCAATAGCAAAATTCAACCGTTACGTTGACGATTGGATGAGAGAGGACAAAACAACAGCTAAGATATCGAGCATTTTCCCCAATGCAATTACATTTTTTGTTACCTGCGGCTCGCTTGTAATATGGTTTATCGGCGGCAGCTATGTAATAAACGATGATTCAAACCTTACTCTCGGTGTTCTGGTATCTTTTATATCTTATGCAAGTATGTTCTACACTCCCGTAAACTTCTTTGCAAGTCTGAGCGACAGCTACCAGAATGCACTCGCTTCAACAGAAAAAATTCTCGATATCATCAACGCAGAGCCCGAGCACAATTTCGGCGAAGGCAATGCACCGAAATTCTTTGAGGGCAAGATTGAGTTCAGAAATGTCAACTTCTCTTTTGACCGTTCAAAGAAGATTCTCAATGATGTCAGTTTTGTTATCCAACCCGGTGAAACGGTTGGTATTGTCGGCACAACAGGCTCAGGTAAATCAACAATAATCAACCTGCTTATGCGCTTCTATGATGACTATGAAGGTGAGATTTTTGTTGATGATATAAATATCAAGGATATTGATATGGACTTCTTCCGTTCAAAAATCGGTTTTGTTCAGCAGGAGCCTTTAATGTTCCGTGATACGATTTTCAACAATATCGCCTATTCCCTGCCCGGTGCTCACGTTGACCAGGTAATAAATGCCGCTGATGTTGCAAACGCACACACGTTTATCTCACGTTTACCCGATGCTTACGACACAACACTCGGTGAGCGAGGAGTTGGTCTTTCAGGCGGTGAAAAGCAGAGACTTTCAATTGCACGTGCGGTTCTCAAAAATCCGAATCTTATGATTTTTGATGAAGCTACATCGGCTGTTGACTCAGAAACAGAAAAGCTGATTCAAGATGCGATTGATCAAGTAATCAGAGGCAGAACAACATTTATGATTGCTCACAGGCTTTCAACACTTCGCAAGGCTAACAGAATACTTGTAGTTGACAAGGGAAGAATCATTGAAAACGGTTCACACGATGAGCTTATGGCACTTAAAGGCAAGTATTACAAGCTTATTCAGATTCAATCAATGTCCGAAAAAGTTGCCGCAGACAAGCAGGCAGAAAACTTTGAATAAGGAGGTGCGACACAATGCCGAGAAATTTTATTGATGAACAAGCTATCAAGCTAACGGTTAATGATAAGATATATCTTGATGCAGAGCTTTATACCGGTGAAAAATTCACAATGCTTGAGCCGCACCGCCTCTTCCCTGTCAGCGGTCTTATGCACTACATATCACTGCTTGATGAAGAAGGTAACGAGCAGATGATTATCAGAAATGTTGACAACCTTCTTCCTGAATCAAAACAAGCTCTGCTTGACTGCCTTAACGAAAGATATATGATTCCTAAAATTACAAAGCTTGTTAAACGTACAGAAAAATTTGAAATATGGATGTGGACTGTTGAAACAGACCGAGGTGAATACACCTTTGAAATCATCAACAGCTACCAATCTATCAAAATTCTTTATGACGGCAGAATTCTGATTAAAGACGGTAATGACAACAGATATGAGATTCCCGATTTATATGCACTTGATAAACGAAGCATCAAGCTTATTCTTCCCGATGTTTAATTAAAATTACAAGGAGATTTATTTTATGAAACTTATTATAGCTATTGTTAATAACGATGACAGCGCAGTTGTATCCTCTGCTCTTACAAGCGAAAATTTTATTGTTACCAAGCTCTCTACAACAGGCGGATTTCTTATGGTAGGCAACACAACTTTTCTTATCGGTTCCGAGGATGAAGACGTTGCAAGAGTTAAAGAAATAATAAAAAAGCATTCCCAGACAAGAAAGCGTGCAGCAAACCCGACAACTGCTTCATTCGGACAGGGACTGAGTGCAAATTCACTTCCTACAGAAGTTAAAGTCGGCGGTGCAACCGTATTTGTTCTTGATGTGAACAGCATGGAAAAATATTGATTTATGATGAGGCTGTAATACGAATTACAGCCTCTATTTATATATAAATAGTTATTGCATTTGGTATAATTTAGTGATATAATTTAAAAATAAGAAAGGATGGTAAAAACCTATGAAAAAACGTCTTATTGCAATTCTTTTAAGCGTTGCCATGATTTTCTCGGCAACTACCCTTCCCGCACTTGCTGCTGATGAATACTCAGCATCAGACATCACACTCAACACAATCGGTGAAAAAGCTATCCAGGGTCTTGTCGGCATTATTTCCGCTCTTATCAAGGCTCCTTATTCCTGGCTCAGCGAAGAAAAATATTTTGAAAGCACCGAGCTTTACGATACAGCAACTCAGTTTGTTGACGAAGCTCAGGCTGACAGCTGGAAGCTCGGCTATGCAAGCGAATCTCTCCAGACCGGAAACGAGCTTGAATGCTACGTTGGCGGCAGCCTTTCAGTTAGCAAAAAGCTTGCAACAGAAGTCTGGGACGACCAGAGAGTCAGAACTGTTGCTATCTCTGACGGCAGAGGCATTACCGTTTTTGCTTCTCTTGATGCATTTGGTGTATCATCATCTGAGGTTTACAAAATCCGTGATATGCTTGCTGATTACTGCAAAGAAAAGAACATCACAAGCATCAATATTTCTTCTCTCCATCAGCACAGCTGTGTAGACACACTCGGTCTTAACGGCGATATTGTTGCAGCCCTTTTCCTCAGCCCCATCAGAAATATTCTCGGCATCAAGAATCCCAGCGGTCTTAACGATGCATTTATGGAAAATCTCTATGCAAAGGTTATCAAATCGGTTGAAGATGCCGTTGAATCAATGAAGGAAGGCAAGCTTTACTACGGTGCTGTTGACGCTTCCGAATATATAAGAGACAAGCGTGACCCCCAGGTTATCGACCCCAACATCAACCGCTTCCGCTTTGTTCCCAACGACGGCAGCAAGGAAACATGGCTTGTTAATGCAGGCATCCACTGTGTAGGTCTCGGTGCAGGCGGTACAACTGTCAGCGGCGACTACCCCTATTATATGGAAAAATACATCAATGAAAAAGCAGGCGCAAACTTCATTATGATTCAGGGTGCAGAGCTTGCAATTTCATCGGAATACGGTGATAAGCTCATTGTTGACGAACAGCTTGTTAAAGATTATGACGAAGGCTACGCAAGAATGGCTGCTTACGGTGCAAAGCTCGGTGAACTCACCTGCTCTATCACCGACAGCTTTGAAATCGAGCCCATTCTCAACTACGCTACAAAAACCTACACCTGCCCCGTAAACAACAGCATTCTTCAGCTCGCAGCTAAGGGCGGTCTTCTCACGAATACAGTTGTTAAGTCAGGCTTTATGAAGTACAGCATCGTTACAGAGGTTGGTTATATGGAGCTTGGCAAGAATATCGCAGTTGTAATCAGCGGCGGTGAGCTTGCTCCCGAAATAGCTTTCGGCGGTGCAACAACCAAAGAAGAATCCTGGTCAGGTGAAGAATGGTCTTACGCCCCCATCAACACAAAAGTCGGCGACCGTACACTTGTCGTATTCGGTATCACAAACGACCAGACAGGCTATATGCTTACAGACAACAGCTGGCGCTCATTCCTTGTTGAGAATGAAGAAATTGTTACAGCAGGCCCCAAAGCAGGTTCATCATTCATAAATGCTTTCTACGCGCTTCTTGATGAAGTAAGATAAGATAATAATTTATTGATATAAATCGGAGGAAAAAATCAATGAAAGTACTTGTTATCAATGCAGGTAGCTCTTCTCTTAAATTTCAGCTCATCGATATGAACGGTGAAGTTGTTATTGCCAAGGGTACTTGCGGCCGAGTTGGCTCAGAAATGGGCGAATTCGACATCAAAACAGAAAAAGGCAAATTTGAAAAGGAAGTAGCAATGCCCGACCATACAGCTGCATTCCTTGTTGTCAAAGAAGCTCTTACATCGGGTGAAACAAAGGTTATCGATTCACTTGATGAAATTTCCGCAATCGGTCACAGAGTTGTTCAGGGCGGTGCAATCTACAAAGAAAGCACGCTTATTACTGACGAAGTTATTGAAGGCATCAAGAGCCTTTGCGATCTCGCTCCCCTTCATAATCCCGCACACATCCAGGGCATCAATGCATGTATGGATGTTTTCGGCAAGGATGTTCCCGAGGTTGCCGTTTTCGACAACGCATTCCATTCAACAATGCCCGAAGAAGCTTATATGTTTGGTATTCCTTATGAATACTACGAAAAATATCAGATTCGTCGCTACGGCTTCCACGGTACATCTCACAGATATGTAAGCGGTGAATGTGCAAAAATTATGGGCAAGGATATCAAGGACCTCAAGATTATCACCTGCCACCTCGGCAACGGCTCATCAATCACTGCTGTTAAGGGCGGCAAGGTTATTGATACATCAATGGGTCTCACTCCCCTCGACGGTTTCATCATGGGCACACGTTCAGGTAACCTCGATCCCTCAGTCGTAACCTTCCTTCAAGAAAAAGAAGGCTGGACACCTGCAGAAACAAATGCTATTCTCAACAAGAAATCAGGCGTTATCGGTATCTCCGGCGGCTTCAGCGATGACAGAGATATTCTCAAGGCTGCTGCAGAAGGCAATGCAAGAGCAGAGCTTGCAAAGAAAATGCTCTGGTATCAGATAAGAAAGTACATCGGTCAGTATATCGCTGCAATGCAGGGTGTTGACGCAATTGTATTCACAGGCGGTATCGGCGAAAATTCACAGCCCCTTCGTCAGAATATCTGTGAGAGCTTCGGCTACATCGGTGTAACATTTAATGCAGAAGAAAACACCAAAGCTATTAAAGGCAAGGGCGGCGAGCTTTCAGGTCCTGATTCAAAGGTTAAGGTTTATGTAATCCCGACAAACGAAGAGCTTATGATTGCAAGAGACACAAAGGAAATTGCAGAAAAGCTTTAATATTTAATCAGAAATAAAGACGAACAGTTGAATACAATTGTTCGTCTTTTCTATTGGAGGTAAACTTAAATGTTAAATAAAATCATCAGCTTTATTCTTCTTATACCTGCGCTCTGCGGCCTATACACAAACGACAAAAAAGACACAGAGGAAGCCTACAGAGACAAAATTGCACAGGTAGAATATGAGAACACAATTGAAAACGCTGTTCCTCAGACTGAGCTTTACAATATAATCAGTAATCATTTCAGCTCTGCGCTTCCCGAAGGCAAAACAGAGAAAAAGGCAATTATCATAGGTTATGACGGTTGCCGTGCGGATGCCCTTACGCTTGTTGTTAGCGGTTACAGCGGTATTCAGAAGCTTATTGACTCCGGTGCATCTGTTAAGCTTTCGTATTGCGGCGGTGTCAATTACCCTGCCGTAAACACTCAAGCAACCTCTACTGCACCCGGTTGGTGCTCAATTCTTACAGGAGTATGGGCAGATAAAAACGGAATTACAGGCAACGGCATTACAAAATCACTTGATTATAAGACCTTGCTTACAACATTAACCGAAGACAAAACAATTGACTCCGCCAGCTTTACAACCTCCTGGAACGGCCATTTTGTCAACGATAATTCAACATACAAGCTTGAAAAAGAGTACTGCGAAAACAACAATATAAATGTAGCTTTCAATTTTTGCTCAAGCGACACTCAGTCAACTTCAAAAACACTTAAGGATATAAAATCCGATAATTGCTCCGATTTTATTTTTACAATACTTGAAGGTCCCGACCATTCCGGACACACATTCGGCTTTTCAACTAATAATCCGATTTATAATATAGGTTTTCAGCTAAATGAACTTCAGTCGCTTTCAATTTTAAACGCAATTGAAAACAGAGAAACATACGAAACGGAAGACTGGCTCATTATTATTACTGCTGACCATGGCGGATTTGGCACCGGCCACGGCGGACCTTCAATACAGGAAAGAATTACATTCTTTGTTTGTAATAAATAATAATTAACTAAAAAGAGCTCCACAGTTCAAAAAAATGAACTGTGGAGTTTTTTTATGCATTATTCGCTTTTGTTTCGCAGTAAAGGCAACGATAAACCTTTTTATCTTTATCTGTGAGTTTAAATATCTGCGGGAGCTCCTGCTCAACAGAAGTAATACAACGGGGATTTTTGCAGGATATAACGTTAATCAGCTTTTCGGGAAGCTCAAGCTTTTTCTTTTCGACAATAACTTCATTTTTGATGATATTTACAGTTGCATCAGGGTCAACAAAGCCGAGAATATCTGTATCAATAACTATATCATCATCAATTTTGATTATGTCTTTTTTGCCCATTTTGCTGCTTGAGACATTTGTAATAAGAGCAACGCGGCAATCGAGATTGTCAAGACCGAGAAGCTTATAAATCTTCATAGCTTTGCCTGCTGTAATATGGTCAATTACAAGGCCGTTTTTGATAGAATCTATTTTCATATTATTCTACCTCCAGAAGCTTTAAAATAAGCGCCATACGGATAAATTTGCCGTTTAACACCTGCTTGAAATAGCAAGCACGGGGGTCATCATCAATCGCAACACTTATCTCGTTAACACGCGGCAACGGATGAAGAATTGAAAGGTCAGCCTTTGCATTTACAAGTCTCTCGGGATAGAGAATATAGCTGTCTTTAAGTCTGAGATAATCCTCTTCATTAAAAAATCTCTCGCGCTGAACACGTGTCATATAGAGAATATCAAGCTCGGGCATAACGCTGTCAAGGTCAGTTGTCTGAACATACTCAAGATTATTTTTCTTGAGTATTTCCTTAACATAGCTCGGGAGTTTAAGCTCTTCGGGAGACACAAGCACAAATTTTATGTTCTTATATCTGGAAAGAGCAGAAATCAGCGAATGAACAGTTCTGCCGAATTTAAGGTCACCGCAGAAACCGACTGTAAGGTTATCAAGTCTGCCCTTTTCTCTGTAAATAGTGAGAAGGTCAGTCAAAGTCTGTGTAGGATGATTGTGGCCGCCGTCACCTGCGTTGATAACAGGTACAGTTGAATTCATAGCGGCAACAAGCGGGGCGCCCTCCTTTGGATGACGCATAGCAATAATATCTGCATAACATGATGTTGTTTTTGCAGTATCAGCTACACTCTCGCCTTTTGCGGCAGATGAATTCTGTGCGGCAGAGAAACCAAGCACATTACCGCCAAGCTCGTACATTGCCGCTTCAAAGCTGAGTCTGGTACGGGTAGACGGTTCAAAGAAAAGTGTAGCAAGCTTCTTGCCGCGGCATTTTTCGCTGTATTTTGCAGGGTTTGCAATGATATCGTTAGCTTTAACGATAAGCTGTGCAATCTCAGCAACATCAAGATCGAGAATATCAATCAGGCTTCTCATTTCGCTTCACCAATCCAGCTCTCATCTGAGGGATTATTGCGGAATTTGATGAGTCTTGCAATATCCTCTGTTGCAATGTAGCCTTCCTCAGCAGCAACCTCAGCGATTGTATCAAAGTCAGTAAGGCTTACGTTCTTGACATTGGCAGCCGCAAGTCTGTCAAGACCTTTCTGCATACCGTAAGTGAAGATTGAAGCAATACCGAGAACCTCTGCACCTGCTTCACGAAGTGCATCAACAACATCAATAACGCTGCCGCCTGTTGAGATAAGGTCTTCAACAACAACAACCTTCTGACCTGCCTCAAGCTTGCCCTCAATTCTGTTCTGTCTGCCGTGGTCCTTGCTGGAACCGCGGACATAGCCCATGGGAAGACCCATAATTTCTGCTGTGATAGCAGCGTGAGCAATACCTGCAGTTGATGTACCCATAAGCACTTCAACCTCGGGATAATTCTCTTTGATTATTGTAGCAAGACCGTTTTCAACATCCTTACGCGCGTCGGGAGCTGTGAGGATAAGACGGTTGTCGCAGTAAACGGGGCTCTTGATGCCGCTTGCCCATGTGAACGGCTCTTCGGGGCGGAAGAAAACTGCCTTGATTTTAAGCAGATCTTTAGCAATAAGCTTTTTCATAGTTATATATCTCCTCTTTCGTTTAATTAACCTACAAATTCAGCTACACAACGCTTGTAAGCAGCAACAGGATCTTCTGCAGCGGTAATCGGACGGCCGACAACAATATAATCACTGCCAATTTCCTTTGCCTGTGCAGGTGTCATAACTCTTGACTGGTCACCGATATCACCGTCAGCAAATCTGACGCCGGGTGTAACCGTCATAAAGTTCTTGCCGCAGATTTCGTGCACCTTGCCTGATTCAAGCGGGGAACATACGACACCGTCAAGACCTGCCTTTGCGGCATTGCTTGCATAGTGCATAACAACCTTATCAATAGGCTCTTTAATAAGAAGATCCTCTTCCATTCTCTCCTGGCTCGTTGAAGTGAGCTGAGTAACGGCAATAAGAAGCGGACGTGTGCCGTCAGGACGGGTAAGACCCTCAAGACCTGCCTGCATCATTGTTACAGTGCCGCCTGCGTGAAGGTTTGTCATATCGACATCAAGACCTGAAAGAACAGCCATTGATTTCTTTACTGTGTTGGGGATATCGTGAAGCTTGAGGTCGAGAAAGATTTTATGACCTCTTGCCTTAATTTCTTTAACAATTGAAGGACCTTCTGCATAAAAAAGCTCCATACCGATTTTTACAAAGGGCTTGCAGTCTGTGAACTTATCAAGAAAGCTCATAACTGCTTCTTTGCTTGCAAAGTCGCAAGCAACAATAACGTCTTTTCCCATTAGTGTGCGCCTCCTATAATTGAATTAAGATCATCTATGTTATATTTTTCCATAACCTTTGGTAAATCCGCAATTATATCGCGGCAAGCAAACGGGTCAACAAGATTCTGTGCACCGACCTGTACTGCAGTTGCACCAGCAAGCATCATTTCAATAACATCTTTAGCAGTTGCTATACCGCCCATACCGATTATAGGAATTTTAACAGCTTCATAAACCTGATATACCATTCTTAAAGCAACAGGCTTAATTGCAGGGCCTGAAAAACCGCCCATTTTATTGGCAATAATGGGCTTTCTTGTACGAAGGTCAATTCTCATACCAAGCATAGTGTTAATCATACTGATACCGTCTGCACCTGCGGCCTCGCAAGCCTTTGCAATGGCAACAATATCGGTTACGTTTGGCGAAAGCTTGATAAAGAGTGGCTTATTTGTAACCTTTCTGACAGCCGCAGTAACCTCAGCAGCAGCTTCGGGAGATGTGCCGAAGCTCATACCGCCGCCGTGAACATTGGGGCAGGAAACGTTGACCTCAAACCAACCGATTTGCTCCTGAGAATCAAGCTTTTCAACTGTATAAGCATAATCTTCAACAGCAAAACCGCTGACATTAGCCATAACAGGCTTATTAAAACACGCTTTAAGCTTTGGAAGCTCATTTTCAATAACCTTATCAACACCGGGATTCTGCAGACCGACAGCGTTTATCATACCGCTGTCACACTCGGCAATTCTCGGGCAGGGGTTACCAAAACGTGCATCCTTTGTAGTGCCTTTAAAAGAAAACGTACCAAGGCAGTTTATATCATAAATTTCAGCAAATTCATAGCCAAAGCCGAATGTACCGCTGGCAGGAATAACAGGGTTATCTATTTCAATGCCGCACAAATTGATTTTTGTGTTTACCATATTATTTCCTCCCTTTCAAGTACAGGGCCATCCTTACAGATTCTTTTATTGCCGTACTTTGTTTTGCAGCTGCATCCCATACAAGCACCGAAGCCACAGCCCATACGCTCTTCAAAGCTGTACTGACCGCTTGTAACAGCAACCGCTTCAATCGCTTTGAACATAGGCATAGGTCCGCAGGTGAAGAAGTATGTATAGTCAACATCCTTCATTGCATCTGTTACGAAGCCCTTTATGCCGTAAGAGCCGTCAGCAGTTGCGACAATTACTTCTGCACCGAGGGACTTGAAATCATCCTCAAGAAAGATTTCTTCCTTTGTATTGAAACCGAGTACAACAGTGACCTTCTTACCCTGTTCTTTAAGCTTTTTGCAAAGATTGAACATCGGCGGTACACCGACGCCGCCGCCGATAAGAAGCGGTTTATCGCCGCTTTTTTCAAGGCTGTAGCCGTTACCGAGGCCTACAAGCACATCAAGCTTTTCACCTGATTGCATTTCACTCATCTGCTCAGTGCCCTCACCTACTACCTTGTAGATGATTGTAATTGTCTTTTCATCATAATCGCAGATTGAAATAGGTCTGCGCAGGAATTTACCTTCAAGTTTAATATTTACAAACTGACCCGATGCGGTGATAGCAGATATATCACCGCAAAGAACCATTTTATATACGTTCAGCGCAATTTTTTCATTTGAGATAATCTCATAAATACCCTGTGTCATGGTATCTCCTTTATTATGCGTCGATAGTTGAAATAAAGAGTGTTGTTTCTTCAAGAACATCAAGAAGAACTTTAACCGTATCAAGAGAAGTGAACATAGTAACGTTATTCTCAACAGCACACTGTCTGATTTCGTGACCGTCTGAAAGAGCACCGACAGAGCTTGTATCACGGGTATTGATAACGTAAGTTACATAACCCTGGCGGATTGCCTGAAGAATTTCGTCACTGCCGTCACTGATTTTGGGAAGCGAGTGTGTTCTGATACCGTTTTCCTTGAAGAAGTTGGCTGTACCTTCAGTAGCCTGAATGTTGAAGCCCATATTGTAGAAGCGGCGGATAAGCGGCAGAGCTTCATCCTTATCCTTATCGGAAATTGTAGCAAATACGGTGCCGTAGTTCATAACGTTCATACCGCTTGCCTGCAGTGCCTTGTAAAGAGCACGTGTAAGGCTGTTGTCATAGCCGATTGCTTCGCCTGTTGATTTCATTTCGGGTGAAAGGTACGCATCAAGACCTCTGAGCTTTGAGAATGAGAATGCAGGAGCCTTTACATACCAGCGATTCTTTCTGGGAGCAACAGTATAATCAATGCCCTGCTCTTTAAGCGACTTACCAAGCATACAGAGGGTTGCTATATCGGCAAGGCTGTAGCCTGTAGACTTTGAAAGGAAAGGAACAGTTCTTGAAGAACGGGGGTTAACCTCAATGATAAATACGTTGTCATCCTTATCAACAATGAACTGAATATTGAACAGACCGACAATGCCGATGCCAAGACCAAGCTTTGTTGTATAGTCAATAATCGTTTCCTGAACCTTTTCGGAAATGCTGAATGTCGGATAAACGCTGATTGAGTCACCTGAGTGGATACCTGTACGCTCAACAAGCTCCATTATACCGGGAACGAATACATCTGTGCCGTCACAGATTGCATCAACCTCAACCTCTTTACCGACGATGTATTTATCAACAAGAACAGGCTTGTCCTCATCAATTTCAACAGCTGTATTGAGGTATCTGCGAAGCTGTGCTTCATCAGCAACGATTTCCATAGCTCTGCCGCCGAGAACGAATGAGGGACGTACAAGAACGGGATAGCCGATTCTTGCCGCTGCTGCAACACCGTCTTCAATCTTTGTAACAGCCTGTCCTTCGGGCTGAGGAATGTTGAGGGACTGAAGAACCTTCTGGAATGAATCGCGGTTTTCTGCGCGCTCAATAGCGTCACAGTCAGTACCGATAATTTTGACACCTCTATCTCTGAGACCTTCTGAAAGGTTGATAGCTGTCTGACCGCCGAGTGAAGCAACAACACCTTCGGGTTTTTCAAGGTGAATGATGTTCATAACATCTTCAACGCAGAGAGGCTCAAAATAGAGCTTGTCCGAGCAAGTGTAGTCTGTTGAAACAGTTTCGGGGTTGTTATTGATAATAATAGCCTCATAACCGTTCTTTTTGATTGTTGTAACAGCGTGAACGGTTGAATAGTCAAACTCAACACCCTGGCCGATACGGATAGGACCTGAGCCGAGAACAACAATCTTTTTCTTATCAGATACAATTGATTCATTTTCAGACTCATAGGTTGAGTAAAGATAAGGAATATATCCGTCAAACTCTGCTGCGCAAGTGTCAATCATTTTATATACAGGGAACATATCGTTCTCTACACGCATTTCATAAACAGCCTTGCCCGTAGTGCCCCAGAGCTGAGCTATGAAATCATCAGAGAAGCCCATTTTCTTTGCCTTATAGAGCGTTGCTACATTGCCCTTATTTGCCTTTACCTCATATTCCATCATAACGATGTTCTTAATCTTTTCGATAAAGAGCATATCAATTTTAGTAGCGTGGTAAATCATACCGATATCTGTGCCACGGCTGATAAGCTCTGCTATTGCATAGAAACGGTCATCTGTGCCGTTGACAATATACTTGAGAAGCTCTTCCTCTGTATACGTGTCAAACTTCTTCATATAAAGGTGATTTACACCGATTTCAAGTGAGCGTGTTGCTTTGAGAAGGCTTTCTTCAATTGTTCTGCCTATGCTCATAACCTCGCCCGTAGCCTTCATCTGGGTTGAAAGCGTATTGTTTGCGGTTGAGAACTTATCAAACGGGAATCTGGGCATTTTTGTAACAACATAGTCAATTGTAGGCTCAAATGCCGCAGGAGTGTTTGCAATCTTAATTTCGTCAAGTGTCATACCCATTGCAATTTTTGCTGTTACACGTGCAATCGGGTAACCGCTTGCCTTGGAAGCAAGAGCAGATGAACGTGAAACTCTCGGGTTAACCTCGATGAGATAGTATGAGAATGAAAGCGGATCAAGAGCAAACTGAACGTTACATCCGCCCTGGATTTCGAGTGCACGGATAATTTTGAGTGCGCTGTCACGAAGCATTGAATTCTCTTTTGCTGTGAGTGTCTGAGTGGGACATACAACAACGCTGTCGCCCGTATGGATACCGACAGGGTCAACGTTTTCCATATTACAGATTGCGATAGCTGTGTCGTTAGCATCACGCATTACTTCGTATTCGATTTCCTTGTAGCCCTTTATACTCTTTTCAACAAGAACCTGATGTACGGGCGAAAGAGCAAGAGCATTCTTGAGAATTTCACGGCACTCTTCCTCGTTATCGGCAAAGCCGCCACCTGTGCCGCCGAGTGTGAACGCAGGGCGAAGAACAACGGGATAGCCGATTTCAACAGCTGCTGCAAGACCTTCTTCCATTGTGTTGGCAATAAGTGAAGGAAGAACAGGCTCGCCAAGGCGCTCGCAAAGCTCCTTGAAAAGCTCACGGTCTTCTGCCATTTCAATACTCTTGCTGCTTGTGCCGAGAAGCTCAACACCGCATTCTTTAAGAATGCCTTTTTTCTCAAGCTGCATTGCAAGGTTAAGACCTGTCTGACCGCCGATACCGGGAATAATTGCATCGGGACGCTCAAAGCGAATGACCTTTGCAACATACTCGAGTGTAAGCGGCTCCATATAAACCTTATCGGCAATTGTAGTATCAGTCATAATTGTAGCAGGGTTAGAGTTGCAGAGCACAACCTCATAACCCTCTTCTTTGAGGGCAAGACAAGCCTGTGTGCCGGCATAGTCAAACTCAGCGGCCTGGCCGATAACAATCGGACCCGAACCGATAACAAGTACCTTTTTTATATCAGTTCTCTTTGCCATCTTATTTGTCCCCCTTCATAAGTGTTATAAATCTGTCGTAGAAAGTTGAGCCCTCGCTCGGAAGATACTGAACACCGTATACATTGTCTTTTTCACAGCTGATACCCTCAACTGTTTTATCAAAAACGTTAACGTGTGTTATTGTAAGCTCAGTACCTTCAATTGAATCACCGTCAACAGCATAGCCGTGATTCTGAAGATGATTGCGGAATGTATTGTTAATAAGTGATTTAACGGAGTGGTTACAGCCTCTGTGGCCAAACTTGAGCTTATAGGTTTTTGCACCGTATGCAAGGCCGATTATTTCACAGCCGAGACCTACGCCGATAATCGGACATTTGCCCTTGAGAGTTTTTACAAGTTCGATAACGGGCTTTACGTCCTCAGGATTACCGGGGCCGTCGGAAACATAAATTCCGTCCGGCTTCATTTTCATAACTTCCTCTGCTGTTGTGTTATAAGGAACTACAGTGATATTGCAGCCTCTTGAATTGAGTGTGCGGATAAGACTGAGCTTGATGCCGCAATCAATTGCAACAACGTTGTATTTCATGTTTGCTGTTCTTGAATACCAACGCTTTTTACAGCTTACCTTTTCAACTGCATCTTTGGGAATTTCGGTGCTGTTAAGAATTTCAAGTGCCTTTTCCCTGGGAGTATCTGCAGCTGTGAAAATAACCTTGCAGGTGCCGTTATCACGGATTTTACGAGTAAGCTCACGTGTATCCGGACCGCTGATACCGGGAATCTTATAATCCTCCATAACTTCAGCAAGCGTTTTTGTTGCACGGAAATTTGAAGGAATGTCATTATACTCTCTTACAACAAGACCGCCAAGGGTTGGAATTTTTGTTTCAAAATCGTCGTCTGCCGTACCGCAGTTACCGATAAGCGGATAGGTCATAACAACCGCCTGATAAGTATATGTCGGGTCAGAAATAATCTCCTGATAGCCGAGCATTGATGTGTTGAAAACAAGCTCACATACGCGCTCACATTCATAACCAAAGCTGTAGCCGTAATATTCGCTTCCGTCTTCAAGCACGATTTTTCTGTCATACTGCATTATTTTGAGTTTATCCATACTGCTTTACCTCCGCATACTGTAAGTTCACATTCGCCGAACACCGTCTCGCCTTCAAAAGGTGTACTTCGTCCCTTTGACAAGAAATCGTCCGGATTTATTCTATAAGCCTTTTCAAGGTTATATACACAATAATCCTCAGTTTCGGGTAAGCCGAAACGCTTTCGAGGGTTGATTGACAAGAGCTCAATCAGCTTTTCAAGAGTTATTACTCCTTCTTTGACAAGCTTTGTATAAAGAATCGGGAATGCGGTTTCTATACCGACAATGCCCATCATACTGTCTGCAAGACCCTTTGATTTTTCCTCTGCACTGTGGGGCGCATGGTCGGTGGCAATCATATCAATTGTGCCGTCCTTTATACCTTCAATGAGTGCCAGCCTGTCCTCTTCGCTTCGAATCGGCGGATTCATTTTGAATCTGCCCTCGTCTTTGAGCATACTGTCATTCATAACAAGATAATGAGGGCCTGTTTCGCAGGTGACATCAACGCCTCGCTTTTTCGCCTCGCGTATAAACTGAACGCTTTCTTTGGTTGAGATATGACATACGTGATACTTGCATCCTATTTCTTCTGCGAGCCTCAAATCACGCTCTATCGGCTTCCATTCACTTTCACTGCAAATTCCTTTGTGGCCGTTTGCCTTGGCATACTCACCGTCGTGAATGTATCCGCCAAAGAGCAGAGAATTATCTTCGCAATGCGCAACTATGATTTTATCAAGTTCCTTCGCTTTAAGCATAGCCGCACGCATCATTTCTTCACTTTGAACTCCCCTGCCGTCGTCGGAAAATCCGGCACATAACGGAGCAAGTGCATCAAGGTCAGCGAGCTTTTCACCCTTCTGACCTACTGTAATCGATGCATAAGGATGAACATTTATAACAGCATCTTTATTTATTATATCAAGCTGCTGCTGTAATGCATCAACACAGTCGGGCACGGGATTGAGGTTGGGCATTGAGAAAACATCGGTATATCCGCCTCTTGCACTTGCTGCTGTGCCTGTTGCAATACTTTCCTTATAAAAAAATCCCGGCTCTCTGAGATGAACGTGAACATCACAAAAAGCGGGAAATATAAAGCAATTATTAAAAGTGAAGTCAAGGGCGTCTCCCCCGAGAAATGAATCGACAAGGGAAGAAGTTTTGACGAAGCAACCGTCAGTATATTTGAAGCAATTTTCAAAATACGCCTTCATACTTAACTCCTTTCTCAAAAAAAACCTTGCAGCTTGGCAAGGTTTGATTATGGCATAAAAAACCGGCGACAAAAAGCCGCTGATAAAACTATAATCAATCTTGCCGACGTCACTGCATCGAACTTAAAGATATCATTTGTATTATATTATCATAAGGCACTGATTTTGTCAAGGAAAAACACACTGCCGTACCTCACAAAAATTACTGTCAAAACAGCCGATTATTCATCAAAAATACCGTCTTGAAGAGCTAAAATTCGCTCACGTCTTTCTTGCTCCTCTCCAACATCAAGCGTATACGTGCCATTTTTAAAAATAATGACACTGCCTTCATGCGTTCCGACGGGTAAATCAGTAAGACTGATAACTGCCATATCCGTATTTTCAGCTTCGCAAACTGCAAGATTTCCTTCAATGCGGTCAACAATGTATTTCAAAAGTTATACCTCCGTCAATTCTCGGTGTACAATACAAGCTCTTGATTCTCAACCGTAAATACAATGCTGCCGTAATCCATTGTCGCATAGTGAGAAATAGCCAGCTGATCAAACAGCTCAATAATCTCATCGTGAGGTTGACCGTAGCTGTTTCCGGCACCACAGGAAATAACAGCATAATCCGGGTCTATTGCCTGCACAAATTTTTTTGTATTTGATGTTGTACTTGCGTGATGAGCGGCTTTATAAACATCAGCTTTAATGTCATAGCCTTTGTTAAGTATTTGTTTTTCAACCTCGGATTCTGCATCACCCGTAAACATAAAGCTGTGTTCACCGTATGTAAGCTTTAAAGAAACGGACATATTATTAAGATTTTCATCCTGAGTAAAAGGAGACAGAATTTGAAAGCTTACGTCTCCGAATTTATACTCGCTGCTCGGTTTAGCAGCTATAACCTTGGCGCCGCTGTCTTTTATTGCCGAAAGCATATTTTCATAAGTTTGCGTTGTAGGTGTATTGACAGACGACAGCCTTGGCATAATCACGTTTTCAATATCAAATCTGTTTATGACCTCCTGCATTCCGCCGATATGGTCGGAATGCGGGTGAGTTGCAACAAGATAAGCAATTGTTTCAACACCGTATTTTTCAAGGTAGTTAATAACTGTCGATTCCATTCCGTTTTCGCCGGCATCAATAAGCATATTACCCTTATTTGTTTTAATAAGAGTACAGTCGCCTTGACCCACATCAATAAAATGCACGGAGAAAGCATCATTTATATCAACTCTGCCGTCAGCTTTAATTGGATTTTCATCCGTAAAGTAACCGCCTACAGCCAATATCAGCACAACAGCAATTATCAATATCAGCTTTACAATTTTATCTTTTTTTCTTTTTGCCGCCATTATTCGCCCTTCTCCTGTCGAATTGCTTTTGAGTTTTATGAACAGGTGTTGATTCATCTTTTATAAGACAATCGGGTCTGTTGCCGATAAGGTCTCCCCTGCCGGCTTTCCGCAAAGCTTCAACCACAAGAGCTTTATTCTTCGGGTTAAAATACTGCAGAAGTGCACGCTGAAGAGCTTTATCGTGCTCATTACGCGCAACATACACCTCTTTCAGAGTATACGGGTCTAAACCCGTATAGAACATACAGGTCGAAACCGTACCGGGCGTAGGATAAAAATCCTGCACCTGCTCGGGACGAATTCTGTTTTTCTTTAAAAACACTGCCAGCTCAACGGCATCTTTAAGTGTGCTGCCGGGATGTGAGGACATAAGGTAAGGAACAAGATATTGCTCCTTACCGATTTCTTTATTGTATTTAAAATAGCGTTTTGCAAATTCAAGATAAGTCTCAATATGCGGCTTGCCCATTGCATCAAGCACAGCCGCAGAGCAATGCTCGGGTGCAACCTTGAGCTGACCGCTTGTGTGATGCTCGACAAGCTCACGGAAGAAAGTATCATCCTTATCGGCGATAAGATAATCAAATCTTATGCCCGAGCGGACAAAAACTTTTTTTATTTTAGGCAAGCTACTTACTTCTTTTAAAATATCAAGATACTCATTATGGTTAGAAATAAGATTGGGACAAGGCTTGGGCGCAAGGCATTTTTTGCCTTTGCACAAACCTTTATCCAGCTGAACATCACAGGCAGGACGGCGAAAGTTAGCAGTAGGGCCGCCTATATCGTGTATATACCCCTTGAAGCCCGGCATGGTTGTAAGAAGCTTTGCTTCCTCAACAATTGACTCTTTACTTCTTGATGTAATAAATCTTCCCTGATGAAAAGCGAGCGAACAAAAATTACACGCACCAAAGCAACCACGGTTATGCGTAATAGAAAACTCAACCTCGGCAATAGCGGGCACGCCACCGTCATTATCGTAGCAAGGATGAACCGCACGCATAAACGGCAGTTTATACACCGCATCAAGCTCTTCTGTTGTAAGAGGCGGCATAGGCGGATTCTGCACAAGCATTTTATTGCCGTGACGCTGCTTGACAAGCTTACCCCTTATATGGTCAGCCTCATCCATTTGTATGCGGCAGGAAACAGCATATTCGCGCTTGCTATTTACAACATTCTCGAATGACGGACATTCGGCGCCCATAAGAGGTGTTTCACGCACATCACAGGCGTAACAAGTGCCCTTGATATCCCTCAAATCTGATATTTTTTCGCCTGCGTTAAGTCTGTCGGCAATTTCAATAGTCTGCTTTTCACCCATACCGTAAGAAAGCAAATCAGCCTGAGAATCAAACAGAATTGAACGTCTTACCTTATTATCCCAATAATCATAATGAGCAAAGCGGCGAAGGGATGCTTCAAGACCGCCGATTATAATAGGTACATCTGCGTAAAGCTCACGAATTTTGTTGCAGTAAACAATAACTGCTCTATCCGGTCTTTTGCCTGCTTTGCCGCCCGGTGAATAAGCATCATCGCTTCTGTGCTTTTTTGCGGCAGTATAGTGTGCAACCATTGAATCTATATTGCCGCTGCTTACAAAGAAACCGAGACGAGGTCTGCCAAAGCGAAGAAAATCATCATTTTTCCGCCAATCCGGCTGTGCAAGAAACGCTACGCGATACCCTCTGCTTTCAAGCACACGGCAAATAATGGATGCACCGAAGCTGGGATGGTCAACATAAGCATCACCGCAGACGTAGACAAAATCAACTTCGTCCCATCCTCGCTCACGCACCTCTTGCATATTTATCGGGAAAAACGACATTACTTACTCCTCACCGCCGCCAAGGCTTACAAAACTGTTGCTGCCCATAGCAAGCATTTCATTGTACTGTTGTTTTGTCATAAGAACTTTTCGGGGTTTACTGCCCTCAAACGGACCGATAACGCCCTTTTCTTCAAGCTCATCCATAATTCTTGCGGCCTTTGCATAGCCGATTTTAAGCTTACGCTGAAGAAGAGTTGTGGATGCCATCTGATGCTCTACAACAACGCCGATAGCACGCATGGTTTCTTCATCGGCACCGCTGTCGGGAGAAGCATCAGCATCAACCTGGTAGCCCTCTTTCTTCTTTTCAGCAACTGCCTGCTTTTCAATCTCTTCCATAACAGAGCTGTCGTATTCACATTCGCCCTGAGTTTTAATGAAATCTACAACACGCTCAACCTCTTCGTCTGATACGTAACAGCCCTGCAAACGAACAGGCTTTGAAATACCTACGGGACTGAAAAGCATATCACCGTTACCCAGAAGCTTTTCTGCACCTGCTGTATCAATAATAGTTCTTGAGTCAACCTGTGAAGAAACAAAAAGTGCAATTCGGCTGGGAATATTGGCCTTGATAATACCTGTTATAACGTTTACTGACGGACGCTGTGTTGCAATAACAAGATGCATACCTGCGGCACGAGCCATCTGCGCAAGACGGCAGATTGAATCTTCAACCTCATTCTGTGCAACCATCATAAGGTCAGAAAGCTCGTCGATAAAAATAACAATCTGATGCATAGGTGTCATCTCGGGGTCTTTGGCCGCCATTTTGTTATATCCCTTGATGTCACGCACACCTTTTTCGGAGAACATTTTATAACGCTTGCTCATTTCAGATACAGCCCAAGCGAGAGCACCTGCAGCTTTTCTGGGGTCAGAAACAACAGGCACCATAAGGTGAGGAATATCCTTGTATACGGTAAACTCAACCTGCTTGGGGTCAATCATAATAAGCTTAACTTCATCGGGTGTTGAATTAAACAGAATAGAGATAATCATCGCGTTAAGACAAACCGATTTACCGGAACCCGTTGTACCCGCAATAAGCAAATGAGGCATTTTGGCAAGGTCAGTGCAGGTAACGTTACCCGAGATATCTTTACCCAAAGCAACATTAAGCTTACTTGTCGCTGATTTGAACTGCGGTGAATCAATAATTTCACGCAGACTAACGGTAAGTCTTGTTCTGTTAGGAATTTCAATACCGACAGCAGCTTTATTAGGAATAGGCGCTTCAATACGGACACCCGATGCCGCAAGATTCATAGCAATATCATCGGCAAGGTTTGCAATTCTGCTGATTTTAATTCCCGGTGCAGGCTGAATTTCATATCTGGTAACAGACGGACCGCGAGCAATATCAACAATCTTTGTTTCAATATTGAAACTGCGGAGTGTTTCAACAAGCTTATTGGCATTGGCTGTAAGCTCTTCTTTAATGTCGGAATCGCCTGCGCTGTTTGCTTTGGCAAGGCATTCAACATCGGGAAGAACATAAACATGCTCGGGTTCTTCTTCCTCTTCATCATCCGAATCAACTGTCTGCTGAACAGCAAAGCTGTCTTCTTTTTGTTCGCCTGCCTTATTTATCAAATCAATTACTTCGTCGGCAGGTCTGACAGGATTGCGCGAAATCGGAATGTCGGCAGGCTCTGAACCAACATTCTCATCAGCAACATCGACAGATTCTGCATCAGCAAAATCATTCTCGGGGTTATATACAGGCGTGCCGCCGAAAGACGGAATAGGCATAGGACTGAAGGTCGGAATTTCAACGTTTTCAGAATCCGCATCCTTGTCAGCAACAGCTTCAACAAGCGTAACATCCGCAGGAACAACTTCAACTTCTGTCACCTGTTCGTTCTCGGTATGTTTTCTTCTTCGCCTGGGCTTATTTTCTTCATCTGTGAAAATATCTTCGCTCTGAGGAGTTTTGTATTCCGTTTTCTCTCGTTTGGGTTTATTTTGCTTTTCAGCATCGTCTTCTTTGCTGTCCATTCTGAATCGAATATAGTCGGCCAGCTTGTAAAAAGGCACAGAAACAACTTCAATAAAACGCGCAAGGCTTGTACCGGTAAGAAGCATAAACAGTACAAACACAAGAATTATCAAAGTGAATATTGCGGCGGCTTTACCGAAAAGACTTGCCAAAAATCCGCCGAACAGCGCACCAACAGCGCCGGGATTTGAAAATCTGAAGCCTACCCTCCAGGCATTTGAAATCTGCTCGGAAATTACTGCATTTGAAAGATAATCCGCCTTATTAAATATAAGGTGCATAAACGACGTAACACCTGTTGAAGCAAAGAAAAAGCCTATTACTCTGATAACGATATTGGTAACGGGCATTTCTCTTGATACCGAAAGAGCAATAAAACCAAGAATAAACGGTACAGCACAGGCACCGAGACCGAAGATACCGAAAAATCCGTCCTTTATAGCCTGCCAGGCATTGCCGTCACCGGATTTAACACCGCTTGGAATAATTATTACGCAAAGCAAAAACAACGCAACAGCAAAAAGCACACAAGAAGCAATTTGCTTGTTTGCCTGATTGCGGTCAATTGTATTCTGTTGTTTTTTCTTCGCAACGCCGCTGTTGCGTGCAGAATTCGCACTGCTCTTTTTCTTTTGCAGCGACTTTGTGTCGGCCTTTTTGTTTTGCGAGGTCTTCTTTTTGTTTTCTGCCATATTTGATTCCTTCTTAATAATTTGTTTGGTCTGCAATATTTCAAATAATTATATCATTAAATTTGCCGACAATCAACAAAAGAATGTAAGTTTTTAATTTATTTTTACAATATATAGTATTTTTCTGTAATTTTGATTGACAAACTAAAAAAATAGACTTAATATTACAGTATATGTTTTTACGGAGGTACAAAAATATGGGTTACAATATCGCTCAGAAGCTTATCAAGAGCCATCTTGTAAGCGGCGAAATGATTCCCGGTACGGAAATCGGACTTAAAATTGACCAGACTCTTACTCAGGATGCAACGGGCACAATGGCTTATCTTGAGTTTGAGGCTATGGGTGTCGAGCGTGTGCGTACAGAGCTTTCTGTTGCATACATCGACCATAATACACTTCAGACAGGCTTTGAAAATGCCGATGACCACAGATTTATACAGAGCGTTGCAAAAAAGAGAGGTCTTCGTTATTCAAGACCCGGCAACGGTATCTGCCATCAGGTTCATCTCGAACGCTTCGGCAAGCCCGGCAAAACACTTATCGGCTCTGACAGCCATACTCCCACAGGCGGCGGTATCGGTATGCTTGCAATAGGCTCTGGCGGTATGGACGTTGCTGTTGCAATGGGCGGCGGCACATATTATATCCCGATGCCCATTGTTGTTAAGGTTAACCTTACAGGCAAGCTCAGCCCCTGGGTTGCCGCAAAGGACGTTATTCTTGAAGTGCTTCGCATCATGAGTGTCAAGGGCGGCGTCGGCAGAATTATTGAATATGCAGGCGAAGGTGTAAAAACACTTTCTGTTCCCGAAAGGGCCACAATCACAAATATGGGTGCCGAGCTTGGTGCCACAACGTCTGTTTTCCCGTCGGACGAAAACACAAAAGCTTTCCTTGCCGCACAAGGCAGAGAAGAAGATTGGGTTGAACTCAAGGCTGATGACGATGCAGAATACGAAAAGGTAATTGATATTGACCTTTCTGCTCTCACTCCCCTTGCAGCTATGCCCCACATGCCCGATAACGTAAAGAAAGTTACCGAAATCGGTGAAATTAAGGTTGATCAGGTTTGTATAGGCTCATGCACCAACTCATCACTTATGGATATGCTTAAGGTTGCAGCTATTCTCAAGGGCAAAAAAGTGCATCCCGATGTTAGCCTTTCAATTGCACCCGGCTCAAAGCAGGTGCTTACAATGCTTTCACTCAACGGTGCTCTTGCCGATATGATAGGTGCAGGTGCAAGAATTCTCGAATCCGCTTGCGGCCCCTGTATCGGTATGGGTCAGTCACACAACTCTAAAGGTGTTTCACTGCGTACATTCAACAGAAATTTTGAGGGCCGTTCAGGCACGGCAGACGCAGGCATCTATCTTGTCAGCCCCGAGGTTGCTGCTGCAAGTGCAATCACCGGCGTGCTTACAGACCCCAGAACTCTCGGCGACTTCCCCGAAATCGAGATGCCCGAGAGCTTCCTTATCAACGACAATATGGTAGAACTCCCCGCTTCTGTCGAAGAAGCTGACAGCGTAGAAATCAAATACGGTCCGAATATCAAGCCGTTCCCGACAAGCGTTGCTCTGCCCGACAGTATTGAAGCAAAGGCAGTACTCAAGGTTGGAGACAATATCACAACCGACCATATTATGCCTGCAGGCGCAAAGATTCTCCCCTACCGTTCGAATATCCCCTACCTTTCAAACTTCTGTTTCCGTCAGTGCGACGAGCATTTTGCAGAAAATTGCAAGAGCGAAGGCGGCGGTATGATTATTGGCGGTGCAAACTACGGTCAGGGTTCATCACGTGAGCATGCGGCTCTTGTTCCGCTTTACCTCGGCATCAAATGCGTTATAACAAAGTCTTTTGCACGTATTCACTGTGCCAACCTTATTAACGCAGGCATTATCCCCTTCACATTCAAAAATGCGGATGATTATGATAAAATTGATCAGAACGATATTCTGAATCTCCCCGATGTAAAGGCAGAAATAAAAGCCGGCAAGGAAGTTAAGCTCATAAACAAAACAAAGAATGAAGAATATACACTTTGCTACGATTTATCCGACCGTCAGCGTGATATGATTCTTGCAGGCGGTCTGCTCAACTACACAAGAGAAAACGGAAAGGATGCATAAAAATGTACGAAGCACAAATCAAAGCTGCAGCCGAAAAGTACGCTGAGCTTCTTCGCGAACAGCTTGAAAGAAATGAAAGAATCAAATCAATCGGTGATTTTACCGATTTTGAAAAGCTTGATAAAATCGTTATCGGTATTTGCGGCGGTGACGGCATCGGCCCGATTATCTGCAAAGAAGCTGAAAGAGTTCTCCGCTATATGCTTGCTGACGAGGTTGCAAGCGGTAAGGTTGAATTTAAAGAAATTGACGGTCTCACAATTGAGAACAGAGTAGCAGCGAACAAGGCTATTCCCGACGATGTTATGGAAGAGCTCAAGGCTTGCCACGTAATCCTCAAGGGTCCGACAACAACTCCTCAAGCAGGCGACCCCTGGCCCAACATTGAGAGTGCAAACGTTGCAATGAGAAAGGCACTTGACCTTTTCTGCAACCTTCGACCCGTTAAAGTTCCCGAGGAAGGCATTGACTGGGCCTTCTTCCGAGAGAATACCGAGGGTGCTTATGCAGTTGGCTCAAAGGGTGTAAATGTTACGGATGAGCTTGCAACAGACTTTGTTGTAACAACAACTGAAGGCACAGAGCGAATCGCACGCCTTGCATATAATTATGCTAAGGCTAACGGCAAGGACAGAGTTTCAATTATCACAAAGGCAAATATCATCAAAACAACTGACGGTAAGTTCCTTTCAATCTGCAAGAAAATCGGCGAAGAATATCCCGAAATCACAACTGACGAATGGTATATTGATATCACAACAGCAAAGCTTATTGACCCCAAGCGTCGCCGTGATTTCAAGGTCTTTGTTCTGCCCAACCTTTATGGCGATATCATAACCGATGAGGCTGCCGAATTCCAGGGCGGTGTAGGTACTGCAGGCAGTGCCAATATCGGTAAGAAATACGCTATGTTTGAAGCAATTCACGGTTCGGCTCCCCGTATGATTCGTGAAGGCAGAGGCGATTATGCTGACCCCTGTTCAATGCTTCGTGCGGCTGTTATGCTTCTTTCACACATCGGTTTTGTTGACAAGGCAAACGCTCTTGAAGCTGCACTTGACAAGTGTATGTTCACAGAGAAAAAACTTGTTATTACAGGCCGTGACGACGGTTGCACCTGCAGTCAGTTCGGCGATTACCTTATGGAAACAGTCGAGGCTCTTAATAAATAATTATTTAAACCATATTAAAAGAAGACGGTCCGATAAACATCAGACCGTCTTCTTTCTTTACTACTCTTATTTGATTTTCTTTTTAAACAGAACAATCTCGTTTTTTGCTATACCTACCAAGATATCAACAAACATATACATTGTCATACCGGTAACAAGGAATGCCGCCATCATCTGATTGGGCGAACCGAGAAATTTCAGATTCTTTGCAAGCAGACCGCTTGAAGAAATAAGATTACTGCTTACCCATTCACAGATTGCTTCAAGATGTGTAAAGTAAACAGGCGGAATAACAAGCAAAACAAGCAAGAACATAACGAAATAAGGAACATCTCGCTTTCTGAATTTTTCAGAAGCAATAAACATAATAAACGGTATAATTGCAAAAACAAGGATATATGTTCTGCCCGTTGACTGATAATTCATAATCATATAACAAATTGCCCAAACCTTCTGCCACTGCTTGGGTGAAAAAATCAGTATTGATGCCGCAGAGAGATAAGTAACAGTAACAAGGAAGTTATATGCTACCGAATACTCAATTTTAAACAGCATATTTGCATACATTGCAAGCACGTTTACGCATACAAACGCCGGCGAAATTTTACCGCTTGATTTATCAGAAAATCTGCCGAGGTTATTATAGAGGTCAATAATGCTTTCAATGCCGTCATAAAAGAAAAACGGAACGATAAAGAAAATAAGGCCGTAAATTATAAGCCTGATTGCTTCCTTAAACTTTCTGTCAGTGATAAGCAAAAGACCAAAAACAGCGGGATAAAGCTTAATTCCTGCAGCAATCGCAAGCAAGATAAAAGAAAGCTCACGCAAAAGCTTATTTTCGCTGTCGCGGTAAAAAACAAAAAACATTGTAAACACAAGCGAAAGAAGCGCAATATTACCACGTTGTATGCAGTAAATCATAGGATAGGAAAACAGCAGTAAAACGGGTAAGGTCAATGAAAAGCGCTGAAGATTATGCTTTTCCAGATATTTTTTTGTAACACCTACCAGCATAATCATGCAAAGAAGAACAAAAACAAAATAAAGGAAAAGGCAGGTATAATCACGTGCCAGCAAATATCTTTTCGGGAAATCAGCTGTAGCAAGCTCGGGCTTTATCATATTTGACAAAATATAAAAAAACATATTTGCCAGAGGCGGATAAATAATTCTGTTTTTATATACTTCTTTTGTACTGCCGTCTCTTATGGAATTGAAAAAGTCCATAAAGTAATCGCTTCCGAGAGAATCACGGAAGATAGTGTTGGAAAAAGACTGACCGTTAGTAATATACATCATAACAAAAAATGTTATGGCTGAAACAGCAAACAGTATATAATAGGTCTTAATCAGTTTTTGATTGGTAAGTTTATTGCTCATTTTATTCCTCTTCTGAATCCGTGTTGCCTGTTGTTTTATCAAGCCAAACAAGTACATCCTGCATAACTGACTGTCTGTCGATTTCGTTTAAGATTTCGTGTCTGCCGCCCTTATAAAGCTTCAGCTCAACGTTTTCGTGCCCTGACTTTTTAAGGTCTGCAACAACCTGTTTTACTCCCGTGCCGTACTCGCCTACCGGGTCAGCATCACCTGAAATAAGATACATCGGCAGATTTTTTCTGACACCCTTGTACCAATTTTTGCCCGAAACATATTTAAGCACGCTGAAGAGGTCACGGTAACCGCAGGCTGTGAATAAAAAGCCGCAATACTTGTCTGCAACATATTTATCAACAATCTCGTTATCACGTGTAAGCCAGTCAAACTCTGTGCGCTGAGGCTTGATTTTTTTATTATATGTACCGAATGCAACAGTATTTATAAACTCGCTGCGGTGAAAATTACCCTTATTACGTGCAATCAAATCGGCAAGCTTAACGGCAATACCTGCGGCAGGATTTGAGCCGCTTGTGCCGCAGAAAACCGCACCGTCAAGTGTAAGCGGATGCATCTCGGCATAAGCACGTGCAACAAATGAGCCCATACTGTGACCGAAAAGTATTACGGGCTTGTTCGGAAAAATCTCTCTTGCATAATTTGTTACTGTAAGGCAATCTTCAACAAGGGTTTTCCAGCCGTCCTTCTCACCGAAGAAGCCTAAATAATCGTCATTTTCTACAGACTCGCCGTGTCCGAGATGGTCGTGAATAAAAACAGCATAACCGTTTTCTGCAAGATAAGTTACAAACTCGTCATATCTCTCTTTACGTTCAGCCATACCGTGTGCAATCTGAACAACCGCCTTTGCATTTGCCTTTACAACAGGAGAGCAAAAATAGCCGTGAATTATGTAAGGCTTGCATTTAGATTCAACGGTAAAAGCAGTTTTTTCAATTTTCATATAAATTCCCCTTATCCGTCAACAATTCAGTCGCTGACCTTGATGCTGGCAAAACAGATTTTTTTTCTGTTCCATGTATATGTAATAAGAAGCTCATTGCCTCTGGAAACAATTGCGGGATACGAATATTCACCGGGCATACTTTCAATAACAGCACCGAGACCCCATGTCTGGCCGTTGTCTTCCGAGCAAATAACTACAAGTGGTGTACGCTCGCCCCAATTTTCTTTTACAGGGTTGAGAATAAGAAACAGTCTGCCGTCGTCAAGTCTTGTTATATCAAGACCACTGTTATTGTTAAAAAGACCCGTTTTGTATGCAGGGCACCATGTATTGCCGCCGTCTGTTGAATCACTTCTGTAAACATAGCGGCTGTTTGTACGTACAAGCATATGAACAGTATTGTCTTCAGACTCCCAAAGTGTAGGCTGAATCATACCGACTGTCTTGTTATATCTTTTGGGTCTTTCTATATAGTCTGTTTTGTTCCAGGTTTTGCCGTTATCGTCAGATATATCGACAAAGCAACGCCAATTCTTGTTCTGCTCATTTGATGAAGGTGCAAGAATTCTGCCGCTTCTGAGTTTTATTGCTTTGTTCTTTACGGGACCTCTGCCGCCGATATCGCCTTCTACAAGCTCCTTGGGCTCAGACCAGGTCCTGCCGTAATCGGCTGACACACTGTAATAAGTCTGCCAATCGGCGATTGTTTTGCCGAATTTAAAGAAAAGAGTAATCGTACCGTCTTCATTATCGAAAAGAACGGGATTCCAATGAGGAATATCGGGATCTGCGGAAATTCTTACAGGCTCACTCCAGCCTTTTCTGTTTCTGTATGCAAACCAGATATCAACATCATTGTGGCTTTCATAAGTGCCGCCAAACCAGGCCGCACCGATTTCGCCGTTAGCCATAGCAATAACGGTTGAAGCGTGGCTTGATTTTGTAGGACAGTTTTTATCAATAATGAATTCTCGTTTTATATCAAGTTTCATAATGCTTCCTCCAAAGTATTATTATATTTAATAATATCAAAGCAACACTGAAAAAGCAAGCATTTTTAAAATCACTTCTACATAATAATTACGGAGGTGCTTTTATGCGAAATGCCAGATTATTACTTTTGAATACCGTCGCATTAACGCTTGGCGGTTTTGTGATGAGAACCATAACCGTTTCATTTAATATATATCTGACTAATAAAATAGGAGTTGAAGGCATAGGGCTTTTTCAGCTTATTATGACCGTTTACTCGCTTGCAGTAACTTTTTCCGGTGCAGGTGTTAAATTAGCCGCGACAAGACTTGTTACGGATTCTTTAACTTTAAACAGAATAAATCCCAGGCAGACAATGCGTGTATGCATTGAATATGCTTTGTCTGTAGGACTTACTGTCAGCATATTGTTATATTTCTTTTCCGGAATTATCGGCAAACTGTGGATTGGCGATACAAGGGCTGTATACTCGCTTAAAATATTAGCACTCAGCCTTACACCTATTTCTGTTTCTGCAGCACTTAACGGTTATTTTACCGCAAAGAAAACTATGATTAAGTATTCTGCAGTGCAGCTGACGGAGCAGTTAATAAAAATTTTAATAACAATATATGCTCTCGGCAAGTGCAACAATTATGAGCTCGAGCAAGCCTCTGGAGCATTGTGCATAGGCATCACTGCCGCTGAAATTATTTCTGCCCTGATTTCGTTTATTATTTATAAAATTGACACAAAGAATGATAATAAGGAACGAGCAAAAGAAATATTATCAAAGCTTCTTCACATTTCTGTTCCTGATGCTACGGGAGCAGGCTTTCGTTCGGTTTTGCTGACTGTTGAACATTTGCTTATTCCAAAGGGCTTTCAAAAAAGCGGCAGCAGCGCAGAACACTCTATGTCTGTTTACGGCACAATTCACGGCATTGCTTTACCGATTGTTTTATATCCCTCATCTGTTTTAACATCTCTGTCAGCTTTGCTTATACCTGAATTGGCAAGATATAATGCCTGCAAAAACAGCGCTAAAATAAGCTTCATATCTTCATCGGCAATCAAGCTTACGCTTACATTTTCAATTGGTACAGCAATGTTTATGCTGATATTTTCCGATATATTGAGTACAGCTGTTTATTCAGATATATCAGCTTCATTTTACATAAAGATACTAAGTTTTCTGATACCTATAATGTACACGGATATGATAACGGACGGATTACTCAAAGGTCTTGACCAACAGGCCGCATCAATGAGATATAACATCCTCGATTCAGGAATTTGTGTAGCTCTTGTCTATTTGCTTCTTCCGTATTTTGCTGTAAAGGGTTATATATTCATACTGTTTTTAAGCGAAATTATAAACTTTTCGCTTAGCCTTAACAGGCTTATTAAATATGCGCAAATAGATATAAGCATTATTAATAATGTTTTTAAACCGATTATTTGCGGCTTTATTTCATGCGAATCCGTTAAGATTCTGTTTACGGGCAATAACCTGTCACCCAAACTATTTGTAGCACTTGCACTGATTATATCCGGCCTAATTTATACACTGCTTATTTATTTCAGCGAAAGCATAAGCTCACACGAAATAAAATCATACAGAATTATGTTTAAAAAAAGTTACGCTTGACTAACCGACAGCATAAGTAATATTATCAATGATATAAAATAATAAGGAAAATAAAACTATGACTAATTTACTTATCAAACTTTTTATACGAAACTATGAAGATACCTCCAACGTTAAGGTGCGTTCTTCCTACGGCACACTCAGCGGTGCAGTAGGAATAGCAGTGAACATTTTACTGTCTGTTGCCAAGCTTATTATAGGCTCAATAACAGGAAGTATTTCGATTACCGGTGACGCACTCAACAATTTATCTGATGCAGGCAGTTCCGCAATTTCGCTGGTTGGTTTTAAAATATCGTCCAAACCTGCAGATGAAGAGCATCCCTACGGTCACGGCAGACTTGAATATATCTGCGGAATGGGTGTTGCCGTAATTATTATGTTTATGGGCTTTGAGCTGATAAAATCTTCTGTAGATAAAATACTAAATCCCTCAACGCCTCAATTCAGCATTACTGCAGTTGTAGTACTTCTTATTTCAATTCTCGGCAAGCTGTGGCTCGCCCTTTTTAACCGTAAAATCGGCAAAGCAATAAACTCGGACACAGTTGATGCCGTTGTTAAGGACAGCCTGAGCGATATGGCAGCAACTGCAACTTCTATTCTCGCTCTAATTCTCTCAAAGTTTTTCACACTGCCTTTTGACGGAATATTCGGTGTTATAGTTTCACTGTTTGTTTTATGGGCAGGTATAGGCGTTTTCAGAACAACTGTAGCCTCCCTTCTCGGCCAGGCACCCGACCCGAAAACAGTAAAAATGATAGAAGAAAAAATACTCAGCTATGACGGAATTCAAGGTGTGCACGACCTTATAGTGCACGATTACGGACCGGGCCGCTGTTTCGTTACAGCACATGCCGAAGTGCCTTATGACGTTGACATAATGGAAAGCCACGACCTTATAGATGTTATTGAACAGGATATTAAAAAGGATTTGGGCTACGTTATTACTTTACACATGGACCCGCTTGTAACCGACGATGAACAGACCAACCAAGCACGCACAATGATTAACAGTATCATTAAAAATATCAACCCTGACCTGACATTTCACGATTTCAGAATGGTTTCGGGTCCTCATCATACTAATCTTATATTTGATTTGGTAATTCCTTTTTCATCAAAGCTTGATGCAAAAGTGGTTATCGAAGCTATAAACAGCGAGCTTGAAAACAAGGATAAAAAGTATTATGCCGTTGTTACGGTAGACCAAAGTTACACATAAAGCTACAGGGTTTTGTTATTTTCAACAAAACCCTGTATGTTTTTACCTTATTATTTCTACCGATTAAAGGTCGATAAAAGTCTTATTTGATGTTTACAAATTCTTACTTATTATGTACAATATATATTGTTTGAATATGCAAACTATACATCATATAAATGCAAAGGAGATTCATAACCGTGAAATTCACAGAGTTTGACGAAAACTTCCAGACAATTCCCAACGGCCCTCTCGGAATTATCGCCCTGCCCGGCTGCGAAGAGCTTGCCAAGAAAATTGACTGGTATCTCGCATCATGGAGATCACAAAGGCACGATGAACACAAGGAGACACTGCATTTCCGCGGTTACGACCGTTCATCATATCTTATTGATGTTCGCTTCCCCCGCTTTGGTACGGGCGAAGGCAAGGCAACAATTCACCAGACCGTTCGCGGTTTTGACCTCTTTATTCTTTGCGATTGCTTCAATTACGGCGTTACATACGAAATGTACGGTATGGATGTACCGATGAGCCCCGACGAACACTTTGCAAACCTTAAGCGTGCAATCAGCGCTGTAGGCGGCAAAGCAAAGAGAATCACTGTTATTATGCCTATGCTCTATGAGGGCAGACAGCATAAGCGTTCTTCACGTGAATCTCTCGACTGTGCAAATATGCTTCAGGAGCTTTGCCACGATATGGGCGTAGATAACATCATCACATTCGATGCACACGACCCCAGAGTACAGAACGCAATTCCTCTCAACGGCTTTGAAAATGTACAGCCCGTATATCAGATGATCAAGGCTATGACAAGAAGCATTGAGGATCTTCACTTTGACAAGGATCATCTTATGGTCATCTCCCCCGACGAAGGCGGTATGGGCAGATGTATCTATTATTCAACCGTTCTTGAGGTTGAGCTCGGTATGTTCTATAAGCGCCGTGACTTCACAAGAATTGTAAACGGCAGAAACCCCATCATCGCTCACGAATTCCTCGGTGCAAACGTTGAAGGCAAGGATGTTATTATCGTTGACGATATGATTTCCTCAGGTGAATCAATGATTGAGGTTGCAGGCAAGCTCAAAGCTCTCAAGGCTAACAGAGTATTTGTATGCACAAGCTTCGGTCTCTTCTGCAACGGTCTTGATGTATTTGATGAGGCTTATGAAAAGGGCGTTATTGATAAGGTATTCACAACAAACCTTATTTACCGCACACCTGAGCTCCTTTCACGTGAGTGGTATTGCGAGGTTGACCTTTCAAAGTATGTATCATATATCATTGATACTCTCAACCACGACCTTTCAGTCAGCGGCCTGCTCGACCCTGCAGACAGAATTGAAAATCTTCTTGTTTCCAAGGGCTACAAAGCTCCCAAGAGCAACTAAATAACAGTCTATTATCAGCACAGAAAAAATCTGTGCTGATTTTTTTATTTTTTTCAAAAAAAGTATTGACTTTTGAATAATTTCAAGTATAATAACAGTAACGATTACTATTATTAAAGTGAGGTGAGCAAATGAAATACAGTCGTCAACGTGAGACGATACTAAACAACCTTTGTTCAAGAAAAGACCATCCCACTGCAGATGAGCTGTATCTTGACCTGAAAGAAGAGATGCCGAATTTGAGTCTCGGCACACTTTACAGAAACCTTGCTCTGCTTACAGAAAACGGCACAATACTAAAATTTCATTGCGGCTCATCCGACAGATTTGACGGCAACAACAGCCTTCACTATCATCTGATTTGCGAATGCTGCAACAGGCTTTATGATATTGAACACTCTCCCCTTTCCGATTTAAACTGTATGTTTAATAAAGATTATAAGGGCGAAATCAAATCACATTTACTTGTCTTTTACGGACTTTGCGAAAAATGCAATCAATCCGTTTAATAAAAAATCAATTAAAAATTTATTTCTTGGAGGAAATTTATTATGAAAAAGTTCGTTTGTTCAGTTTGCGGTTATGTTCACGAAGGTGACTCAGCTCCCGAATTCTGCCCCCAGTGCAAGGTTCCTGCTTCAAAGTTCAACGAGCAGAGCGGTGAAATGTCATGGGCTGCAGAGCATGTTCTCGGCGTAGCAGAAGGCGCTCCTGCAGAAATCATCGAAGGTCTCAGAGCTAACTATATGGGCGAGTGCACAGAGGTTGGTATGTACCTTGCAATGGCAAGAGTTGCTCACAGAGAAGGCTACCCCGAAATCGGCCTCTATTGGGAAAAGGCAGCTTACGAAGAAGCTGAGCACGCTGCAAAGTTTGCTGAGCTCCTCGGCGAAGTTGTAACAAACAGCACAAAGAAGAACCTTGAGATGAGAGTTGAAGCTGAAAACGGCGCAACACAGGGCAAATTTGACCTTGCAAAAATGGCTAAAGAGCTTAACCTCGACGCTATCCACGATACAGTTCACGAAATGGCACGCGACGAAGCAAGACACGGCAAAGCATTTGCAGGTCTTCTTCAGAGATACTTCGGTTAATCCTCTACCCCATAAATAAACGAAGAGTGGCTGAAAAGCCACTCTTTTTGTTTTGTCTTGAAGAATATAACAATGTTGTCCACAAGATTTTAACAGACATAAACAACATAGTATTTCAAAAGTTAGGAATTATATATTCGTATAGTTCACTTTTTATATTATCCAAGTAATGTGAGACATCAATCATATAAAAACGCTCACTTGTTGATTTTTCATCAATTATTTCAATCACATAATCTATATCGTATAAAACATCTTGCAAGTTAACGTATTGTGCGCTGAGATCGCGTAACTCTACAAATTCTTGACGTGCCAATTTAAGTTGGGCATGAAATTCATTTTTATACTTTACATCACCTGTATTTTGGTAGCTCGAACTAATTTTATCTGCTTCAAATAAATAAGTGTATCCTTTTAGGTGTTTTTCAAGTAAAGCGTTGGCTACTTCAGAGTCAGCCACCTTAGCACTATTCTCTTTTGTTGTGCTGACCTCGGTAGCTGAAAGAGTTATCTCCGGGACTTGGGTTGCAGTCGGTGCAGGCTTAGTAGTAACCGGTGCTTTCGTAGTATTAACGTCAGCGGTAGTTTGAGGCTGTGTTGTTGTGGGCGGTTGTGTCGTTGTCTCTTCTACATAAGCAGACGTTACACCTTCAGCTGTGATATTCTCTGACGTACTCGGTTGAGTATTTCCGTCGATTTTATCATTACCGCCACAAGAAGCAAAAGATAAACACGTAACAGCTATCAAAACTAATGCAACTATTTTTTTCATAATAATTCCCTCCATAGCTAGTTCATTAACATTATAGAGTAAAAAAAGAGACGTGTCAATGCCACACTTTTTACATAATTTTCAATAATACGGTTATGATAAAGCAAAAGGAGGTATTTAAATTGAAAAAATATGTTTGTCCTTGCGGATATGTTTATGACCCCGAAAAAGGCGACCCCGATAACGGAGTAGCTCCCGGAACGCCTTGGGAAAAAGTACCCGACGATTGGGTTTGCCCTGTGTGCTCACTCGGCAAAGAAGCATTTGAAGAAGAATTAGACTAAGCAAAAGGATGCAGTTTTCTTAATTGAAAACTGCATCCTTTAAGTTTTATTTAGTTAATAAAATTTCATCGAGTGTTCTTTTGGGAACAATGTGCTTTTCTTTACTTTCACGGTAATACTTAATATCACCGTTTTTGATATTAACAACCTCAACCGTTTCTTTCGGTCTGCCAAGCGCAATAATCAGTCTTGGCATGATATGTTCGGGCAAAGAGAAAATCTCAGTTATTTTTTCTTTATTAAAGCTGCCGAGCATACAAGCACCAATACCCATATCCATTGCGCCGAGAACAATTGTCTGCGCACAGATTCCCGCATCAATTTCAAGCTCGGGTGCAATTTCCGTATCGTAACACAGCAAAATATAGCCTGCAGGAACATTGCCGTCGTAGGGCGGCTTATTCTCTTTCAGATAGCCTGCCCAACCGAGAAGAGGAAATATTCTGCCACAGAGGTCATCTGTGCAAGCATAGGCAAATTTTATGGACTGTTTATTAGCTGTTGACGGTGTATAACGGCAAAGCTCAACAAGAGATTTCATCGTTTCATCGTCAAGACGGACGGTCGGGTCAAAATTGCGAAAGCTGCGTGTTGCTTTAACAAGGTCAGAAAACATAATGCTACTCCCCTATTATCAGCCGTTGCGCATCTTATTAAGGTCACGGTAATTGATGAGCTTGATGCCGAGCGAATCGATATGCTGCTTTGTCTGCGGGTCAGAGAAGAGCTTGTATTCCCATACTCTGCGCTCCCAGCAGCCTGTTGTGCCCTTGAGCTCATCCGTTTCATAAGCAGGGTGAATATACGTTTCAATAACACCCTCGGGGAAGCCACGGTACATTTCATAGATATACTCTTTGAAATTCTCATAGCTGTCCTTCTGCGGGCCGGACCAATCGCCGGGCATAAGATAATCGGGCATAGCAACACCGAGAGATTTGCCGTAAGCAACAACCTTATCAATAAGACCCTTTACAAGCTCAGGCGGTACCTGAACGTCGAGCATTGTGTTCGAGAACTGTGCCTCTGTGAAATTCATAGGCATACGAAGCGGCAGATGATACTCGCCTGCTACCTTAATCATAAGCTCAAGAAGCTCAAAACGTCCTGTTGCAACGCCGTAAAGAGAGCCCATATGATTATCAAGATGTGAAGGATTGAGACCGAGTGATTTAAGCTTCTCAATCTGAGCCTTCATTTCTGCTTCGACCTCTGCAAGGTCGGCGTGCTTTTCAAAATCATCACACTCGTGATAGAAATAGCCGTCTTTATCACGCATTGAAGCATTAGCGGATGCACTGACAGGGCCCCAACGGTAGTTCTCCCATTCGCTTGTTGTGGTGAGATGAACACCTATAGCAAACTCGGGATGCTCTTTTGCAAACTTAACGGCCTCGGGTGCCCAACCGCAAGGAGCCATAATTGTTGAAGAAGTGATACCGCCGGATTTAAGAAGATCGAAAACGCCGAAATTGGCTGCACGGCACATACCAAAATCGTCAGCATTGATAATAAGATATCTTTCCATAATTTATTCTTCCTTTCATATTAAGGATTTCTTACATTTAATTATAATATTTTTTGAGTGAAATGTAAATAGCAACTGCACATTTTAGATGTTTTATTTTGCAATTCGGAATATTAAATAAGTTTGATATTTTTTATAAATTTCACTTGCACCTGTACACCGTTTTTGGTAGAATAATGTATAAAGAAAGGAGAAGTTATTATGAACAAAGACGATTTTATCCGAGTTTATTGTGCTCAATATAAAATACTTGAAAAGCAGATGATTTCTCTTTCTGAATACATTGCTATTGATAAATCGAACTATTCAACATTTTCACTGCAATTAAACACTCTTTTCATTTCAATTTGCAGTGAGATTGACTCTTTATCCGGTGAATTCTGTAAAATAATAACCGGTGAAAACAGTTTTGGTATTATAAATAAAATTGATATTATTGTAAAAAAACATCCCAACTTACGAAACTTTCATATAGAAACAAAGTATCCTTTTTCAAAAATCGATTTGGTTCCTTTTGCAAAATTTGAGCCCAACACCGACTCTTGGTGGTCAGATTATAACAAAGTAAAACACGACAGAGTCGGTACAGACGAAAACGGTCGCTTTAATTACCAGAAAGCTAATTTAAAAAATGTATTGCATTCTATCGCGGCATTGTATATACTTATTTCAAAGATAAGTGAAGAGTTGAAAATTGATGAGTTGCCGATAAAATCCGAGCTTTTCAATAAAACAATTAAATAATTATGCGGGTATGGTGGAATTGGCAGACACGCAAGATTTAGGATCTTGTGCCCACAAGCGTGCAGGTTCGACCCCTGTTACCCGCACCAATGAAAAACGATAAGTTTCGACAGAAGCTTGTCGTTTTTAGTTTTTCACTATTAACTCTTCACTTTTCAC